>NZ_JAMYMR010000001.1:0-650610 GCF_040318635.1 Mesorhizobium sp. M1066
CCGCCCCCTATTTCGGGTGTCTGAGACGCGGATTGGCGACGATGGCCGCTATGTCCGCAATGATGTTCAGGCTGATATAGACGGCAGCGAAGATCAGGCCGACCGCCTGCACCACCGGCACGTCCCGCTTGGTGACGTGGTCGACCAGATACTGTCCCATGCCCGGATAGACGAAGATCACCTCGACCACGACGACGCCGACGATGAGGTAAGCGAGGTTGAGCATGACGACGTTGATGATCGGCGCGATCGCATTGGGGAAGGCGTGCTTGCGGATGACGTTGAAGGCCGACAGGCCCTTCAGTTCCGCCGTCTCGACATAGGCCGACTGCATGACATTGAGGATCGCCGCGCGTGTCATGCGCATCATGTGGGCGAGCACGACCAGCGTCAGCGCGGCCGCCGGCAGAGCGATCGCCTGCATGCGCTCGCCAAAAGGCATGCCGTCATAGACGGTCGAAATGCCCGGGAATATTTGCCATTTCACGGCGAAGAAATAGACCAGCACGTAGCCGATGAAGAACTCGGGAAACGAGGTCGAGGCCAGCGCCAGCCCGGAGATCAGCTTGTCGACCCAGCCATTGCGGTAGCGTACCGCGATCAGGCCGAGGATGATCGCCAGCGGCACGGCGACGATCGCCGCCCAGAAGGCGAGGAACAGCGTGTTCCACAGCCGTCCCTTGATCGACGTGGCGATATCCTGCCCGCTCGACATCGCCGTGCCGAGATCGCCGGTCAGCACGCCGCCCAGCCAATGAAAATACCTGAGGTAGGCTGGCTGGTTGAGCCCGAGCTGCTCGCGCAGATTGGCGAGCGACTCCGGTGTCGCCGATTGCCCGAGAATGGCTTGCGCGACGTCGCCGGGCAGGATCTGGGTGCCGGCGAAGATCAGGACCGAAACGGCCAACAAGAGGAGAATGCCCAGCGCAACGCGCTGGGCCACCAGTTTCAAGATGGGTGAGGACATATCCGCAAGGCCAGGCTCAGGCTTCGAGCCAGCACTTCGCCAGCGCGTAACCGTTCATCAGCTCCTGATGCGGATCATCGACCCAGCCGCCGACCTTGGCGCCGGTAGCGTCGATGAACTGGTTGAACATCGGCAGGATCAGGCCGCCCTCGTCTCGTACCAGGACAGCCATGTCATGGTACATCTGCTTGCGCTTGGTCTCGTCGAGCTCGGCGCGCGCGGCCAGCACCATTTTGTCGAAGTCCGGGCGCTTGAAACGCGTGTCGTTCCAGTCGGCGTTCGACAGATAAGCGGTGGAGTACATCTGGTCCTGGGTCGAGCGGCCGCCCCAGTAGGAAGCGCAGAAGGGCTGCTTGTTCCAGACCTCGTTCCAATAGCCGTCGCCGGGCTCCCGCTTCAGCTCGATCTGGATGCCGGCCTTGGCCGCGCTCTGCTGGAACAACTGCGATGCATCGACAGCGCCCGGGAAAGCGACGTCCGAGGTCCGCAGCAGGACGGCGCCATCGTGGCCCGACTTCTTGAAGTGGAACTTGGCCTTGTCGGGATCGTACTTACGCTGCTCGATCTCGGTAAACAGTGGATAGGACGCATTGATCGGGAAGTCGTTGCCGAGCGAGCCGTAGCCGCGCAGGATCTTGTCCAGCATTTCCTCGCGGTCGATAGCCAGCTTCAGTGCCATGCGCAAATCGGCGTTGTCGAACGGCGCCGTGTTGCAATGCATGATGAACACGTAGTGGCCTGGACCCGCGTGGTTGCGGATGGTGACGCCCGGCAGGCGCTTGATCAGGTCGACGATCTTCGGCTCGACGCGGTTGACCATATTGACCTGGCCGCCCTGCAGGGCGGCCGTGCGAGCCGTCGCATCGTTGATGACGATGATCTCGATCTGGTCGGCATGGCCCATCTTGTCGCCCTGCCAGTAATTGGCGAAACGCTCGCCGCCATGGCGCACGCCGGGCTCATTGGTCGTGACCTTGTAAGGACCGGCCGAGATGCCTGCGTCGGCCTTGTCCTTGCCGCCATTCGGTTGGACGATCAGGTGATAGTCGCTGAGCAAATAGGGCAGATCGGCATTGGCTTCCTTCAGGGTCAGCACGACTTCCTTGCCGCTGGCCTTGATGGTCTCGATGCCCTTCATGTAGCCGAGCGCGCCGGATTTCGACTTCTCGTCGGAATGGCGCTCAAGTGTGGCGGCCACGTCCTCGGCGGTCACCGTCTTGCCGTTGTGGAATTCGACGCCGTCGCGGATCTTCAGCGTCCACACCTTGGCGTCGTCCGACGAGCCGATCTCCTCGGCGATGCGGTTCTCGAGCTTGCCTTCCGGCGAAAGCTCGACGATCAATTCGCCCCACATCTTGCCGAAGGCGAACGGCACCTGAGTCATGAACAGTGCCGGATCAAGGCTGTTGGTGGACTCGCCGCCGACAAGTCCGGCCTTCAGTGTGCCGCCCTTGACCGGACCTGCCGCGCGTGCCGCGCTTGAAAGCAGCGAGTTGGCGAAGGGTGCGGAGATACCGAGCGCCGCCGCCCGGCCGAGAAAATCACGACGGCTCAGTTTGCCCGACGCGACACGCCGGCTAAGAAATTCCAGTTCGTTCGACATTTTGAGTTCCTCACTCTGTTGGTTCGACTCTGCGGTCGTTTTTCTTGTTTCTTGTGAGGAGAATAATGACCGCAAGGGAAAGCGGTAAGCAAGACCGAATGCGACATGCCGTGGCGTAAATCGTACGTCGCAATTGGACCAATGAGCTAAGTGCTCAAAGAAGCGCGCGCGGCACCTTCTCCTCGAAATTGCGCTCGAAGACGAGCGTTTCGTCCTCATACGCCTCGATTCTGGCGCTGACGATGAAGTTTTGCGCGTCCGATCGCATTTCGGCTGTCGTTTCGGTGCGTACCGACCATCCCTTTCGCGACAGGGTCTGCGTCCAGTGCGTCTTCCCTGAGGCCGACAGCGGATCGTCGGGATGGATCGTCCAGGTCTCGCGGGCAATGCTGCCGTTGGCGAGGCCATGGGCGAGATCGCGCACCTCGCCGAAATCATCAACGATGGAAAGGGTCACCATTCCGGTCTTTTCATCACGATCGACATGGCGCTCGGAATTGGCGGCGCGGATCGTCTCCGTTGCCCAGGGGGTGGCCCCTTCCGGCTCGGCGAACGTTACTTCGTCTCCTGCCGCCAGCGGCCGCAGCGGCAAACTGAGCGTCGCCGTCGACAAGGTGAGTTGTACCCGCTCCGGCGACGGCCAGATGGCAGGCCAATAGGCGTTCGAAACGGCAACACGCAGCCGGTGGCCGGCCGGCACGCGATAGGCGCATTGATCGAGCACGACGCGCACTGAGACGGTTTCACTCGGCACCAGCGCCTCGGGAAATTCGTGCGAATTGCGGTGCGTCAGATTGAGCACGCCATAGGAAATCAGTTCCGAGGCGCCATCGGGATGCACGTCACAGAGTCGGATCGCAATGTTGGCCTGCGGACGGTCGGAGGACAGCCGCAATTCGACTTCCGGGGCGCCGACGATGTCGATGGCCTGACTGAGTTCCGGCTGGTCGAAACACACCGACAGCGCATCGTCGGGGCGCTGATCGCCTGGCAGTTCGGGGCCGAAGGTGAAGGGAAAATACTCGCCGCCGGCCAGGCCGCAGCTTTGCGGCGAGGCAACGATGGCCGGTTTTTCCGTTGCGGGGATCAGATCGACCGTCTGCGTCTTGATGGTTGGCGAGGGCCATTGCTGCTCGGCAATCCAGCGGCCGGGACGCTCGGGGTGCCACCGCGCCGGACGCACGCTGTCCATGACATAGGCGCGGTAGGCCGGGTCGGACTCGACACCGGTGTCGATTCCCTTCAGCCACCGGTCCCACCAGCGCAAGGCCTCCTGCAGGAAGCCGATGGCGGGTTTTGGTCCTGCGTAATGCGGGTATTTGTGGATCCATGGCCCGATAATGCCCTTGACCGGGGCTTCGATGTTGCTGGTCAGATGCGAGACCGTGTTGCGGTAGCCGTCATGCCAGCCGCCGATCGACAGAACCGCGGCTTTGACGGCGGAAAAATCCTCGCAGATCGAGCCGCGCTTCCAGTAGGCATCACGATGCTGGTGCTTCAGCCACAGAGGCGCCAGGAAGGACTGGTTCTCCAGCCGGGCCAGCCACAGATCGCGCCATCTGTTGTCGCCGGCCAGCAGCGGGTCCGGCGGCCGCGACGAGTAGGACAGCATCGTCGAGGCCCAGCCGAAATTCTCGATCAGCAGGCAGCCGCCCTTGTAGTGGATGTCGTCGGCATAGCGGTCGACGGTCGAGCACAGGCTGATCACCGCTTTTAGCGCCGGCGGCTGCTTGGCCGCCACCTGCAGGCAGTTGAAGCCGCCCCAGGAAATGCCCATCATGCCGACATTGCCGTTGCACCAGGGCTGGCTTGCGGCCCAGGCGATGACGTCGCAGGCGTCCTGCAATTCCTGCTCGGAATATTCGTCGTCCATCAGCCCTTCGGAATCGCCATTGCCGCGCATGTCGACGCGGATAGAGGCATAGCCGTGGCCGGCGAAATAAGGATGCGTCAGCTGATCGCGAAAGATGGTGCCGTCGCGCTTGCGGTAGGGTAGGTGCTCGAGGATGACAGGCACCGGATCGTCGCCGGCATCTTCCGGCATCCACACCCGCGCCGACAGCCGGCAGCCATCCGGCATGACGATGCCCATGTCCGGGAACTCGACGACCTTGCGGGAAAATTCGGTGACTGTTTTCATGGCATGCTCCAGGATCGCCAGATGATGGAGCCGGTGGGATCGCGTCGTGGGCCAGCCACGGAATTCGGCTGGTCAATCCGCGTCAATTCAGCGGAATGTCGTTATCGTCCTTGTTCGCCTGATAGACGCCGGACAACTCATCGTAGCGCGCCGAAATCGCGCCGATACGTGTTTCCAGCCGTTGCCGCTCGGCCTCGGGCAAAGCTCGCACCAACCGACGTATGGAAAAGCTCTTCCAGTAGGCATTCTCGGCATTGTAGCCGCCGGGGTCGAGGGTGAAGACCTCTTTCAGGATCTTCAGATCGTGCGGGATGGCAAAACTGTCGCGCGAATCCTCGTGGCTGAACAGATAGTAGAAATTGTCGAAGCCGGTCCAGGTGATCGCCGACAGGCAGAGCGAGCAGGGCTCATGCGTGGCGAGGAAAATGGCGTCTCTTGTATCGACACGCTCCGCCTTCGGCATTTCATAGAAACGCTTCAGGCAGTGCACCTCGCCATGCCAGAGCGGGTTTTCCATCTCGTTGTTGGTCTCGGCCAGCACCAGCGAAAGGTCGTCCTTGCGCAGGATCGCCGCGCCGAACAGCTTGTTGCCATGGACAACACCGTCGGCCGTCTTCGGCACGATGTCGTGCTCGATCACGTCGAGCAGGCGGTCGATCAAAGAAATGTCGGTCATTTCAGGCTCTCCTGCTGCATGTCGCCCAAAAGTGCCCCCGGTTTTGGGGTAACGACATGCACAAAAAATTAAGGGAGATGGATCTCGTAAGCATGCGAGAAATGGAATTCTTCGAGGTTTGAGCCGTCGCCGCCACGGTCGACAATCAGGAAATCCTGCGCCTCGCCAAGCGGCGTCAGCACGCCATGCCAGAGATTGCGGGAATAGTTGATACCTTGTCCGGGTGCGGTGATGAAGGCATGCGGCTCATCAGGCCCTTCATCGCCATCATGGCAGACGACGACCAGGAAGGGGCGCGGCGACAGCGGGATGAAGGCCTGGCTGCCGAAGGGGTGGCGCTCGACCATGCTCAGCTTCAGCGGCAGTTCGTAAGGCGTGCCGCGCACCATCGAGATTAGCACGCGGGCATTCGGTCCGATCGCCTCGGCGGTCGCCAGATCGTGATAGCGTTCCGCGCGGCCGCCATTGATCGGGTAGTGGTTGTCGCCGCCCATATCGATGACGTCGCCGAACGGAGCAAAGCTCTCGCGGGTCAGCGGCCGCGCAATGATCCGCGTCACGGCGTCCGCCCGGCGACGCCGGCGCCGCCAAGCTTGGCGTGCCGGTTGACGTCCTTGTAGAGCAGATAACGGAATTTGCCCGGGCCGCCGGCATAGCAGGCCTGCGGGCAAAAAGCGCGCAGCCACATATAGTCACCGGCCTCGACCTCGACCCAGTCCTGGTTGAGGCGATAGACCGCCTTGCCTTCCAGCACATAGAGACCGTGCTCCATGACATGGGTTTCGGCGAAGGGAATGACCGCGCCCGGTTCCAGCGTAACGATGGTCATGTGCATGTCGTGGCGCAAATCGGCCGGATCGACGAACCGCGTCGTCGCCCAGCGGCCCTCGGTGCCGGGCATCGGCGTCGGCGCGATCTCCTGTTCGTTGGTGAAGAAGGCTTCCGGCAAATCAAGACCGTCGACCATCTCGTAAGCCTTGCGAATCCAGTGGAAGCGCACGTCGGCCTTGCTTTCGTTGCGAACCGTCCAGCCGCTGGCCGGCGGCAGGAAGGCAAAGCCGCCGGGCCTTAAACTATGCTTCTTGCCGGCAAGCAGAACCGTCAGTTCGCCTTCGACCACGAACAGCGCGCCCTCGGCACCGGCATCGGGTTCCGGCCGGTCGCTGCCGCCGCCGGGCGCGACCTCGACAATGTATTGCGAGAACGTCTCGGCAAAACCCGACAGCGGTCGCGACAAGATCCAGACGCGGGTCTCGTCCCAGAACGGCAACGCACTGGTGACGATGTCCTGCATCACACCCCGAGGAATGACGGCATAGGCCTCGGTGAAGACGGCGCGGCCGGTCAGAAGCTCGCTCTGGCCGGAATGGCCGCCATGTGGTGCGTAATAGGTTCGCTCGGGCATCCTGATCGTATCCATGGGTTCAAACCTATTGCGGAAGCATGTCCTTGAGGCGGAGCAGTGCGATGCGCTCGACCTGTTTGCAGGCGGTCTCGAACTCGACGCCGCGGCTGTTGCCGATGCGCGCCTCGAACTCCGCCAGGATTTCCTGCCTCGTCTTGCCCTTCACCGCGATGATGAAGGGGAAGCCGAAGGTGGTGACGTAGGCGGCGTTGAGCTTGGAAAACAGTTCGCGCTCCTTGTCGGTCAGCGCGTCGAGGCCGGCCGAGGCCTGTTCCCTGGTCGATTCCACTGTCAGTCGCTTGGCCTTGGCCAGCTTGCCGGCAAGGTCAGGATGGGCGTTGAGCACCGAAAGCCGCTCGGTTTCGCTGGCGGACCGGAAGATACGGCAAAGCGCATTGTGCAGGCCGCCTGAAGTGTCATGCGCCGGCCCCAGTTCCAGTTCGTAGGCGCGTTCGGCGATCCAGGGCGAATGCTCGAACACGCCGCCGAAAGTGTGGACGAAGGTCTCGAATTCCATCTTCGACGGTCTGAGCGCCGCCGGCTGGTACGGATGGTTTTCCTGCCAGTGCTTGGCGATATCGATGCGCCGCGCCAGCCAGACCTTGTCGTGCGACCTCACATAATCGACGAAGCGCTTCAGCGCCGCCACCCGCCCTGGCCGCCCGACGAGGCGGCAATGCAGGCCGATGTTCATCATGCGCGGCCGCCCCGCCTGGCCCTCTGCATAGAGCGTGTCGAAGCTGTCCTTCAAATAGGCAAAGAACTGGTCGCCCGAGTTGAACCCTTGCGGCGTGGCGAAGCGCATGTCGTTGGCGTCGAGGGTGTAGGGAATGATGAGCTGCGTGCCGTCCTCATGCTCGAACCAGTAGGGCAGTTCGTCGTCATAAGTATCCGACACATAGTCGAAGCCGCCTTCTTCCGCCACAATCCGCACCGTGTTGACCGATGTGCGGCCGGTGTACCAGCCGGTCGGGCGTGCCCCGGTCACTTCGCAATGCAGCTTGATCGCCGCTTCGAGGTCGCGGCGCTCGTCCTCGGCGCTGTGGTCGCGGTAGTCGATCCATCTCAGACCGTGCGAAGCGATCTCCCAGCCGGCTTCCTGCATGGCCGTGACCTGGTCGGGCGAACGGGCGAGCGCGGTGGCGACGCCATAGCAGGTGATCGGCACCTCGGCCTCGCTGAACAGCCGCAGCAACCGCCAGAAACCGGCGCGGGCACCGTATTCGTAGATGGATTCCATGTTCCAGTGGCGCTGGCCCACCCAGGGTGCCGCGCCGACGATTTCCGACAGGAAGGCTTCGGACGCCTTGTCGCCATGCAGCACGCAGTTCTCGCCGCCTTCCTCGTAGTTGACGACGAACTGCACGGCGACATGCGCGCCGCCAGGCCATTTCGGGTCCGGCGGATTGACTCCGTAGCCGCGCATGTCTCTGCTGTAACGCATCGTCCCTCCCGCCGGGCATGGCCCGAAGTATGATCAGAATATCGAAAGGGTGCTTCTCGCATTCCCCCGAAAATTTTTGAAAGTGTTTTTGTCGCACTCCGCTCGACCGGGACTTATGCATCGCCTTTAATTGGCGCACAATTCACTGTTGATACTTGATCGTACCGGGCCAATTCGCTCGTACCGGAAATGGGAGGCGGCCAATGGCAGAAACGTCGAATGCCGATGGCGGGCGTCTGACGACCCATGTCCTCGACACGGCGACAGGCAAGCCGGCGGCGGGATTGTCGATCGCGCTTTATCACCTCGACGGCAAGGCACGGACACATTTGAAGACTGTTGTCACCAATGCCGACGGCCGTTGCGACAAGCCGCTGCTCGCCGGCGCGGAGTTCCGCACCGGCGAATACGAACTGGTCTTCGCCGCAGGCGACTATTTGCGCCAGCAGGGATTGAGCCTGCCGAAACCGGCCTTTCTCGATACGATACCAATCCGCTTCGGCATGGCCGAGCCCGTGCACTATCATGTGCCACTGCTGGTCTCGCCCTACGGCTACTCGACCTACAGGGGGAGCTGAGGCATGGCCAAAATTAGCATTCGCAACGAGATCCGCTTCATCCTCAATGGCAGGGATGTGGCGCTTTCGTCGGTGACACCCGACGCGACCCTGCTCGACTGGCTGCGGCTCGACCGGTCGCTGCGCGGTACCAAGGAAGGTTGCGCCGAGGGCGACTGCGGCGCTTGCACGGTGCTGGTCGGCAAGCTCTCGGCCGGCGGTCTGGTCTATGAAAGCGTCAATGCCTGCATCCGCTTCCTCGGCTCCCTGGACGGCACCCATGTCGTGACCGTCGAGCATCTGCGCGGTTCACCCGGCCAACTGCATCCGGTGCAGCAGGCGATGGTCGATTTCCACGGCTCGCAATGCGGCTTCTGCACGCCGGGTTTCATCATGTCGCTCTATGGCCTGTGGATGAAGTCGTCGAATCCGTCGAACGCGGATATCGAAAAGGCCTTGCAAGGCAATCTCTGCCGCTGCACCGGCTACGAGGCGATCATGCGCGCGGCCCAAGCCATCTCGAGCTACGGCAAAGCGGCAAAAGATCCGCTGGCGGCGGAGCGCAAGGCGATTACCGCCAGGCTCGAGGCCATGCATGACGGCGCCCGGATTGAGATCGGTTCGGCCAAGACGCGGTTGGTCGTACCGGCCAATGTCGACGATTTCGCCGCTGTGCTGGACAGGGACCCCAACGCCACCATCGTTGCCGGCTCAACCGATGTCGGCCTCTGGGTGACCAAGCACATGCGCGATATTTCGCCGGCCATTTTCATCGGCAATCTCGACGGACTTTGCACCATCTCGGAAGACAACGGCATCATTTCGATCGGCGCAGGCGTCACCTACACTGATGCCTTCGCGACATTGGCGAAGCGTATCCCGGCGCTGGGGCCGTTGTTCGATCGCATCGGCGGCGAACAGGTGCGCAACATGGGCACCATCGGCGGCAATATCGCCAATGGCTCGCCGATCGGCGACACGCCGCCGCCGTTGATCGCGCTTGGCGCAAGTCTCACCCTGCGCAAGGGCAAGAAGCGGCGCTCGATTCCACTGGAAACCTTCTTCATTGCCTATGGCAAACAGGACCGGCAGCCGGGCGAATTCGTCGAGGCCGTGCACGTTCCGGTTCCGGTCAAGGGCACGAAATTCGCCGTCCACAAAATCACCAAGCGCCGCGATGAGGACATCACCGCGGCCCTCGGCGCCTTCTTCTTGACGCTGGCCAGCGATGGCACGGTCGCGGAGGTGCGCATTGCCTATGGCGGCATGGCGGCGACGCCGAAGCGGGCGTCTTCTGTCGAAAAAGCGCTGCTCGGCAAGCCATGGACGGAGGCCACGGTTGACGCGGCGATGGCCGAATATGCCAGGGATTTCACCCCGCTCACCGACATGCGGGCCTCGGCCGAGTATCGTGCGCTCGCGGCGCGCAATCTCTTGCTGCGCTTCTTCGCCGAGACCAGCGGTACCAGGGAGCCGATCCAGGTTTCGAGGCACGAGGCGGCATGATGAACAAGCACGCTCCCCCCAATCTGAAGGCTGAAAAGATCGCCGGCGGCGTTGCCACCGATCAACGTCATGACTCCGCCCACAAGCATGTCAGCGGCACGGCCGTCTATATCGACGACATGCCGGAACCGGCCGGCACGCTGCATGGCTGCCTCGGGCTTTCTGCCGCCACGCATGCCACGATTACCAGCATGGATCTCTCGGCGGTGCGTACAGCGCCCGGTGTTGTCGACGTGCTGACGGCCAAGGATGTGCCGGGCGAGAACGACATTTCGCCGACAGGCCGCCACGACGAGCCGGTGCTGGCCGACGGCAAGGTGCAATTCTATGGCCAGCCAATCTTTTGCGTCATTGCGCAGACGCGCGAGCAGGCGCGTCGCGCCACCAGATTGGCCAAGGTCGAATACAAGGAATTGCCCTTCGTCACCGACATTGGCGCGCTCGATCCGAAGAAGGACAAGCTCGTCACGCCGCCACTGACGCTGAAGCGCGGCGATGCCGCTACAGCGATCCGTCGGGCGCCGCGCCGGCTAAAGGGAAAAATGCGCATCGGCGGCCAGGAACACTTCTACCTCGAAGGCCATATCGCCATGGCCATTCCGGGCGAGGATCAGGACGTCACCATCTATTCCTCGACCCAGCATCCGAGCGAAGTCCAGCACATGGTGAGCCATGCACTCGGCGTGCCGAGCAATGCCATCACGGTGGAGATCCGCCGGATGGGCGGCGGCTTCGGCGGCAAGGAGACGCAAGGCAACCAGTTTGCCGCATTGGCCGCGATCGCCGCGAAGAAACACCATCGCGCCGTGAAGATCCGGCCCGACCGTGATGACGACATGATCGCCACCGGCAAGCGTCACGATTTCCTCGTCGACTACGAAGTCGGCTTCGATGACGAGGGCAACATCCTCGGCGTCGATTTCATGTTCGCGGCGCGCTGCGGTTTTTCGTCGGACCTTTCCGGCCCGGTGACCGATCGCGCACTGTTCCACTGCGACAACACCTATTTCTGGCCGGCGGTACATGCCCAATCGGCGCCGCTCTACACCAACACCGTGTCGAACACCGCCTTTCGTGGTTTCGGCGGCCCGCAAGGCATGGTCGGCGCCGAGCGCGTCATCGACGAGGTGGCCTTTGCGGTCGGCAAAGATCCACTCGAAATCCGCAAAAAGAATTTCTACGGCACATCGGACCGCAACGTCACGCCCTACCACCAGACGGTCGAGGACAACATCATCCAGCGCGTTGTCGCCGAGCTGGAGGAAAGCGCCAGCTATGCGCGGCGCCGGCGTGAGATATCGGCCTTCAACGCCAACAGCCGTTTCATCAAGCGCGGCCTGGCGCTGACGCCGGTCAAGTTCGGCATCTCGTTCACCGCCACGCATTACAACCAGGCCGGCGCGCTGGTGCATGTCTATACCGACGGTTCGGTGCATCTGAACCATGGCGGCACCGAGATGGGGCAAGGCCTCTACGTCAAAGTGGCGCAAGTGGTGGCGGAAGAGTTCCAGATCGACCTCGAACAGGTCAAGATCACCGCGACCACGACCGGCAAGGTGCCGAACACTTCGGCCACGGCAGCGTCGTCCGGCTCCGATCTCAACGGCATGGCGGCGCAAAACGGCGCTCGCCAGATCAAGGACCGGCTGATCGATTTCGCCGCCGAAAAATATCAGGTGCCGCGCGATCAGGTGCTGTTCCTGCCCAACCGGGTGCGCGTCGGCAATCAGGAAATCGCCTTCGCCGACCTCGTCAAGCAGGCCTATATGGCCCGCATCCAGCTGTCGGCGGCGGGTTTCTACAAGACACCTAAAATCCACTGGAACCGCGACAAGGGCGAGGGCCGCCCCTTCTATTATTTCGCCTATGGCGCCTCGTGTTCGGAAGTCTCGGTCGACACGCTGACGGGTGAATACATGGTCGAGCGCACCGATATTCTCCATGACTGCGGCCGCTCGCTGAACCGGGCGATCGATATCGGCCAGATCGAGGGCGGCTTCATCCAGGGCATGGGCTGGGTCACGACGGAAGAACTGTGGTGGGACGCCAAGGGCCGGCTGCGCACGCACGCGCCATCGACCTACAAGATTCCGCTCGCCTCCGACCGGCCGAAGATATTCAACGTCACCTTGGCCGACTGGCCGGAAGCCGGCGAGCCGACCATCCACCGCTCCAAAGCGGTCGGCGAGCCGCCGTTCCCGCTCGGCATGTCGGTGCTGCACGCCCTGTCGGACGCGGTGGCCAGTGTCGCCGACCACAAGATCTGCCCGCGCCTCGATGCTCCGGCAACGCCGGAACGGGTACTGATGGCCATCGAGCGGCTGAAGAAAGAGGCCAAGGCCTGAGTCTGGCCCGAGGTTCGGCCACACGTGCATTTCAAGCCGAAAAACCCTATGTTTCCCGCACGGGAATGCGAATGATGAATTCGAAAGTGCAAAGCCTCAAAGACTTCCTTGCCAGGCAGGGCCGTATCGCTTTGATCGAGGTCGCCGGGACAAAAGGCTCGACGCCACGCGAGAACGGCGCCTTCATGCTCGTCTCGCAATCGGCGATATCGGGCACGATCGGCGGCGGGCAACTTGAGTATATGGCCATCGACAAGGCCAGGCAGATGCTTTTCTCCCCCCTTGAGGGGGGTGAGGAGCGATCGGCCGGAAGCCGAGAAAAAGCCAACGATTTGGCTTTTTCAGCGACGAGCGCCCGAAGCCATAGCGAAGGGCAATCCGCAAAGCGGCCAGAGGGGGTCGGCAGAGGCAGCGCGCGACCTAAAGCGTCGAGCACTGCTGCGACGACCCCACCCGACGGCTTCGCCGCCACCCTCCCCTCAAGGGGGAGGGATATTCGCGCGACCCTCGACGTGCCTTTGGGCCCCGAGATCGGCCAATGCTGCGGCGGGCGCGTCGAAGTGCTGATCCGGCTCGTCGATGCAGCCCTTGCCGCCGATCTGGTTGCGGCTGCGGAAGCCGAGGAGGCTCACTTGCCGCGTGTCTACATCTTCGGCGGCGGCCATGTCGGCCAGGCGCTGGCGTCGACGATCGCACTTCTTCCCGTGCACGGCATCGTCATCGAGACGCGGGCCGAAGCACTGGAAGGCATGCCGGAGACCGTCGAGACCCGGCTGACGCCGATGCCCGAGGCCGAGGTGCGAAACGCTCCCGCCGGCACCGCCTTCGCCATCCTGACCCACGATCATGCGCTGGATTTCCTGATCGTCGCCGAGGCGCTGAAGCGCGGCGATGCCGCCTATGTCGGCATGATCGGCTCGAAGACCAAGAAAGCGACGTTCAGGAACTGGTTCCTGAAATCGGCGGCAGGCAGCGAGGCCGAGTTTGCCCGCCTCGTCTCGCCGATCGGCGGCGATACGGTCAAAGACAAGCGCCCACAGGTCATCGCGGCGCTGGCGGCAGCTGAGATCATGACGGCGCTGGTCAGTCACAGCGCAGCCTTAAGTGCCGACCAGCAAATTCCGCATGGCAGGGTGATGGCAGGCTAGGCTGCACCGCAGTTGACCGGCTGTTTCAAACCCAGTTGGTCGCGCAGTGTGCGGCCGTCGTACTCCTTGCGGAACAGGCCGCGTCGCTGCAGTTCCGGCACGACGAGTGTGGCAAAGGCATCGAGTTCGCCCGGGAAATATGAGGGCATGACGTTAAAACCGTCGGCCGCACCGCCCTCGAACCGTGCCTGCAACTCGTCGGCCACCTGGGCCGCAGTGCCGACGATGCGCCAATGGCCACGCGCGCCGGCAAAATGCCGGGCCAACTGGCGGATGGAAAGGCCGTCGCGGCGCGACTGCTCGACGACCAGCGCCTGCCGGCTTTTCATCCCCTCGCTCTCCGGCAATTCCGGCAGCGGTCCGTCGATCGGATAGCGCCACAGGTCGGAGATGCTGAGATAGCTGGACAGCAGCGCCACGCCGACATCGTCGGGGATCAGCGCCTGCAATTCCTCGTGTTTCTCCCGGGCTTCGGCTTCTGTTTCAGCCACCACCGGAGCAACGCCCGGCATGATCTTGATGTCGTCCGGCTCACGCCCATAGGCGGCCATGCGCCCCTTGAGATCGTCGTAGAAGGCCTTCGCTTCCTCGAAAGTCTGCGCCGCTGTGAACACCACGTCGGCGGTGCGGGCAGCGAGGTCGCGGCCGACATCCGAGGCACCGGCCTGGACCATGACAGGCGCGCTCTGTAGCGAGCGTGGCAGGTCGAGCGGATCCCGCACCGAAAAGCTCTGGCCGTCGTGACCGGAAGCGCCGAGCTTGCCGTTCCAGAGCCCGGTGACGACTTCGGCGAATTCACGCGCGCGCTCATAGCGATCGGCGTGGGGCTTGAGGCCGGTCGAGCCGAAATTGGCGGCTTCGATGGGGCTGGCCGAGGTGACCAGGTTCCAGCCGGCCCTGCCGCCACTCAGATGATCGAGCGACAGGAAGGTTCGTGCGAGCCCATAGGGCTCGTTGTAGCTCGTCGAGGCTGTCGAGACGAGGCCGATGCGGCTGGTCTGGACGGCAAGCGCCGAAAGCAGACTGATCGGCTCGAAGCCGATTGAGCGCGACGTCTGGCTGGCGATGCCGATATTGGCCTCGCGCAGGCCGGCGGCGTCCTCGCAGAAGATCATGTCGAACTTCGCCGCCTCCGCCGTGCGCGCCAGCGCGATGTAATGGTCGATGTCAGTGCCGGCGGTGACGTGCGCCTTGCGATGGCGCCAGGCGGCGATGTGGTGGCCTGTCGCCCACAGAAAGGCGCCGAGCTTCATCTGGCGAGCGGTCATCGGTCACCTCCGCCGGCAAGCCCGAGATGCGAGCGCAACGTCGTGCCGCGATAGTTCTCTCGAAACAGGCCACGCTGCCTCAGTTCCGGCAAAATCAGATCGACGAAATCGTCGAGCGCTGAAAGCTGTGCCGGCATCAGGATGTTGAACCCGTCGCAGCCTCTCGCCCGGAATTCCCTTTCCAGCCTCTCGGCGAGGGCAGCCGGCTTACTATCGGCGGTAGGCGCGACGTTCGTCAGCACTTTCACGGCGTCCGGATCGCGTCCGCACGCCGTGACACGGCGCCTGATATCGTCATAGCGTTCTGTCGTGCCCTCCACTGGTCCGCCGTCCAGCAGGATGATATCGGCGGTGCGAGCGGCAATATCGAAGTCGGACTCCTGCAGGCCCGACAAGACGAGCACTGGCGTATCCTGCGGCGACCGGGCGACGTTCAGCGGTCCGCGCACGGAAAAGAACGCGCCCTTGTGCTCGAGCAGATGCATTTTTTCGGGGTCGTGGAAGCGGCCGCCGCTCTGGTCGAACAGCAGCGCGTCCGCATCCCAGCCCTGCCACAGACCTTGCACGATGCCGATATATTCCTCACTGTGACGGCGGAAATCGTCAGGCGAAAATCCTTCGGGCCGGCTGAAATTGGCTGCTTCCCGTGGCGCCTGCGCCATGGTCGCGTGCCAGCCGGCGCGGCCATGGCTGATGATGTCGAGCGAAGCGAAACGGCGCGCCAGATTGTAGGGTTGGTGGGCAATTATCGAGGAAGCGGCAACCAGGCCGATCCTGCTTGTGACAGTTGCCAATGCGGCCAGCAAAGTGGTCGCTTCGAAGGGCATCGGACTGTTCGCGGCACCGCCGCCGGAAGCCGGCGCTGAATCGGCAAGCAGCACCATGTCCAGGCCCGCCGCTTCGGCCTTTTGCACTAAACCGGCCAGGTGGCTGAATTCCCGCCCCGGTGATGGATCGGTGGTTCCCGGAAACAGCGAAACGGCAAGATGCATTGTGGCGCCGTTGTCCATCGATGGTCCCTGCGAGACGAAATACCACCTGAACTATGTTCGCCACATCCAGGGATGGCAACCGCTGGCGCTGGGCCAAGCGCCGGTCACGTGCCGGCCAGCAATCAATGATTTCGTCATCCTATGGCGGAGCAAGGAGCGAAGCGACGCGGCGCAGACCATAGGATCCATGCCGCGACTTCAGAGCGCTGCTGCGGTGCAGAATTCTGCTCCGCTGCACTGCTTGGTGAAGGTCGCGGCATGGATCCCAGGGTCTCCGCGACGGAGCTTCGCTCCTGTTTCGCCCAGAGATGACGACGTTGGGAGGCTTCGGCCAATCTCGAACGTTGGCTATGGTTCAAGGATCGACCGGTGCCTCCCTCACTGTAGACAGTCCCTATTTGCCAGCAAGAAGATCGTTGATCAGTCGCTGGCAGCGCTCGGCCATGAAGTCGAGCAGCAGCCGTACTTTTGGATCCTGCAGCTTCTTGTGCGGATAGACGGCGGCGAACTGCACCGGTGTCGGTGGCGTGCTGCTCAGGATCACCTTCAGCCGCCGGTCGCGGATGAATGGCTCGACCTCGAAGCGCGGCTTGTTGATGATGCCGCGCCCCGAAAGCGCCCAGCCGGTCAGCACGTCGCCATCGTCGGTGTCGTAGGGCCCGTGCACCTCGAATTTCTGCGGGCCTGTGGGGGTCTGCAGCGTCCACACATATTCGCGCGCGCCGGAATAACGCAGCATCAGGCAGTCGTGCTTCTTGCCGATCAGCTCCTGCGGCTCCAACGGTTCGCCGCGGGCCTCGAGATATTTCGGCGCCGCCACCAGCACGCGCTCGCATTCCATGATGCCGCGCATCCTGAGGCTGGAATCTTCGATGATGCCGAGCCGGAAAGCGACGTCGATGCCTTCCTTCATGATGTCGACATTGTGATCCGAGAGCCTGAGCCGCACCTCGATATCAGGATATTTGTCGTGGAAATCCGGAATGCCCGAAGCCACCAGCCGTCGCCCGAGGCCCAAAGGTGCGGTGACGCGGATGGTGCCGCGCGGCTGGCCGGAAAGCGCAGAGACTGCAGCTTCCGCCTCGGTGATCGCCTCCAGCACCTGCTTGGCGCCCCCGTAGAAAACCGTCCCATGCTCGGTCGGCATCAATTGCCGTGTGGTGCGGTTGAACAGCCGCACGCCCAGGTGCTTCTCCAACTCCTTGATGCGGTTGGAGGCGACCGCCGGCGAAATGCGCATGTCGCGCCCGGCCGCCGACAGGTTGCCGAGCTCGACGACGCGGACGAAGACGGAGATGTTGTCGAGATAGGCCATGCGGTTCGTGGCTCTCATGCGGCTGCGTGGGAACAGCTTAGTATTTTCCATTTTTTTTTGAAAGTCATCGTGCACCTCGCCTCTTTCCGTTTGCGCTCCAACCCGTAAAGTCGCCCAATCGGCAGGGACGATTTCAATGATGGATTTCGCGATTTTCTGGGACTGGCTAAGTTTTGCCGTGCGCTGGCTGCATGTCGTCACCGGCATCGCCTGGATCGGCTCGTCCTTCTACTTCGTCGCGCTCGATCTCGGCCTGCGCCAGCGCCCGGGCATGCCGGTCGGCGCCTTCGGCGAGGAATGGCAGGTGCATGGCGGCGGCTTTTACCACATCCAGAAATATCTGGTGGCGCCGGCCGAAATGCCCGAGCACCTGACCTGGTTCAAATGGGAATCCTACGCCACCTGGCTGTCCGGCTTCGCCATGCTGTGCGTCGTCTATTATGCCGGGGCCGATCTGTTCCTGATCGATCCCAACGTGCTCCCGATGTCGGTCCCGGTCGGCATCCTGCTGTCGTTGGCGACGATCGGCGTCGGCTGGGTGGTCTATGATCTGCTGTGCCGCTCGCCGCTCGGCAAAAGCGACACCGGCCTGATGCTGGTGCTCTACTGCGTACTGGTGTTCATCGCCTGGGGGCTGACGCATCTCTTCACCGGCCGCGCCGCCTTCCTGCATCTGGGCGCCATCACCGCCACGATCATGTCGGCCAACGTCTTCATGGTCATCATCCCCAACCAGAAGATCGTCGTCGCCGACCTCATCGCCGGCCGCAAGCCCGACCCGAAATACGGCAAGATTGCCAAGCAGCGCTCCCTGCACAACAATTATCTGACGCTGCCGGTGCTGTTCCTGATGTTGTCGAACCATTATCCGCTGGCGTTCGGTACTGAGTTCAACTGGGTCATCGCCTCGCTGGTGTTCATCATCGGCGTGCTGATCCGGCACTATTTCAACTCGATCCATGCCCGCAAAGGCAATCCGACCTGGACCTGGATGGCGGCACTCGTCCTGTTCATCGTCATCATCTGGCTGTCGACTGCGCCGAAAGTGCTGACCGGCGAACCCAAGGAATCCGCGTCGGCGCAAATCTATGTCGCTTCAGCGCATTTCCCGGCCGTGCGCGACACCGTGCTCGGCCGCTGCTCGATGTGCCATGCGGCGGAGCCGGTCTATGAGGGCATCTATCATGCACCGAAGGGCGTGATGCTCGACACCGACGCCGACATCGCCAACCACGCCCGGGAGATCTATCTGCAGGCAGGCCGCAGCCACGCCATGCCGCCCGCCAACGTCTCACAGATCACCGACAAGGAACGGGCGCTGCTGGTGGCCTGGTTCGAAGGCGCAGGGAAATAGCATGACCTCGACACTTCTGCGCGGCCGCACGCTGTCCTTCGTGCGCTGGCCGCAAACCATCGACGACCATTCCGCCTGGCGCTACGAAGAGGATGGCGGCCTGCTGATCCGCGACGGCAGGATCGTTGCCTCGGGTGCCTATGCCGAGGTCGAAAAGCAGGCCGGCGAGGTGATGAGAAAAATCGACCATCGGCCGCATCTGCTGCTGCCCGGCTTCATAGATGCCCATGTGCATTTTCCGCAGATGCAGGTCATCGCCTCCTATGGCGCAGAACTGCTCGACTGGTTGAAAACCTACACTTTTCCGGAGGAAACGAAGTTCGCCAACGCCCAGCACGGCCGCCGCATCGCCCGGCTGTTCCTCGACGAGATGGTGCGCCACGGCACCACGACGGTTGCCGCCTACTGCTCGGTGCACAAGGCTTCGGCCGAGGCCTTCTTTGCCGAATCGCATGACCGCAACATGCTCAACATCGCCGGCAAGGTGATGATGGACCGCAACGCCCCCGACGGCGTGCTCGACACGCCGCAATCCGGCTACGACGACACAAAGGCGCTGATCGCCGAGTGGCACGGAAAGGGGCGGCAGCTTTATGCCATCACCCCACGCTTCGCTATCACCTCGTCGCCAGAGCAGATGGAAATGGCTGGCGCGCTGTGCCGCGAATACCCCGACCTGCACATGCAGACGCATCTGTCGGAAAATCATGCCGAGATCGCCTTCACCAAAGAACTCTATTCCTGGTCGCGCGACTACACTGACGTCTACGAGCATTATGGGCTGTTGGGCAAAAGAAGCCTGTTCGGCCATTGCATCCATTTGTCGGAGCGCGAAGCGGATGCGCTTTCGGACTCGGGCTCGGTAGCGGTGTTCTGCCCGACCTCCAACCTGTTCCTCGGTTCCGGCCTGTTCGACTACCAGCGCTTCCGGCGCCGCGGCAAGCCGGTCCGGATCGCCGCTGCCACCGATGTCGGCGGCGGCACCAACTACTCCATGCTGCGTACCATGGACGAGGGCTACAAGGTGATCGCGCTGAACGGAGAGAAGCTCAACCCGCTCCAGTCCTTCTGGCAGATGACGCGCGGCAATGCCGAGGCGCTGTCGGTGGCTGACAAGATCGGCACGCTGGATGAAGGCAGCGATGCCGACATCGTCGTGCTGGACGCCAGGGCAACGCCGGCGATGCGGCTCAGGATGGAAACGGTCGAGACGCTGGCGCAGGAACTGTTCCTGCTGCAGACGCTGGGTGACGACCGCACTGTCCGCGAGGTTTATGTGGCGGGGCGGCCAGCCAAGACCGATCTGTTATAGTGCAGGGGCAGGTGTGAGGGGACCCCATCAATGACCGTCCGTCAGGAGAAACTCATCGGCATGATAGGGGGGATGAGCTCGGAATCGAGCGCGATTTACTATCGGCTGCTCAATCAGGCCGCGCATCGGCGCCTCGGCGGACATCACAATGCCAGGTCGGTCCTGTTTACGCTGGACTTCGACGAGTTGAACGAGATGGCCGCGCTCGGACGCTGGGACGATCTCGCTGAAACGGTAACCGAAGCGGCACGAAACCTGGAAAGGGCCGGCGCTGATCTGGTCATGATCACCTCCGTCACCGCACACCGTGTGGCCGACCAAGTGGAGCCCCTGCTTTCCGTCCCGCTGCTGCATGTCGCCGATGCCACAGCGCAGGCCATTCAGTCGCGGAGCTTTGAGCGTGTCGGGCTGTTGGGAACGCGCTTCACGATGGAGCAGGATTTTTTCTCGGGACGACTGCTACAGCGTTATGGGCTCGAAGTCCTGACCCCGCAGCAGAAAGAGCGTGAAGCCTTGCACAGTATCATCATCGATGAACTGACGCTGGGCATCGTGAGCCAGAACTCAAGGGCTGCTCTGCTGGATATGGCGTTAGACCTCCAGGCGCGCGGCGCGCAGGCGGTGATCTTAGGTTGCACCGAGCTTCCGTTGCTGGCCGCTTCGGACGACTATCCGTTGCCAGCTTTCGACGTCACCCAAATTCATGCCGAGGCGGCGTTGGACATGGTCCTGGTAGATGGACGCACCTGAACCGCCGGTGTCTTGACCGCACCGCGATAGTCAGCCAAAGCCAGCAACGACATCGGGAGCGAAACAGTGGCCGACGACATCGAGACCATTAAGAAGCAGGAAGCCACGCTCGTCTTCCCCGCCTTCGACGAGGCCGTCGCTTTCAAAATCGGCTCCGCCATTCGCGATCGTGCAATTGCCGAGAAACTGCCCATCATAGTCGACATCAGGCTGTGGGACCGGCCGCTCTTCTACGCCGCGCTGCCGGGCTCGAATGCTTCCAATCCCGACTGGGCGCGACGCAAGATCAATGTGGTCAGGCGGTTCCTGAGAAGCACCTACCGCATGGTGCTGGAACAGCAGCGCCCGGACCGCAGCTTCAAGATCGGCGAAGGGCTGGATATTGCCGACTACGTGCTGGCCGGCGGTGGCTTTCCGGTGACCGTCAAGGGCGCCGGCGTCATTGGTGTGATCGCCGTCTCCGGACTGCCGGAGCGGGAGGATCATGGCGTCGTCGTCGATGCGCTGTGCGATCATTTGGGCGTCGACAAGCGCGGCCTGGCATTGCCTCGGGACGCCGAATGACCGTGCTCGATCCCAAGGCCTTCCTGACCTCCATCTTCAACGCCGCCGTTGCCGCCGCCGATCCGGAACGAACCATCCGGGATCATCTGCCGGCCAGGCCAAAGGGCCGTACCATCGTCATCGGCGCGGGCAAAGGCTCGGCGCAGATGGCGGCAGCGTTCGAGAAAGTGTGGGCCGGCCCGATCGAAGGGCTGGTCGTCACCCGCTATGGCTATGGCGCGACCTGCGAGCGCATCGAGATCATCGAGGCGGCTCATCCGGTGCCGGACGCTGCCGGTCTGGAAGCCTCGCGGCGCCTGCTCGCCAAGGTCCAGGGTCTGACTGAGGATGACCTAGTGGTGGCGCTGATTTCCGGCGGCGGATCGGCGCTGTTGCCGTCGCCCGCTGGCGGCTTGACGTTGGCCGACGAGATCGCCGTCAATGAGGCGCTGCTCGCCTCGGGTGCGCCGATCGCGGCGATGAACACAATCCGCAAGCACCTTTCCACCATCAAGGGCGGCAGGCTGGCGGCGGCCGCATGGCCGGCCAGGGTGGTGTCGCTGATCGTCTCCGATATTCCCGGCGACAATCCGGCAATGGTCGCCTCCGGCCCAACCGTACCGGATACAGGCAGCCGCGCAGACGCGCTGGCCTCGATATCGGCCTATGGCATGAAACTGCCGGCCTCGGTGATGGCGCATATCAATTCGCCGGCCGCCGATGCGCCAAGCCCGAATGACGAGCGCTTTTCGTGCAACGAGGTGCATTTGATCGCTTCGGCCGGGGTGTCGCTCGAAGCGGCTGCTGCGGAAGCGAAACGGCAAGGCGTTGAAGCCATCATCCTCTCCGATGCCATCGAAGGTGAGGCGCGCGAGGTTGGCGGCGTCCATGCCGCGATCGCGCGCGAAGTGGCGACCCGCAACCGGCCATTTAAAAAGCCGGTGCTGGTCCTGTCGGGCGGCGAGACAACCGTGACGCTGCGCGCAAAAGGCAAGGGCGGCCGCAATTCGGAATTCCTGCTGGCTTTCGCCATCGGCATCAATGGCGTCGACGGCATCCACGCACTGGCCGCCGACACCGACGGCATCGACGGTTCGGAAGACAATGCCGGCGCCTTCGCCGATGGCTCGACCGTATCGCGCATGCGCGCAGCCGGGGTGGACGCCAAGGCTATGCTTGCCGGCAACAATGCCTGGACGGCCTTCGACGCGGTTGGCGATCTTTTCGTGCCCGGCCCGACCGGTACGAATGTCAACGATCTCAGGGCGATTCTGATTAGGTAGCCAAAGCAGTACCAGGAAAAGTGTCAAGTGGTTTTCCGTCTGGAATCGCGCAAAAACAAAACTGATCAGGCGGCCATCAGCCGCTTCACCAGCTTCATATCCTGCAGGAACCGTTCGCGTTCGGCTTCCTTGTCCGCCCGATCGTGGATGCGCAGGATGAAGGAGGGATGGATGGTGATGAACACGCGCAATCCGTCCTCGCGCTCGATCACTTGTCCGCGCATCTTTGTCACCGGGATCGCCTTGCCGAGCAGCGACATCGCCGCTGTCGCGCCGAGTGCCACGGCGAGGTTCGGATTGATCAGCTCGAATTCTTGGTCGATCCACCACCGGCAGGCCTGAATCTCACCGGAATTCGGCTTGGAGTGGATGCGGCGCTTGCCGCGCGGCTCGAACTTGAAGTGCTTGACCGCGTTGGTGACATAGACCTTTTGCCGATCGACACCGGCATCGTCCAGGATCGCATCGAACACCTTGCCGGCCGGACCAACGAAAGGTTTGCCGGCGAGATCCTCCTGATCCCCCGGCTGTTCGCCGACGAAGATCACTTTGGCATTGTCGGGGCCCTCACCGAAGACGGTCTGCGTCGCGTCGCGCCACAGCGGGCAGCGACGGCAGCCTTTCGCTACCTCACGCAACTCCGAAATCGTGCTTGCGACATCGTCCTCCGCCGTCTCGGCAGGCTGTTGCTTCGGCCAATGCCGTGCCTGCACCTTTGCGTGGTGCGGCGCGGGTGTTGTCGGCATCTTCGCAATCATGTCCTTGGCGGCCTTGTCCGCTCCTGCGATCATGTCTGGAATGAGCGAAGCCTCGGGAAGGTTCCGCCAATATTTCTTCGGCATCTCCTTCTGCATGGCCTTCACCTTCAATCGCGCCGGATTGAAGATGTTCTCGAAATAGGTGCGCCAGAGCGCCTCGGTGTCGTCTTGATCAGGCGCATCGCCCTTGGCCGCGCCCGGTCCGATAGCCAGCCTTTCGCCATCCCAATCGGCGGAGGCATAGGGCGTCAGGATCGTCCAGCGCATGCCGGTGAAACGCCTGACGAAGAAATCGGCGTTGCGCTCGACGATGAAATGATCCGGCTCGAACCAGGCGACATAGCGCTCATCGGCACCGTCGCCGATTTTTCGGAAGCGCACGAAGGCATGCATCTTGTGGCTGTCGCGCCGCACCGCCTTTTCCATGGTCTCAAGCCGCCTGGTGTCGGGATCCGACGCGATTTCCAGCAGTTTAGGCTCGTCGCGCAATCGCCAAAGCGCTCTGTAGAGAAAGGCAAACCGGCCGGGATCGGAATAGCAGAACGCCGTTTCGGCATGCCCGATGAAGTCGCGCGGCACGACGAGCTGCGCGCCCGCGGGCACTTCAGGCAATTCTGCCTGATCAGAGCCCGGCGCGACATGCCAGCCGACGTCCTCGGGCCTGACCTCATTCAGGGCCAGCCGCCGTGCCGCGTCACGCCAGCCGGCAAAATCGGTCTCGCTGCCGAGCCGCACACTGTATCTGGCGAGATCGAGTTTCGCCGGCC
The DNA here is from genome assembly GCF_040318635.1 of Mesorhizobium sp. M1066. NCBI lineage: Bacteria > Pseudomonadati > Pseudomonadota > Alphaproteobacteria > Hyphomicrobiales > Phyllobacteriaceae > Mesorhizobium > Mesorhizobium sp. M1066. The sequence goes on from NZ_JAMYMR010000001.1 coordinate 24,134, forward strand.
GCATGATCAGAACAACGACAATTGTTCGCAGGAGTGGGCGATCTTGTCGCGCAGGCCGGCCTTGTCGGTCAGCGCACCAGGCGACCAGCCTTCGGCGATGATGAACGGCCTGAGCTTGGCGACCGACTGGCAGATCCGTCCGACGTCCTCGAGCCGCATGCGCCGGTGCCGGCGCGTCTCCAAAATCTTCGCCACCACCTTGGTGCCGAGACCCGGCACCCGCAGCAGCGCTTCGCGGTCGGCGCGGTTGATGTCGACCGGAAACTGTCCCCGGTTGCGCAGCGCCCAGGCGAGCTTCGGGTCGATGGCGAGATCGAGCATGCCGTCACTGCTCCCGGCAAGGATTTCCGGCTGTGAAAACCCATAGAACCGCATCAGCCAGTCGGCCTGATAGAGCCGGTGCTCGCGCATCAGCGGTGGTTTCAGCAAGGGCAGCGACGATGACGAATCCGGAATGGGGCTGAAAGCCGAGTAATAGACGCGCCGCAGATGATAGCTGCCATAGAGCCGCGCGCTGGTGTGAAGGATGCCGTCGTCGGATGTCTTGTCGGCGCCGATGATCATCTGCGTCGACTGACCGCCCGGCGCAAAGCGTTCGCGCTTCTTGGTCTTCAAAGTCGGCTCAGCCTTCTCCTCCATCTTCTGGCGCAGCCTGGCCATGGAAAGCCGGATTGTCTCCGGCTTCTTCTCGGGCGCCAGCCGCTTCACGCCCTCATCGGTCGGCAGTTCGACGTTGATCGACAGCCGGTCGGCATAAAGCCCTGCCTTCTCGACCAGTTCCGCCGAACTTTCCGGGATCGTCTTCAGATGGATGTAGCCGGAGAACTTCTCCTCCAAGCGCAGTCGGCGTGCCACCTCGACCATCTCGCCCATGGTCTCGTCCGGTGAGCGGACGACGCCGGAGGACAGGAACAGGCCTTCGATATAGTTGCGCCTGTAGAAATCCATGGTCAGTTTCACCACCTCTTCGATGGTGAAACGGGCGCGCCGCACATTGGACGACGAGCGGTTGATGCAATAGCTGCAATCGTAGATGCAGAAATTGGTCAGCAGGATCTTGAGAAGGGAAATGCAGCGGCCATCCGGCGCGTAGGAATGACAGATGCCCCTGCCTTCGGTGGAGCCGATGCCGCCGGATTTCAAGGAATCCTTTTTTGCAGCACCGGAAGAGGCGCAGGAGGCATCGTATTTGGCGGCGTCGGAGAGGATCGCCAGCTTTTCACGGACGGTAAGTGCGCTCATATGTTCATGATATGTTCTGAACAGGAGATCCGCTACCTCATTTGATGGAGGCGGCGAAAAAGTGATCGCCGCCCATCATGAACCCATCAAACCTCGTGCAGATAGAGGTGGTAATCCAGTTCGTTGACCGTGCGTGCCACCCGCAGATACTCGGACTGTTTGATCGCCACGAAGGTCCGGTGCAGGTCCTCGCCGAGCGCGTTCTTCAGGAAGCTGGACGTCCGCGCCGCTTCGATCGCGGCGCGCCAGTCGACAGGCATGGTCGTGCGCGTGACCGCTGCCTCATAGCCGTTGCCGGTCGTTTCGGGACCCGGATCGAGGCCTTCATCCATGCCTTTGATGATGCCGGCGAGCACGGTCGCGGCGATCAGATAAGGGTTGGCGTCGACGCCGGACGGCCGGTGCTCGATGCGCCGGTTCTTGGCGTCGCCGGCCGGCACACGTAAGGCCACCGATCGGTTGTTGACACCCCAGGTCGGCGCCACCGGCGCATAGGATTGCGAAACGAAGCGCCGCCACGAATTGGCGTGCGGTGCAAACACCAGCATCGATTCCGCCATCGTCTGGATCAGGCCGCCAAGCCCCTGCAGCAGCGGCAGCGACCAGCTCTCGCCGCCGGCTTCGGCAAAGACGTTTCGGCCGGCCTTGTCCTGCAGCGAGACGTGGAAATGCATGCCCGAGCCGGCATATTTCTCGATCGGCTTGGCCATGAAACAGGCGGTGACGCCATGGCGGCGCGCCTGCGCCCGCACAAGCCGCTTCAGCATGACCAGATCGTCGGCCGCCCGCATCACATCCTTGCGGTAGTTCAGCGTCAGTTCGTACTGGCCGGGCGCATATTCGGAAATCACCGTCTCGGCCGGAATGCCTTGCGCCTTGGCCGCGGCATAGATGTCGGAGAACAGCGGCTCCATGCCGTGCAGATGATCGACCGAATAGACTTCAGTCTTGCCCGAGACGCGGCCGTCGAGCACGGCGCGCGCGGGCTGCACCTTGCCGTCGGCATCGCGCTCATTGGCAAGTAGAAAAAATTCGAGTTCGAAGGCTCCGGCCGGGTACAGACCCTTGGCCGCCAGGATCTCCACCTGCCGAGCCAGCGCCAGCCGCGGATCCGACGACATCGGCCGGCCGTCGAGCATGTACATCGCCATCAGCAACTGGCCGCGCGGCGGGCTCGTACCGTAGAGCGGCACCAGCGTGCCGGGGATCGGCCATGCCCTGAGGTCGCCATCACCGGTCGTCCAGATCAGTCCGGTCTCGTGCACATCCTCGCCGGTGATGTCGAGGCCGAGGATCGAGATCGGCATGTGGCGGCCGCCCTCGAAGATGCTCTTCAACTCATGCCGGCGCACGATCTTGCCACGGCCGACGCCATTGGCATCGGTCAGCACGATATCGAAGGCCTCGATCTCGGGATGGGCGTCGAGAAAGGCTTGCGCCTCGGCAGGTGTCGAGCCCGAAGGTGAGGTCATCATGGCATTGGGGTGGTCCATCGCCGCTTGTCTCATGCCGCAAGCTTCGCCGCAACCGCGCCGAAGGCGGTGATCAGCCGGTTGACCTGGGCAGCCGAGGTCGCCGGCGAGATCAGCATCATGTTGTGGAAGGGTGCGATCAGCACGCCGCGATTGACCAGCGCGACATGGATGGCGGCCTCCAGTTCCGGTGCATGCGCCATTTCCGCCTCGGCGCCATTGCGCAGCGGACCGGGCGCACAGATGAACTCGACGCGGGCGCCGACGCGGGAAACATGCCAGGGCAGACGATAGCGATCGATCACGCCGGTCAGTCCGGCATCGAGCCGCCGCGCCAGATGGTCCATCCGGTCGTAATTCCCCTCGGTCATCACCTCCTCAAGCGTGGCGCGCATCGCTGCGAACTGCAGCGGGTTGGCCGACAGCGTCGTGCCCATGCCGGAATAGCCCGGGTCCTTATCCCTGTTGTAGGCTGCGTAGCGCGAGGCGACATCATCGCTCATCGCCCACACACTGGCCGGCACACCGCCGGCAATCGGCTTGCCCAGCACGAAGAGGTCCGGGTCGAGGCCATACTTCCTCGTATAGCCGCCGGGGCCGGTCGAGATCGTGTGCGTCTCGTCGATCAGAAGCAGCGTGCCGGCTTGGCGTGTCAGTTTGCGCAGGGCGTCATGGTAACCCGGATCGGCCAGCACCATGCAGGAATTGGTCAGTACCGGCTCGGTGATGACGCAGGCGACGTCCTTATCCCCAAGCGCGGCTTCGAGTGCTGAAACATCGTTGAACTCGATGACCTTGGCCGTGCGGGTCAGGTCGCGGAACTCGCCGGCCAATCCCGGCCGGTTGACGGGCTTGCCGTTGATCAGCCGCACCATCGTCTCGTCGACAGAGCCGTGATAGCAGCCGTTGAAGACCAGGATCTTCTCCCGGCCGGTGATTGCGCGGGCAACGCGCAATGCAAAGCGGTTGGCGTCGGTCGCCGTCGTCGCGATCTGCCAGAACGGCAGGCCGAAGCGCTGCTGCAGCAACGGTCCGATGGCGAGCGCATCCTCCGAAGGCAGCATATAGGTCAGGCCTCGTCCGGCCTGCCGGCGGATGGCGCGGGCCACCGACGGCGGCGAATGGCCGAACATCGAGCCGGTGTCTCCAAGGCAGAAATCGTCGAGCTTGTTTCCGTCGATATCGGTGATCGTCGCGCCCCTGGCGCTGTCGACCAGGATCGGGAACGGCGTCGGCCAGTCGTTCATCCAGTGCATAGGGACGCCGCCGAAGAAGCCGGGCAGGCCGTTGCCGGCCTTTGCCTGCGATTGCGGCCGCGCCTTGCGGAAGGCTGCCCCCTCGGTCTCGCGCAAATCGGCAATGCGGTCGCGGCCGATGCCGCCGATGGACGTCCTGGACGTGTCGCTGTGCATGAAAACCCCTCTGGTCGATCCCTCTTAGCCAATCCGTGTCTGCATCCGCAATTGGCCGCGCATCTGTCCTGCGTTGGCTCAGCCTTTGGCAGCGGCGCTTGACCGTGCTGCCGAAGTCAGCGCCAATATGAGCGGGATTTGAGGTGGAGGGGCAAAATGAGAACGATCATATGTGTGGCAATGCTTCTGTCGTCGGCTGGCGCTGCCTTTGCCTCGGGCGGCATCTGGTGCTCCACCGAGGACACGGCGGCGACATTCGAGGTCGAGGCAGGCGTCACCAGAGGCATGGGCGGGCCGACCTTCAACTTTCGCGGCAACCTCGAAATTCTGAGCCGGCCTGCCGGCGACACCCTGCGCAAGACCGTGTTCGAGGATTCCAACCTGACGCAGTACTGGCTCGACGGCAAGGAATTGCGGCTGAACATCTATCGTGAGCACGAGGCCGCGCAAAAGATCAACTCGGTTGAACTGACGATCCTGACCAAGACCAGCGACGAAGGCGTCTACGACGGGAGCTATACGCTCGCCGTCTACGACGCCGCGGCGGATACGGACCAGGACGGCAAACCGGTTGAAATCAACGGCAAAGTGTCGTGCGGAGCGGAGTGAGCGGGGTCAGGCCGTGATATCGATGACGCCGCAATCGCCGGCGGCACTGCCGAAGGCGACACGGCGTTCTTCCTTGTCCCACATCATCGAGGTGATGGCGCCCTTGCCCGGCCGCCGCAACAGCACTTCCTTGGCGTCGGCAAAACGCACCGCCATCACCATGCCGTCATCATAGCCGACGGCAACGACATCCTGGCTCGGGTGGCAGGCGACAGCCGTCACCATGGCGTTGCCGCGCGTGCCGAGCTCCAGCGGCGCCTTGCCCATCGGGCCGTCCTTGCCGGAAAACGGCCAGACGATCGCCGCCGGCGCGCCGGAACTCGCCAGCCACTTGCCCTTCACGCTCCACGACAGGCTTTTCACCTTGCCGGGATAGCCGGTCATGCGCATGTGCTTGCCGTCGGCGAGCTTCCAGCCGTGCAGCGCGTTTTCCTGCATGGTGGTGACGAGGAAGGCGCCATCGGGAGAGAAGGTGACGCCGGTGTGGGCACCGGCCCATTCGAGTTCCACCGGCTTGCCCTCGGCGGCGGGGAAATGCAGCGTCGCGCCATTGTAGCGGGCAACGCCGAAGCGCATGCCCTTGGGCGAGAAGGCCAGCCCCTCCACCGAACGCGGATGGGCGAATTCCCTGGTCTTGCCGTCGGCAAAGCGCACGAAGGCTGTCTTGCCTGAGGCATAGGCGATGGCGCCCTGCGGCCCGGCGGCAACGCTGGTGATCCACTTCCTGGCGGCGCTTGCCAATTCCGTGGCCTCGCCGCCCGCTTTCACGGCAAACACCTTGCCGTCCTCGCCGCCGGTGATCAGCCGGTCGTTGGCCGCATCATGGAAGGCGGCCAGCAGCCCGTCATTGGCCTGAACTGTCTTGTGGCCATGGTCGAGCCGATGGACGACGCCGTCGGCCATCGCGAAATGCGGCACGTCACCGAGAAAGACGGCGGCGATGCAATGGCCTTCGAGATCAAGCGGGGCGACTGTGGGCATGACTATTCTTATTCACCTGGACGAGATTGTAGAGACAGCCCGGGCGGCTTACTCGACGTTTGCGGTTCCGGCAACCATGAGGTTAGGCAAGTCGCGAGAGGCGGTTGTCAAAGCAGCCCTCTCTCCCGCAGATCGATTGCGAACGTCGCCAGGGGCATCACCAGGGTCAAATCCGATCCTTGGAGGGGCTCGGCGCCATAACTGGCATACCACCTTGCCGCCCGCTCGCTCTTGGCATCGATGATGAGTAGGATGCCGCCGCCCTCGCCGGCAAGCCGTAGGCAGCGCAACGCCGCGGCAGCAAGCAACTGACCGCCAAGCCCTTGCCCTGCGACGGTGCGGTCGGTCGCGAGCCGTGCAAGCTTGAAACCGGAAACCTCGTGTCGCGCCAAGCCTCTCGTCATGGCTTCGGGTACGGTTTCATGGGCGACTGCGGACGGTGCGATTGTGTAGAAACCGAGGATACGCTCCGAAGCCGTATCATCGATTGCACAGAAGGTCTTGGCTGCATTCTGGTCGTGGCTCTGTCGCGCGAACCGCCGCAGAAAATCGTGCATCTGAGCGTCGCCGCAATCGAAGGAAGCCCGATCATGACGTTTCGCAATCGGTTCTTCGTGCCAGGATGGAAGCGTCACAGAGTAGCCGGCAAGGCAGCGATCGCGGCCTTGAGCTTGGCGTTTGGCTTTGGCGGGTGCTCCAACAGGTCGAGGATGCGCGAGAAATCGCGACCGGACACCTTCGTCATCTCGGCTGCTTCGATCACGGCCTGCGCTTCGGGCACGACCTTGTCGAGGATAAAGTCGGCCATGTCCTTGTGCGACAGCGCTGCGGCGCGGGAGATCATCGCCTTCTGCTCAGCCGGAATGCGGATTTGGTAGCGCTCGGTCTTGTTGTCGGCTGATCTAGGCATAGGTCACTCCTCGCCGCTAATATCGTGTACACATGATATGTGTACACGAGGAGATATTCAACCCGCACTGAGTAGCGCTACGAAGGATGACCTAGGCTTGGCAGGCATCAAAACTCTTCTCCAGCCGTTCGGCGTCGAGTTCCCTGCCGATGAACACCAGCCGGCTCTCATGTTTTTCGCCGTCTTTCCAGGCGCGCTGGTGGTCGCCCTCGATGATCATGTGCACACCCTGGATGACATAGCGCTCGTCGTCGCCCTTCAAGGCAATGATGCCCTTCAGCCGCAGGATGTTGGGGCCTTCCATCTGGGTGATCTTCTCGATCCACGGGAAGAATTTCTTCGGGTCCATCTCGCCGCCCCGCAGCGACACCGACTGCACCGTCACGTCATGGATGTCGGACGCATGGGCGTGATGGTGGTGCCCGTCATGATCATGGTGGTGGTGATCGTGGCCGTCATGATCGTGGTCATGATGATCGTGATCGTCATGCGCATCGAGGAAATGCGGGTCGTTTTCCAGTGCCCTCGACAGGTCGAAGGCCCCGCGGTCGAGCACTTCGGTCAGGTCGACGCCCGCTCGCGTCGTGCGATGGATCTTCGCCGCCGGATTGATGGCGCGGATCGTTGCCTCGACCTTGGCGAGTTCTTCTGATGTGACGAGGTCGGTCTTGTTGAGCACGACGACGTCGGCGAAGGCGATCTGGTCCTCGGCTTCCCTGGAATCCTTGAGCCGTAACGGCAGGTGCTTGGCGTCGACCAGTGCCACCACCGCGTCAAGCCTGGTCTTGGAGCGCACGTCGTCGTCCATGAAGAAGGTCTGCGCCACCGGCACCGGATCGGCGAGCCCGGTGGTCTCGACCACGATGGCGTCGAAGCGGCCTGGCCGGCGCATCAGGCCCTCGACGACGCGGATCAGGTCGCCGCGTACCGTGCAGCAGACGCAGCCATTGTTCATCTCGTAGATTTCCTCGTCGGATTCCACGATCAGATCGTTGTCGATGCCGATTTCACCGAACTCGTTGACGATGACGGCGTAGCGCTTGCCGTGGTTTTCCGACAGGATGCGGTTGAGCAGCGTCGTCTTGCCGGCGCCGAGATAGCCGGTGAGAACGGTTACGGGGATCTGCGTCTGTGCGTCGCTCATGGCTTGCCTCGAAAGTGCTGGGCCTCGAAAATTCGGCCTGAGAAAAAGGGAATGTCGGCTCCATATAGGGTGTGTGCCGGGCTTTTGCACGGGGCAAACCGATGGGCCAAACCGGCTTGCCGACATTGCCGAATTTTCATTGGCGAGAGCCGCTGTGACCGCCCAGATCAGGATACGAGAGGCCAATTCGAGAGGCAAGATATGTCCGGCAAGCCATCCTCCTTCTCAATGAGCCGGCGCCAGGCGCTCGGTTTGATCGCGGTCACCGCCGGCGGTGGTGCCTTCCTGCCCGCCGCCGCGATAGCAGACCAGACTTTACCCTATGCCGGACTGGCCTTGTTCGAAAACGGCGCCGGTGTCTGCACCATTACGCCCGAAGTGACCGAGGGGCCGTTCTATTTCGACCCGAAACTCGAACGTGCGGACGTCACCGAAGGCAAGAAGGGCATAGCCCTTGACGTTCGGCTGCAGGTTGTCGACGCGGACTGCCGCCCACTTGCCGGCGCCCGCGTCGACATCTGGCATTGCGACGCGCAAGGCGCCTATTCCGGCTATCCCAGACAGGGTGACGGCCGCGACGTCGACACGTCGGGCCAGACCTTCCTGCGTGGTTGGCAGAAGACCGACGCGAGCGGCATCGTTTCCTTCGCCACCATCTATCCCGGCTGGTATCGCGGCCGCACCACCCACATCCATTTCAAGGTCTTCCCTGACGACAATTCGGTGATGACCGGACAGTTGTTCTTCCCGGACAGCCTCAGCGAGCAGATTTTCACCAGGGTCGCACCCTACAACGACCGGCCGGGCAAGCGCGACACCTCGAATGCCGCGGACGGCATAGCCAGGCAGGCCGGACCGCAATCGCAGGCCGCGCTGCGCGAGCTGGAGGATGCCTATCAGGCGCTGATGATCGTAGCGGTGAAGCCTGGCTGAGCGGCGGTCACTCCACCACCCTGCTTGCGACGAAAACTCCGACGGGGAATTCGTTTGTCATCTAACTGAAATAAACATCTGGCATTAGCCACGGCGGACACCACAATGCTTGCCGGCAAAGCTGTTTGAAGCACCGGAATCTTTTTGATCGTCGATTGCCAACCGGCCGGCTGCCTCTATGCTGCCCGCACCGGTACGGCCGAAGAGGGAAGACCATGGCCAAGGCGGACAAGACTGCGACAATGAGCCGGCTGCATTCGGCGGCAAGGCTGGCAAGAACGGCGCTGGCGGCGCGGCTTCTGGCGCACGGCTTCTATGCCGGCCAGGACCAGATCATGCTGTCGCTCGACCGTGAGGACGGCCAGACGCCTGGCAATCTGGCCGGACGCCTCGGCGTGCGCCCGCCGACCATCACCAAGACTATCAACCGGCTGCAGGCGCAGGGTTTTCTGGAGAAGCGCGCTTCGTCGGCCGATGCCCGTCAGGCGCATATCTTCCTCACCGACACCGGTCGCGACATCATCCACGCCATCGAGAAATCGGTGAAGAAGACCGAAAAGCAGGCGCTGAAGGGCCTCGACAAGAAGGACCAGAAGTCGCTGTTCAAACTGCTTGCCCGCATCGAGGCCAACCTCTCGAACGAGGAACTGGTGCTCATCGACGACGACGCCGAATCGGACGACTGACCGGCGGATTGTCGCGGCAGGCGATCAGGCCGCCGCGGCAGAGCCCTGGATCAGCGACGACCAGCGTCCCGGTGTCATGCCGAACGCCTTCTTGAATTGCCTGATGAAATGGCTCTGGTCGCTGAAGCCGGCTTCGACCGCGATCTGTGCCAATGGTTCGCCGGCGGCGATCATCCGCCGCGCGCGCTGAAGCCGGCGCATCACCAGGAAGCGATGTGGACTGGTGGAGAAAGCGGCACGGAAATGCCGTGACAAGGCATAGCGATCAAGCCCGGTTACCGCTTCCAGTTCACCGGAGCGCACCGGCCGGTTCAGGTTTTCCGTGAGATAGTCGCGCGCCAGCGCAGCCGCCCGCCACGCCGTCCTGGTCATCGGCTTCGCCGGCTGGCCGCCATGCCGGATCAGGCTTTGCATCAGTTGCGTCAGAAAGTCGTCGACGAATAACTCGTCGAGTTCCTGCTCCAGCGGCCCCAGCGCCAAAAGCAGCGTTGCGCAAAAGGCGGCGTCCGTCACCACGCCATCCCTGACAAAAGGCAGCGAAGCGCCGCCAAGGCAGGCGAGCATCAGCGACGGCTCCAGATAGAGCATTCGGTAGCGCAGGCCGTCCTCGGTGCCGGCGCCGCCGTCATGCAACTCGTCGGGATGCAACACGATGATCTGGCCCGGAAGGCTGCGGCGCGCAGCGCCGAGATACCGAAACGTCTGCACACCGTGCAGCGTCACCCCGATCGCATAGGTGTCGTGGCGATGCAGGTCGAACGCGCTGCCATGGAAGCGCGCCTCGATCCGCTCCATGCCTGCGGGATCGGGGGCGGAGATGATACGGTTTTCCGCCGCATCGACGCACAAACGTCCAAGACCCTTGAAAGCCTGGCTGTCTAGATCGTGCGACATCGTCTCCTTCAGCCTCGCATTGGGGCACAACCGAATGGCCAATGTCTCATGTTCGATACGAAATTTGCAATCGTGCTCCGGGAGGATCTGCCGGTCTGGCAGAAACTCAACGTCACCGCTTTCCTGACCAGCGGCATCGTCGCCCAGTTTCCCGACATCATCGGCGAGCCCTATCACGACCGCGCCGGCAATCTCTACAACCCGCTGTCGATCCAGCCGGTCATCGTTTTGTCCGCCGACCAGACGACGCTGGGCACGATCCACCGGCGCACGCTGGAGCGCGGCGTGACCACCTCGCTCTATGTCGAGGAGATGTTTTCGACCGGCTTTGACGCGGCCAACCGCGCCGTCTTCGCCGAATTCGCGCCTGAAGACGCCAAGGTGGTCGGGATCGCGCTTCGCGCCGAGAAGAAGCTGGTCGACAAGATCACCAAGGGCACCCGTATGCACCCGTAGCTTTCAAAGGTATCGACTAAGCCTGCCGCCGACACTTGTTGTGCCAGCCGGCTTTGGCGTGGCGACAGCCGACAATTGCCTTGCCGGGAGCCGGCAATTCCCGCAAAGGTGGGCTTCAGCCCAGCTTCCCACCCGGCCTGCAAGTGAGTGCTCCCCAAAGACATGTAGAAAGCGCGACGCCCCCGGTGGCGATCTTGTGCATGCTTTCCACCTATGTCTGCTTCACCTTCCTCGACACATCAAGCAAATACCTCGTCCTTGCCGGCGTTTCCGTGCTGGTCGTTGCCTGGGTGCGCTTTGCCGTGCATGTGGTGCTGGTCGGCGCGCTGCTGCGCGGCTGGCGCGAACCGGTGCGGTTTCGTCCGGTCAACCTGCCGGCGCATATCTTGCGTGGCGCGTTCCTGTTCGGATCGACCATATTCAATGTCCTGGCGCTCAAATCCCTGCAATTGGCCGAGACAACCTCGATCTATTTCTTCGGGCCGATGGTGATCACGGCACTGGCCGGTCCGCTGCTTGGCGAGTGGGCCGGCTGGCGGCGCTGGCTGGCCATCCTGGCGGCCTTTGCCGGCGTCCTCATCATCACCCGGCCGGGCGTCGGCGTTTTCGGCATCGGACATCTCTTCGCGCTCGGCTCGATGCTGTCGAACTGCTTCTACGTCATCATGACGCGCCGCATGTCGGCGACCGAGACATCGGAGAGCCTCATCCTGTTTTCGGCGCTGGCGCCGGCGCTGCTGCTGTTGCCCCTGCTGCCGTTTTCGTTTTCCCTGCCGCATGATGGCTGGCACTGGTTCGTGCTGCTGATGCTCGGCGTGTTCGGCGGCGTCGGCCACTGGTTGCTGGTCCAGGCCTACCGGCTGGCGACGACCACGGCTTTGGCGCCCTATCCCTATTCGCAGATGGTGTGGATGATCATTTCCGGCTGGATCGTCTTCAAGCAGTTTCCCGACCGCTGGACATTGGTCGGCGCCGCCATCATCGTCGCCAGCGGCCTCTACATCGTCCATCGCGAGCATAGGCTTCGGCTGCGGAGCCGCGCGGCCTCGGATGTCGAGGCCGAAGCGTTGGCAAAAAAACTTTGATTTGCCCCCGATCGGTGGCATAACGCCGCCTTTAAACAGTTTAGGTCTGGAAGTTCAGGTCCGGGGAGCACACGTCGCTGGCACAAAAAATCAAGCTTTCGACGATCGCGGATGCGCTCGGCGTGTCCACGGCCACGGTCTCGCTGGCGCTGCGCGACAGCCCTCTGGTTGCCGGGACCACCCGTGACCGCATCAAGGAACATGCCCGCGCCATCGGCTATATCTACAACCGACGCGCCGCCAGCCTGCGCACCTCGCGTTCCGGCATTGTCGGCGTCGTCGTCCACGACATCATGAACCCATTCTTCGCCGAGATCCTGCGCTCGATCGAAAGCGAGCTCGACCGCAGCCGGCAGACCTTCATCCTGTCCAACCACTATGATCAGCTCGAAAAGCAGCGCACCTTCATCGATACGCTTTTGCAGCTCGGCGCCGACGGCGTCATCATGTCGCCGGCGATAGGCACGCCGGCTTCCGATATCCTGATGGCCGAGGAGAACGGCCTGCCGGCCGTGCTGATCGCGCGCACCGTGGAGGGTGCCGACGTGCCGGTCTTTCGCGGCGACGACTCCTATGGAACAGGGCTCGCCACCAACCATCTGATCTCGCTCGGCCACAAGCGCATCGCCATGATCGGCGGCACCGACCAGACCTCGACCGGCCGCGACCGCTACCAGGGCTATGTCAACGCGATGGACGCGGCCGGGCTGGAAGTCAGGCCGTCCTGGCGCATCGCCGGCCCGCGCACCAAGCAGGCCGGCTTCGAGGCCGCCGGGCAGTTCCTGGCGCTGAAGGACAGACCGACGGCGGCCTGCTGCTGGAACGACCTCGTCGCCATCGGCCTCATGAACGGCATTGCGCGCGCCGGCCTGGTGCCCGGCGTAGACATCTCCGTTACCGGCTATGACGACCTCGAAGAGGCGGCGATCGCGACGCCGGCGCTGACCACCGTCTGGAACGGCCAGCGTGAGGTTGGCCGCCGCGCCGCCAGCGCGTTGCTCGACAAGCTCAACGGCCAGACGGTGCGGCCCTCGCAGGAATTGATCAAGCCGGAACTGCATGTGCGTCAGTCGACCGGCAAGCCGGTGGAGCGTGTATGACCGAGGCCGAACAGCTGCAATCCGTCGCCATCCTGGTGCCGGGCGATTTCAACGACCATGCGGTCGACCGCATCAACCGCACGTTCAGGCGTGTCAGAATCGAACGCGCCGATCCGGCGCTCGTCACTGACGAGATGCGCAGTGATGTGCGCGGCATCGCTTCGTTCGCCGGCATCGACGCGGCGATGATGGATGCCTTGCCCAACCTCGAACTCATCGCCTCCTTCGGCGTCGGCTATGATTCGGTCGATGTCGGCCATGCCCGAGCGAAGAACATCATGGTCACCAACACGCCCGAGGTGTTGACCGAGGAGGTCGCCGACACCACGATCGGGCTGCTGATCAACACCATCCGCGACCTGCCGCGCGCCGAAACCTGGTTGCGTGACGGCAGCTGGGTGCGCAAGGGCAACTATCCGCTGAGCCGGCTGACCTTGCGCGGGCGCAGTGTGGGTATTTTCGGCATGGGCCGCATCGGGCAGGCCGTCGCCCGGCGTCTGGAAGCTTTTGGTTTGCCGGTCGCCTACCACAACCGGCGCCGTGTCGAAGGTCTTTCCTACCAGTACCATGCGACCCTGAAAGGGCTTGCCGAAGCCGTCGATACGCTGATTTCGGTCGCGCCGGGGGGCGACTCGACGGAGAAGGCGGTCAATGCCGAAATCCTGTCGGCACTTGGCGCCAACGGCGTCTTCGTCAACATCGGCCGTGGCAGCACTGTCGACGAGGCAGCGCTTGCGGCAGCCCTTGTCACCGGCACCATAGCCGCCGCCGGCCTCGACGTCTTTGCCGACGAACCGAACGTGCCCAAGGCGCTGCTCGACGCGCCCAACACCTCGCTGCTGCCGCATGTCGGCTCGGCCTCGGACCATACCCGCCGCGCCATGGCGGATCTCTGCGTCGACAATCTGGTGTCCTGGTTCACCGAGCGCCGGCCGTTGACGCCGGTCCCCGAGACGGCGGAAGTCAAGGCGCGAGCTTGAGGCTGCCTCACTTATTAACGTCAGCTTAACCCTTTGGAATCATTCTTCAACCTATCCGTGTACGTGGATGAAGAATGATGAAAGCACTTTCCGCATTGATCGCTGCCGCAGCGCTGTTTGGTGGCATTCAGCTGTTTCATGGCGGCAGCCGGGAAAGCGTGGCCAACGAGGCCGCCCCGTCCAACAGCTACAGGCTGGTCGCCAATGGCGATGAGGCGGTCTGTGCAGTCAGCCGCGGGGCCGAAATTTCGGACGGTTTGTCGCTGCTCACCGTTGCTCCGAAATGCCGCCGGCTCTTGCCGGGCATAGAGCAGGCGAAGTTCTGGCGCGAGCAAAACGATGGCACGGTCGCCTTCAGCGCCAATGGCACCGATCCAATCGTCACCTTCGCGGCTGCCGATGGCGACGGCTACGAATCCTATGCCCCGGCGCTACCATTGCTGTCGCTGGCGGCCACCGAAGATAAGAAATCTGGCGACTGATTATTCCGCCGCGGCCCGCGCGCCAGCCTTCGCTGCGGCGTGCAGCCGAACAGCATCGCCGAAGGCACGGAATATCTTGACCGAATTGCTGTCCGACTTGACCCAGTATTCCGGGTGCCATTGCACGCCGACGGCGAAGGCGCGGGCGTCGCGCACCGAAACCGCCTCGACCGTGCCGTCGCTGGCGACGGCCTCGACCTGCAGCTTCGAGCCGAGCCGGTCGATCGCCTGGCGGTGCAACGAATTGACCTTGATGTCGCCGGCACCGAACACGCCGGCCAGGCAACTGTCAGGTTTGATCGAAATGGTCTGGTGGATGGCGAAGCGTTCGTCCTGCTTGTCGCTCACCGGCGCGCGGTGGTCGAGCGAACCCTCGCGCTCCTGGATCTCGGTGCCAAGCGTGCCGCCCAGCGCCACGTTCAATTCCTGGATGCCGCGGCAGATGGCGAGCAGCGGCACGCCGCGCTCGATCGCCCGCCGGATCAGCGGCAGCGTCGTGGCGTCGCGCGCTGGGTCATAGGGGCCATTGGCTTCGCTGGCGTCGCCACCATAGAGCGAGGGATGCACGTTGGATTTCGAGCCGGTGACCATGACGCCGTCGACCGACGACAGAAGTTCGTCGAAATCGAGCCGGTCGCCGAACGATGGCACCAGCACCGGAAACACGCCGGCGCCGTTGATCGCCGCTTCCAGATATTGCTGCGGGGCGGCATGCCAGGTGTAGTTGTCGAACTGACGGACGTCTGTCGATATGGCGACGAGCGGCTGATGCATTTTGGCTCTGTGTTCCATCTGGGCAAGGGATACCTGCCTCTAAAATAGGCGATCCCCGGTTATTTTTCCATGCCAAGTTTCGGCGTGTCGCATGGGCCACCAAACGGCCTGTTAGACTATAGTTGCAGGGTAGCTGGGCTTCGCCGTCAAATCGGGTCGGCCTGCTGGACTCGACTTCTTGCCCGTGTATTGTCTCGAACGAACCGACACGGAAACCGAGGATTTCCTGACGTCGGCCTGTTGATCCAAAAGGGAGGAAGTTTATGGATCGTCGTTCATTCATTCGCAAGGCCGGTGTCGCCGGCGTCGGTGCCGCGGCGGCGGCGGCCACGCTGGCGGCGCCTGCCATCGCCCAGTCCAATCCCAAGGTGACATGGCGGCTGGCATCGTCCTTCCCGAAGTCGCTCGATACCATCTATGGCGGCGCCGAGGTGTTCTCGAAGATGCTGTCGGAAGCCACCGACGGCAATTTCCAGATCCAGGTTTTTGCTGCCGGTGAGCTGGTGCCTGGCCTGCAGGCCGCCGACGCCACCACGGCCGGCACGGTCGAGGCCTGCCATACGGTGGCATATTATTACTGGGGCAAGGACCCGACATGGGCGCTCGGTGCGGCGGTTCCCTTTTCGCTCAACGCACGCGGCATGAATGCCTGGCATTACCATGGCGGCGGCATCGACCTGTTCAACGAGTTTCTCGCCACGCAGGGCCTTTTCGGCCTGCCGGGCGGCAACACCGGCGTCCAGATGGGTGGCTGGTTCCGCAAGGAAATCAACACGGTGGCCGACCTTTCCGGCCTCAAGATGCGAATCGGCGGTTTTGCCGGCAAGGTGGTGCAGAAGCTCGGCGTCGTGCCGCAGCAGATCGCCGGCGGTGATATCTATCCCGCGCTGGAGAAGGGCACCATCGACGCGGCCGAATGGGTTGGTCCCTATGACGACGAGAAGCTCGGCTTCTATAAGGTCGCGCCCTATTATTACTATCCCGGCTGGTGGGAGGGCGGCCCGACCGTCCACCTGATGTTCAACAAGGCGAAGTACGAAG
Source organism: Mesorhizobium sp. M1066 (assembly GCF_040318635.1). Classification (NCBI taxonomy): domain Bacteria; kingdom Pseudomonadati; phylum Pseudomonadota; class Alphaproteobacteria; order Hyphomicrobiales; family Phyllobacteriaceae; genus Mesorhizobium; species Mesorhizobium sp. M1066. The sequence goes on from NZ_JAMYMR010000001.1 coordinate 40,335, forward strand.
AACTTTCGCCGACGTACAAGTCGCTGCTGCACACTGCCGCGCAGGCGGCCGACGCCAACATGCTGCAGAAATACGATTATCTGAACCCTGCGGCGGTGAAGCGACTGGTGGCCGGCGGCGCGAAACTGCGCCCGTTCAGCCAGGAGATCATGGCTGCCTGCTTCGAGAAGGCCAACGAGGTCTATACCGAAATGGAAGCCTCCAACGCCCCGTTCAAGAAGATCTGGGAATCGATCAAGGGCTTCCGCAAGGAGCACTATCTCTGGGCGCAGGTGGCCGAATACAATTACGACACCTTCATGATGGTGCAGCAGCGCAACGGCAAGCTGTAGACCTTCGGACTTCAAAAGCTCCCTGAGCGGACCCGCTCAGGGAGCTTTTCTGTCAGGTACCGGGAGGCGAAGCCGGTGACTTAGCTTCGGTCTGGCACCACCAGCACCTTGACCTCGCCCGGCGCTGGCGGATTGGCGATAACCGCTGCCGCTTCCTCGAGAGGCACCTGCCTGGAGATCAGCCTGTCGATCTCGATCGCACCGGAAGCGATGAGTTCGGCGGCGCGGCGATGGGTGTAGGGGTTGAGGAAGGAACCGAGCACCTTCAGTTCCCGAAACAGCAGGTCGAACGGCTCGAATTCCGCTTTCATGCCTTGCGGCGTCACGCCGACGATGACGATCGTGCCACCGGCGCGGGCCAGCCGCATCGACTGCTCGACGGTCTCTCGCACGCCCGCGCATTCGAACACCACGTCGGCTCCGCCCGGCACCAGGCCGGCTGGCCCAGCGATGGCGTCGACGACATCGGCGGCAGTCGGATCGACCGTCGCTGTCGCGCCGAAATCCCTGGCGAGCGCGCGCCTCGAGGCTTGCCTGGTCGACAGGATGATGGTCGTGGCTCCCGCCAATCTTGCCAGCTGCACGGTGAGCAGGCCGATCACGCCGCCGCCAAGCACGACCACCGAGCTGCCCGGTTTGATCCCGGCAAGGTTGACGCCATGCAGGCAACAGCCGAGCGGCTCGCAGAAGGCACCGTGCATGGGATCGAGGCCCGCAGGCAGGACGAAAGCCTGCTTCTGCGGCAAGGCAAGATATTCGGCAAAGCCGCCGTCGCGATGAATGCCGATGGCGCGCAGATTGCTGCAGAGATTGACTTGTCCCGCGTGACAACGCGCGCAGCGCCCGCAGGCGATGTTGGGGTCGCCGGTGACGCGGTCGCCGACGGCAAAGCCGGAGACGGATTTTCCGACCGCCTCGACGATGCCGGAGAATTCATGGCCGGGCGTCACCGGCGGCGTGCACGGAAACTCGCCGTGAAACAGATGCCGATCCGTGCCGCAGACGCCGCAGGCTTCGATGCGCACCAGTAGCTCATCCGCACCGATGTCAGGCATGTCGACTTCGCGCAGCGTGATGCCGCCCACTGCTTCCAGCCGCACCGCTTTCATGGTTTTGACCATGCCGGTTCAGTTGAAGCTTGGCGGTTGCGACAGGTCGGGCTGTGGCGCTGCCGGCTTTGCCGGTGCCGGATCGCCGAAACTGGGCGGTTGCGAAAGGTCGGGAGCTGCCGGCGCCGTGCCGCCACCAGCGGGCGCCGCTCCATCCGCCGGCGGCGTGCCGAGCGGTGACAGGCCGGGCACCTCCGGCACCTTGTAATCGATGGTTCCCGGATCGACGGTCGTTCCCTTGTAGTGCATCACCATTTGCGGGAAGGCGATGGTCAACCCGATCATGATCACCTGGATGCAGACGAAGGGCACGGCGCCCCAATAAATCTGTCCGGTGGTCACCGGCGCGATTTGTTTGCCGGTGAGACGATCGAGATAGGGCACGCGCGCGGCCACCGAACGCAGGTAGAACAGCGCGAAGCCGAAGGGCGGGTGCATGAAGCTGGTCTGCATGTTGACGCCCAGAAGCACGCCGAACCAGATCAGGTCGATGCCGAGCTTGTCGGCGGCGGGCGCCAGCAGCGGTACGATGATGAACGCCAATTCGAAGAAGTCGAGGAAGAAGGCGAGGAAGAAGACGAGCATGTTGACGCCGATCAGGAAGCCGACCTCGCCGCCCGGCAGCGACGTCAAAAGGTGCTCGACCCAGATATGGCCGTTGACGCCGTAGAAGGTCAGTGAGAACACCCGTGCGCCGATCAGGATGAACAGCACGAAGGACGACAGCCTTGTCGTCGAGGCCAGTGCCTGCTTGACGACGTCAAGCGACAAGCGCCCCTTTGCCGCCGCCATGAACAAGGCGCCGACCGAGCCCATGGCGCCGCCTTCGGTCGGGGTGGCGATGCCCAGGAAGATGGTGCCCAGCACCAGGAAGATCAGCGCCAGTGGCGGGATCAGCACGATGATCACCTGCTGCGCGAGCCTGGACATCATGTTGAAGTTCAGGCGTTTGTCGGCAATGGCCACGATGTAGATGAACAGCACTCCGGCAGTCGCGCCGAGAATGTCGGCATTGTCGCCATGCGCCGGCGCCAGATAACGATACGCCGCGTAGGAAACCGCTGATGTGACCAGCAAAGCCACCAGCAGCGACATCACGCCATGGCCGAGTGTACGGGCCTCGAGCGGCAGCGCCGGCATCGAGTTCGGCCGGATGATCGACATGATCAGGATGTAGGACATATAGAGGCCGGTGAGCACGAGGCCCGGGATCAGCGCGCCGGCATACATGTCGCCGACCGAGCGGCCAAGCTGGTCGGCAAGCACGATCAGCACCAGCGACGGCGGGATGATCTGTGCAAGCGTGCCGGAGGCGGCGATGACACCGGATGCGAGCCGGCGGTCATAGCCATAGCGCAGCATGATCGGCAGCGAGATCAGGCCCATGGCGATGACTGAAGCCGCCACCACGCCGGTGGTCGCCGCCAAAAGCGCGCCGACGAAGATCACCGCATAGGCGAGGCCGCCTCGGATGGGCCCGAACAGCTGGCCGATCGTGTCGAGCAGGTCTTCGGCCATACCCGACCGCTCGAGCACGATGCCCATGAAGGTGAAGAACGGGATGGCCAGCAGCGTGTCGTTCGACATCACCCGGCTGCCGTAGAAATTATCCGGCAATGCGTGCAGGAGCGGCCAGGCGAGGTTGATCGATCCTCCGGAATAAGGCGACAGCAGCACGCCGATGAAGAAGAACATCAAGCCGTTGGCGGCCAAGGAAAAAGCGACGGGGTAGCCGATCAGCAGGAAGATGATCAGCGAGGCGAACATGATCGGCGCCATGTTCTGCGCGATGAATTCCATCACGAGCGCACCTCGTCGGCCAGCGCCTTGGCTTCAAGTTCGGCCTGCTCATGCACCGATATGAAGGGATTGGGGTCGTCCATGTCTCCGCGCATGATGGCGATCTTCTTGATGATTTCGGAGATGCCCTGCAGCGCGAGCAGGAAAAAACCGATGAGCAGGATGGCCTTGGCCGGCCAGATGATCAGACCGCCGGAATTGTTGGACATCTCGCCGCTGCGAAACGACAGCGACACATAGGGCACGAAATAGATCACCATCAGCGTCACGAACGGCATCAGGAAAAAGAGATGCCCGAGCAGGTCGATCCAGTGCTGCACGCGGCGTGAAAACAGGCCGTAGACGACGTCGATGCGGATATGTTCGTTCTGTTTCAGCGTATAGGCGGCGGCCAGCATGAAGGCGGCGCCGAACAGATACCACTGCAGCTCGAGCCAGGCGTTCGAGGATATGTCGAACACCTTGCGGATAATGGCGTTGGCGGCGCTCACCAGGATCGCCAGCAGGATCAGCCACGATATCCATTTGCCGATGAATTCGTTGGCGCGATCAATAGTCCTGGATAGAGCAAGAAGCCCTGCCATGCATTTCCTCCCTTGTACCGGAGGCGTGCCGGCTCCCCCCTTTTTTGTCCGTCACGCCGCGTGGTCCAACGGTATGCCGCGCGTGGACTGACGGGTCAACAAGCATAGAGGCAGCAAATATCATCGCATGGCAGACAGTGCCCGATACCGGCGATCTGCCCTCGCGTCATGCAACCAAAGTCTGACCTTTTCAGGCGATTTTGCCGGTGTCGCGGCCGGCGCCGATCAGGATCAGCGTCGTGACCAGGAACAGATACATCCACGCGTCGCGCCATTCGACCGGGAAATAGCCGGCCCACAGCGATTCGGCCATGCCGAAGGCGGCCGCGCCGAGTGCTGCGCGCGGTGGCGAGAGATAGCCGCCGACCGCCGTCACGAATAGGATTTTCAGCCCGTAGACGAGGCCTGAGCCGAAGCTGACATTGCCGTAATAGAGCCCGGCCATCACACCGGCCAGCGCGGCGCAGAAGCCGCCGAACAGCACCGCGTGCCGGAACACCGCGCGCACGTCGACGCCGCACATCGCGGCTGCCTTGGGGTCGTCGGAGACGGCACGCCAGCGCCGGCCGAAGCTCGACCGGGCAAACGCCCAGCTGGCCAGCACGATTGCCGTCAGCACCACCGCACAGTCGATGAGCTGGATGAGCGTCAGCGTCGCCTTGAAGGTCGCGCCCCGCGCGAAAACGATAGGCTGCGCCAGCATCGGCGGGAGCCACAGATCATGCGTGTCGGCGGCGATGCGGCTCGCTTCGGACAGCAGCAACAGGATGCCGAGCGTCGTCACCACGATCGCATTTGGCGTGCGGTCGGCCAAAGGTTCGAAGACACTGCGCGACAGCACGTGGCTGATCAGCGCGGCATAAAGGAAAGCCGCCACGACGCCGAGCGCCACCGCCGCGAGCAGCGTCAGCCACAGCACCTGATAGCCAAAGGCAGCGGTCAGGATCATCGTCTGACCGCAAAAGGCGAACAGCGCGCCATAGGCGAGGTTGGTGCGGTGCAGGATGCCGTTGGTCAGCACATAGCCGAAGGCGAGCAACGCATAAAGCGCGCCCGAATGCAGCCCGTTCAGCACCTGCTGGAAGAAGTAGAGCATGTGAAACCCTCGGAGCATGTCGCTCAAAAGTGCGAAGCGGTTCTGGCCAACGACATGCTCAAAAGGCTGCGGAGATCACCGCATCCCGGAGTGAGGGTGCATCGCTAAATCTAACTTGTCAAATGCGATTTATCGGTTAGATTTTGGGCATGACGGTATCCTGGACCCCGCACCGCTTTACCGGCGGCCTGCTTGCGCTCGACACGGCGAACACCGTCGTGCTGCGCGGCGATCCGGAGCGGACCTTCGACCGTTTCGATGATCCGGCCGAGATTGCCCGCTTCGCCGATGCGGCGAGCCGCTTTCGCGCCGCCGAGCTTGGCGACAGGCCGCTGGCTGCACCGTCACCGGAGACAATCGCGCCCGTCGTGCTGTCGATCCGCGAGGCGACGGACCGGCTGTTTCGTGATGCGGCGTCGAAGGGCGCGGTTGCCACCACTGATCTGCCCGGATTCCTGAGAGCCTGCGGCGATGGCCTTGCCGGCAGCCGGACCGAGATCGGTGCGCCGGGGAGGCCCTTCGGTGATCCCCTGACTCCGATCGCCTTCGAGGCGGCACTGGCGGTTTCGGCGCTGTCCCTTCTGCGCGACAACACCGTCGCGAGGCTCAGGATCTGTCCCAACTGCACCTGGCTGTTCGTCGACAGAAGCCGCAATTCCAGCCGCCTTTGGTGCGACATGGCGGTGTGTGGCAACAGGCAGAAGGCAAGCCGTCACTATCGTCGCCGTCGCATGGCGGAAAGTGAGGTCAAGAATGCGTAGCGGCCTTTCCCATTCGATCCTTGTCGGCGCGGCGCTCATCGTGGCCGTTACGCTCGGCGCCTGCCGCGATACCGGCAATGACGAAGGCAAGCTGTTCGAGATTTCCGGCAAGATATTCGTCTTCAACTACCGCCTCGCAAGGGCGACTTATGTCGTGACGCTGCGGCCGCTGAAGCCGATGGGAGAGGGCCAGGTCGCGGTCGCCAGCTTCCAGGATCCCGCCGGCGGCGCGCCTCTGGTGGTCGAGCAGAAGGTCTGGCCGAAGCTCGACAAGGTGACGCTAGAGAGCCCGGCACTGACCTGCGTCGTCAAGAACAAGCCCTATGCGATTGCCATCAGCATCAAGGGCGCCGACGGCGCGGTCCTGCAGAAGATCGATACCACGCTGATGTCGACGGAAGACCAGTCGATCCTGCCCGACCGGCCGCTGGTCATCGATCAGCTCTACACCGCCAATCCCGATCTCGTCGGCCATCCCGACGGCAAGCTGCCGGGCGAGCCGAAGCCGGATTGCTCGAAGGGCGGCTGACGCGTCGCGGCCATCCGGGCCGCAGCTGAAATTTTCGTGCGCCGGGCAATGTCCGCGGATCGTTTCATACCCTATTCAGGATGGCCGCGGACTGTTCGTTGCGCGTTGCCTGGCATCTGCGATTTTGTTTGACCTGCCTTGCAAGGGGAGAAAGGATGCGTCATCCGACCCCGACGTTGGCTGCCTGCCCCGCGTGGCCTCCGCAGAGGAAATGCCTGATGACGCTGCACGACGTCGCGCTCGACGACAAGTTCGATCTCGCAAAGGAGCGCATCTTCCTGTCCGGCGCGCAGGCGGTCATCCGCATGCTGCTGATGCAACGCGAGCGCGATCGCCGCGCCGGCTTGAACACGGCCGGCTTCGTCTCCGGCTATCGCGGTTCGCCGCTCGGCGGCCTCGACATGCAGCTGTGGAAGGCGAAGAAACAGCTCGCCCAGGCTGACATCGTCTTCCAGCCGGGTCTCAACGAGGAGCTTGCCGCCACCGCTTGCTGGGGCGCGCAGCAGACGGAACTGCTGGGCGAGGGCACCCATGACGGTGTCTTTTCGGTCTGGTACGGCAAGGGGCCGGGCGTTGACCGCTCAGGCGACGTGTTCCGCCATGCCAATCTCGCCGGCTCGTCGAAGCATGGCGGCGTGCTCGCTCTGATGGGCGACGACCATATGGCCGAATCCTCGACCAATGCGCACGCCACCGAATTCCTGTTCGTCGACACGATGGTGCCGATCCTCAATCCCGCCGGTGTCCAGGAGATCATCGATTACGGGCTCTACGGCTTTGCCATGTCGCGCTTTGCCGGTACCTGGGCGGCGATCAAATGTGTCAAGGACAACATCGAATCGACCGCCTCGGTCGATGCCTCGCTCGAGCGGCTGAACATCGTCGTGCCAGACTTCGATATGCCTCCAGGCGGTCTCAACATCCGCCATGAGATCGACATGCTCGGCCAGGAGGAGCGGCTGCATGAGCATAAGCGCGCCGCGGCTTCCGCCTTTATCCATGCCAACGGGCTGAACCGCATCGTCTATTCGGGCGGCCGCAATCCGAAGATCGGCATCATCACGCTGGGCAAGAGCTATCTCGATGTCCGCCAGGCGCTGGAGGACATCGGCATTGACGAGGCGGCCGCCAACCGCATCGGGGTGCGGCTGTTCAAGGTCGGCTGCCCCTGGCCGCTCGACCTGCATCACATCGCCGATTTCGCCCAAGGCCTCGACACCATTGTCGTCGTCGAGGAGAAGCGCTCGCTGATCGAGGTGCAGTTGCGCGAAAGCCTTTATGGCACTGCCACCCAACCGGTCATTATCGGCAAGAAGGACGAGCGCGGCGACTGGCTGTTTCCGGCCAAGGGCGCGCTCGATCCCAACGAGATCGCCATCGCGCTTGGCGAGAGGATCGTCAGGACCATCGGCCCGTCTGAAGAGATTTCGGCGCGGGTGGCGAAGCTGCGCCAGTTCCAGGCAATGCTCGCCGACGCCACCGACATCGGCTCGCGCACGCCGTTCTTCTGTTCCGGTTGCCCGCACAATTCGTCCACCAAGGTGCCGGACGGCTCGATCGCCGCTGCCGGCATCGGTTGCCACTTCATGGCGCTGTGGATGGACCGCAACACCGTCGGCTTCACGGCCATGGGCGGCGAGGGCGCGCAATGGGTCGGACAGGCGCCGTTCTCCAAGCGCGAGCACATCTTCCAGAATCTCGGCGACGGCACCTACAACCATTCCGGCACGCTGGCGATCCGCTTCGCGCTGTCGACCGACGCCAACATCACCTACAAGATCCTCTACAATGACGCCGTCGCCATGACCGGCGGCCAGCCGCACGAAGGCGGCCTGACCGTCGACATGATCGCCAGGCAGGTGCGCGCCGAAGGCGTCGACCGCATCGCCATCGTCACCGATGAGCCCGGCAAATATGCCGGCAAGGCGGAATTCCCGGCCGGCGCCACCATCCATCACCGTGACGACCTCGATCTCGTCCAGCGCGAGCTGCGCGAGGTCAAGGGCGTTTCGGTGCTGCTCTACGACCAGACCTGCGCCGCCGAAAAGCGCCGCCGCCGCAAGCGCGGCACCTTCCCCGATCCCGACAAGCGGGTCTTCATCAACGAACTGGTCTGCGAAGGCTGCGGCGATTGCGGCGTGCAGTCGAACTGCGTCTCGATCCAGCCGGTCGAGACCGAATTCGGCCGCAAGCGCAAGATCGACCAGTCGAGCTGCAACAAGGATTTCTCCTGCGTCAACGGCTTCTGCCCGTCCTTCGTCACCGTGCACGGCGCCAAGATCCGCAAGGCCGAGGGCCTTGCCGGCAAGGCCGATCCGCTGGAAGGCGTGCCCGTGCCGGCGCAATTCCCGCTTGGCGAGCAGGGCTGGGCGGCGATCATCGACGGCGTCGGCGGCACCGGCGTCGTCACCGTCGGTGCGGTGCTCGGCATGGCGGCGCATCTCGAGGACAAGGGCTGCGGCATGATCGACATGGCCGGCCTCGCCCAGAAGGGTGGCTCGGTGTTCACGCATGTCCGCATCGCCCGCACCCCGGACGACATCCATGCCATCCGCGTTTCGGCCGGCAAGGCCGATCTGGTGCTTGGCTGCGATCTCGTCGTGTCGGGCGCCAAGAAGGTGCTGACCGCTGTGCGCGAGGGCCACACCATCTTCGTCGCCAACACCGCCGAGATCATGCCCGGCGAATTCGCCCGCTCGGCTGATTTTTCGTTGCCGATAGAGCGGCTGAAAAAGGCGATCCGCGCGGCAGCGGGCGACGACAAGGCGCATTTCTTCGACGCCACCCGCACCGCCACGGCACTTTTCGGCAATTCGCTCGGCGCCAACATGTTCATGCTCGGCTTTGCCTTCCAGCATGGCGGCCTGCCGCTGTCGGCCGAGGCGGTCGAGAAGGCGATCGAGCTCAATGGCGAAGCCGTGGCGATGAACGTCGCCGCTTTCCGCTGGGGACGTCGCGCTGCCCATCAGCCGGATTTCGTGCGCGGCCTCGTTGCCCAGCCGGGTCCAGCCGTGGCTGGAAAGGCCGGCCCGGCCACGGATGTCGCCGAGACACTGGACGATATCATCGCCCGCCGCGTCGCCTTCCTGACAGCCTATCAGAACGCCGCCTATGGCAGGCGTTATGCCGAAAAACTGGCCGTTTTGCGCGCCGCCGAAGCGAAGGCCGTACCTGGGTCGACCACGGTGTCGCAGGCCGCCGCCAGGAACCTGTTCAAGCTGATGGCGATCAAGGACGAATACGAGGTGGCTCGGCTCTACACCGATGGATCGTTTGCCGCCGAATTGGGCAAGCAATTCCAGAGCTACGACAAACTCGAATTCCATCTCGCTCCGCCGATCATGGGCCGTCGCGGCAATGACGGCAAACCGAGGAAATCGAGCTTTGGCCCGTGGATGATGAAGGGTTTTCGGGTTCTGGCGGCGATGAAGGGCCTGCGCGGCACCGCCTTCGACCTGTTCGGCTACACCGCCGAACGGCGCATGGAGCGGCAACTGCTGGCGCGGTACGAGGCGGATCTGGAGCTCATCGCCGGATCGTTGGCCCCGGCCAGGGTCGATGCGGCGGCTGCATTGGCTTCGGTACCTGCCCTCATTCGCGGCTACGGCCACGTCCGTCGAGCCAGCGCCGACAAGGCTTCGAGCGAACGCCAAAGGCTGCTCGAACGCCTGTCGAGTACGCCGGCGCGGCCCGAACTTCAGGCCGCCGAATGATCGATACGCCTTGTTTACCTGAACGACAGTTTCCTTGCTTTCCGTAACGTCACTCGGCTTGACGGCAGGAGCGCGGGGGTCTCTCTAAATCTTTCTTAAGGCGGATGTGGCACTGCTTGGCTCCCCAGGGTTGGGATTCAGGCGTTGAATCTGAGAAAAAAGAACGAGGTTCCGGTCGACGTCTACATTCCGTTCGTGGAAACCCTGTTTCGCGACGGGCTGACGCTTTCGATCGGCATTCTCGCGCAGACTTTCCTGATCGGCCTTGTCTGGTGGAAGAACGGCGATCCGCGGTATTTGCTGGTCGCCATCTCGATGGTTCTCGTCGGTGTGTTCCGCATGAGAAACTTTCGAAAATACAACAGCATGCCTTCGCCGACGACCTGGGAAGAAGCGCACAAGCGTGAGAATGACTACATTCTCTATGGCTCCCTGCATGGCTTGACGCTTGGCGCCTTCTGCCTGCTCGGCATCTATTTCGCGCGCGACGGTTTCGCCGAAATCGCCTCCGTTTGCCTGACGCTGGCGACGGCGACCTCCATCGCCGGCCGCAACTACGGCTCGCCGCGCATGGTCACCATCTTGACCATTGCCTTGACCTGGCCGATCTCGCTGGGCTTCCTGCTGCGCGGCGACATCTACCATGTCCTCCTCGGGCTCCTGTCGGCGCCGTTCCTGTTCGCCATCCGGAAATTCGCCAACACCGTACGCGATGTGCTTTTTGCGGCCGTCTCGGAAGAAAAGAAGGCCAACCGCATCGCCCAGCGCTTCAATCGTGCGCTCAACACCATGTCGCACGGCCTTGTCATGCTCGGCCCGGACGGCCGCGTCGCGGTGGCCAATGCCGAGGCCGCGCATCTGATGTCGCTCAAGTCGCCCGACGCGCTGCTCGGCCGGTCGATCCATGGTCTGTTGATGCGCGGTGTCGCCGGCGGCATGCTGGCGCCCAAGGATTGCCGCTACATCGAGGCCCAACTGACGCGTGCCCTGCGCGAGGGCCGCGACCGCAAGGTGCTGGTTTCCCTCGCCAACGGCCAGCATTACGAGTTCTCGGCTCGCGAAGGCAGCCAGGAACTGGGCGTCATCACCTTCGAGGACGTCACCGCCCGTGTCGAGGCGGAAGACAAGATCCGCTTCATGGCACGTTACGACAACCTCACCGGCCTGCCCAACCGCGCCTATTTCCATGAACTGGTCGGCGAGGCCATGGTATCCGGCGACCGCGATCGTCTCTGCGGCCTGGCGGTGCTCGACCTCGACGATTTCAAGAGCGTCAACGACACGCTTGGTCATCCGATCGGCGACGGCTTGATCTATGCCGTTGCCGAGCGGCTTGCCGCCATTGCCAGGCAAGATATCACCGTCAGCCGTTTCGGTGGCGACGAGTTCATGATCTTCTTCGACCGCGTCGAGGATGAGAGCCATCTGACCAGCCAACTCGACGAGATTTTCGCCGGCTTGCAAGGGGAAGTCGACGTCGCCGGTCACGGGCTGCGCATTCAGGCCAGCGGCGGCGCGGTACTGTCGCGGGTCAAGGATACCGATGTCGACGCCATGATCGTCAAGGCGGACTTGGCGCTCTACAAGGCCAAGGAACTCGGGAAGAACAGCTGGCGGCTGTTCGAAGCCTCGATGGATGCCGCTTTCCGCAACCGTCAGCTGATGAAGGCGGATCTGCGCACAGCCGTGGAAAGCAAGAGCCTGCGGGTGGTCTATCAGCCGATCGTGGCGATGAGCACCATGCGTATCGCCAGCTGCGAGGCGTTGTGCCGGTGGGATCACCCCGATCTCGGGCCGATCTCGCCCAGCATCTTCATTCCTTTGGCCGAGGAAATGGGCATCATTTCCGAGATCAGCACCTTCGTGCTGCAGGCAGCCTGCGCCGAATGCGCCAAATGGCCGGACCAGACCAGCGTCTCGGTCAATCTCTCGGCCAAGGATTTCCGCAACCGCGACGTCATCCAGAAGGTTCGCGATGCGTTGGCCGCATCCGGCCTCGCCGCCTCCCGGCTCGAGATCGAGGTCACCGAAACGGCGCTGCTCGACGACAAGTCGCTGACGCGCCAGTATATCGAGGAGCTGAAGCAGATCGGCGTACGCATCGCGCTCGACGATTTCGGCACCGGCTATTCGAGCCTGAGCTACCTGCACAAACTGCCGCTCGACAAGATCAAGATCGACCGCTCGTTCCTGATGGACGTCACCCAGAACCCCCGTTCGCTCGAGTTGCTCAAGGGCATCGTCAATCTGTCGCGGCCGCTGGGGCTTTCGGTCACCGTCGAGGGTGTAGAGACCTTCGAGCAGCTCAAGATACTGGCGCTGCAGGTCAAGCCCGATCTCGTCCAGGGGTTCCTGTTCGGTTCGGCGCTCAGCGCTTCCGGCATCGAGACCATGTCGAACACCGTATGGCCCTTCGCCAAGGATATCAGGACCGCCAAAAAGGCGGTACGTCGCTGATTTGCGGCGTATGGCGCATGGTGCCCAGGCACCGAGAGCCCATCCCTGTTTTCATCAGGAGGCTCCGAGGTTTCCTTGCGCGTCGCGGGCCATGCCAAAATTTCCGCCGCTTCCCGTCATGTTCGAGATATGCTCTTTCCCCGTCGCGACGCAGAAAATCAAGAAAAGCACTATTTTAGTCTTATTTTAGCAATCGTTAACCTTAACGACTGGTAAACGGGCTGCTTCCCATTTTCATCTTTTACATCCCAGGACCCTGTCGTAGTGTCGGAGCGCGGCGGCAATGTACGGGGATTGAGTTGATGATTGTGCAGTTGAGTTCGCTTCGTCCCGTGACGGGCGAGGACGGCAAGGACGCCGCCGACACCATGTCCAGCTTCGCCCGCAACGTCTCGGCGATGCTTGAGCGGACAGAGTACCGCCGCTGCGACAAGGGCGAAGATCTCGAGGACATCTACCGCCTGCGCTACAAGTCATATCGCTCGAACGATATGGTTCCCGACAACGAAAACCATACCATTCACGATGAGCTCGACGAGGCACCGAATGTCTACCGCTTCGGGGTCTATATCGACCAGGAACTCGTCAGCACGCTGCGTATCCATCACGTCACCTTGGCGACGCCGATGTCGCCTTCCACCAAGGCCTTTGGCGACATTGTCATGCCGATGCTTCGTGACGGGCTGAGCTTCATCTGCCCCAGCCGTTTTGCGTCCGATCCCGAATGGTCGCGCGTCTACCCGCAAATTCCTTACTTGACCCTGCGGCTGGCCGGCATGGCGTGCTTCCATTTTAACGCTCCCTACTGCCTGTCGACCATTCGTGAGGATCACGCCGGCTTCTACAAGCGTATCTACTACTCGGAGAAGATCAGCGAGTCGCGCGCCTATCCGGGCGTTTTCAACAAGGTCGTGCTCTACCGCGCCGACGTCAACGCCATCCGCGAGCGGTCCTTCTCACGGTTCCCGTTCTTCCGCTCGACGCCAATGGAACAGCGCATGCTGTTCGATACGCCGCATGTCGGAGAACTCGCGCCGCTGACCATCCTGCCCACGGCAAAGTACTATCACGAAGCCGCCTGATACGGCAGGATTCACACGATTTTGCAGGGCCGACAGGGAGCCTTTTGGCGACTTCGGCGTTCTGGGTGCGGCCACGAGCAGCGCTCCGGGTCGATTCTGAAGTTTTTGAGGGAACCCGTCATGACCATTTCCACACTTGCGCTCACCCCGCTCATCTCGCTGATCGCCGGCGTGCTGATCCTGGTCATGCCAAGGCTGTTGAACTACATCGTTGCGCTCTATCTGATCGTCGTCGGGTTGCTCGGGCTATTTCCGCATCTAGCCGGCTGAGGCGCCGGCTTAGGCCACGCAAGCGTCCGCCTTCGGAGCATCTTTCCGCATCAAGCGCCGGAATCCAGCGATCGGACTCCGTCGCGCGTCGGCAGCCGGCTTCAACCTTTCTTTGAGGCAGTTGTCGGTTGTTGTGCGGCAATAGCGCCATTGCTCTCGGCCCGGCTTTTCGCTATGTGCCTGAAAGATGTCTTCGAAGGGGTATTCCTATGGCTGATCACTCGCCGACCGGTCCTGTCGAACTGGGCGCGAAGATGGACTATGCCGAGCATGACCGCACCTATGCGGGCTTCCTCGCGCTGGCCAAGTACGGCTCGCTGTTTTGCGGCGCCCTGCTCCTGGCGATGGCCTTCGGCTTCTTCGCGGGCGGCTTCTTCTCGGCGACCATTCTGTTCGTGCTGATTCTGGCTGTCGGCGCCTTTATCCTCCGATAGATTTTTCCGACACCTTGTCCATGGCGCCGCCGCGAGGCCGGCCGGCGTCTTGCGGGAAATAGCTTCCGGCCGAAAGGATCATGCGGTGGGACAGACGGTTTTCATCCCTCGTGAGCTCGATGCCAACGAGCCGCGCGTCGCGGCCTCGCCCGACACGGTGAAACGGCTGGCGGCGCTAGGCTTCGACGTCGTCGTCGAGACCGGCGCCGGCACGAGGTCCCGCATCCCCGACGAGGAATTCGCCAAGGCCGGCGCTGCCATCGGCAAGGTTTCCGATGTCGCCAAGGCCGATGTCGTGCTGAAGGTGCGTCGGCCCGGCGATGCCGAGCTGAAGAGCTACAAGCGTGGCGCGGCCGTGATCGCCATCATGGATCCCTATGGCAACGATGCCGCTGTGGCAGCCCTGGCCAAGGCTGGCGTCACCGCTTTCTCGATGGAATTCATGCCACGCATCACCCGGGCGCAGTCGATGGACGTCTTGTCCTCGCAGGCCAATTTGGCCGGCTATCAGGCGGTGATCGACGGGGCTTCGGAATATGATCGCGCGCTGCCGATGATGATGACGGCTGCCGGCACGGTGCCGGCGGCGAAGGTCTTCATCATGGGCGTCGGCGTCGCCGGCCTGCAGGCGATCGCCACCGCGCGCCGGCTTGGTGCGGTCGTCACCGCCACCGACGTTCGCCCCGCCGCCAAGGAACAGGTCGCCTCGCTCGGCGCCAAGTTCCTCGCGGTCGAGGACGAGGAATTCAAGGCTGCGGAAACGGCCGGCGGCTACGCCAAGGAAATGTCGAAGGAATATCAGGCCAAGCAGGCGGCACTCACATCAGAGCACATCGCCAAGCAGGACATCGTCATCACCACGGCGCTTATTCCCGGCCGGCCGGCGCCAAAGCTGGTGTCGGCGGCGATGGTCGCCTCGATGAAGCCGGGCTCGGTGCTCGTCGATCTGGCGGTCGAGCGCGGCGGCAATGTCGAGGGCGCTGTACCGGGCCAGGTGGTGACAACGGCCAATGGGGTAAAAATCGTCGGCCACCTCAATGTGCCCGGCCGCATCGCGGCGTCGGCCTCGCTGCTCTATGCCAGGAACCTGTTCGCCTTTCTCGAGACGCTGGTCGACAAGGCGACGAAGACGCTTGCCATCAATCGCGACGACGATCTGGTCAAGGCAACGATGCTGACCGATGGCGGCAAGATCGTGCATCCGGCTTTCATAAAGGCCGACCAGCAGCCCCATGTCGAGCCGGCCGCAATCCCGGCCAAGACCATGGTCGCCGACGCTTCGCCCAAGAAAGCCGCGCCCAAGAAGGCGGCCGCACCCAAGTCGCCCTCGTCGAAGCCGAAAGGGATCGCGTGATGGACCAGACCCTGCAGAAAGCCCTCGACCAGCTCGACCAGGCCTCCGCCGCGGTCCGGCTGGCAGTGCACAATCTGGCGACCGCGCCCGGCGGCACTGACGCGGCCGGCGATGCCGCGCATGCGCTCTCCGGCGGCGCCATCGATCCCTTCGTCTTCCGCTTCGCCATCTTCGTGCTGGCGATCTTCGTCGGCTACTATGTCGTCTGGTCGGTGACCCCCGCACTGCATACGCCGCTGATGGCCGTCACCAACGCCATCTCCTCGGTCATCGTCGTCGGCGCGCTGCTTGCCGTCGGCATCGCCGCCTCCGGCATTGCCGCAGGCTTCGGCTTCGTCGCGCTGATGCTGGTTTCGGTCAACATTTTCGGCGGCTTCCTCGTCACCCAGCGCATGCTGGCCATGTACAAGAAGAAGGACAAGTAGAGCGCCATGAACGCCAACTTCGCGTCCTTCCTCTACCTTGTCTCCGGCGTCCTGTTCATCATGGCGCTGCGCGGTCTGTCGCATCCGACCACCAGCCGGCAGGGCAATCTCTACGGCATGATCGGCATGGGCATCGCCATCGCCACCACGCTGGCGCTGGCAACCCCGTCGGCGGGCCGCTTCGGCCTCATCGTGCTCGGCCTCGCCATCGGCGGCGGTGTCGGCGCCGTCACCGCGCGGCGCATCGCCATGACCTCGATGCCGCAGCTGGTCGCCGCCTTCCACTCGCTGGTCGGCCTCGCCGCCGTCATGGTGGCGGCAGCCGCCATCTATGCGCCGGAAAGTTTTGGCATCGGCACGGATGGTGACATCCACGCCCAGGCCCTGATCGAGATGAGCCTTGGCGTCGCCATCGGCGCCATCACCTTCACTGGCTCGGTCATCGCCTTCCTCAAGCTCGATGGCCGCATGTCCGGCAAGCCGATCATGATCGGCGGACGCCACTTCATCAACGCAGCACTTGCCATCGCGCTCGTCGTGCTGATCGTGCTACTGGTCACCACCGAGTCCAAGCTGGTCTTCTGGCTGATCGTTGCCGCCTCGCTGGTGCTCGGTATCCTGCTGATCATCCCGATCGGCGGCGCCGACATGCCGGTCGTCGTCTCGATGCTCAACTCCTATTCGGGTTGGGCAGCTGCCGCCCTTGGCTTCACGCTCGGCAATCTGGCGCTGATCATCACCGGTGCGCTGGTCGGCTCATCCGGCGCGATCCTGTCCTACATCATGTGCAAGGGCATGAACCGAAGCTTCATCTCGGTCATTCTCGGCGGCTTCGGTGGCGAGACGGCAGCGGCCGCCGATGACGGCATCGAACGCACGGTCAAGCAGGGTTCTGCCGACGATGCCGCTTACCTCATGATGAACGCCCAGAAAGTCATCATCGTGCCGGGCTACGGCATGGCCGTTGCCCAGGCGCAGCACGCGCTGCGCGAAATGGCCGACAAGCTCAAGGCCAATGGCGTCGACGTGAAATACGCCATTCATCCGGTCGCCGGCCGCATGCCCGGCCACATGAACGTGCTGCTCGCCGAAGCCAACGTGCCTTACGACGAAGTGTTCGAGCTCGAGGACATCAACTCCGAATTCGCGCAGGCCGATGTCGCCTATGTCATCGGCGCCAACGACGTCACCAACCCGTCCGCGCGGGACGACAAGTCCTCACCCATCTACGGCATGCCGATCCTCGACGTCGACAAGGCGCGCACCTGCCTGTTCGTCAAGCGCTCGCTCGGTTCGGGATACGCCGGCATCGACAACACGCTGTTCTACAAGGACGGCACCATGATGCTGCTCGGCGATGCCAAGAAGATGACCGAAGAGATCGTCAAAGCCATGGATCACTGATCAGGAATCAGCACCGAGACAAGCCAAGAACCGCCCGGCTTCGCGCCGGGCTTTTTCTTGGCCGTGCTTTCTTGGCTTGACGGCGATTTCGGCGCTACGATGACGAATTCCCGCCTCGACGGCGGGACTGTCGTCGACGGAGACGTTGGTGCCTGACCTGATCGCATCGCTGCCCGGAAAACCGCCGCGCAAGCCTGGCCAGGCGGTGGTGATCGTGCATGGCATGGGCGAACAGCGGCCGATGGATACGCTGCGCGGCTTTGTCCAGGCTGTCTGGAGCCACGACCCCAGCCGCGCGCCGTTTTATGCCCATGTCGCCGATCCGGCCGACCCCGCCGGCGCGAAGATCAACCAGAGCTGGATCACTCCCGACAGCCGGACCAATTCGTACGAACTTCGCCGCATCACCACGCCCTACGATGTCGATGGGCGCCGCACCGATTTCTACGAGCTTTACTGGGCCGACATCACGCAGGGCACGACGCGGGGCCGGCTTGCCGCCTGGGTGATAAACCTGCTGTGGCGCAAGCCCGCCGACATACCGCCCGACGCCCGAAAGCTCTATCTGGTCACGCTTCTGGCCGTCATCATCGTTCTGGTCGCGGCTCTCGCGCTTGCGACGTCGGTTTGGCAGCAGCAAATTTCGTGGACCGTCGGCTCGCTCGTCACCATCCTGGCCTCGTTCGTCATCTGGTCGGTGGACCGTTTTGGCCTTCCCTATTTCGGCGATGTCGCCGCCTATGTGCGCGCTGAAGCTGCAACCGTCGAGAAGCGGGCTCTGATCCGCAGCCGCGGTCTGAAGCTGCTTGAGCATCTGATGATGGACGATACCTACGATCGCATCGTGCTGGTCTCGCACAGCCTCGGCTCGATGATCGCCTATGACCTGCTGCAGATCTTGTGGGCCGATTTCAGGCCCCGAAAACTGGAGGCCATCCGCGACAAGGCGAAACTGAAGGCGCTCCGCGCCATCGACAAGGCGACGCTTGTTGCCGACGGCTCGGCATGGCCCGGCAGCCTGGACGATCTTGCCGGGTTCAGGCGCGATCAGTGGGAGCTCTATCGCCAACTGCGCACCAAGGACGACAACCATCGGCCTTGGAAGATCAGCGATTTCGTCACGCTTGGCAGCCCGCTGACCCACAGCGAATTTCTGGTGACGCACAATCTCGCCGAATTCAGACGCGGCATCGCCGAGCGTCTGTTCTCGGCATGTCCGCCGGTCGCCGAGGGAGCGGCGGCCGGTGGCACTGTGCTTTATCAGGAAGGGCGCAACCGTTCTTCAGGCAAGCCGCAGCGTGCGGTTCATCATGGCGCGGTGTTTGCGGCGACGCGGTGGACCAACATCTTCGACAGCGGCAATGGCTGGCTGACCGGCGATCCGATCTCGGGGCCGATGGCGGAGAATTTCGGCCCAGGCGTGGAGAACATCCAGGTCGAGCTACGCGGTTGCCTCGGCCGTGTCTTCACCCACACGCTGTACTGGTCGTTGACGGCGACCGGTGTCGAGGTCGGCGATCGGCGGCGCTCGCATCTTGCCGTGCTGCGCGACGCGGTCGACCTCGGTCGCAAACTGGAGCCGAGCCAAGCCGAAGCACCGACGATTCCTCCCCGAAAATAGGAACGGATTTCAGCGAACGGGGCCGAGGCATCGCTGTGCGACAATTTCAAAGCAAAGCCACTCCGGCGGGCCGGAGTGGCTTTGTTGCAAGTGCAGTTCAGCGGTTGGCGATAAAAACCGCTTCCTCATCGTCGCGCTGCCTGCCTCCGAGGGCCGCGGCGGCACTGGCGATAAAGGCGCCGATGGCCAGCGAGAGCGCACCAAGCAGGGCAAACGTCGCACTGGCCTTCCTGGCGGTGTCGGCGGCCTGCTGCGCCTTGACTTTGGCGTCCTGAGCCCTGGCGATGATCGCATCCACCCGCGCCTTGGCATCTGCTTCCGAAAGACCGGTGCGGGCGGCGACGAGTTGCGACAGATAGGTCTTGTCGTCTGCCGAAACCTCGCCTGCCGCCGCACCGGCGATCAGGATGCGCGAAGCCTGACCGACCGCAGCCGCATCGCTGTCCGGATTGGCGGCAGCCAGCCTGCCCGGATCAGCCGGACGGAACAGTGAATCCACCAGGTAGGAGGTCGCATTGTCGGCCGATGTGCTGCCGACATTGGCCGAAGCCCCCGCCGACGCGCCCATCGCCGCGCCAGACGCGATGGTGGACACCGCCTGCACGCCTGAGCCTATCGCAGCGGAAAGCGCGGAGCCAAGCACCCCGACGACGAGCAACGTGGCCAGCGCCCAGGCAAGAAAGCCGTGTGCGGTGTCCCGGAAATAGACTTCATCGGTGTGGATGCCGACCCATTTGGTGCGCAGGCGTCCGGCAAGATAGCCGCCGACGCCGGAGGACAGCCATTGCACGATGACAAGCCAGATCGCGGTGGACGCCGCGAAAGTGGTCACAGATGCGCCCGATCCCGACCATGGCGACACCATGGTCAATCCCAGCCCCGAACCGAGCAGCATGAGGATGAGGGTCAATGTAGAGGCCGCGAAGGCTCCGGCGATGATCGGTCCCCAACTGACGGCGGTGGAGGAGGACTCGGTTGAGGCGGAAACATCGACCGCCGACAGGGTGGACTGCATGGAAGCCCCCTATCGTACGAACAGCATGATCAGAATGATGATCGGAATCGGAATGCCGAGCAACCAGAGCAAAATGCCACGTCCCATGGAGGCCTCCTGTTAGAATATTGTGAATCGATGTTGTCACAATGTTCCAAGGGAACTTCCGTTCCGGCGCGTTGTAAAATGATTTTCTTGCCGCCAGCGGAACATTGGCGCGCCGCAGCGCGCCAATTCAGATTTGATGTCCAGATCAGATGTCCAGATTGGCGACCGACAGCGCGTTGTCCTGGATGAACTCGCGCCTGGGTTCGACCTCATCGCCCATCAGCCGCGAAAACAGCGAATCCGCATCGGTCGCGTCATTGACCTTGACTTGCAGCAGCGAGCGCACGTTCGGATCGAGCGTGGTTTCCCACAGCTGTTCGGCGTTCATCTCGCCGAGACCCTTGTAGCGTTGCATCGTCAGGCCCTTGCGGCCGGTCGCAAAGACCGCGTTGAGCATCGCCAGCGGCCCCGAGATGGTTTCGGAGACATCTTTGCGGCGCAGCACCGGCGGCGACCCGTAGACCTCGCTGAGGCGCTGTGCGTAGCGGTCGAGCTGGCGTGCGTCGGCCGAATTGATCAGCGCCAGGTCGAGATGCGCGTATTCCTTGACGCTGCGCACCGTGCGCTCGAACACATAGCCGCCGACGCCTTCATTCGAGGTCGACATGCGGCCGGTCCAGCCGCGCTCGGTGTCCTCGGCGATGATGTCGAGGCGTTTTGCAATCCGCTCCGCCATGTCGTTGGCGCGGCCGAGATCGGTGAACACGTCCGGGTTGAGCCCGCCGGCGATCGCCGCCTGCTCGACGACGCCTCTGTTGTAGCGCGTGTGCAGGCCGTTGATCAGCTGGCGCACCGCCAGCGCGTCGTCGATGGCTCCGCGCAGGTCCTGTCCGATGCGAACCTCGCCCGAGCCGAGGGTAAGCGATGCTTCCTCCAGTCCCGAGCCGATCAGGAACTCCTCGAACGCGCTCTCGTCCTTGATGTATTGCGAGCTCTTGCCGCGCGTCACTTTGTAGAGCGGCGGCTGGGCGATGTAGAGATGGCCGCGCTCGATCAGCTCCGGCATCTGCCGGAAAAAGAAGGTCAGCAGCAAGGTTCTGATATGGGCGCCGTCGACATCGGCGTCGGTCATCAGGATGATCTTGTGGTAGCGCAGCTTGTCGGCGTTGAACTCGTCCTTGCCGATCGAGGTCCCGAGCGCCGTGATCAACGTGCCGATCATGTCGGAGCCGAGCATGCGGTCGAAGCGGGCCCGCTCGACATTGAGGATCTTGCCGCGCAGCGGAAGAATGGCCTGATTCTGGCGCGAACGGCCGCCCTTGGCCGAGCCGCCGGCGGAGTCACCCTCGACGATGAAGATTTCGGACTTCGCCGGGTCGCGTTCCTGGCAGTCGGCCAGCTTGCCGGGCAGGGAAGTGACGCCGAGCGAGCTCTTGCGGGTAATATCGCGCGCCTTGCGCGCCGCTTCGCGCGCCGCCGCGGCCTGGATCACCTTGTCGACGACCACCTTGCCTTCGCTCGGGTGTTCTTCCAGCCAGGTGCCGAGCGCTTCGTTGACCAGGCCTTCGACGACAGGACGGACTTCCGACGAGACCAGCTTGTCCTTGGTCTGCGAGGAGAATTTCGGATCTGGAACCTTGACCGACAGCACCGCCGTCAGACCTTCGCGGCAATCGTCGCCGATCAGCGAGACCTTTTCCTTCTTGGTCAGCCCAGAGGATTCGCCATAGCCGGTGATCTGGCGCGTCAGCGCGCCGCGAAAGCCGGCCAGATGCGTGCCGCCATCGCGCTGCGGGATGTTGTTGGTGAAGGCCAGCACGTTCTCGTGGTAGCTGTCGTTCCACCACATCGCCACTTCGACGGTGATCCCGTCGCGCTCGGCCTTGATGGCGATCGGCTTGTCGATCAGCGGTTTCTTGACCCGGTCGAGATATTTGACGAATTCTTCGAGGCCTCCATCATAGTGCAGTTCATGGCGCACGACATCGGCGTGACGGGCATCGGTCAAAATGATGCGCACGCCGGAATTGAGGAAGGCAAGCTCGCGCAGCCGGTGTTCCAGCGTGCCGAAGTCGAACTCGACCATGGTGAAGGTCTCGGACGACGGGAAGAAGGTGATCTGGCTGCCGCTGCGGCCCTCATAGGTGCCCGGCTGCTTGTCCTGCTCATAGCTGCCGGTCGCCTTCAGCGGTGCGTCGGCATTGCCATGCGTGAAACTCATCTCGAAGATCTGGCCGTTGCGGCGGATTTTCAGCTTCAGCCACGCCGACAGCGCGTTGACCACCGACACGCCGACGCCATGCAGGCCGCCCGAGACCTTGTAGGAATTCTGGTCGAACTTGCCGCCGGCATGCAGCTGCGTCATGATCACTTCGGCCGCCGAAATGCCTTCTCCGGTGTGGATATCGGTCGGAATTCCGCGGCCATTGTCGATCACAGTGACCGAACCGTCGGGGTTGAGCGTCACGGTGACGAGGTCGGCGTGACCGGCCAGCGCCTCGTCGATGGCGTTGTCGACCACCTCATAGACCATGTGATGCAGGCCCGAACCGTCGTCGGTATCGCCGATATACATTCCGGGGCGTTTGCGGACAGCATCCAACCCCTTCAAAACCTTGATGGAATCGGCGCCGTATTCGGCTTCAGCGCCGTTGTTGTTGTCGATCTGATCGCTCATGAAAACCTGTTGTCTGGATGCCGCTTGCACAGCGCAAAAAATCCGCGCCGAATCGCGCCTCTGATATCGACTAGATATAGGCGCAAAAGGCGGTTTTTCCAAGGTTTGCAGGCATTTCACGGGGAATCAGCCGGCTGTCCACGACAGGCTCTCGCCAAGCCCTATTTCACCTTGGCCAGCCGGTCCTTGAGAAACTTGATCATGAACTTGTATCGTGGCGCCAGCCGCCCGCTACGGTCGAGCTCCAGCGTCATGTCGAGCGCTTGCGAAAGCACCGTCTTGGGGTTCTTGGCGACCTGAGCGTAGTCGATCATGGCAACCACCAGGTCGCGCTGCCAGGTAGCGTTGTCCGGATCTGCCTCGGCAAGCCGCTGGCGGATGTCCAGGCTGTCCTGGAAAGCCTGCCGCGCGCCTTTGACGTCGCGCTGCTTGGCCTTGAGCATGCCGATCTCGGACAGAGTGATCGACAGGTCGCGTTGCCAGTCGGCATTGGCAGGGTCGAGCTTGGCCAGCCGGTCGGCGATGGCGAAACTATCTATATAGGCCTTGAGTGCTCCGGCGCGGTCGCCCTGAATCGCCAGAATGCCCGCTACTTTTTCCAAGCTGACCGAGAGGTCGCGTTGCCAGTCGGCGTTGGCAGGGTCACTGGCCGCCAGCACGCGGGCTATCGAGAGGGCCTGCCTGTAGGCGGCGAGGGCTGCCGGCCAGTCCTCTTGATCGCTCAGCGCATTGCCGATCTTTGCGTTGCCGACCGACAGGTCGCGCTTCAGCTCACTGTTGTCGGGGTCGCGGCCCACCAATTGTTCGACAATCGCATGGCCCGCTTTATAGGACGCGAGTGCGCCCGCCGCATCGCCGCGCTCGCGCTTGAGGTCGCCGATCGTATCATGGCTGACGGAGACATCGCGTTGCCGCTCGGCGTCCCGCGGCTTCTTCTCGGCCAGCGCCAATCGGACCTTCAGGCTCTCCTCGTAGGCCATCTGGGCGTTGTCCAGTCGCCCCATGACCCGGGCAAGGCCGCCGATCTCGTCATAGGTGATGGTCAGGTCGCGCTGCAGCTCGGCGCGCTCCGGTTCGTTATCGGCAAGCTGCTTCTTGATCGACAGGCCCTCCTGGTAGATTTGCGAGGCCCCAGCCAGATCGCCTTGCGTCACCAGCACATTGCCGATTTTGTCGTCGGCCATGGCGAAGTCACCGAACCATGACAGCCGATCGGGTTCGGCAGCGGTCAAATCCTTGAGCATGGTTCTGGCGGTCTGATAGTTTTCCAGCGCTTCCGGCAGGTCCCCTTGCGCCAGCTTGACGTTGCCGAGCTTGATGTGGCTGACGGCAAAATCGCGCTTGACGCTCGTGTCGGTTTCCCGGGCCGAACGCAGCTCGAGATTGGATACCAGCGCTGCAAAGGCGCGGCCTGCCGCATCGGTGTTGCCGACAAGGGTGTAGAGCTTGCCGAGCTCGTCCAGCGTGCGGATCTGGCGGTCGGCGTGGTCCAGGGTCAGATCGGTCTGCCCGGCCTCGCCGTAAAGGGCCAGGACCGATTCATAATCCTTGATGGCCGTGGCGTAGTCGAGGTCGGCGCGCGCCGCACCGCCGGACAGGAAACGCGTCGCCGCCTCGGACAGCGTGCGGTTGACGAAGTTGGCCTTCAAGGCGTTGCGCGAAACATTGTCGATGTCGGCGGCCTTTGCGAGGATGGCGCGAGCCCCATCGAAAGCGCCGAGCGAAAGCTGCTCCTCGGCCTGCCGGCGCAGCTCCGTCACCTGCGGATCATCGGAGGCCAGCGTCCTCATTTCGCTGCGCACCTTGACGAAGGCGTCCGCCGCCTCGCGCAACCGGGCATTCAGGCTGTCCGCCGAAAGGTGGCTGGCGTCGGAGCTGATCAGCACGCCGTAGAGAGGCGCCAGCGGCATGTTGGCATCGCTGGCAACCTGCTCGACCTCACCGCGCATTTCCGGCGTTACGTCGGCCATGGCAAGCAGCAGGCGCTCGCGCTCCGGCAATTGTTCCTTGGCGGCCTCGGCGAAGAACAGCTTCGGCAGGCCGCTCTCGACATAGGGCAGCTGCTTGCCCCGCGACAAATCGTAGACCTCCTGCTGCACCAGCGTCAGCACCGAGCGGATCTCGAGCCCGTCGGTGCCGAGATATCTGGTCAGCGCTGTCGTGAACGGCGAGTTCTGGCCGGTTCCGTCGGCGGCCGTCTCACCCGGTGCGGCGGAAAAGGCGAACAGGATGTTTTCGGCGCGGCCAGTCCGGCCGAGACCCGGCTTCACCTTGTCGGCGACATCCTTGGCCAGCGAGATCGCGCCGCGCCCTTCGCCGCTGCTTCCCGAGAAGGGATCGCTGCGGCAGGCATCGAGCATGATCAGGCCGACCTTGGCGGTGGCCGCCACGCTGTCGCGCACCTCCTCCAGCGGCAGGCTGGTCTTCTCCAGCGCATCGAGCGAGGAGGCGTCGGCATCGACCGGGAGCAGCCGGTTGTCGCCAGAGATTTCGACGCCGTGGCCGGAGAAATAGACCAGCGCCACGTCGGCGCCTTTGGCATCCTGGCGAAAATCGTCGAGCGCGCGGCGCATGCGCCGCAGGTCGCGGTTGGTTTCGAGGACGACCTCGAAGCCGAGCTTCTTCAGCACCGCTCCCATCGCCTCGCCGTCATGAACCGGGTTGGCAAGCGGCCGGATCAGGCGGTAGTCGTCGTCGGCGATGATCAAGGCCACGCGCCGCTCAGCCGCCGCGGTGGCGGTGGTCATGAGCATCAGCAGCAAGGCAAAAAGCAAACGCAAGTCGAACCGCCCCCCGGCTTGTCCCTTTGCGCGAACATTCCACCTCTTTATGCCATGAGCAAGCCGGGCTTTTTGCGGAAGACCAGCGTTTTCAGGCAGCCCGCATAGGCTTCAAAGCCTCGCTCCAGCGCAACAGCTCGTCGAGCATGGTTTTGGCTCCGCCCTGCACCTGTTCGCCGGCGTTGAAAGCGCCGTTCTCGTCGAGCAGTTTCTGATACATCGGCAGGGCGACGCCTTCCGAGATCGGCATGACACCCACCGAGGTCAGCAGCGGCTTCAGCGCTTGCGCCGCGCGCAGGCCGCCGGAGACGCCGCCATAGCTGAAAATGGCGGCAGGCTTGTACTTCCATTCACGCGAGAGATAATCGATCGCGTTGACGATCGCCGGCGCCACGAAATAATTGTATTCCGGCGCCACGAAGACGAAGGCATCGGCGGCATCGATCGCTTTCGACCAGGCCTTGGTATGGTCGTTCTGGTAATTGCCGAGTCTTGGATGGTGCGGTTCGTCCAGCACTGGAAGCTTGAACGTGTCGATGTCGGTCAGTACCGGCTCGAATTTTCCATGCTCGCGCGCGAACGTCTCCAGCCACTTGGCAAAAACCGGCCCTGCGCGGCCTGGCCGCGTGCTGCCGATGATGATGTTCAACTGGTGCTTCAAGCTGGGCTCCTGCGATAGCGGTATCCATTGGTGACTGCCACCTAGGGCATGCCGCTCGGGGCAACAAGAAGGCACCTCACGGTAACCGGTCACGTTCCGGAGAGCAGGGCCTTGCCGTACGGTCACATGGACGCCTGCTTTGCGGCCCACTACATTGGGTCATCAGCGGAGCACAGCATGGACATCCAGCCCGCCCCCTTCATTCCCCCGGCGCCGAAGCCGCGCACGACGCCGCCCTCGACGCTGGAGATGATCCGCATCGTCTACCGCAACCCGCTCGAATTGTGGGGTGAACACACCTACAACGAGCCTTGGATTTCGGCCAATGGCGTTGGCGGACATCTGATCGTCGCCAACGATCCCGGCCTGATCCGCCATGTGCTGGTCGACAACGCCAGGAACTACAAGATGGCGACGGTGCGCCAGAAGATCCTGCGGCCGATCCTGCGCGACGGCCTGCTGACCGCCGAGGGCGAGGTCTGGAAGCGGTCGCGCAAGGCGATGGCGCCGGTGTTCACGCCGCGCCACATCTTCGGCTTCGCCCAGCCGATGCTGAGACGCACGCTGGACTTCGTCACCCGCTATGAAGACGGCGGCACGTCCGACATCGCTCATGACATGACGCTGCTCACTTACGACATCCTGGCCGAGACGCTGTTTTCCGGCGAGATCGCTGGCGAGCCCGGCAGTTTCGCCAACGAGATCGACCGCCTGTTCGAGACCATGGGACGCGTCGACCCGCTCGATCTGTTGCGCGCGCCCGACTGGCTGCCGAGGCTGACCCGCATCCGTGGCCGCAAGACCATGGCCTATTTCCGCAAGATCGTCACCGACACGGTCAAGATGCGCGAAGCGAAATTCAAGCGCGACCCCGATGCCGTGCCGCAGGATTTCCTGACGCTGCTGCTCAAGGCCGAGGGACCCGACGGACTGACGCGGGCCGAGGTCGAGGACAACATCATCACCTTCATCGGCGCCGGCCATGAGACGACGGCGCGTGCGCTCGGCTGGACGCTCTATTGCCTCGCGGAATCGCCGTGGGAGCGCGACAGGGTCGAGCAGGAGATCGACCAGGTGCTGGCGCGCGAGCCCGATCCGACGAAGTGGCTCGATGCCATGCCGTTCACCCGCGCGGCCTTCGACGAGGCGCTCCGGCTCTATCCGCCGGCGCCGTCGATCAACCGCGAGCCGATCGAACCGGAAATGTGGAAGGATCTTTATATTCCGAAGCATGCCGCCGTACTGGTGATGCCCTGGGTCGTGCATCGCCACAGGAAACTGTGGGACAGGCCGGATGCCTTCCTGCCGGAGCGCTTCCACCCGGGAAATCGCGAAAAGATCGACCGCTTCCAGTATCTACCGTTTGGCGCCGGCCCGCGCGTCTGCATCGGCGCCAGCTTCGCCATGCAGGAGGCGATCATCGCGCTGGCGATCATGCTGTCGCGCTTCCGCTTCGACACCACCGCCGAAACCAAGCCCTGGCCGGTGCAGAAACTCACCACGCAGCCGCAAGGCGGCCTGCCAATGCGGGTCACGCCGCGATAGGCATGAGACACAGCTTCAGACGGTTGTGATAAATCAAGCTGCAGGCTTGCGCTGCTGGAACTGGCCGGCGGCGCGGTAGCGCCAGAGATAGCTGGGCAGGATCGTCGCGATCGATTGCGGCTGGATGCCGAGCCCTGCAAGCGTCCTGTTGGTCTTGTTGGCGGCGTCCGAAACGATGTTGTGCTCGCGCAACTGCATCACCTGGTCCTTGGTCAGCAGCGGATTGGGCAACAGGCCGAGGATCGAGGCCTGGATGTTGGCCACCCACCACGGAACCGGCACCAGCAGCCGCTTGCGCTCGATCACGTCGAGCAGCTCTTCCATGCACTGCTTGAAGGTGAGCACTTTCGGTCCGCCGAGTTCATAGATCTGGCCGCCATCCACCTTGCCGTCGACCGAGCGCGCCACCGCTTCGGCCACGTCGCCGACATAGACCGGCTGGAACTTGGTCTGGCCGCCGCCGATCAGCGGCAGCACCGGCGAATAGCGCGCCATGTTGGCGAAGCGGTTGAAGAAGCTGTCCTCAGGGCCGAAATTGATAGACGGCCGGAAGATCACGGCGTCTTTGATCGTCTCCAGCACAGCCTTTTCGCCAAGCGCCTTGGTTCGCGCGTAGTCTGATTCGGAGTCCAGATCGGCGCCAAGCGCAGAAATGTGGGTCAGGCCGGCGCCGACCGAGCGCGCGGCCTCGGCCACTGCGCGGGCGCCGAACTCATGCACGGCGGAGAAT
The DNA here is from genome assembly GCF_040318635.1 of Mesorhizobium sp. M1066. Lineage (NCBI taxonomy): Bacteria > Pseudomonadati > Pseudomonadota > Alphaproteobacteria > Hyphomicrobiales > Phyllobacteriaceae > Mesorhizobium > Mesorhizobium sp. M1066. The sequence continues at coordinate 68,741 of NZ_JAMYMR010000001.1, forward strand.
TTCTGCCGGCCGCTCTCATGCAGGATGGCGACCAGATTGACGACATGGTCGGCGCCTTGCACGGCGCGGTCTACCGACCAGCGCACGCGCACATTGGCCTGCACCGGCTGGATCTGGCCGACATTGCCGAGCGGCTGCAGATGGCCGGCGAGATCGGGCCGCCGGCAGGCGACCCGGATGCGATAGCCGCGCTTGGCCAACGCGCGCACGACATGGCGCCCGACAAAGCCTGACCCGCCAAAGACGACGACGAGCTTTGGGGTCTGCAGGATTTCGGTCATGGCTGGCTCCGGCGCTCGCAAGCTTGGCTGAAGCCGTTTCATAATCCGTTTCGTGCCAAAGGCAAAGGGCGACGCGTCGTCGCTATCAGCCTGTCAGAACGCTTTGCCGATACGGGCGTCGACCGAATGGCGGTTGCCGCCGCGAATGACGAAGAAGAGCAGGATCGCCGCCCACAGCAGCGACTTTTCCGCGCCCGAATAACCTTGGCCCATGGTGACCCAGTGGAACCAGACCGTGACCAGCAGCACGAACAGGCCGGCAAAGGCGGCCGGCCGCGTCAAAAACCCGATGGCGATGAAGATGCCACCGAAGAATTCAGTGCAGGCCAGAAGCAACGACCACAACGCGCCCGGATAGAAGCCGAGACCCTCGACCATCTCGGCGGCGCCGAAGGGATTGGTGATCTTCTGCGAACCGTGGATGGCGAGAAACCCACCGGCGACGACGCGAAGAACGGTTTCGGCACCATCGTGCAGAGCCGCGTAAAACCTGCCAAGGGCCGGAATGATAAGGGCGTTGCGGGGATTGTCCGTGCTTGCCGACATTGTAGCTCCTCTGTTTTGCTTGATCAGCGCAAACGGCCGATCAGGTCGGACGAAGTCAAATAAACAAAAGTTGACCAAACTACGAATGTTTTACCATTGCGCGATCAAAACGCAGAAAACCCCGCAGAAGCGGGGTTTTCCGGGCGACGTCCATGCGAAGTCAGGGGCCGACGGAGCGGCCTGACCTGAGACGGTATCAGGAGGGCGTGAAGCAAGTACGCCCACCCCAGCCCTGAACATCCGACATGGTGCCACCAACCTTCTTGCAGGCGGCGACGAAATCGGCGCTGCAATTGGCGAATTTTGCATGGCCGTTCTTGCAGTAGTGATCTTCGGTGGCCCCGCCGCTCGGGGCAGTGATGACACCCGGGCTGGACGGCTTGGCCGGCGCGGCCTTCAGGGTGGCTGCCTGTGTGGCACCCATGAACGAGCCGAGCAGAAGGACAGCGGTCAGCATGGTGATCTTGGTGTTGGTCATGACAATTTCCTTTTGATTTGGGTTGAGTTTTCCGAGGCGCGAAGGACCGGCCTTCGCGTGATGCAGGCTTTCGATTTCGGTTTGCTGCTTCCCCCGGGTGTGGATCGGGCAAGCTCGCCTTGCCCTGGACAAAGCTGTGTCGCAGCAAGGCGCGGAAAGGTTCAGCGGCGCGCAAAGAAAATCGCACCGCCCCGCGTCTCAGGCGGGCAGATTCCAGATATCTGTCTGATATCTAATGGATTATTCAGGAAGAATAGCGCGCCGCGAATTCGGAAATGCGCTGCACCACGGCCTTGGACGCGGTGATGCCTCGCGCTTGCGCCTTCTCTGCCGCCTCTGCACGGGCGCGGCCCGGCACGTGCACGCCGAAGCGCCGCCGCAACCGGTCGAGTTGGTCCTTCATCCGCTGCTCGAAATCCGGATCGAGCAGCTTGGGCTCGACGGCAAGCACGAACAGGCCGGTACCGGGACTGTCCGGCCCGCCGCTGAACCATGGCGCGTCGAGCGACCAGTTGGCGCCTGACAGGCCGGCTGCCAGCACTTCGACCATCAACGCGATGTTGGCGCCGCGCTGGCCGCCGAAGGCAAGCATGGCGCCCTTCATGGCGGCGGCCGGATCGGTGGTCGGGTTGCCGCTGGCGTCCAGCGCCCAGCCTTCCGGGATTGTCTTGCCCTCTTCGGCCGCCTTGCGGATATTGACGAAGGCGGTGGCGCTTGACGACTGGTCGATGACCAGCGGCGCGCCGTCGGCGGCGGGTGCGGCAAACGACATCGGGTTGGTGCAATAGACCGGCTTGACCGAGCCCGAGCCGGCAAGCACGGCCGGGCCGTTGGTGGCGGCGAACGAGACCAGCCCGAGTGCTGCCAACCTTCCGGTGAAGTAGCCGAGCGCGCCGCATGTATAGGCGTTTTTCTGCGAGAAGATGGCGACGCCGAACAGCTTTGCCGCCTTGGCGAGGTCGTCGATGGTGCGGTCGAAGCCGGTATGCGCCAGCCCGCCGCGTGCATCGGAGAGGTAGACCGCAAGCGCCGGCCGGGTGATCACCGGGTCGGCATTGCCGTCGATGCGTCCGGCTTCCAGCGCCTCGAGATAGTCGATGAAATGCGACAGACCGACCGAGGAAAGCCCTTCGGCCTCGGCTGATATGATCGAAGCAGCGAGCGATTGTGCCGCTTCCTCATTGGCGCCGGCGCCAAGTGCCGCCATCCGGCACAGCCCTTTTGCCTGGTCGAGACTGAGTTGCATCATGGCCGTCCTAGGGGAGTAAGGGAATAGGGGAGTACGGGACAGTGAGCAGTGAATAGCGAATGGGGATGGAAATGTGAATGTGGATAGTAGCCGGATACTCCCCTACTCCCCTACTCCCCTACTCCCCTACTCCCCTCTAACCAATCTTGTTGGGGATCCGCGCCTCGATCCTGCTGAACGCAAACACCAGAATGCCGGTGATCGTCATGTAGATCAGCGCCAGCAGCAGCAAGGGTTCATAGGTGAGATAGGTGTCCTGCCGCACCTTGGACGAAACGGCGAAGATGTCGATGACGCTGATCGTCGCCACCAGCGGCGTCGACTTCAATTGCAGCACGGTCTCGCCGGTCAACGTCGGCAGCGCCCGGTAGATGGCTTGCGGCAGCCAGATGCGCCGGAACGCCTTCCAGCGGCTCATGCCGAAGGCGCGGGCAGCCTCCAGTTGCCCCTTGGGCACGCCGGCAAAGGCGCCGCGCATCACCTCGCCCTCATAGCCGGCGAACGACAAGGTCAGTGCCAGCACGCCATAGGGCCAGGCTTGCCGCAGATATGGCCACATCCAGGATTCGCGGATCCACGGATACTGCGGGAACAGCGAACCCAGGCCGTAATAGAGCAGCCAGAGTTGGATCAGCAGCGGCGTGCCCCGGATAACGGTGCAGAACACCTTGGCGGGCGCGGCGAACCAGAATGAGCCGGCGGCTTGCGCCAGCCCTAGCGGCACGGCCAGCAGGAAGCCCAGGACGCAGGTGACGGCGAGGATCCACAGCGACCGCCAGATGCCGATCAAGCCCATTTCATAATATTGCGGCAGCCAGTCCCAGCGCATGAAAAAGGCGGCCGACAGAACCAGGCCGAGTGCGATCAGGATCAGCACGATGCGGTGCGGCTGCAGCCACAGCGACGTTCGCGCGACGACGTTGATGATGGCAGCCTCGTTGGCCATCAGCGCGCCTCCTTGAGCGAAGGCATGCCGCGCCGCGACCAGGTCTCGACACGGCCGATGACGAGGTTGGAGAACAGCGACAAAAGCAGATAAAGCACGCTCGCCGCGAAAAAGAAGGTGAAATAAGCTTTGGTGACACCCGCCGCCTGCCGCGTCGCCAGCGCCAGTTCGTAGAAACCGACGACCGCCAATAGCGCGGTGTCCTTGGTGGCGATCAGCCAGAGATTGGCGAGGCCCGGTATGGCGAAGGGCAGCATTGACGGCAAGGTGATGCGCCGCAACATCAGGCTCGGAGACATTCCATAGGCGCGCGCGGCCTCGATCTGGCCCTGCGGAATGGCCAGAATCGCGCCGCGTATCACCTCTGTCGAATAGGCGCCCTGGACGAAGCCGAGCACGGCGATGCCGGCGGCAAGGCCACTCACGTCGACGCGCTGATAGCCCATGGCCGTCAGCGCCTGGTTGATCAGGTCGGTCCCGGCGTAATAGAGCAGCAGGATCAGCACCAGTTCGGGCACCGCGCGCACGATGGTGGTGTAGACCGCCAGGAGATCGCGCACCACCGGCCCGCCATAAAGTTTGCCATAGGCGCCGCCGGTGCCGATCAGAAGGCCGAGGCACGTGGCGCCCAGCGCGATCTCGATCGAATGGAGCAGCCCAACCAGAAGAGCCCCGCCCCAGCCTGGCGGGTAGGGCGAGAGAAGCTCGGTGATGCCGGCCGCGGAGGCCGAAAGAAGTGCGTCGATCAGCGTCGCCCCCGAAGTGCTGGCCAACCGCCGACGGCTGCGTCGGCGGCAAACATGCCTGGGAAAGATCGAGCAGGGGGCATGGCGCTGGCGCCATGCCCCACCGCTCATACGAGGATCGTCAGTTCGACTGTGCGCCGCCACCGCCGTAAATGTCGAAATCGAAGTATTTCTTGGAGATCTCGTCATATTTGCCGTTGGCGCGGATCGCCTTGATGCCGGCGTTGATTTTGCCCTTCAGTTCGGTGTCTTCCTTGCGCACGCCGGCGCCGACGCCCGGTCCGAGCACTTCGTCGTCCGGAGCGACCATCCCCTTCAAGTCGCAGCAGGCCTTGCCCTGGTCGGATTTCAGGAACTCGCCAAGCGCGATGGAATCGGCCTGAACCGCATCGAGGCGGCCGGCGGCAAGATCGTTGTTGGCTTCGTCCTGGGTCTGGTATTCCTTGATCTCGGAGGCTGTGCTGCCAAAATGCTTCTTGGCGTAGACAGCGTGCACCGTCGAAACCTGCACGCCGACGATCTTGCCCTTGAGGTCGTCCGGGGCGGAGCCGAATTTCTGGTCCTTGGGGCCGATGATCGCGGTCGGCGTGTTATAGTACTTGTCCGAGAAATCGATCGTCTTCGCGCGTTCGGCGGTGATCGACATCGAGGAGACGATGAGGTCGATCTTCTTGGTCGTCAGTGCCGGGATGATGCCGTCCCAGGCGACCGGGGTAATGACGCAATCGAGCTTCTCCTCGGCGCAGACGGCATCGATGAAGTCGATCTCCCAGCCAACCCACTTGCCCGAAGCATCGGGCGAGGTGAAGGGCGGATAAGGCTCGGCGGCGACGCCGATCTTGACCGGATCGGCCTTGGCCACGCCCATGGCGGCGACGCCGAGCAGCATCGTTGCGGCGAATGTTTTCAGAACAGTCTTCATGTCACGACTCCCAGTTTGTTGTTGGTTCCCGGTTTTCTTCCGTCCCGGCCTGTCCTAGCCGATGTTGCGGATGAACTGCTTCAGCCTTTCGGATTTGGGCGCGCCGAAGATCTGCTCGGGCGGGCCCTCTTCCTCGACCAATCCATTGTAGAGATAGACGACATGCGTCGCGACCTCGCGGGCGAACTTCATCTCGTGGGTGACCAGCACCATGGTGCGGCCTTCGCGCGCCAGGTCGCCGATCACCTTCAGCACCTCACCGACCAGCTCGGGATCGAGCGCCGAGGTCGGTTCGTCAAACAGCATGACGCGCGGATTGATGGCCAGCGCCCGGGCGATCGCGGCGCGCTGCTGCTGGCCGCCTGACAGATAGGCCGGATAGACGTCGCGCTTTTCGGCCAGACCGACGCGGGCGAGCAGCTTTTCGGCCTCGTCGATCGCCACATCGCGCTTGATGCCAAGCACATGTACGGGAACCTCGATGACGTTTTCGATCAGCGTCATGTGGCTCCAAAGGTTGAAGTTCTGGAACACCATGCCAAGCTTGGAGCGGATGCGCTCGATCTGCTTGCGGTCGGCCGGAACCGTGTGCCCATGGCTGTCGGCCTTGAGCTTGATCTCCTCGCCATTGACGCGAATGATGCCGCTCGTCGGGTTTTCCAGGCAGTTGATGCAGCGCAGCAGGGTCGATTTGCCCGAGCCCGAGCCGCCGATTATGGCGATGACCTCGCCGTCGCGCGCCGACAGCGAGACGCCCTTCAGCACATGCAGCTCACCGAATCTCTTGTGCAGGTTCTCGACATGGATGGCTTCGGCGGCGCCGTCCTGCGCCGTATGTTTCAATGCGGGTGCGGCGCTTTGCGCTGTCATCCCGGATGCGGCGCTTATGGCCGTCATTCCTTCCACGCTCCGCGGAGCGTTCGAGCTCGTCGCTGCTGGTATCTTTTACCCATTACCCGTCACTGGACAGAGTTCCCATGCTCAGGATGGACCGTTCCGCTTGCCTCCGTCAACCATGGTTTTTGGACTATTGATCACAGCTTGCTGTAGTGGTTAGTGGCGCCAACCGACGTTGAGGGAGAATTTAGTGGGCAAATCATACGGGTCGCAGTCCATGGCCGGACCCCTGAAACGCGTGTTGATGCGGTCCGCCACGAGCGCCATGCGTCATGCCAGGGCACAGGAATGGCACTATGGTCCGGGGTTCGATCCGCAGAAGGCCGCGGCCCAGCATGAGCGGCTGACCAGCATGGTCGCGGCTTCCGGCGCCGAGATCGAATGGTTGACGGACGCCGATGACGGGCTGGCCGATTCCGTCTTCACCCATGATCCGTCGCTGATGACCGATCATGGCGCGATTATCCTTTCGATGGGCAAGGCGCTGCGCCGGGCCGAACCCGGTCTGCACGAGACAGCTTACAAGCGCATGGGGATACCCATTCTCGGCCGGATCGACGATCCGGGGCAGGTGGAAGGCGGCGACTGCGTCTGGGTCGATGCAACCACGCTGGCCGTCGGTCGTGGCGTACGCACCAACCAGGACGGCATCCAGCAGCTTTCGAACCTGCTCTCGCCCAAGGGCATTTCGGTCTTCGGTTTCGACCTGCCGCTCTGGCACGGCGAGGAAGCCTGCCTGCATCTGATGTCGGTGATCAGCCCGCTCGCCGACGATCTGGCGCTGGTCTACCCGCCCTTGCTGCCGGCCCCCTTCTACCAGATGCTGCGGGGTCGCGGCATCAAGCTGGTGGAGGGCGATGCCGACGAGTTCTTCGCTTCCAGTGGGCTCAGTCTCAATGTGCTGCCGACCGCGCCGCGCCAGATCATTGCCGTTGCCGGCTTTCCCAGGACGGCGGCCGCCATGGAAGCGGCCGGCTGCACGGTCGCCACCTTCGACGCGGATGCGCTCTGCATCGCCTGCGAGGGCGGTCCGACCTGCCTGACGCGCCCGGTGCTGCGCCAATGACCGCCACTGCGACCACCACTGGGACGACGGTCGGGGAGGCGTTGATTTCGCTGCTTGAAGCGCATGGCGTCGACACGGTGTTCGGGATCCCGGGCGTCCACACGGTCGAGCTCTACCGCGGGCTGGCGCGCTCGAAGATCCGCCACGTCACGCCGCGTCACGAACAGGGCGCCGGCTTCATGGCCGATGGCTATGCGCGCGCCAGCGGCAGGCCGGGCGTCGCCTTCGTCATCACCGGACCGGGGCTGACCAACACCATCACCGCCATGGGGCAGGCACGCGCCGATTCGGTACCGATGCTGGTGATCTCAGGCGTCAACGCCACGCCGACGCTGGGCAAGGGGCTGGGCCATCTGCACGAACTGCCCGACCAGCGCGGCATGATGGAGAAAGTGGCGCTGGTTTCGCAGCGCGTTACCGAGGCCGGCGAATTGCCCGCTGCTCTGGCGCAGGCCTTCGCCCTGTTTTCATCGGCCCGGCCCGGCCCGGTGCATATCGAGATCCCGACCGACGTCATGGTCAAGCCGGCGGATGGTATCGCTGCCATGCTGAGCAATGTGACGCCACCCGCGCCGGAAGGTGTTGCAATTGCCAGCGCCGCCAAACTCATCACGGCCGCGCGCCGTCCGTTGATCCTGGTCGGCGGCGGCGCCAAACGCGCCGAAGCGCCATTGCGGCGTCTGGCCGAACGTCTGGGAGCGCCGGTCGTCCAGACCGCCAATGGGCGCGGCCTGCTGCATGATCATCCGCTGTGCGTGCCGGCCAGTCCCAGCCTGAAGGCGGTGCGGGCGCTGATGGCCGACGCCGATCTGGTCATCGCCGCCGGCACCGAATTCGGCCCGACCGACTATGACGGCTACAGCGATGGCGGCTTCGTCCTGCCCGCCAATCTGATCCGCATCGATATCGGCGCCGACCAGCTTGCCCGCCGCCCGGCAACCGTTTCGATCCAGGCCGATTGCGGCGAGGCGCTCGAAGCGCTGCTTCTGGAAACGGGCCATGTCCGGGCAAGCGAGGGCGGTTCGTCGCGCGCCGCTGCTACACGAAAAGCCGCCTTTGCCGAGCTCAATCCGACCCTGCAGGCGCAAGTGCGCGCCGTCGAGATGATCCGCGACGCTTTGCCGGGGGCACTCATCGTCGGCGATTCGACACAGCCGATCTATGCCGCCAACCTCTATTATGACCATGATCGCCCCGGCGGCTGGTTCAACGCCGCCACCGGCTTCGGCGCGCTCGGCTATGGCCCGCCGGCAGCGATCGGCGCCGCCCTTGCGATACCCGATGCGCCGGTTGTCTGCCTGACCGGCGACGGCGGCTTCCAGTTCACGCTGCCGGAACTGGGCGCTGCGCTCGACGCGCGGGCACCGGTCATCTTCGTCGTCTGGAATAACAGAGGCTACCGCGAGATCGAAACCTCGATGCTCGATGTCGGCGTCGAGCCCGTCGGCGTATCGCCGGCGCCGCCGGATTTCTGCAAGCTGGCCGAGGCCTATGGCATCGGCGCCGAACGGCTTGCCGACATCGACGCTCTGCCGGACGCGCTGAAACGCGCCCGGGCCACCGGACTGCCGCGCGTCATCGAAGTCACGGTTGACTGAAGGACGGTGCTACGTATTTCCCGTCTCGACGGCCCTGAACCACGGCCGGCCGGTGGGCGGACGCATGCAAAGACGCGACAACTGCCATGTCGAGATGTCAATTGAGTGATGGCGCAAAAGGCGCGACGCTTCGCGTCGGCGGCACAGAAACGACCTAACGACAAAAAAATGACAGGAGCGTCCAAGATGACGGAAACACTTGAAGGCAAGCATATCGTCGTGACCGGTGGGACCGGTGCGCTCGGCGGTGCGGTTGTCGGCAAACTGCTGAGTGACGGCGCGATCTGCCATGTGCCCAACGCTCACGCTGCCGCCCCTACGCATTTCCCCTTTACCACGCATGACCGTGTCCAACTGGTGCACAACGTCGATCTTTCCGACCCCGCCAAGGTGGAAGCGTTCTACAGCCAGGTTCCAGGCCTTTGGGGTTCGGTCCACCTGGCCGGCGGCTTCACCTCGGCGCCTGTTGAAAAGATCGAGTCGGCGTCCTTTGCCGAGATGATGGACACCAATGCGCGCACCGCCTTCCTGTGCTGCCGCGCCGCGGTACGCTCTATGCTCGCATCGGATACCGCGGGCCGTATCGTCAACGTCACGGCGCGCGCCGGGCTCGACCCGCGGCGCGGCGCCGGCATGGTCGCTTACGCCGCCAGCAAGGCGGCGGTGGCAGCCATGACGGTGGCGATGGCCGAAGAGCTGAAGCACAAGGGCATTCTGGTCAATGCCGTGGCGCCGTCGACGCTCGACACGCCGGCCAACCGTGCCGACATGCCGGATGCCGACGTCACCAGATGGGTCAGCCTCGAAGCTGCCGCCGAAGCCATCGCCTATCTCGCCTCGCCGGCCAATCAGGCGATGAGTGGTACGCTGGTGCCGCTTTACGGCAGGGCATAACCTTCCAACCTTTACCTCGGTCAAAGAAAAACCCCGCCAGAGCGATCCGGCGGGGTTTTGTTTTCGAGCCTGTGAAGAACTTCGCTTCGCGAAGGACTTCGCGGTGCGAAGGACTTAGCTGCCCTGCTTCTTCAGCGCGGCACCCAGGATGTCGCCCAGCGAAGCGCCGGAGTCGGTCGAGCCGTACTGAGCGACGGCTTCCTTCTCTTCGGCGATTTCCAGCGCCTTGATCGAGACCTGCAGCTTGCGGGTCTTCTTGTCGAAGGCGATGACGCGGGCATCGACCTTCTGGCCGACGGTGAAGCGCTCGGGGCGCTGCTCGTCGCGGTCACGGCTCAGATCGGAGCGCTTGATGAAGGTCTCGATGCCGCTGTCGACCAGCCGCACTTCCAGACCGCCATCCTTGACGCCGATGACTTCGCAGGTGACGACCGCGTTCTTGCGCAGTTCGCCTGAAGTCGCCGCTTCGCCAACCGTATCCTTGGCCAGCTGCTTGATGCCTAGCGAGATGCGCTCCTTGTCGATGTCGACGTCGAGCACCTGCGCCTTGACCATGTCGCCGCGATTGTACTCTTCGATGACCTGCTCGCCCGGACGGGTCCAGTCGAGGTCGGAAAGGTGCACCATGCCGTCCACGTCGCCTTCGAGGCCGATGAACAGGCCGAACTCGGTCTTGTTCTTGACCTCGCCCTCGACCTGGCTGCCGACCGGATGGCTCGAGGCGAAAGCCTGCCACGGATTCTCGAGCGTCTGCTTGAGGCCGAGCGAGATGCGGCGCTTGGCCGGATCGACCTCGAGCACCACCACGTCGACTTCCTGGGTCGTCGACAGGATCTTGCCGGGATGCACGTTCTTCTTCGTCCACGACATTTCCGAAACGTGGATGAGACCCTCGATGCCCGGCTCCAGCTCGACGAACGCGCCGTAGTCGGTGATGTTGGTGACGGTACCCTTGATCTTCTTGCCGATCGGGAACTTGGTGCCGATCTCGGACCACGGATCGCTCTCGAGCTGCTTCATGCCGAGCGAGATGCGGTGGGTTTCCTGGTTGATGCGGATGATCTGCACCTTGACCGTCTGACCGATGTTGAGGATTTCGGTCGGATGGTTGACGCGGCGCCATGCCATGTCGGTGACATGTAGCAGGCCGTCGATGCCGCCGAGGTCGACGAACGCACCATAATCGGTGATGTTCTTGACGACGCCTTCGACAACCTGGCCTTCTTCGAGGTTCTGCACGATTTCCGAACGCTGTTCGGCGCGGCTCTCCTCAAGCACGGTACGGCGCGACACCACGATGTTGCCGCGGCGGCGATCCATCTTGAGGATCTCGAAGGGCTGCGGGTTGTGCATCAGCGGGGAGACGTCGCGGATCGGGCGGATATCGACCTGGCTGCGCGGCAGGAAGGCCACGGCGCCGTCGAGGTCGACGGTGAAGCCGCCCTTGACCTGGTTGAAGATGACGCCTTCGACGCGCTCACCCTTGGTGAACTTCTCTTCGAGACGGACCCAGCTCTCTTCGCGGCGGGCCTTTTCACGTGAAAGCATCGCTTCGCCAAGCGCGTTTTCGATGCGCTCGACATAGACTTCGACGGTGTCACCAACCTTGAGGGTGGTGTCCTTGCCCTTGACGCCGAATTCCTTCAGCGGCACGCGGCCTTCGACCTTGAGGCCGACGTCGATGATAGCCATGTCTTTTTCAATGGCGGTGATGATGCCCTTGACGACCTGGCCTTCGCCGGAATGGCCGGCGGTAAAAGATTCTTCGAGCAGGCTCGCGAAATCGTCGCGAGTGGGATTTGCAGCTGACATTGTTTCTCCTGGAGTGCCCCGCATCTAAAAAGCGGGACGGGCGCCGTGGGTTAGCGTTGCGTTGGCCTGCCGGCGTTCCGGGCTACAAAAACCCTGGGCCGCTCTTTAAGCGGCAATTCCGGCGCATGAAGAATGCTGGCAGGCTGGTTCGTGCCCGATATGGGTATTTTCTTCGCCTCCGACAACGGAAATACGAGGGAAAACCCGGATCAGGCCTTGTCTCTTTTGGCCAGCACGTCGTCTATGATCGCCATGGCTGCAAGAAACGCGGCTTCTATAGCCATTTCGCTGGTATCAAGCAAGTGCGCGTCGGCCGCCGGCTTCAACGGTGAGTCCGCTCGACCCATGTCGCGTTCGTCGCGGCGCACGATATCGGCGAGGATTTCGGTGAAATCAGCGGTCCCGCCGATGCTCTCGATCTCTGCCAGCCGGCGCTGTGCCCGCACCTCGGCGCTGGCTGTCACATAGAGTTTGATGTCGGCGTCGGGGCAGACAACGGTGCCGATGTCGCGCCCGTCGAGCACCGCGCCCGGCGGCGTCTTGGCGAAGTCGCGCTGCTTTTCGACGAGGATGCGCCGCACCGTCGGATACACCGCGACCTTGGAGGCCGCCTCGCCGACCGCATGCACCGACAGCACCGCGCGGTCGAGCTTTGCCAAGTCGACTTGGCGGGCAGCGGTTTCGGCCGCCGAGACATTGTCGAGCGGCAGCGCGTGCTGGAGCAGCGCATAGGCGACGGCGCGATAGGTGAGACCGGTGTCGAGCAGGTTCAGCCGGTAGTGGTCGGCCAGCCGCCGGGCAAGGGTGCCTTTGCCGGCGCCGGCCGGACCGTCGATGGCGATGATGAAGACGTGTGTCATTGGCCGGCCGCCGCGATTGACAGGTGCGATGAAGAAGACGGGCGCCGCGATCCTTCACACCCCCCTCTGTCCTGCCGGACATCTCCCCCGCAAGGGGGGAGATTGGCAGCTTTGACGCTCCGCGGAATTTTATACAGTCGGCGATTGGCGAAAACCGAGATAACGGCTGATCTCCCCCCTTGCGGGGGAGATGTCCGGCAGGACAGAGGGGGGTGTTGTCCCGCCAACGTGCCAAGGCTATTGGTTGCCACGACCGTCACCCGATCTCCGCGCCCAGCGCCTTCATCAGGCCCATGAACTCCGGAAAGCTCGTCGCGATCATCGCCTGATCGTCGATGGTAACCGGCTTTTCCGTCGCCAGCCCCATGACCAGAAAGCTCATGGCGATGCGGTGGTCGAGATGGGTCTGCACGGTCGTGTCCTGGCCGTTCGGATGGCCGCCAAGGCCCTTGCCGCCCGGTTTTCCGCGCACCGCAAGCGAAGCCTCGCCCTCGGTGCAGTCGACGCCGTTGAGCTTCAGTCCGTTGGCGACGGCCGACAGCCGGTCGGATTCCTTCACCCGCAGTTCCTCCAGCCCCTGCATCAGCGTTTCACCCTCGGCGAAGCTGGCAGCGACCGCAAGCACCGGATACTCGTCGATCATCGACGGCGCCCGCTCGGGCGGCACGGCGACGCCCTTCAGTTCGGAGTAGCGCACGCGCAGATCGGCGACATCCTCGCCGCCGGCATTGCGCGGGTTGAGGATTTCGATGTTGCCGCCCATTTCCTGCAGCGTCAAAAGCAGGCCGGTGCGGGTCGGGTTCATCAGCACGTTTTCGATTGTGATGTCCGAACCCGGCACGATCAGGGCGGCCACCAGCGGGAAGCCGGCCGACGACGGGTCACCCGGCACGGCGATGGTCTGGCCGGTCAGTCTGCCCTGGCCTTCGATGAAGATGTGGCGCACGCCGCGTTCGTCGGTTTCGACCGACAGATTGGCGCCAAAACCCTTCAGCATCTTTTCGGTGTGGTCGCGTGTCATCACCGGCTCGATCACCGTGGTGATGCCGGGCGTGTTGAGACCGGCGAGCAGCACAGCGGACTTCACCTGCGCCGAGGCCATCGGCACACGATAGGTGATCGGCGCGGCATGCTTTGGCCCATGCAGCGTGATCGGCATGCGGTCGCCCGGCGTCGCCTTCAACACCTGCACGCCCATCTGGCGCAAGGGTTCCAGCACGCGGCCCATCGGCCGGCCAGACAGCGAGGCATCGCCGATGAAGGTCGTTTCCATGTCATAGGTGCCGACAAGGCCCATGGTGAGCCGCGAGCCGGTGCCGGCATTGCCGAAATCGAGCGGGCCTTCCGGCTGCAGCAGTGCGCCATTGCCTGTGCCGCGGATCACCCACTCGTCGCCGTTCTTCTCGATATGTGCGCCCATAGCCTTCATGGCAGCACCTGTGCGCATCACGTCCTCGCCTTCGAGCAGGCCGGTGATGCGGGTCTCGCCCGAGGCGAGGCCGCCGAACATGAAGGAGCGGTGCGAGATCGACTTGTCGCCAGGCACGCGCGCGATACCAGAAAGGGCTGACGATCGGCGGGCGGTGGCCGGCTTGGGCGCGGCGGCGTGAGACATGGAATTTCCCTGGACGGAATGCCGGCAGGCCGGCGCTTTTCATTTGTTGCGGCGGTCTCGTATCACGGCGGGCCGAAATGGTCATCCCCCATGGTCGTCACTGACGCGACGCCTTTCAACGTATGGTTTTGTGACGCCGGCTTTTCGCTTTGACAGCGCTGCAAACTGTGGTTAAGGGGACCACTCTTTTATTGACGAGGCTTGCCGTGGCAAAAACCGAACTTGGCACAAAACGTATCGACCCGGAGACGGGCCGAAAATTCTACGACCTGAACAAGGACCCGATCGTCTCGCCCTACACCGGCAAGACCTATCCGCGTTCCTATTTCGAGGAAGGCAAGATTGCCGCTCTCGAGGAGGAAGAGGAAGTGGCCGAGAAGGAAGTGGACGCCGAGGAAGAAGAGGGCGTTGAGGTCGTCTCGCTTGAAGAGGCCGACGAGGACGCCAAGGGCGACGACCTGCCGGATCTCGGCGACGACGAGGATGACGTCGACCTGGGCGACGACGAGGATGACACCTTCCTCGCGGACGAAGAGGAAGAAGATGACGACGTTGCCGACATGATCGGCGTCGGCGACGACGACGACGAGGTCTGATCGGGCGTTGAACGCGGGCGTTTGCAGGCTTTCGCGGCCTGCGAAGAAAAAGGGGCTCTCGAAGGCTTGATATCTGAGAAGGGCGGGGTTAGAAGCCGCCTGCACTAACGGCGCGGTCTCCAACCCGCGCCGGATCTCTTCGCCGGAAACGGCGCCGGTTGACTGCCGGAAGTGGGGCCATAGCTCAGTTGGGAGAGCGCTTGAATGGCATTCAAGAGGTCGTCGGTTCGATCCCGATTGGCTCCACCAAACAGTCCCTCTGCAATTCGCAGCCGATGAATGTGCCGTACTGCGGTCATCTGCGTTTGATGGTCAGTTCAGGCAACGCCGCTGAAAGAGCCTCCATCAAACGGAACGAACCAGTCATTTCCCGAGAGCAACTGCTCGCCGGACAAAGTCTTCGCTGTTCATGGAGCGCTTAGAGAAGCCAGCCCGATCACCACTCGGCGAAGGAGCCGTCTTTGTGGCGCCAGACAGGGTTGCGCCAGCGGTGGCCTTCCTTGGCGCGTTCCTTGACATACTCCTCGTCGATCTCGACACCCAGGCCCGGGCCGTCGGGGATGGCGACATAGCCATCCTCGTAGCGGAAGACATCCTTGTTGGCGGCATAGTCGAGCAGGTCGTTGGAGGCGTTGTAGTGGATGCCGAGGCTCTGCTCCTGGATGAAGCAGTTGTAGCTGACCGCGTCGAGCTGCAGGCACGCGGCAAGCGCGATCGGCCCGAGCGGGCAGTGCGGCGCCACCGCCACGTCATAGGCTTCCGCCATCGCCGCGATCTTGCGGCATTCGGTGATGCCGCCGGCATGCGACAAATCGGGCTGGATGATGTCGACGACGCCTTCCTCGAACACCGACTTGAAGTCCCAGCGGCTGTAGAGCCGCTCGCCGAGCGCGATCGGCGTCGAGCCGAGCGCGGCGATCTCCTTCAGCGCCTCGCGGTTTTCGCTGAGCACCGGCTCCTCGATGAACATCAGCCTGTAGGGCTCGAGCTCCTTGACCAGGGCGCGCGCCATCGGCCGGTGGACGCGGCCGTGGAAATCGACGGCGATGCCGATGTTGGGTCCGACGGCCTCGCGCACCATGGCGATGCGTTCGACAGCGGCGTCGATCTTGTCATGGCTGTCGACGATCTGCAGTTCCTCGGTGCCGTTCATCTTCAACGCCAGGAAACCGCGTGCAACCATTTCCTTCGCACCAGCGGCCACTTCGGCCGGCCGGTCCCCTCCGATCCAGGAATAGACCTTGATCGTGTCGCGCAGCTTGCCGCCGAGCAACTCATGCACGGGAACGCCGAGCGCCTTGCCCTTGATATCCCACAGTGCCTGGTCGATGCCCGCAATGGCGCTCATCAGGATCGGCCCGCCACGGTAGAAGCCGCCGCGGTGCATCACCGTCCAGTGGTCCTCGATCAGGCGGGGATCCTTGCCGATGAGGTAATCGCCAAGCTCCTTGACCGCTGCCTCGACGGTCAGCGCCCGGCCCTCGACGACCGGCTCGCCCCAGCCGGTGACGCCGGCATCGGTCTCGATCTTCAGGAACAGCCAGCGCGGCGGAACGATGTAGGTGGTGAGCGAGATGATTTTCATGCGCAGTCTCAGTTGCTCTTGAGTTTCTTGGCGCTGACGAGGTCGCGCGCCGCAAGGTCGAGGATCTTGTTTGCGGCCCCACGCGCCGCCTCGGCATTGCGCATGCGCAGCGCTTCGACCACCTCGCGGTGCGCCGCCACGGCCTCCATGCGCCGGTTGAGCGAAATCACCGCCGTGGCCTCGAGCGAGAATTTCAGCCCGGTGTCGATGAGATTGCCGATCTGGCGAAAGATCGGGTTGTGGCTCGCGGCATAGACGATCTGGTGGAAAGCGATGTCGCTGCGCGAGAAGGCGGCGAGATCCTCGCCGGCGCTGGCCATGCCGCGCCAGGCGGCCTCCAGATCGGCGATCTCCTGCAGCGTCGCGCGCGTGGCAGCCAGTTCGGCAACCAGCGGCTCGATGGCCCGGCGCGTTTCAAGAATGGCGTCGAAGAGCTTGTCGTCCAGCGCGTGCGGCGCGTGCCAGGCCAGCACCTGTGGGTCGATAATGTTCCAGTCGTCCTCGTTGCAGACGATCGTGCCGACGCGCGGCCGCGACAGCACCAGCCCCTTTGCCGCCAACACTTTCAGGGCCTCGCGGATGACAGTGCGGCTGACACCATATTCGACGCCGAGTTCGTTTTCGGTCGGCAAGGAGGATCCGGCCGGGTAGCGCCCGGAAAAGATGTCTGAGGCCATTGCCTTGGTCACATCGGGCATGACGCGCGGGCGGCGAGTGGCTGTGTCGCCTTGCGGTTTCTTCAAAGTCCCGGTCACCTCAGCCCTCCTCCAAGGCGGCGAACCGCTGGTTTCGCACAACCGGTCCGGCCTTAACGGATGCGGATCAATTGCGCCAGCGACCGCTGGTCAGAGCATGTACATTAATTATCATACCAGATCAATTGACGAGTATGATAAAAGCGATTAGAGACTCCGGCATCCGGGCTGAGCGCCCGGTCTATCGCTGGGAGGTAATCATGCGACTTCTAAAGACCGCGCTCGTCGCGGGCGCGCTTGCCGCGCTGTCCGTCACGACCATCGCTGCATATGCTCAGGACACCAAGATCGGCTTCATCGTCAAACAGCCCGAGGAGCCGTGGTTCCAGGACGAATGGAAGTTCGCCGACCAGGCCGCCAAGGAAAAGGGTTTTACCCTGGTCAAGATCGGCGCCGAGGACGGTGAGAAGCTGATGTCGGCGATCGACAATCTCGGCGCCCAGGGCGCCCAGGGCTTCATCGTCTGCACACCGGACGTGAAGCTTGGCCCCGGCATCGTCGCCAAGGCCGCCGCCAACAATCTCAAGCTGATGACTGTCGACGACCGTCTGGTCGGCGCCGACGGCAAGGCGCTCGAAGACGTGCCGCATATGGGCATTTCGGCCACCAAGATCGGCGAAGCCGTCGGCCAGGCGATCGTCGACGAAATGAAGGCGCGCGGCTGGAAAGTCGACGAGGTTGGCGCCATCCGCGTCTCCTACGACCAACTGCCGACCGCCGTCGATCGCGTCGAAGGTGCCATCTCGGTGCTCAAGGCAAACGGCTTCAAGGCCGAGAACATTTTTGACGCCCCGCAGGCCAAGACCGACACGGAAGCTGCCCTCAATGCGGCGACCGTCGTGCTCAACGCCCATGCCGACATCAAGACGTGGGTCTCCTTCGGCCTCAACGACGAGGCGGTGCTCGGCGCCGTGCGTGCAGCCGAAAGCGTTGGCATTCCGGCGGATGCCATGATCGGTGTTGGCATTGGCGGCGCGGATTCGGCGATCAACGAGTTTAAGAAGCCGACGGCCACCGGCTTCGTCGGCACCGTGATCATCTCGCCGAAGCGTCATGGCTACGAGACGGCGCTCAACATGTATGACTGGGTTGCCAACAACAAGGAACCGGAGAAGCTGATCCTGACCTCGGGTGCACTCGCCAAGCGCGACGACTACCAGAAGGTCCGCCAGGGTCTCGGCATCGAATAATCCTCCCTGTACAAACAGGCGGCGGCTCATCCCGCCGCCTGTTTGCCATTCCATAAGAGGATCGCTGCCCGTGTCCTTTCTCGACTTCTCGCACATCACCAAGACCTATCCGGGCGTCAAGGCGCTGTCGGACGTCTCGTTCGGTGTCGACAAAGGCGCCGTGCATGGCCTGATGGGCGAGAACGGCGCCGGCAAATCCACCCTGATCAAGATCCTGTCCGGCGACCAGCATGCCGATCAGGGCGAGATCCGCATCGACGGCAGGGTTCAGGCCTATACCTCGACCCGGGATGCCTTCGACAATGGCGTCATTGTCATTCATCAGGAACTGCAACTCGTTCCTGAACTCACCGTTGCCGAAAACCTCAGCCTCGGTCGTTTCCCCGCCAACGCCGGCATCATCGCCGGCCGCCGGATGCTGGACGACGTCGGCGCCAAGCTGAAATCGGCCGGTATCGACATCGACATGCGCCGCAAGGTCAAGACGCTGTCGATCGGCGAACGCCAGATGGTCGAGATCGCCAAGGCGGTCATGCTCGACGCACGCGTTATTGCGCTGGACGAACCGACCTCGTCACTGTCCTCGCGCGAAAGCGAAATCCTGTTTGCCCTGATCGACCGCCTGCGCGGCGAAGGCAAGGTCATCATCTATGTCTCGCACAGGCTCGACGAAGTGTTCCGGCTCTGCGACAGCCTGACCGTGCTGCGCGACGGCAAGCTCGCGGCGCACCATGCGTCGCTGAAAGGCGTCACCCGCGACCAGGTCGTCGCCGAGATGGTCGGCCGCGAGATTTCGGATATCTGGGGTTTTCGCGCACGAAAAACGGGCGATGTCCGCCTGAAGGTCGACGCTCTCAGCGGCCCCAAACTGAAGACGCCGGCCAGTTTCGAGGCGAGGGCAGGCGAGATCGTCGGCTTCTTCGGCCTGATCGGCGCCGGGCGCTCGGAACTGATGCGACTGGTCTATGGCGCCGATCCGCGCTCGGGCGGCACCATCAACGTCGACGGCAAGCTGGTCCGAGCCAGCGATCCGCGTGGCACGATTCGGGCCGGCATCGTGCTGTGCTCGGAGGACCGCAAGCATGACGGCATCATCCAGGGCCGCTCGGTCGAGGAGAACATCAACATCTCGTCGCGGCGCCATCACACGCGCTTCGGCGTGCTCAACCGCGCCAGCGAGATCGCCACCGCCGAAACCTTCATCAAGAAGCTCAAGGTGCGCACGCCGTCGCGCAAGCAGGACATCATCAACCTCTCCGGCGGCAACCAGCAGAAGGTCATCCTTGGCCGCTGGCTGTCCGAACAAGGGGTGCGGGTTCTCATTGTCGACGAACCGACGCGCGGCATCGACGTAGGGGCCAAATCGGAAATCTACGAATTGCTCTACCAGCTTGCGCAGGACGGCATGGCGATCGTCGTGGTCTCGTCCGAACTGCCGGAAGTGATGGGCATCTGCGACCGTATTCTGGTGATGTGCGGTGGCCGCGTCAGCGCTGAACTCACCCGCGACCAGTTCGCCGAAAGGGCGATCCTGGCCGCCGCTCTCCCCGATCAGAAAACTCCCGACGCGATCGCATCCTGAGGACTTTGGCATGACCGACCAGTTGAAAAAAATCCTGCTCGGCGAACAGGGCCTCGTCGTCATCTTCGTCGTCGCCTTCGCGCTGGTGTCGGCTCTGGTGCCGAACTTCCTTACGGACCGCAACATGCTCGGCCTGCTGCAGTCGGTGGTCACCGTCGGCATCGTCGCCTGCACCATGATGTTCTGCCTCGCCGCGCGCGACTTCGACCTGTCGGTCGGCTCCATCGTCGCCTTTGCCGGCATGGTCGCCGTCATGGCATCGAACTACACCGGCTCGATCCTGCTTGGCCTGCTGGCGGCAATCGCCTGCGGCGCTTTCGTCGGCTTCATCAACGGCGTTGTCATCGCCAAATTTCGCATCAACGCGCTGATCACGACGCTGGCCACCATGCAGATCGTGCGCGGCTTTGCGCTGATCGCGTCCGACGGCCGCGCCGTCGGCATCAACAGCTCGGATTTCTATCAGCTGGCGCTCTCGAAACTGCTCGGCATACCGACGCCGGTCTGGGTGCTTGCCATTCTGTTTTGCATTTTCGGTTTCGTGCTCAACCGCACCGTCTTCGGCAAGAACACGCTGGCCATCGGCGGCAATCCTGAGGCCTCGCGTCTGGCCGGTGTCAATGTCGACTGGACACGCATCTGGATATTCGCGCTGCAGGGCGTCGTCTGCGGTATCGCCGGCATCCTGCTGGCGTCGCGCATCACCTCGGGCCAGCCCAACGCGGCGGTCGGGCTGGAACTCTCGGTCATTTCGGCCTGCGTGCTCGGCGGCGTCTCGCTCGCCGGCGGCCGCGCCACCATGTCGGGCGTCATCGTCGGCGTGCTGATCATGGGCATCGCCGAAAACGCCATGAACCTTCTCAACATCCCGGCCTTCTACCAGTACATCGTACGTGGCGTGATCCTGCTGCTGGCCGTGCTGCTCGACAATCTGCGCTCGTCGGCACTGGGCCGGCGCTAAGCTGGAGGGACAAAAATGGCTGAGCGCCTTTCCGGCAAACGCATCTTCCTGACCGGCGCCGCGCAAGGCATCGGGCTGGCCATCGCCGAGGCCTGCCTTGCCGAAGGTGCAAGACTGTTCCTCGTCGACCGCGACGGCGCACTGCTGGACAAGGCCGTCGCCGGCCTTGCCGCGCCGCACGGCCATGTCGGGCATGCGGCAGCCGACATCAGCGACGGAGCCGCGATTGCCACTGCCGTCGGCCAAGCGACCGACGAAATCGGCCACATCAACGCGCTGATCAACAATGCCGGGGTCAATGTGTTCTCGACGCCGCTCGAGGCGACCGAGGAAGAGTGGAACCGCAACTTCGACGTCAACGTCAAGGGAGCCTGGAACTGCAGCAAGGCGGTGCTGCCGGGCATGATCGCGAGCGGCGGTGGCGCCATCCTCAACATCGCCTCGACGCACAGCTTCACCATCATCCCGCACACCTTCCCCTATCCGGTCGCCAAGCACGCGCTGCTCGGCCTGACCAAATCGCTGGCACTCGAATATGCGGCGCAAGGCGTGCGCGTGAACGCGCTGGCGCCGGGCTATGTCGAGACGCAGAAGGCGATCGACTACTGGAACAGCTTTGCCGATCCGGCCGCAGCACGCGCCAACACCATGGCGCTGCATCCCGGCGGCCGCATCGCCACGGCGCGCGAGATCGCGCTTGCCGCGGTGTTCATGATCTCCGACGAATGCCTGTTCATGAATGCAGCGACGCTCGTCGTCGATGGCGGGCTGAGCCAGCTCCAGCATCCCGCCTGAACGCCGTAACGACCATGACCAAGAGACGATCGCAGCATTGGTTCGGCGGCCAAGGCAAGGATGCCTTCATCCACCGCAGCTGGATGAAGAACAATGGCCTGCCCGACGATGCCTTCGACGGCCGCCCGGTGATCGGCATCTGCAACACCTTCTCCGAATTCACGCCTTGCCACGTCCATTTCCGTGGCCTGATCGAGCACATCAAGGCCGGCGTCCTGGAAGCCGGCGGATTGCCGCTGGAATTCCCGGTCTTCTCCTGCGGCGAATCCAATCTGCGGCCAACGGCGATGCTGTTTCGCAACCTCGCCTCGATGGATGTCGAGGAGGCGATCCGCGGCAATCCGATGGATGGCGTGGTGCTGATGGCCGGCTGCGACAAGACCACGCCGTCGCTGGTCATGGGTGCGGCATCCTGCGACCTGCCGTCGATCGTCATCTCCGGCGGACCGATGCTCAATGGCCGCTTCCAGGGCCGCGAGATCGGCTCCGGCACCGACGTCTGGAAATTCTCGGAGGATGTCCGCGCCGGCGTGATGAGCGAGCAGGACTTCGCCAATGCCGAGAGCGCCATGTCGCGCTCGCCCGGTCACTGCATGACCATGGGCACGGCCTCGACCATGGCCTCGATGGTCGAGGCGCTCGGCCTGGCGCTGCCGGGCAACGCCGCCTATCCGGCGGTCGACGCGCGCCGCAGCCGCATCGCCCGCATGACGGGGCGGCGCATCGTCGAGATGGTCAACGAGGATCTGCGCCCGTCGGCGATCCTCAAGAAGGCGGCTTTCGCCAACGCCATCCGCGTCAACGGCGCGATCGGCGGCTCGACCAATGCGGTCGTGCATCTCATCGCCATTGCCGGCCGCGTCGGCACCGAACTGACGTTGGACGATTGGGACAGATATGGCCGCGACGTGCCGACCATCCTCGACCTGATGCCGTCCGGTCGCTTCCTGATGGAGGATTTCTGCTACGCCGGCGGCATTCCGGCCGTCATGAAAGAGATCGCCGATCTGCTCGATCTCGACGCGCTGACGGTCACCGGCAAGACTATGCGCGACAACATCGCCGATGCCCAAAACTACAATCCCGAGGTTATCCGCCCGCGCGACAAGGCGCTTACCGCCCAGGGCGGCATCGCGGTGCTGCGCGGCAATCTGGCGCCGGACGGCGCCATCATCAAACCTTCAGCCGCGTCGCCAGGATTGATGAAGCATCGCGGCCGCGCCGTCGTGTTCGAGGACATCGACGACTACAAGGCGCGCGTCGACGATCCCGCGCTCGATATCGACGAGAGCTCGGTCATGGTGCTGAAGAATTGCGGCCCCAAGGGCTATCCGGGGATGGCCGAGGTCGGCAACATGGCTCTGCCTCGGAAGCTGCTGAAGCAAGGCGTCCGCGACATGATACGCATCTCCGACGCCCGCATGTCCGGCACCGCCTTCGGCACCGTCGTTCTGCACGCTGCACCGGAAGCCGCCGTCGGCGGTCCGCTGGCGCTGGTCAGGAGCGGCGACTTCATCGAACTCGATGTCGAAGCAAGAAAGCTGCATCTCGACGTATCGGAACAGGAACTGGCGCGGCGGCGGACATCCTGGGCTCCGCCGGAGCCGGCGATGCGCGGCGGCTATCAGGGACTTTATGTCGACCATGTTCTGCAGGCGGATCGCGGCGCCGATCTCGACTTTCTCGTCGGATGCCGTGGCCATGCTATCCCTCGCGAAAGCCATTGAGGCCGACCTGCATGCCCAATTTCCAGCCTGACGATTTCCACGGCATTCACGCCATTCTCTACGCGCTGTTCGACAGCGACGAAAAACTCGACCGCGCAGCGATGCGCAGGCAGGTCGAGATTTGCCTGGCGAGCGGCGTGGACGGCATGGCGGCGCTCGGTCTGGCAACAGAAGTCGCCAAGCTGACTGAGGCCGAGCGCCGGGCGATCATGGACTGGACGGCGGAAGACACCGCCGGAAAAGTGCCGCTCGCCTTCACCATCTTCGGCGCTTCGGTGGCTGAGCAGGTGGCACAGCTTCGCCACGCCGAAAGCGTCGGAGCGGATTGGGTGATCCTGCAGCCGCCGCCTGTCGGATACTATGGTGCGCCGGAATACATCAGCTTCTTCGGCCGCGTCGCCGAGGCAACCGACCTGCCGGTGGCGATCCAGAACGCGCCGGCCTTTTTCGGGCGCGGCCTGTCATCGGACGAAATCCGCGAACTCGTCACGCTTCATCCCAACGTCCGGCTGATCAAGGGCGAAGGCCCGGTCACCGACATCGCCGGGCTGATCGAGCGCACCGAAGGCCGGATACCGGTTTTCAACGGACGCGGCGGTCTGGAACTGATCGACAATTTCCGCATCGGTTGCCGTGGCATGATCCTGGCGCCCGACTGCATCGATCTCGCTGTGCGCGCCTACAATGCGTTCCGGGGCAGAGACGAAGCAACGGCCGAGATCGAGTATGCAAAAATGCTGCCGGCAGCGGTCTTCGTCATGCAAGGCATCGAAAACCTGATCTGCTATGGCAAGCGGCTGTTCGGCGCCCGCGCCGGCATCCCGATACACGATCGGGCTCCGGCGATGCGGCCAAGCGAGCCTGGCCTTGCGATGGTGGAGCGCTTTGCGGTTGGTCTCGGCCGGTTGCCTGGCTGAACGGCAACTGCCTTTCAATAGGTCGTCCGCCCACCCGACAGGTCGAACGTGGAGGCGGTTGTAAAACTGTTCTCCTTGGAAACGAGCCAGGCGACCATCGCCGCGGCTTCGTCAACCTCCAGCAGGCGGCCGCGCGGAATGCGCGAGCGCATATATTCGATATGCTCCGGCGTCAGCTGTTCGAGGATGCGCGTCTGTGCCGTGGCCGGCGAGATGCAGTTCACGGCGATGTCGTACTGCGCCAGTTCTTTGCCGAGCGACTTGGTCAAGCCGATGACCGCCGCCTTCGAGGCTGAATAGGCGGAGGCGTTGGGGTTGCCCTCCTTGCCGGCGACCGAAGCGATGTTGACGATCCGCCCGTAATTGCGCTCCTTCATGCCGGGAACCACGGCGCGATTGACGTAGAACGTACCGTTTACGTTGACGTCGATGACCTTCTTCCACGTCTCGATGTCGTAGACGTCGAGCGGGGCGGCCGGACCGGCAATTCCGGCGGAATTGACCAGAATGGAAATCTTGCCGGCCAGATCTTCGGTCCTGGCGCGCGCCGCGTCCACCGACGCCCAATCGGCGACGTCCACGATCTCTGTCGTGGCGGCGTTGCCGAGTTCCTTCTTGGCGGTTTCGAGGCGAGCCTCATCGAGATCCCACAAGGTTACCGTCGCGCCGGAGGCGACGAAACGTCTGGCCATCGCGAAGCCGAGGCCTTGGGCGCCGCCGGTGACCACAGCGTGCTGGCCGTCAAGATCGATCCTGTTCATGTCGAGCGGTTCTTTCCGTTTGAGCTACTTCCGGGATAAAGGCCGGCCTATGCAGGCGGGCGATATCGCTACATGGTCGCGCCAAGGCTCCATGGCACGAACTCGTTGTCGCCATAGCCGAGCGCTTCCGACCTGGTGCGCCCGCCGGAAGCGACGCGCAGGATCTCGGCGAAGATCTCCTCGCCCTTCTCGGCCAGCGAGACGCCGTCCAGTATGTCTCCGCAATTGATGTCCATGTCCTCGCGCATCTGCTCGAAGATGAAGCTGTTGGAGGCGAGCTTGATCGAGGGCGTCGGCTTGCAGCCGAAGGCCGAACCACGGCCGGTGGTGAAGCACAATATGTTGGCGCCGCCGGCGACCTGCCCGGTGGCCGAGACCGGATCGTAGCCAGGCGTATCCATGAAGACGAGGCCGCGCTCGTTGATCGGCTCGGCATATTCCAGCACCGCGCGCAGATTGGTGGTGCCGCCCTTGGCGGAGGCGCCGAGCGATTTCTCCAGGATGGTCGTCAGCCCACCCACCTTGTTGCCGGGCGAAGGGTTGTTGTTCATCTCCATGTCGTGCCTGGCGGTATAATCCTCCCACCAGCGGATGCGCTCGATCAGCTTTTCACCCACCGCGCGGCTCTCGGCGCGCAAGGCGAGGAGATGTTCGGCGCCATAGATCTCGGGCGTCTCCGAGAGCACGGCCGTGCCGCCTTGCCCGACAAGCAGGTCCACCGCCGCGCCGAGCGCCGGATTGGCGCTGATGCCGGAATAGCCGTCCGAGCCGCCGCATTGCAGTGCAAGCACCAGTTCGGAGGCCGGCTGCGGCGTCCTTTCGGCGGCGTTCACCGTTGGCAGCATGTCGACGATCGCCTGAACCCCGGCCTCGACCGTCTTTCGCGTGCCGCCGGTTTCCTGGATGGTCATCGTGCGGAAAATCGTGCTCTCCTCGATGTTGTACGACTGCATCCAGCGCGGGATCTGGAACGCTTCGCAGCCGAGTCCGACCATCAGCACGCCGCCGACATTGGGGTTGGTGGCAAAGCCCCATTGCGTCCGTTTCAACAGGTCGTAAGCGGGGCCCTTGGTGTCGATGCCGCAGCCAGTGCCGTGGACGAGTGCGATGATGCCGTCGACATTGGGATAGTCGCGCAGGATGCCAGACCGGTTGACCTCGTCGGTGATGAACCGGGCGACGCTGGCAGAGCAGTTCACCGAGGTCAGGACGGCAATGAAGTTGCGCGTGCCCACCTTGCCGCTCGGCCGGCGGTAACCCATGAAAGTAGCGCGCTCGGCCTCGGCAACGATCTCGGTTTGCCTGGTATTGGTGCCGAAGACGTAGTCGCGTTCGAAATTGCGCAGATACACATTGTGCTCGTGAACCCAGTCGCCGGCGACGATGGGTTCCCGTGCAAAACCAATGGTCTGGCCGTATTTCACGATCGGCTCGTCCGAGCCGATGTCGCGGAAGGCCATTTTGTGCCCGCGCGGTATGCGTGCCCTGGCCGCCACGTCCCCGACTTTTTCGCCGATCTTCAACGGATCGACCGCCAGAAGAATGTTGTCGATATCCGACAGCTTGATGAACCGTGCCATGACCCAAACTCTGAAAAAGGCCTCCCCGACAAGGAGCGTCGAGAGGCAAAAGTGATTCAGAATACTAATATAACAGAATGTCAGCGGTCAAGGTGCGGTTGCGAAAGGCTTGGACTGCAGGGGCGTAGTGGCGGATCGGTTAGGTGAGCGTGCAATGAGTGCGCCTTGCGGCGCAGTTTGAGGGCGGCAAACGGCTGGATGAAACAACGGACCGCCGTACGCCCGGGACACGGTCAATCGAGATGGAAGACCTCTTCCATGGCCGCCCACCATTCGCCGTCGGCGCGCGTCGGCAGCGGCGTCTGCATGGGGTCGCACAGTTCCCACCATTTGCGCATGGCCGGCGACTCGCTCATCCGCGCCGCATCCCTAGCGAAGTCGGTGCCGTGATACTCCCAGGAGGCGAACAGAAGGTTCTCCGGTTCGCGCAGGAAGATCGAATAGTTGCGGATGTCGGCGCGACTGATGACGTCCAGCACCTCGGGCCAGACGGCGGCGTGGACGCGCTTGTAGTCCGCGATCGCCTCGGCTTTCACGCCGATACAAAGCCCCATTCTTTGCATGCCGGTTGCTCGCGGTGTTTCAGTCGAGAAGGTCGGCGGCGACTTCGAGCGTGTTGCGGAACGACGTCTCGAGATGATGTTCCATGGCCCTTGCCGCCCCCTCGGCGTCGTGGCGCTTCAGCGCGTCGAAAATGGCCTCGTGCTGCTCGATCGTCTGTTCGCCATAACCCGGCCTTGGGATGGCGAGATAGCGTCCGCGATCCATCTGTGCCTTCGAGATGTCGACGGCTCTCCAGATCATCGGCAGGCCGCAGATCTCGGCTATGGTGCGGTGGAAGACGTCGTCGAGTTGTATCGCGGTGGCATATCTGCCGCGGGATATGGCAAGCCGGTGCGCCGCCATGTTGTCTTCCAGCAATTCGCTGGCTGCCGCTGTGAACTTGGCGGCCGCGCGTCGGGCGCTTTCCATCTCCAGGGCCCGCCGGATGACATAGGCTTCTTCCAGGTCGGCCCGGCTGATCGGAGCGACATAGGTGCCGGTCTGCGCCAGGATCTTGACCAGGCCCTCGTCGCTGATGCGCTTGACCGCTTCGCGAACGGGGGTGCGAGACACCCCCAGGGCCTCCGCGATGGCGACTTCATTGATGACCTCTCCCGGCTTCAGCTGCCCGACGACGATCAGGTTGCGGATCTTGTGGTAGATCTGATCGCGGAGCGGAAGAGCCCGATTGAGCGTCGAAGGATCCAGGTCCATTGCAAATCCGTGTCTTCGTTCACCAGAAATGGCTAGATAGTACTAGAATGTCAATTGGAACGCATCCAATGGAAGCGTCGGGTGTCGGTGACACGATGTCCATAACGACCGCCGGAATCCAGCTTGCCAGAACTGTTATATTAGTGCAATAGTCCTCATCCGCGGTGAGAAATTCAATCCGCAACCGAGAGCCTGGACTGAGTCGCGTGTTCAAAAGCCCGGACGTTCAAGCCAGTTCGAAGAGGGGTCGAGCTGCCTTGAAGAAACTATTATACTAACATATCAATGGCCGATACCGAGGACGATCGGCCAGCCGCCAGGAGGAACCTAGCCAGATATGACTGTCGCCGCCGATTGCGCCTTGGACATGCGAGGCATCAGCAAGACGTTCCCGGGCGTGAAGGCTCTGTCCAACGTCAATTTCGCCGTGAAATTCGGTACCGTTCATGCGGTCGTGGGTGAGAACGGCGCCGGCAAATCGACGCTCATGAAAGTGCTCAACGGGTCCTACGCACCCACCAGCGGCACAATCAGGGTCGGCGGCGCCGAAGTGCGCATGCGCCGGCCGGCGGACGCCCAGGCGCTGGGCATCCGCATGGTGCATCAGGAAATCAATCTGGTCCCCGACCTGAGCGTCGCCGAAAACGTCTATCTCGGCCGCATGCCGGGCAAGTGGACCTTTCTGCGCAAGGGCGAGATGATCCGGGCTGCAGCCGCCGTCCTCGATGAGCTCGGAGCGGCCATCAACCCGCGTGAACGGCTCGGCAACCTGTCGATCAGCCAGCAGCAGCTCGTCGAGATCGCCAAGGCCTACGCGGCGCAGCCCAGGATCATCGTCCTGGACGAACCGACATCCAGCCTCAGCGAGCATGAGACGGCGGCGTTTTTCCGGATCCTGCGCAAGATGCGCGATGACGGCATCGCCATCATCTACATCAGCCACCGACTGAAGGAGGTGCTCGAAATCGCCGACGAGGTGACTGTGCTGCGCGACGGCTCAATGATCGAGACGCGTCCGATCGAAGGCATAAATGCCGCTCACATGATCAGGCTGATGGTCGGTCGCGAAGTCAGCAATGTCTTCCCGAAAAGCCCGGCCGAGATCGGCAAGTCGGTGCTGCGCGTCGAACGCATCAGCGACGGCACGCGCTTCCGCAATGTCAGCTTCGATGTACGCGCCGGCGAGATACTGGGCTTGACGGGGCTGGTGGGCGCTGGCCGCACCGAGGTCGCCCGCGCAATCTTCGGCCTGTCGCGGCTTGTCGAGGGCTCGGTCAGCGTCAACGGACGCGAGGTCTCGATCAACTCGCCATCCCAGGCGGTCAGGGCAGGCATTGCCTATGTTCCGGAAGATCGCAAGGGCGACGGCGTCGTGCCTGGAATGTCGATCCGGGAAAACATCAGCCTGCCCATACTGCGCCGCCTGAGCCGTTTCGGTCGCATCAGCCGCAGCGCCGATCACTCGCTTGCCGCGGACTCGGTCAAGCAGTTTTCGATTTCACCGCCCGACGGCGAACGGCGCATCAGCCTTCTGTCGGGCGGTAACCAGCAGAAGGCGGTCATCGCCAAATGGCTTGCCGCCAAACCTTCGGCCTTGATCCTCGACGAGCCGACGCGGGGCGTCGACGTCGGCGCCAAGGCCGAGATCCACCACATCATCGGCCAACTCGTCGCCGGCGGCATGGCGGTCGTGATGATCTCGTCGGAGCTGCCCGAAATCCTCGGCGTCTGCGACCGCGTGGTGGTGATGCGCGATGGCTATGCCTCCGAGCCTCTCCTGCGCAGCGAATTGAGCGAGGAGCGCATCATGGCGCTAGCCACGGGGGAGGAGACGGCGTGACCGAAGCTGCCACGGAGATCGGCGGCGTGAACCGCAACGACCGCTTTACGCGTGGCAGCAGGCTTGTCGATGTCCTGTCGAAGGCGGGGCTGGCCTTCGCTATCCTCGCCGTGATGCTCTACGGCTCCTTCGTCAGCCCCGCCTTCTTCACATCAGGCAATTTGCTCAACGTCCTGACCTCGATGTCCATCGTCGGCATCGTCGTCGTCGGCATGACCTTCGTGCTCGTGGTCGGCGGCCTGGCCGACCTGTCGGTGCCGGCCACCATCGCCTGCGGCGCCATCCTGTCGCTCGGGCTACAGCCGATGATCGGGCCGCTGCCGGCCTTCGTGCTGGCGGTTGGTCTCGCGGGCCTCATAGGCCTGCTCAATGGGGTCCTGGTCGGATATGTCGGCATCAATCCAATCATTGCCACGCTCGGCATTGGCACGATCGGACTGGGCATCGTCCAGGCGGCTGTCGGCGGGGTCATCGTCTATGGCAGCAATCCCGCCTCCGCCGAATTCGCCAAGGGCCGGCTGTTCGGCATTCCGGTCGTGGTGCTGATCTTCCTGGTCATTGCTCTTGTCGGCCATTTCGTCCTGTCCCGCTCCTTCTGGGGCAGATGGACGCTTGCCACCGGCGGCAATTACAGCGCCGCCGAGGCAAGTGCGGTTCCGGTGCAGGCCGTGAAGGCTGGCGCCTTCGTGATCACAGCACTCGCTTCCGGCATCAGCGGCGGCCTGCTCGGGCTGACGCTGCAGAGCGCGCGGCCGCTCATCGGCGGCGGCTACGAATTCAGTGCCATCACGGCGGTGGTGGTCGGCGGCGTGTCGATCGTCGGCGGCTTCGGATCGGTGCCACGGGCCATCGCCGGCCTCATCTTCGTGCAACTGCTGACCAACGTCATGGTGCTCGACGGTGTGCGCACGCCGATCCAGGGTTTCGTGCTCGGCATCCTGATCGTCGGCGCCGTCGGCATGGATGCGGCGCTGAGCAAGCGGGGCGTGTCGTGATGCGTTTTCTTTCGCTTGTCTCGCAGTATCGCGTCATCGTCATTCTCGGTCTGACGCTCGTCATTTCCGCGCTGGTGGTCCCCGGCTACCTCTCGGCATCGACCCTCGGCCTCGGCCTCGACCGGGCGGCGACAATCGGCCTGATCGCGATCGGCCTGACGGTGCTTTTGATATCGGGCCAGATCGACCTCTCCGGTGGCGCGGTGTTTGCCCTGGCCGGCATCGTATCGGTCATCCTGCAGCGAGAGATCGGCATCCTCTCTGCCGCGATCGTCGGCATCCTGGTCGGTACCCTGGCAGGCGCCGTCAACGGCATGCTGGTCGTCGGCCTGAAGGTGAATTCGCTCGTGCTGACGCTCGCGACGATGCTCATCTTCCGCTCGCTCGCGCACTGGATCACCAACAGCCAGCCGGTGACCGGAACCGACATCATGCTTTCCCTGGCGCTGGCCAAGATATATCTCGATGTCTTCACCCTCCGCAGCGCGCTGTTCATCGCCCTGATCGTGCTGCTGCATTTCTGGCTGACGCGCACCATACCTGGGCGTAACGTCTTTGCGGTGGGATCCAACCCGGCGGCTGCCAAGGAAAGCGGTATCGCCTCGGACCGTATCGTCTTTCTCGGCTTTGTCTTTGCCGGCACGCTTGCCGGCCTGGCGGGGGTTCTCCAGAGCCTCGTCACCAACACCGGCTCGCCCGTCTTCGGCTCGGAATTGACGGTCGCCGTCATTGCCGCGGTCGTTGTCGGCGGAACTCGTCTCGAAGGCGGCAGGGGATCCGCGCTCGGCACGCTCGGCGGCGTGCTGACAATCGGCTCGCTGACCATCGCCATGGAGTTCCAGTCCGTTCCCGCATACGTCCAGCAGGTCGTGTCCGGGCTTATCCTGATCCTGCTCGTCGTGCTCGATCGGGCCGTTACCACCAAGGGGAGGGCTCCGGGCACGCGCCCGGCGCTCGTTCGCGACAATCCAATCACTCAAGGAGGAACCACATGATTGGGAGGAAACACATGATTGGCAAGAAAAGCATGCTTCACGTCGCCGCCATGGCGGCTGTGCTGGCATCGACGGGCTGGGCCAGCGCCAAGACGGTCTGCTACGTAACGGCGGCGGATTCGCATGCCTACGCAACGCCGGCCAACAAGGCGCTTCAGGCGCGCGCCGCTGAACTCGGCATCGAGATCCTGAGCCTCAGCCAGGATTTTGATGTCCAGAAAGGCACCGAGCAGCTCAACACCTGCGTTGCGCGCAAGGTCGACGGCATCATCCTGTGGCCGCTCGACCCGCAGGCCTACATACCGGGACTGGCGCGCGCGCAGCAGGCGAACATTCCGGCGATCCTCATCAATTCGCCGATGAGCGACGATGCCAAGCCGTTCATCAAGTCGTTCACCGGGCCTGACGTCTACGAGGAAGGCAAGCTGGCGGCGGACTCGCTGAGCAAGGCGCTCGGCGGCAAGGGCTCCGTCGTCATCATCGCCGGCCAGGCCGGCAACGGCACCACGATCGGACGTGTCAGCGGCTTCACCGACCGTCTCAAGGAAACCAATGCCGACATCAAGGTGCTCGACACGGTCAACGCCGACTTCGACCAGCAAAAGGCGCTGGTGGTCAGCCGCGATCTGATCACACGCTTCGGCGACCAGATCAGCGGTGTCTACGCCAATGACGACACGATGGCCCGCGGCTTCATCGACGCATGGAAGGAGGCGAACCCCTCCAAGGCCGCACCGCCGATCGTCGGCATCAACGGCCAGAAAGACGCGTTCGAATCGATCCGCACCAGTGAGATGTACTCGACCATCGTCCAGTCGCCCGTCGAGGATGGCCGCCTGGCGATCAACACGATGGCCGAAATCATCGACGGCAAGGAGGTCAAGGACCGGCTGCCCATCCCGCTGACCGTCGTCACCAAGGACAACGTCAACGCGGTCGAACCCGCGTTCTGATACGAAGGGGGCCGGCCCGGTGTATTCGGGCCGGCTCCCTTTCCTTGCCAGAGAGAGAAATTCTAATAGCGGCGACAGAATTGGAATAAACTAACTCTACAGAGTTTGTGGAATAAGCAATCTGCACTGGCGATCTGGTTTCCACCCGGACAGGACCACGCCATGCCCACTCTCTTACGCTCGCCCTCGCCCAAAGCAGACATATCCAGTCGCCTCCGCCAGGCAGCGGGAGACAGGTCATGAGCCGGGACGTGCCAGACCGCATCAAGGTGCTCTGGTTTCTGCCGACGCATGGCGACAGCCGCTACCTCGGCACGGCCGAGGGCGGCAGATCGGTCGATCTGCCGTATCTGACGCAAGTGGCGAAGGCGGCCGACACGCTCGGCTACTATGGCGTGCTGTTGCCGACCGGCCGCTCTTGCGAGGATTCCTGGGTGATCGCATCGGCCCTCGTACCGATGACCGAACGCTTGCGTTTCCTTGTCGCCGTGCGGCCCGGTTTGCAGTCGCCGACGCTGGCCGCGCGCATGACTGCGACGCTGGATCGCATCTCCAATGGCCGCCTGCTGATCAACGTCGTCACCGGCGGCGATCCGCTGGAGAACAAGGGCGACGGCATTTTCCTGTCGCATGCCGAACGTTACGAGGTGACGCAGGAATTCCTTCGGATCTACAAGCGGGTGCTGAGCGGCGAGACGGTCGAGCATGAGGGCAAGCATTTCCGCATCGAGGATGGAAGGCTGCTGTTTCCGCCGGTGCAGACGCCCTACCCCCCGCTCTATTTCGGCGGCTCGTCCGACGCTGGGTCCGTGGTGGCGGCGCAGGAGATCGACAAATATTTGACCTGGGGAGAGCTGCCAGCCGATGTAGAGCGCAAGCTGGACGGCATGCGTGAACTGGCGCAGAAGGCTGGCCGCAAGCTCTCCTTCGGCATTAGGCTGCATGTCATCGCCCGCGAAACCACCGAGGAGGCCTGGGCCGCTGCCGACAGGCTGATCAGCCGGCTCGACGACGCGACGATCGCCTCGGCGCAGAAGGTCTTTGCCCGCATGGATTCGGTCGGCCAGGCGCGGATGAGCGCATTGCATGGCGGCAATCGCGCCAAGCTCGAGATCGCCCCCAACCTCTGGGCCGGCGTCGGCCTGGTGCGCGGCGGCGCAGGTACCGCACTTGTCGGCGATCCCGACACGATCGCCGAGCGCATCGACGAGTACCGGCGCCTCGGCATCGATACCTTCATCCTTTCCGGCTATCCACATCTCGAAGAAGCCTATCGCTTCGGCGAGCTGGTGCTGCCGAAACTGCCGACCGACCATCCGGTCAAGGCAGCCGGCTCGTCCGTAAACACCGGTCCGTTCGGCGAAACCATCGCCGGCGACCACCGGCCGAAGTCGCTCGCCAGCGCCTCGTGAACTTGCTTCCTGCGTCCTCGCGGTTGCGCGTCGCCATCATTGGCGGCGGCTTTTCCGGTGCGGCGGTGGCGTGGCACCTGGCGCAAATGCCTCGACCGGAGCGCATTTCCATTTCCGTGATCGAGCCGCGACCCTTGATTGGCGGTGGCCTTGCCTATTCCAGCGAGGAACCCTCTCATCGGGTCAATGTTCCCGCGGTCAGGATGAGCATGGCTCCCGACGACCCGCAGCATTTTGCACGCTGGTTGACTGGCAGCGGAGAACTCGAACACGACCCGGATGCGATCTGGATGAACGGCGACGCTTTTCCGCGCCGGCGCGTGTTCGGTCGCTATGTTGCCGAGCATCTGGCGCCGCATCTCAATTCCGGCCTTGTCCATCATGTTGAAGGTTCCGCCACACGCGTGACACGCGATGCCAGTGGCGCGGGCTGGACCGTGCACACCTCTGCCGGACCGGTCGCCTCCGACATCGTCGTTCTAGCAGCAACGCATCCGCAGCCTGCAATTCCAGCCGCGTTGATCCACCTGACGGAAGCGCCGGGTTTCATCGCCGACCCATACGCAGCTGCGGCGCTTGCCGGGATCGGGCCGGACGCCTCGGTGCTGATCGTCGGCTCCGGGCTGACCTCGGCCGACATGGTCGCCGAACTTGACCGTCGTGGCCATCGTGGTCGCATCCTCACGCTGTCGCGCCGCGGCTTACGCTCGCGCGGACACCCCGATGTCAGGGGCGAGCCTTTTGGCGATTTTGCATCCGCGCCGGCGACGACGGCGCTCGGCCTGCTCAGGACCATTCGCGCGACGCTGGCAGCGGCAAGAGCGGCCAATGTCAACTGGCAGTCGGTCTTTGACCAGTTGCGCCTGCAGGGGCCGGTGCTGTGGGCCGCACTTGCCCCGCCGGAGCGGGCAAGGCTGGTCCGCCAGCTGCGCGTGTTCTGGGACGTGCATCGTTTCAGGATCGCCCCGCAGGTCGCCGCCGTGCTCGACCGGCGCCATGCCGCCGGTACAGTCGACACCATTGCCGCCAGGCTTGTCGCGTCGAACGATGAGGACGGCAGCCTGGCTGTCAGCTTTCAACGGCGCGGGCAGACCCGGATCGAGGCGGCGCGCTTCGCTGCCGTCATCAACACCACCGGTCCGGCTCATGGGCAGGCGCTGCAGCTGAACCCGGCGCTGAGCTCGCTGGCTGAAGCCGGCTTCATCAGGACGGACCAATATGGGCTTGGCATCGAGACAGGTCGCGACAGCCGCGCGATCGGCCGGGACGGTGAGGCGGTCGCGACACTCCTGGTCGCCGGCCCGCTGGCGCGAGGCACTTTCGGCGAGCTCATGGGTCTGCCGGAAGTCGCCCGCCATGGCCAGGCGGTCGCGGTTGAAATTGCCAAGCTGCTGGGAACGCTGCCGTCAGCCGAGGCTATCGGCGCCAGTGCCGCGCAGGGTCCGGTCATGAGCTGACACCAGCAAACGGGCTGGCCGAGCAAAATTGGTATTTCCGTCCCAAGAGGGCCTCAAAAACGGAAAATCCTTCTTTGTATATAGATTCTATAAACATAATAAATATCGACGAAACCGGCTGCGGTCGGATCGATCAACGAAATGGCCTGAATGGGAGACAGTTCATGGCACACGCAGAGACCGACGCGATCAAGTTTGCCTACTGGGTGCCGAATGTTTCGGGCGGCCTGGTGATCTCCAACATCGAGCAGCGCACCAACCATTCGGCCGAGTACAACCGCAAGCTGGCGCAGATCGCCGAGAAGTCCGGCTTCGATTACGCGCTCAGCCAGATACGTTTCACCGCCGGCTACGGCGCCGACGAGCAGCATGAATCGGTGGCGTTCAGCCATGATCTGCTGGCGGCGACCACAACGCTCAAGGTCATCGCGGCGATCCTGCCCGGACCGTGGAACCCGGCGCTGGCGGCCAAGCAGATCGCCACCATCAGCTATCTCACCAATGGCCGCGTCGCGATCAACCTCGTCTCCGGCTGGTTCCGTGGCGAGTTCCATGCCATCGGCGAGCATTGGCTCGACCATGACGAGCGCTATCGCCGCTCGGAGGAATTCATTCGTGCGCTGCGCGGAATATGGACCGAGGACAGCTTCACCTTCCGTGGCGATTTCTACCGCTTCAACGAATATTCGCTGAAGCCGAAACCGCCGCAGCCGCTGCCCGAAATTTTCCAGGGCGGCTCGTCGCGCGCCGCGCGCGACATGGCATCGCGCGTCTCGGACTGGTACTTCACCAACGGCAACACCCCGGCCGAGATCGCCAAGCAGGTCGACGACCTCAGGGCCAAGGCGAAGGCCAACAACCATTCCGTCAAGGTTGGCGTCAACGCCTTCGCGGTCGTCCGCGAGACAGAGGACGAGGCCAGGGCGGTGCTCGCCGAAATCATTGCCAAGGCCAACCCCGAGGCGGTCAACGCCTTTGGCCATGAGGTGAAAAATGCCGGCAAGGCTTCGCCGGAAGGCGAGGGCAATTGGGCGAAATCCTCCTTCGACGATCTGGTCCAGTACAATGACGGCTTCCGCTCGAACCTGATCGGCACCCCCAGGCAGGTCGCTCAACGCATCGTCGACCTGAAGCGCGCGGGTGCGGATCTCATCCTGCTCGGCTTCCTGCACTTCCAGGAAGAGGTCGAGTATTTCGGCAAGCATGTCATCCCGCTGGTCCGCGAACTGGAAAACGTCGAGGCGGCGGCGTCGCTGGCGGCGGAGTAGCCATCCCGCAGCCTGGCCCGCCACGGTCCGGCCAGTACACGCATGAAGGTTGCCGGCGCGCTCGACCCGTCGAGCGGCAATGAGGTTTTGCGCGCCTAATCAAGGACGATTGGAATGCCGTTGCCCAGTTATACGCTCGGAGTGATGGACGCTTCGGTCTATGCGCCGGAAGTCTTTGCGCGCGGCCTGCCGTCAAGCCCGCGGGAGCAGCAGTCCGAAGCCGGCAGCGAGGCGATCGGCTCCGTTACTGGTGTCGCCGCTCCGCTGCTTTCGCTCCAGGGCATCGGCCTGTCGTTCGGCGGCGTCGTCGCACTGGCCGATATCGACCTGTCGGTTCACCCAGGCGAAATTCGCGCCATCATCGGCCCGAACGGCGCCGGCAAAAGCTCGCTGATCAACGTCATCAGCGGCGTCTATCGGCCGGATCGCGGCCACGTCCGGCTCGACGGCACCTTCTATGCCCAGGTGCCGACGCAGCAGCTGGCTCACCTCGGTGTCGCCAGAACCTTCCAGAACCTTGCACTGTTCAAGGGTCTCAGCGTCCTCGACAATGTCGCTTCCGGCCTCGCCTACAAGGTTCGCTCCAACTTTGCCGGCCAGGTGCTCGGCATCGGCCGCTCGCGCGGCGAGCAGCGCGAAACACGCAGCCGCGCGGAACAGATCCTCGAATTTCTCGACCTCACCGCCATTCGCGACCGTCTTGTCGGCACCTTGCCTTACGGACTGCAGAAGCGTGTCGAACTGGCCCGCGCGCTGGTGGCCGAGCCGCGCCTGCTTTTGCTCGACGAGCCGATGGCCGGCATGACAGCGAGCGAAAAGAGCGAGATGGCGGCTTTCGTCCGTGCCGCGCGCGATCGTTTCGCCACCACCGTGGTGTTGATCGAGCACGATGTCGGCGTCGTCATGGGGCTGTCCGATCGCATCGCCGTTCTCGACTACGGCCGCAAGATCGCCGACGCCACGCCCGACGAGGTCAGGAATGACCAGTGCGTCATCGATGCCTACCTTGGCGTCGCCTCGGATAATGAGGCCCTCTCCCGCAATGAAGGAAGGGCAAGCATATGATCGCCGATTTCGACTACCAGTTCTTCATCGAAGTGCTCGTCGGCGGCCTGCTCTCCGGCGTCATGTATTCGCTGGTCGCGATCGGCTTCGTGCTGATCTACAAGACCTCGGGCGTGCTCAATTTCGCGCAAGGCGCGATGCTGTTGTTCGCGGCACTCACCTTCGTCAGCCTTATCGAGCGCGGCATCCCGTTCGCGCTGGCGCTGGTGATCACTTTCGCCATCATGGTCGCCATGGGTGTCGCCATCGAGCGCACGGTGCTGCGGCCGCTGACCAACAAGCCGCCGATCACACTGTTCATGGCGACGCTCGGCCTGTCCTACATCATCGAGGGCGCCGCCCAGCTGATCTGGGGCACGCAGGTCCACGGCCTCGATCTCGGCATCGAGGACGTGCCGCTGGAAATCGGCGGCGTGCTGATCAGCCAGTTCGACATTTTTGCCGCAGTGGTTGCCGCCGGCATGGTCCTCTTGCTGTCGCTGTTTTTCCGCTACACCCGCATCGGCCTCTCCTTTCGCGCCGTCGCCGACGATCAGTTCGCGGCCCTCGCGGTCGGTCTCAGGCTGCCGCTGATCTGGGCCACCGTCTGGGCTGCTGCCGGTCTTGTCGCACTGGTGGCGGGACTGCTCTGGGGTGCGCGCCTCGGTGTGCAGTTCTCGCTGTCGCTGGTGGTGCTCAAGGCGCTGCCGGTGCTGGTGCTCGGCGGCTTCGATTCCATCCTCGGTGCCATCGTCGGCGGGTTGCTGATCGGCGCCAGCGAGAAGCTCGCCGAGGTCTATATCGGCGACTATTTCGGCGGCGGCATAGAGAGCTGGTTCGCCTATGTCGTCGCGCTGGTCTTCCTGCTGATCCGTCCTTCCGGCCTGTTCGGCCAGAAGCTCGTCGAGAGGATCTGAGCGATGACCGCGATATCAAGCGATTTCGTCGTCGCGCCGGTGCTGCCGAAGTGGGCCTCGCCCGTGCTGCTGCTCGCCTTCGCCTATGGTGTCGTGCCGCTGATCGGCTCGAGCTATCTGTTCGAAGCCATCTTGCTGCCTTTCCTGGCGCTCAGCCTCGCCGGCGTGGGCTTGAACATCCTGACCGGCTATGCCGGCCAGGTCTCGCTGGGCAGTGCTGCCTTCATGGCGGCGGGCGCCTTCGCCGCCTACAATTTCAACCTGCGCGTCGAGGGCCTGCCGCTGATCGGCAGCATCTTCCTGGCCGGCATCGTCGCCGCCGCGATCGGCATCGTCTTTGGCCTGCCGAGCCTGCGTCTGAAGGGTTTTTATCTCGCGGTCTCGACGCTTGCCGCGCAGTTCTTCGTGCAATGGGCGCTGACCAAGTTCAGCTGGTTCTCCAACAACTCGGCGTCAGGCGTCATCGACGCGCCGAGACTATCGATTTCAGGTTTCGCGCTCGACGGCGCCATCGGCCGCTATCTCTTCGCGCTGACCATCGTCACCGTGCTGACCTTCCTCGCCCATCGGCTGGTCTCGTCGCAGACCGGGCGCAACTTCATCGCCATCCGCGACAATGAAACCGCCGCCCGCATCATCGGCATCCCGGTGCTCAAGACCAAGCTGCTGGCCTTCGCCATCTCGTCCTTCATCATCGGCGTCGCAGGCGTCATCTGGGCCTTCGCCTATCTCAGGACCGTCGAGCCGGATGGCTTCGACCTCGACCGGTCGTTCCAGATACTGTTCATCATCATCATCGGTGGCCTGGCTTCGATCCGCGGCGCGTTTTTCGGCGCCGCCCTCATCGTGGTCTTCCCGCTCGCTCTTTCACGCCTCGGCGGCTTCCTGCTTGGCGATCTCTTCGATTCGGGCGTGCTCGACATGAGCCAGCGCATCGTGCTGGGCGCGCTCATCATCCTGTTTCTGATCCTTGAACCCGACGGGCTGGTGGCGCTGTGGGACAGGGTCCGAAGACGGCTCCTGTCCGCCTGGCAGTCGACTTGAGCTGACGCATCCGAAAATGAACCAGAGGCCGAACCCAAGACGGCCCATACCGGGAGTACCTCAACCATGAATTTCCTGAACACAATCAAGGCAGCGGCGCTGTCCGCGGCGATGATCGCGTCGGTGGCCTTGCCCGCCGCGCACGCCGACGAACAATATTTCCCGCTGCAGAGCTATCGCGTCGGGCCTTATGCGGCCGGCGGCACCGGCTTCTTCGGCGGGTTCATCGACTATCTCAACCTGATCAACATCCGCGACGGCGGTGTCAACGGCGTCAAGCTGACCTGGGACGAATGCGAGACCCAGTACGAGGTCGAGCGCGGCGTCGAATGCTACGAGCGGCAGAAGAGCCATGCCGGTGCCGCCGCCTGGAACCCGCTCTCGGTCGGCATCGCCTACGCCATGATCGACCGCATCACCGCCGACAAGGTGCCGCTGATCACCGTCAATCACGGCCGCACCGATTCCACAGATGGACGCGTTTTCCCCTACGTCTTCCCGCTGCTGCTCAATCCCTACAGCGAGACATCAGGCATCGTGAACTACATCGCCTCCAAGGAAGGCGGCATCGACAGACTGAAGGGCAAGAAGATCGTCGTGCTCTATCACGGCTCGCCTTACGGCAAGGAAACCATCCCGATCTATGAATTGCTGGCGCAGAAATACGGCTTCACCGTGCAGCAGATCGAGGTGCCGCATCCCGGTAACGAGCAGCAGTCGCAGTGGCTGACGATCCGCCGCGCCAAGCCGGACTTCGTCGTCCTGCGCGGGTGGGGCGTGATGAACCCCGTGGCGTTGAAAACGGCGGTCAAGGTCGGCTTTCCCGTCGATCACATCGTCGGCAATGTCTGGTCGAACTCGGAAGAGGATGTCATCCCGGCCGGCGACGCCGCCAAGGGTTACACCGCCATCACCACCCAGGCTTCCGGCAACTCCTACCCGGTGGTTCAGGAGATCGTGAAGACGGTCTACGGCGCCGGCAAGGGTAACCTCGAAGACAAGGCGCGTATCGGCTCGGTCTACCACAATCTCGGCATCGTCAACGGCATCCTCAATGTCGAGGCGATCCGCGTCGCGCAGGAGAAGTTCGGCCACCGCACGCTGACCGGCGACGAGGTCCGCTGGGGCTTCGAACACCTCAAGCTTGATCCGGCCAAGGTCGAGGCGCTTGGCGCCAAGGACCTGTTCCACTCGATCAATGTCAGCTGGGACAATCACGAAGGCGAGGGCTACGTGACCTTCCAGCAGTGGGACGGCAAGAAGTGGAACGTCGTCTCCGACTGGATCGCGCCGGACTGGGCGCTGCTGCGGCCGATCATCGAGAAGTCCGCCGAGGCCTACGCCGCCGAGAAGGGCATCAAACTGCGCACCGCCGACGATGCCAATGCTGTGACCACCAACTGATCAGTCAGTGCCGGGCGTCGCCGACCAAGTCTCCGTGGCGCCCGACCTGTTCGGTTTTCGAACCGCGAAAGAACAGCCTATGCCGAACGATGACGTCATTCTTGCCGTGGATACGGTTCATGCCACCTACAACCACGCCATCACGGCGCTGCACGGCGTCAGCTTCGAACTTCGGCGCGGCCAGATCCTGGCATTGCTTGGCGCCAATGGCGCCGGCAAGACCACGACGCTCAAGGCCGTCTCCAATTTGCTGCCGGCCGAGCGCGGCCAGGTCAATGCAGGTATCATCCGCTATGAAGGCTCGGATGTCTCGCGCCGCAAGCCGGGCGATCTCGTGCGCGCCGGCCTGGTCCAGGTGCTGGAAGGCCGGCATTGCTTCAAGAGCCTCACCGTCGAGGAAAATCTGGTTGCCGGCGGCATTGGCCGCAGTGGCCGCCGCGCCGAGATCAACGAAGATCTCGAGCGGATCTACGGCTATTTCCCGAGGCTCAGGGAAAAGCGCCGGACATCGTCCGGCCTGACTTCTGGCGGCGAACAGCAGATGACCGCCATCGGCCGGGCGCTGATGTCGCGGCCGCGCCTGCTGGTCCTCGACGAACCGTCGATGGGTCTCGCCCCGCTCATCGTCCAGGACATCTTCCAGACGCTCAGAAAGCTGAACCGCGAGACCGGCCTGTCGATCCTGGTTGCCGAGCAGAATTCGGCGGTGGCGCTCCGTTATGCCGACCACGCCACTGTGCTCGAAAACGGCGTCTCCGTTCTCACTGGTGCGCCCGCCGAGCTTCGCCAGCGCGAGGACATCAGGGCCTTCTACCTCGGTCAATCGACCGCCGGGCAACAGCATTCGCCCGCCGTCAAACCAGCCCATCTCCATGCCGTTGCCTGAAATGAAATCCCAAGGAGCAGTGAAATGACCGTTTCGACCGTCAAGACCGACCAGGCTTCCGCCGCCGTGCCGGCAGTCGCAAGACCGACCGCGCCAGCGCACATCATCAAGGACGCCGCCGAGGCGATTGCTATCGCCCACGCGCTCGCCGCCGAATTCGTCAAGGACTCCTCAAGGCGCGACCGCGAGCGGATCTGGCCGGTTGCCGAACTCGATGCCTTTTCGCAAAGCGGCCTGTGGTCGATCAACGTGCCCAAGGCATTCGGCGGGCCGGAATTGTCCTATGCGACGCTGGCGAAGGTGATCGAGATCATCTCGGCGGCGGATTCCTCGATCGGCCAGATTGCCCAGAACCATCTCGGCGTCGTCGCCGCCATCCGCACCGTGTCCGACGCGGACCAGCAGAAGCTGCTGTTTGCCGAAGCGTTGAAAGGCACGCGGTTCGGCAACGCCTTTTCCGAGTTCGGCTCCAAACGCGCCGCCGATTTCGAAACCCGCTTCACCGATGCCGGCGACCATGTCGTCGTCAATGGCCGCAAATTCTATTCGTCCGGCGCGCTGCTCGCTCATCTGGTGCCGATCGTGGCGCTCGATGACCAAGGCCGTGCCTGGTATGCGATCGCCGACCGTGGCGCGCCCGGCCTGACCGTCATCGACGATTGGTCGAGCTTCGGCCAGCGCACGACGCTGTCCGGCACCGTCATCATCGACAACGTCAAGGTGCCGAAGACGCATCTGGTGCCCGGCTACAAGGGTTTTGACAGGCCAACCGCCGACGGCGCCATCTTCCAGATCATCCAGGTGGCGGTCGACACCGGCATCGCCCAGGCAGCGATCGACGAGACGGTCAATTTCGTCAGGACCAGGAGCCGAGCCTGGATCGACAGCGGCGTCGACAATGCCTGGGACGATCCCTACACCATCCAGGCCATCGGCGACCTGACGCTGCGCCTGCACGCGGCGCAGGCGCTGCTGGAAAAGGCCGGCCTGGCAATCGACCGGGCGGTGATCGAGCCGACCGCCGACACGGTGGCGCACGCCCAGATCGTCACCGCCGAGGCAAAAATCCTGTCGACCGAGATCGCCATTGCCGCCACCAACAAGCTGTTCGAACTTGCGGGAACCCGCTCGACTCTGGCCGAACACAATCTCGACCGGCATTGGCGCAACGCGCGCACGCACACGCTGCACGATCCGGTGCGCTGGAAATATTCGATCCTCGGCAAATATTTCCTCAACGGCGAAAACCCGCCGCTGCACGCCTGGAGCTGATTTCTCACCGGCGGGCGAGAGGCTCGCCACAGCAAAATTTTTCGGCCACTATACCCCAAGAGGTTCACTGCCATGTCAAATCCAACA
The DNA here is from genome assembly GCF_040318635.1 of Mesorhizobium sp. M1066. Classification (NCBI taxonomy): domain Bacteria; kingdom Pseudomonadati; phylum Pseudomonadota; class Alphaproteobacteria; order Hyphomicrobiales; family Phyllobacteriaceae; genus Mesorhizobium; species Mesorhizobium sp. M1066. The sequence continues at coordinate 111,931 of NZ_JAMYMR010000001.1, forward strand.
GTCGTCGGCTTTTCCGGCAACATCACCCGGCCGTCAAAGACGCGCGCCTTCGTCGATCTGGTCACCAGGGACATCGCCGCCAGCCACAGCCTGTCGGCGACCACTTATGATATCGAGGATCTCGGCCCGTCGCTCGGCACGGCAAGATGGGCCCGCGACCTCGATAGCCAGGCCCGGGCGATCCTGGACGAAGTCCTCGCTGCCGACGTGCTCGTCGTCGGCTCGCCGACCTACAAGGGCAGCTATACCGGCCTGTTCAAGCACTTCTTCGACTTGATCGATCCGGCAGCGCTGCGGGGGAAGCCCATCGTGTTGACGGCGACCGGCGGTGGCGAGCGCCACGCCTTGATCGTCGAACATCAGCTGCGGCCGCTGTTCGGCTTCTTCGAGGCCTTTGCGCTGCCCACCGCCGTCTACGCCACCGACAAGGATTTCACCGACGGCGTGCTGCGCTCGGAGGCGATCCTTAAGCGTGCCGCGCAGGCGGTCGACGAGGTCGGCTTCGTGCTGGCCAACCGCTCGGCAGGCAGGATCGCCGCCGAATAGACGCCGTCGGCGGATTACGCCGCAATCGAAATTCGCGTAATGATTGATCTCGCTTACGCAATTTACGACTGCCCGCTAAAAACGTTCCTGTCTGATTCGTCTGGGACAGGAACGTCATGAGCAAAGCCCTCACATCCTTCGCACTGGTCGCCGTGCTGACCGCCTTGCTCATGGCGTTGAGCCTGGCTGTCGCCAGGCACGGCTATCCCTATGGTGCCATCGGCGTCAGGCGCCTTGACGGCATCGCCGACGCCGGCGTGTTCATCCCGATTGCCGCTGTCTATTTCTTCAGCGCAATGCTGATGATGATCCTGCCGATCAGGGCGGCCGGCATCGTCCTGACCCATGCCGCCGATGCCCTCTTCTGGACCGTGATTGCACTGTTTGCGACCATCGTCGGCTGTCTTGTCGCCAGATGGGCGTTCGGGCAGGGCAGCGCCGTGTGGGCATTGCTGAACTGGCGGTTCCTGTTTGCGGCGGCGATCGTAGGTTGTCACTTCGTCATGAACGAGCTGCGCCGCAACGTGCTGCTGCGCAGCCTGTTCTTCGTGGTCTTTGCCGCCGCGACGCTGGCCTGCCTGTTCTGGTCGTTCACGCTCTGACGTGCCGCCGGCTAAGCGGCTGATCCGGTGGCGATGTTGCCAGCCGCCGTTTCCATCCATGTCCAGAGATAGGCGGCAAGACCGCGATCGACATGGATGCGCAGCTTGCCGTCATGGCGATAGACGAGGGCGCTGATGCCGGCAAAGGAAAGCGCTGCACTGGCACTTGGCTGGCTCTGATCGAGCGTCGTTCCACGCGCGATGAAAGCATCGAGCGCCGTGCCCTCGGCCTCGAATATTTGCAACCCGGCGCTGATCGCCGTCGCCGCGAACCCGTCTGCATGCCAGCCCGTGGGGATGGGGAGCGGGCTCTTCGACACGACGAGCAACCGGTCGCGCGCCAGCCGCGCCGCATAGCGGTCGCCCTGTGCGGTACCAAAAGCACCCACGCCAGTTCCGTCGATACCGGAAGCCCGTGCCCACGCGTCGAGGTTGCCGCTGACCAGCAACTGGTTGAGGCCGAGGGCTGCTCGTATCGCAAGGCCCGGCGTGGCGATAACCGCGCCCTGCCAGTCCGGTGCAACGGACCATCTTTCCGCGAGATCACGCATGCAGCCGGTCTCCTGCCGGGTCGAAGGCGCAAGGTGCGGTAATCGTCGCCTTGCTGATCTTGCCGAGATGCTGGATGTCGATCGCCTCGCCGTGGCGGGCCGCGCCGCGCTCGATCAGGCCAAGCGCAACCGGTCGGCCAAGCGTCGGGCTGTGGTAGCTCGAGGTGACAAAGCCCTGGCTGCGCAATCTGCCGTCGATCCGTCTGATGCCATGCGCGCCGGTTGGCAGCGGCGCTTCGCCTTGCGGCACCGCCAGCCCGACAAGCTGCACGCGGTCGCCGCGCGACGCCTCCTCGGTGAACAATGAGCGGCGGCCAACGAACTCAGTTTGGCGCTTGGCGCGCGGACCGTCGACGCCGAGATCATGCGGCAACGTGGTGCCGTCAGTGTCCTTGCCAATAACGATAAAGCCTTTCTCTGCCCGCAGGATCATCAGCGCCTCGAGTCCGATGACAACGGCCTCGAGCGCCTGGCCGGCCTGGCGCAGTTGCGCCCATAACGGCTCGGCGCGATCGGCCCGGATCGAAATTTCGTAGCTCCGGTCGCCGGTGAAGCTGACGCGGGCGATGCGGACTTCGTCGCCGGCATAGGTTCCATGACCGACCGCCATATGTGGCAGGTCGGCGTCGTCGAGCGAAAGGCTGAGGTCCAGCGCCTCGAGCAGTTTTCGGGCGTTCGGTCCTGAAACTGTCAACGTTGCCATGTCCGATGTGGCGTTGTGAATATAGACCGCGCTACGCCCGAAACGGTCCTGGCGCCATTCCTCCAGCCGGGCGTGAACGGCAGCGACATGCGAGGACGAGCACGAGACGACGAAGCGATGCTCGTCCAGCCGCACCAGAACGCCGTCGTCGAAGACCACGCCGTTCTCCGACAGCATGAAGCCATAGCGGCAGCGGCCGGGCTTCAGCGTCGACATGGTGTTGTAGTACAGAAAATCCACGAATGCGGCCGCCTGCGGCCCGATCACCTCGATCTTGCCGAGCGTCGAACCATCGAACATTGCCACCGACTGGCGGGCGCGCCGTGCCTCGTCCTGGATAGAGCGTTCCGCGTCCGCGTTGCCGCCATAGTGGGCGGGGCGCAGCCAGCCGCCATATTCCTGGAAGACAGCGCCGCTAGCGCGGTGGATAGTCTCCAGCGGCAGCCGCCGCACCGGCGCCATCAATTCGCCGACGCGCGCGCCGGCAAAGCTTGCCAGCGGCACCGGGGTGAATGGCGGACGATAGGTGGTGGTGCCGACCTCCGGCACGGTGCGGCCGGTGATGCCGGCCATCAGCGCCAGGCCGGGCAGGTTGGAGGTCTTGCCCTGGTCGGTCGCCATGCCGAGCGTGGTGTAGCGCTTCAGATGTTCGACCGAGACGAAGTTTTCGCGCGCTGCCAACTCGACGTCCTTCACCGTCACGTCGTTTTGATAGTCGATCCAGATGCGTCCCTTCGAGCCCGGCATCGGCCATGCCGCGACTATGCCGTCCGTTGCCTCCGGCCCGGTGCTCCGCGGTAGGGGAGCCTTCGTCTGGCCGAGCGATGCAACGGCGGTGCTGGCGCCAGCAAACACCTCCGACAAGGAAACCGCGCCGGCAGCCGCACCTGCCACCGCGATGTTATCGACCGGATCGCCCGGCAGAAAGGCCGCGCGCGCCTCGCTCCAGGCGAGCTTGCCCTTGGCTTGGCCGAAGAGATGGATGGTCGGCGTCCAGCCGCCCGAGATCAGGACGCAATCGGCATCGAACCTCGTGCCGTCGTCGAGCGTTACACCGTCGACGCGCAGCCTGCCGCTGGCGGATATGAGAGAACGCCCTTTGGCCAGCCGGACATTGGCCGGCGCGGCAGGCGTGCCGTCGCGCCGGATGTCGACAAGCCTGACTTCGGCGCCGGCCTCGGCAAGCGCCCCCGCCACCTCATAGGCGCTGTCATTGTTGGTGGCGACGACGATGCGGCGGCCGACCAGCACAGCGTGGCGCCGGAGATAGGCGAGCGCCGCATCCGCCGATAGGATGCCCGGCAGGTCGTTGTTGGCGAAGGGCAGCGGCCGCTCGATGGCACCAGTCGCCAGCACGATCCGGCGCGGCCTGACCCGCCACAGCGTATCCGGCCGGCCGTCGAGATGACGCTGGTTCAGCCCGACCAGATTGTGGTCGTAAATGCCGAAGGCGGTGGTCGAAGGCAGGATGAGGTGACCGCCAGCGGCAAGCTCGGCAATCGTCTCCTTGACCCATACGGCCGCCGGCTTGCCGTCGATCTCCGCGGCACGATGGCTGAGCGATCCGCCGGGGCTATGCTGGTCGTCCACCAGTGTGACGGTCAGGCCAGCACCAGACGCCAGCCTTGCCGCCGCCAGCCCGGCCGGTCCCGCGCCTACAACCAGCACATCGCAATGATGGTTTATCTGGTCCGCCGTGCCCGGCGAGATCCAGTCGGCCTCGACTGTGCCCAATCCCGCCATAGCGCGGATGCGCGGCTCGAACCTGTGCCAGTCCGGCCACATGAAAGTCTTGTAGTAGAACGCCGCCGGTATGAAGCGTGCGAAACGGTCGAGAAAGGCGTTGCGGTCGGCCAGCGCGCTGGGCGTGGCGTTGACGCTTTTCGCCACCAGCCCGTCGCGCGCCGGCTCGGTCGTGGCGCGCGTGTTGGGCTTCGCCGGCACGCTGCCGCCGAGATCGACCAGCGCGTTCGGCTCCTCGACGCCGGCACCCCAGATGCCGCGCGGCCGGTGATATTTGAAGCTGCGGCCGACGACCGCGACGTCGCCGGCCAGCAGCGCCGAGGCGATGGTGTCGCCGGCAAAGCCATGCACGGTGGCGCCGTCGAAGCTGAAGCGGATCGGGCGGGAGCGGTCGATAGCGCTGCCGCCGGTGGCAAGACGCGAGGCGGTCACGCGGCATGCTCCCCGTCGAGAGCGGCCGAAGACAGCACCTTGTGGCTGATGGTGTCCCGCTCCATGACGAAGAACTCGCCGCAAATCATGTGGGCCCAGATCTCGCGCGCCGTGCCTTTCGGATTGCCGCGCAGATAGAGGTACTCAGCCCAGCGATCGATCGGCACGTCGGCACCGTCAGGCCTGATGTTGCCGGCATCGCCGCCATAGTGGAATTCGGTCTCGTCACGCGGGCCGCAAAATGGGCAAGGGAACAACTGCATGATTGCCTCTAATGCGCGATGCCGGAGCCGGCCGCTTCGTCGATCAGCCGCCCGCTGGCGAAGCGATCGAGGTCGAAGGGGCGGCTGATGTCGTTGTGCTTGCCGGTCGCCAGCAGGTTCGCAAGCAGCGTGCCGCCGGCGGGGATAGCCTTGAAGCCGCCCGTGCCCCAGCCGCAATTGAGGAACAGGCCGGGCAGCGGCGATTCGCCGATGATCGGCGAGGAGTCCGGCACCACGTCGACGATACCTGCCCATTGCCGCATCAGCTTGAGCTGGCCGAAGATCGGAAACATTTCCAAAAGGCCGGCAATCACCCCCTCCAGCGTCGGCAGATTGCCGCGCTGCGCATAGGATGGAATGCGGTCTAGGCCGCCGCCGATGACGATCTCGCCCTTGTCCGACTGGCTGACATAGACGCCGCAGCCGGGCGACAGCACCACCGTGTCGAGGATCGGCTTGACCGGCTCGGACACGCAGGCTTGCAGCGCATAGGAATTGATCGGCAGCCGGAAGCCGGCCTTTGCCGCCAGCACCGAAGAATGCCCGGCTACCGCCATGCCGATGCGCTCGGCACGGATCGCGCCACGCGAAGTCTGGACGCCGCGACAGCGGCCGCCTTCGATGATGAAATCGGTGATCTCGCAGTTCTGGATGATATCGACGCCGAGCCGGCTCGCCGCCCGCGCGTAGCCCCAGGCGACGGCGTCATGGCGCGCCGTGCCGGCCCTGCCTTGCCAGATGCCGCCGAAGACGGGAAAACGTGCATTGGCTGAGAAATTGTAGATCGGCGCCACGCGGCGCACATCCTGCGGAGAAAACAGCTCGGCATCAATGCCGTTGATCTGCATGGCGTTGACGGTGCGCGCGCCGATCTCCATCTCGGCGGTCGAGTGGCAGAGATTGACCATGCCGCGCTGCGACAGCATGACATTGTAGTTCAGGTCTTTGCCCAGCCCTTCGTAAAGGCGGTGCGCCAGCCCGTAGAGCTCAACGCTTTCCGGGTAATAGTAGTTGGAGCGCACCACGGTGGTGTTGCGGCCGGTGTTGCCGCCGCCGATCCAGCCCTTTTCCAGCACAGCGACCCTGGTGATGTTGTGGTTCTTTGCCAGGTAGTAGGCCGTCGCCAGCCCATGGCCGCCGCCGCCGATGACGATCGCGTCGTAGGCTGGCTTCGGCTCGGGCGATCGCCAGGTCGGTTGCCAACCGGTCTGGCCGGCCAGGCCCTCCTTGAACAGCGAAAAGGCGGAATAGCGTGTGGTCATGACGTGCCGGACAGGTCTGATTTTCGCAAAGAAATGTGGATCATCGAATGGTCTTCCGCACCGACGTCATCGGTTCGATCGGTCATGCCCGCATCGCCTTGCCCAGTGGATCGTATGGCGACGAAGCGATGACGCGCGCACCTCTTTCGACGCCGACGATGTGGGTTGTCAACTGCGTATCGATCTCGGCCGCCTCGCGCTCGACCAGCGCCATGGCGAGGCTCTTGCCGACCGTATGGCCATAGCCGCCGGAGGTGACGAAGCCGGCAAGCCTGCCTCTGTTCCAGACCGGCTCGTAGCCACTGGCATCGGCATCCGCCGCGTCGATTTCGAGCGTCACCAGCGTGCGCCGGGATGGAGCCTTCTGCTCTTTCAGTGCCGCCTCGCGCCCGATGAAATCGCTCTTGTCGAAGGCGACCCAGCGGTTCATGCCGGTCTCGGCCGGCGTATAGTCCTGCGTGAACTCGCGCGACCAGATGCCAAAGCTCTTTTCGAGGCGCAGCGAATTGACCGCGCCGAAGCCGTATTCGGTGACGCCCAGATCGCTGCCTGCGGCAAGCAGCGCACGGCGCAGGTCCGCGTGCTCATTGGCCTCGCAATGGATCTCGTAGCCGAGTTCGCCGATGACCGACAGCCGCCCGACCTTGGCCCGCACCAGTCCGACATCCAACGTCTTGCAGGCAAGAAAGCCGAAGGCCTGGTGCGAAACGTCCTGATGTGTGAGGCGCTCAAGCAGCATTCGCGCATTGGGACCGGCGAGCGAGAAACCAACAATGGCGTCCGAAATGTCGCGGACGGTGACGCCGTCGCTCATATGCTGCTCGAACCAGCGCATATGCCACTGCCGCAGATAGTAGGACCCCATGATCCACCAGGAGCCATCGCCCCAGTTGAAGACGGTGAGGTCGCCCTTGAGCTTGCCGTTTTCGCCCAGCATCGGCGCGAGTTTGGCGCGACCCGGCTTGGGCAGGGGACAGGCAAGCAGCCGGTCGAGCCAGGCTTCAGCCCGCGGTCCGGTGATCTCGTAGCGCGAGAAGGCGGTGATATCGAGCAGCCCGACGCCTTCGCGCACCTTGCGGCATTCCTGTGCGACGATGTCGAAGGCGTTGGAGCGCTTCAGCGTCGGTGTCTCGACGAAGCCTTGCGGCGCGAAATAAAGCGGCACTTCCATGCCCCAGGAATTGCCCCACCGCGCGCCGGCGGCATCCATGGCGTCATGCGCGCCGGCCGTCTTTAAGGGCCGTCCCGCCGGCAACTGCTCATTGGGGTAGCTCATGACGAAGCGGCGCGAGTAGAACTGGCCGGTGGTCTGCCTGATGTATTCGCGGTTGGAGGCGAAGTCGCCATAGCGGGCGATGTCCATGCCGTAGACATCGGCTTCCGGCTCGCCATGGATCCTCCATTCGGCGAGCGACTTGCCGACGCCGCCACCTTGCAGGAAGCCGGCCATGACGCCGCAGGCCACCCAGTAATTGGGAACGCCTCGCACCGGGCCGACCAGCGGATTGCCGTCCGGCGAGAACGTGAAAGCGCCGTTCACCCAGCGCTTGATGCCGGCATTCTCCAGGCAGGGATACCGGCTGAAGCCGAGCGCCAGCTCGTCGGCGATGCGGTCGGTGTCCTCCTGGATCAGTTCGATGCCGTAGTCCCATGGCGCGCCTTCCATGTTCCAATGCTTATGGTTGATCTCGTAGATGCCGAGCAGCAGGCCTTTCTGCTCCTGGCGCATGTAGGTGAAGCCTTCGAGATCGACGATCAGCGGCAATTCCTTGTCCAGCGCCTGGATCTCGGGCAGCGCCTCGGTGACGAGATAGTGATGCTCCATCGGCGACACCGGCAGGTCGATGCCGGCCATCCGGCCGACCTGCTTGGCCCACAGCCCGCCGGCATTGACGACGTGCTCGGCAATCACCGTGCCCTTCTCGGTGACCACGTCCCAACTGCCGTCGGTGCGGCGGTTGAGTTCCAGAACCCGGTTGTGCTCGATGATGTCGGCACCGCGCAGCCTGGCTGCCTTGGCATAGGCGTGCACGACGCCCGAGGGGTCGATATGGCCTTCGCGCGCTGCATAGAGCCCACCCAGCATGCCGTCGGTGTTGAGGATCGGGCAGCGCTGCTTAATTTCGTCGACGCCGACCAGATGGACGTCATCGATGCCCATGGTCTGGAAGATGCGGTAGGAGGCCTTCAGCCATTCCCAGCGCTCCGGCGCCGAGGCTACCGAGATGCCACCGGTCATGTGCATGCCGATGTTCTGGCCCGATTCCTTCTCGACTTCGGAAAGCAGGTCGATCGTGTAGGCCTGCAGGGCGGCGATGTTGGGATCGGCGTTCAGCGCATGGAATCCGCCGGCCGCATGCCAGCTCGATCCCGCTGTCAGTACCTCGCGTTCGATAAGCGCGACGTCGCTCCAGCCGAACTTCGCCAGGTGATAGAGCACCGAGGCTCCAACCACGCCGCCGCCGATGACGATCGCCCTGTATTGGGATTTCATCCTGTCGCACTCCACCCAGTCAGTGTGGCGTACACTATCGGTATTGTACATATGTGTCTAGAGCTTGGCGGAGGACGGAATGAACGGTCCATGATGTCGCTTTGCGCCGATGCGGCAGAGGGGCGCCTCCGCTGCTGTCGGCAGCAAACGTGCTTGCTATTTGGGCCGATGCGCGCCCGCGAAGTCGCCAGGCGCGGGGGCCGAACGGGCCGTACTATCGGTTGCGCGAAAGCGTTTTCTCGACATAGCGCGAGAAGTCTTCGACATCCTCCGCCGGAGGCTCCTGGCCGGTGAAGCTGCGCAGATAACCGGCGACGTGAGGCAGGCGGCTGCTCATCGGCTCGTTGAGCTCAAGCGAGTAATAGCCGATCTGCATGAAGTACAGCACACGGGCTCGCACGAACGCGTCTTCTTCCTCATAGCCGTGGCGCATGAACATGTCGCGGATGGCGTTGACGCGCTCCTCGTCGGCTTCGTCGAGCGCGCGCCTGATGGCGGGCGAGCGGCGGGCCCAGGCCCTGATCGCGAAATCCAGCTGCGGATCGAACAGCCTTTCGTCCACCCAGCATTCGAAAATGCTCATCACTCCGCGGATGACGGTCGCGGAAGGCCGCCTGGCCCGTTCGACGATGAACCTGGTGTTGGTCTGCCGCCAGTAATCCAGCAATTGATCGAGCAGATCCTGTCGGCTCTTGAAATACCAGTAGAAGCTGGAACGCGACACATCGAGCTTCTGTCCAAGCGTCAGCACGCGGACGCGTTCGACCCCGTCAGAGATCAACGTTTCAAGCGCAAGCTTCAGCCAGTCTTCGCGAGTGGCCTTGATATTGCCGGTGGCGCCGGCGCGCTGAATCGTCGTTTCGAGAGCTGCCATCGACACGACGCATGACACGCTGCCTCAGGCAAATCAAGGCTATGGACATTTGTGTACAGACCAAATCGGCCCCAAGCCGAACGATGCATCGTGGCTGTTGGCTGCATCGAGGCTCGATGGGGCATTGTCGTCGCCCGCCATCCGCGCGGCGCAAGCGGGGATTTTTGTCGCGGCTGCTGGTTCACTGTTTGCTTTCCCGCGAGGCAATTGTCTGGCAAATACCAGTTCAGACAGATGCCCGCGCGGCCAACAAGCAGGAACATACGATATGACGCTGTTTCGAAAGAACCTCATCGATGGCGAGTGGGTCGGCGACGCCGGTTCGCGCAACATCAACCCCTCGGATACCGACGACGTCGTCGGCGATTATGCCTCGGCGGGTGTCGAACAGGCCAAGCAGGCGATCGCCGCGGCCAAGGCAGCGTTCCCGGCTTGGTCCCGCTCCGGTCCGCTGGCGCGTCACGCGGTGCTGAAAAAGGCCTCCGACGAGATTTTGGCGCGCAAGGACGAGATTGGCCGCAACCTTGCGCGTGAGGAAGGCAAGACGCTGGCCGAAGGCATCGGCGAGACCATTCGCGCCGCCCAGATTTTCGATTTCTTTGCCGGCGAAACGTTGCGTTTGACCGGAGAGGTCGTGCCGAGCGTGCGACCGGGCGTCGGCGTCGAGATGACGCGCGAGGCGGTCGGCGTGGTCGGCATCATCACGCCGTGGAATTTTCCGATCGCCATTCCGGCCTGGAAGATCGCTCCGGCGCTGACACACGGCAACACCGTCGTCTTCAAGCCGGCGGAGCTGGTTCCCGAGAGCGCCTGGACCATTGTCGACATCCTGCATCGCGCCGGCCTGCCAAAGGGCGTGCTCAATCTCGTCATGGGCAAGGGTTCGGTGGTCGGTCAGGCGATGCTCGACAGTCCCGACGTCAACGCCATCAGCTTCACCGGCTCGGTCGGTACCGGCAAGCGCGTTGCCGCGGCAAGCATCGAACACATGCGCAAGTTCCAGCTTGAAATGGGCGGCAAGAACCCACTGGTCGTGCTCGACGATGCCGATCTTGCGATCGCCGTCGATTGCGCGCTCAATGGCGCCTTCTTCTCGACCGGCCAGCGCTGCACCGCGTCGTCCAGGCTGATCGTGACCGAGGCCATCCATGACCGTTTCGTCGATGCCCTCAAGGATCGCATGAGCAAACTGGTCATCGGCGATGCGCTCGACGCGCAGACCCAGATCGGTCCTGTCGTCGACGCGACGCAGCTGAAGCAGGACGAGGACTATATCGCAATCGGCGTCAGGGAAGGTGCCACGCTCGCCTTCGGCGGGGAGCGGCTCGATCGCAAGACACCGGGCTTCTACCTGCAGCCGGCATTGCTGACCGAGGCCACCAATGCCATGCGCAGTTCGCGCGAGGAGATTTTCGGACCTGTCGCCAGCGTCATTCGCGTCAAGGACTATGACGAGGCGCTTTCCGTCGCCAACGACACGCCCTTCGGCTTGACCTCCGGCATCTGCACCTCGAGCCTCAAGCATGCCACGCACTTCAAGCGCAATTCGGAGGCCGGAATGGTGATGGTCAACCTGCCGACGGCGGGTGTCGATTTCCATGTTCCCTTCGGCGGCCGCAAGGGTTCGAGCTATGGGCCGCGCGAGCAGGGCCACTATGCGGCGGAGTTCTACACCACGGTGAAGACGGCCTATACGTTCGCTGGCTGATCGGTCACTGCCGACCATGCCGGCAACACCGCCATGCACATCTGGATTGGAGCGGCGCGAAAGGATGACAGTGCAAGATCTGGCCTGGTTTAACCCGCCGCCGCACCATTCTATCGACGGCGACAGCGTTCGTGTGCGCACCGGTAAGGAGACCGATTTCTGGCGCGAGACCTTCTACGGTTTCTGGCGCGACAACGGCCACTTCCTGCACCGGCCGGTCGAAGGCGATTTCAGCGCCGAAGTCACGGTCAAAGGCGACTACGAGGTCCTCTATGATCAGGCCGGGCTGATGGTCCGGCTCAGCGAAACGCACTGGATCAAGGCCGGTATCGAGTACACCGACGGCCTTGCCTATTTCTCCGTTGTCGTCACCAACGACACGTCAGACTGGTCGCTGGTCGCCATTCATGCCGATCCGAACGGCGTCAGGATTCGGTTGACCCGTCACGCCGAGGCGATCCGCGTCCAGTACCTCGATGCTTCCGACGGCCACTGGAAGCCTGTGCGGCTTGCCTATTTCCCGACCTCGAAGACGGTCGATATCGGCATGATGTGCTGTTCGCCGCAACGCGAGGGCTTTGAGGTAACGTTCTCCTATTTCTCCCTCGGTCCGCCGATATCGCGGGAATTGCACGATTGAGACGTGTGGTCTTGCGCTGAACCGCAAGCACTTCGACCTTTGCCACGATCAAGTCTGTAGACCGCCGCGTGCCTCCGTCCGTGCCGGGAGTTGGTCGCGGCACTGCAGCCGGCGAGATCGTCAGCCAGTTGCGACGCCGCCAGACGGCTCGAATTTTTGGCCCGGGTTCGGCTCAAGGCGAATATGCCAGGCAGGACGTTGCAACGCTATTGGCATCCGCGCTAGGAGTTGCCGATGGGCAGGTTTCGAAGGGCTGTCAAAAGAGCCGTCTATTCCAGGGCGCTAAGGTTTCTTGACGTTCCGCCCGTGCTGTGGTCGCAGGGCATCGGGCATTTCTGCGATTTCGCCGGGCCGCGCTGGTATCGCAACGCGCCAACTGCATCGACGCAGAGCGAGGCATTTTTCCGCCAACATTACAGCGGCGCGCATGGCATCGTCTGGCTGCGCCTGAGCACCTTGTCCAGGGATGCGCAAACCTGCGACCTCGACACGTTCGTCAGGATCGTGCTGCCGACGATCACGGCACCGTTCACGCTGCTGACGACCGACGGAGATGCTTCGGTGCCGTCGGATCTGGCGAAGGACACCGTCGACCAACTTCTCGCCAACCCTTTCCTGGTCTCCTGGTACAGCCAGAATTGTGACGGCACTCACCCCAGAGTGAAGCCTTTCCCGATCGGGCTCGATCTTCACACGCCTCGGTCCCTTGCCACGCCGGCAGGGCTTGTGAAGCAACTGGAAATCATACGCGCCCGGCAGGATCATGTGGACCGCCGCCCGCCCAGGCTGTTCTCTGATTTCAGCATCAGCAATGGCTCGAGGCAGCGCCGGGAACTGCTTGATGCCCTGGGCGGATGCCCGCACGTCGATTTCCTGACGAAACGGGTCTCGCAGCGCTCGATCTGGCAACTATACTCGCAATACCCGCTCGTGCTGTCCACCGAAGGCAATGGCCTGGACTGCCATAGGACATGGGAGCTGTTTTATCTCGGCTGCATCGTCGTCACCAGGACCTCGCCGCTCGACCCGCTCTACCAGGGCCTGCCTGTCATTATCGTCGACGACTGGCATGAGGTGAGGGACCCCGATGCGCCGAGACGCTGGATAGAGCAGGTCGCGCATCTGACCGACCGGGGCCATGTTTGGGGACGCTTGCATCCGCAAACCTATCTCGGCCCCATTCGGCAAGAGCTTCAGCACGCATCCTGATAGGGCAGACCACGAAATTCCGGCTGGACGTCGTGCGAAGCGGGCTCCTGCAAGCGATGTGGAACGATGTGGCTCCTCCATATTGGTGGAGGGACGGATCATGTGCCAGCCTCGTCCAGCCCCAGCCCGCCGCGGACGGCATTGCGGATGGCTTCTGGGCCGAACCTTGCCCAAACCGCTTGATGCGCGCGGATGCGCTGCCGTGCCCTGCGGTCGCCATCCAGGCAGAGTCCGACAGCCATTCCGGCAAGCCCTTCATCGGTATCCGACAGCAGCAGCTCCTCCCCGTCGACCAGATCCAGGCCCTCGGCCGCCAGAGGCGTGGCAATCACCGGCACGCCCCACGCCATCGCCTCCAAAATCTTGATGCGGGTGCCGCCGCCTGCCGCAAGCGGGATGATGGTGAGATGCGCTCTCGACAGAAGCGGCGCCATGTCTTCGGGGTCTTCAACGAGCTCCACGCCAGGCAATCCTGCCAGCGCTTGCACGGCCGTTTTCGGATTACGCCCGGCGAGAATTAGTGTCGCGGTCGGCAGGACCAGTCGGATGCGTGGAAATATGGAGCCGGCTAATCTCTGGGCGGCATCGACGTTTGGCGGATAGCCGAGATGGCCGACGAACAGGATTACCGGAAAGCTTTCGCCGGATCCGGGCTCGGCGGGCAGCGTTTCGGGGCTGTGCCCGGCCTGCGGAATTCCGTTTGGAACGACATCGATCGGCAACTTATGCCGGGAAAGCGCCATCAACCGCTCTCGATCCTGGCTCGAGCAGACCCAGACCCGGTCGACAAGGGCAAGCGCCTTTCTCTCGAGACGCCTGATGCCAAGGCCCGCGCTGATCGTCGCCACCCCAGGCCGCTTCACATCGACGTGCCGCAACTGCCCCGCCAAGTCGGACTCGACGTTGTGCATGTCGAGGATGAGATGTTTCGTCAGTGCCCGCAAAGGCCGCAGCAGCTTGAACAGGCCGATGCCCTCGATCAGCACCGTATCGGGGCGGAAGTCCCGAACCAGTGCCTCCAGCCGCGTCAAGGCGACGCGCGAGATGCGACGCTCCGCCCTTATGCGCCACCACCCGATCGAGGCGGAGCGGGCCTCTCCCTTGATCGACAAGGCTTCGGTGCGGATCGACGGAGCGGTTGTTTCCGTCGCCTGCGGCAGCACAGACACCAGGCAGACCGGGCCGAATTGCGCAGCAGACTCAGCATTGCGGTAGTTCCGCAAATCCGCCCCGGAGATCGGCGGAAAGGCCGGATCGTGGGACACAACCAGCACACGTCGCCCGGCTTTCGCCGCGGAGACAGCGTCGAGCGGTTGTGCGTCCGCGGGTTTCAAAGCGGACGCTCTGGGCTTTGCGCCGGAGGCTTTCATTCCAGACGACATGCGCGACGGCCCCAAAACCACAACAATCGGCTTCGACTTGTTCAGCCGAACGCCGCTTTCGTCAAGCGCCGCATCGTCGCTGAATGTCAGATGCACCAGCTGCGCGGCCTGCCGAATGTCACCATCGCCTGGACCACGCCAACCAGCGGCCCGCCAGACGCTTCCACGATGAGGTGAGCCTTGTCCGCCGATAGGCGTCACCGGCCATCTTGATGCCTTGCGCCTGCGTCGGAAATGGATGGATGACGTCGGCCAGCGCCCGCAGTCCCATGCCCGATTTGATCGCCAGCGACACCGCATTGATCATCTCGCCGGCATGGCTGGCGACGACCGTGGCGCCCAGGATGCGGTCGGACCCCTCCCTGACGTGGATTTTGACAAAACCCTCCTCCTCGCCGTCCATCACCGCACGGGCGACATCGTGCATCAGCACCGTATAGGTCTTGACCGGAATGCCGCTCTGGCGCGCCTCCGCCGGATAGAGGCCGACATGGGCGATCTCCGGATCGGTATAGGTGCACCACGGAATGACCAGTTCGCTCAGTTTCCTGCGTCCGAGAAACAGGGCATTGCGCACGACCATGCGGGCTGTCGCCTCGGCGGTGTGGGTGAATTTGTAGGCGAGGCAGACATCGCCCGCCGCATAGATGCGCGGATTTGTGGTGCGGAGACAGTCGTCTACCTTGATACCGTCGGCATCATATGCCACCCCGGCGTTTTCCAGGTCGAGGCCGTCGACATTGGGCGATCGGCCGATGCCGGTGATGATCTCGTCGACGGAAATCGTCGTCGTGACGTCGTCGCACACCAGGTCGGCGAGCTTCTTGCCGCCTTCCGTCCGCACCGCCACCACCTCGGTGTTGAGGCGAACTTCGACACCTTCGCGCGCCAGCGCGTCCGAAAGAATTTGGGCGGCATCGCGTTCCTCACCGGGCAGGAACATCGGTTCGCGCTGCGCCTGGATGACCTTTGCGCCCAGCAGGCAGAAGGCCTGCGCCGCTTCGCAACCGAGTGGTCCGCCGCCGATGACCAGAAGCCGCTTCGGGCACTCCGTGAGATCGAACATGGTCTCGTTGCTGAGATAGCCGGCGTCGGCAAGCCCCGAGATCGTCGGCAGCCTCGGGCGCGCGCCTGTCGCGATCAGCGCCTTTCTGAAACGCAAGGTTTGTCCGGCGACCGTGACAGCGTCCCTTCCGGAAAACCGCGCTTCGCCGAAATAAAGGTCGATGCCTTCGGAAATCAGGCTATCGGCGGCATCGGCGCGGCTGATCCGCTGCCGGATCTGCCGCATCCGCGTCATGGCGCGCTGAAAGTTGACGTGAAGACGGTCCGGCATGTCGCCGCCGAAATTCTCGGCGTCGCGCATGTCGGCATAAAGCCTTGCGGTGCGGATGATCGACTTCGACGGGATGCAGCCGACATTGACGCAAGTTCCGCCGATCAGGTTGCGCTCGATGAGCGCGACCTTTGCGCCGAGGCCGGCCGCTTCGTAGGCGGCGGTCAGTCCAGCCGGTCCGGCACCGATGACGACGAGGTTGTAGGGACCGTCCGGCTGCGGGTTCTTCCGGTGCGGCGGATGGGCGCCCTTGATCAGCTCAATGTCGTTGTGATCGACAGGAAAGGCGGCAGCCCTGGTCCGGTCACGCGACATCGCCGCCACCCGACGCCGGGCTTGCCGGCTGAGACAGCCAGCCGCCATTGAATCCGGCCTTGCGCAAGCCGTTGCGGATGTGTTGATTTGACCGCATCAGTCTCCAGATCAACCCTGACCGATGGTTCTCGATCATCATCACCACGATGCCTTGATCCAGCCCATAGTGGCCTTCCGACACCCAGCCGTGCCTCCCGAATTTACGCCGGTTCGCCAATGTCGGATTGAAACCGCTCGGCAGTCGGAAATTGTCGATCACCTGGGGGTAGCGATCACCGAGATGGCGCAACGCCGCCAGGCAGATCTCCGGGGCGAAAGGCAGTGATGCCGGATAGGACCAAGGCGCGATCGTCCCGTCATCGGGCCCGAACGGCGCGCCGCGCGCGGCATAGCCGGAAAACCGCCGGCGCTGTCGCTCCACGCTGGTGCGAAAACCGCCTGGCCCGTCGCCCGCCGAAAGACCCCAAAGGTTCTCGTCGTAGCCGCCATAGCCGTAGGGGTTGTGACGTGCATAGTCGCGATGCAGATAGGTCGAGCGGCGGCTGTTTTCGAAATAGTCCGAGTTCTTCTCGCGCATGAAGGCGTCGCGGATGCCGGCGAAATCGATCCAGGCATGCGAGAACTGGTGCATGAACAGCGGACCGCCATACAGCACGTCGTAGCCGTAAATGTTCTCCCACTGATAGGTCGCCGTCCAGCCCTCGTAGCTGTTGTCCGAGGTCGGACTGTCGGGCGAGGCCATCGACAGGACGTAGAGGATCGTGGCTTCGTTGTAGCCCTCCCAGCCATAGTGGAGAAAGCCGCTCCTCGGCTTCCAGCCTTGTCGCAAGGTCGGGCTTGAGCCTTGTGCCCACCGCCAGTCGACGCGCCGGTAGAGCGCCTCGGCCAGTTGGCGGATTTCGGCTTCCTCGTCATCGTCACCGGAGAAATAGGCGCCCGCCACCAGCATGCCCGATATCAGCAATGCCGTATCCACCATCGACAGTTCGCAGCGCCAGACGCGCAGGCCGGTCCGCATGTCGAGGAAATGGTAGTAGAAACCCTTGTGGCCGGTAACCTCCTCGCCATTGCCTTGCGAGCCGGCCGAGAAGAAACGCAACGCGGCCAGCGTCAGCTTCACGGCGGCATCGCGCGCCATCCAGCCGCGCTCGACGCCGACCGGATAGCTGGACAGCGCGAAGCCGACGACAGCGATGCTGGCCGGCGAATTCGGCCGCGAGGTGTCGGCGACCAGTCCGTTTTCGGGGTTCACGTTCTCAAGGAAATAGTCGAAGGCGGCGCGCTGATAGCGGTCCAGAAGCTCGTCCTCGGACAGCGCGCCAGGCTCGGCTCTAAGCAAAGCAAGCAAGCTCCCGCCGGATGGCTGCAGCGTCCGTCAACCGCCAACCAGTTGCCCCGCGCCGGCAGGTCATCACGCATGCTGAACTGTCATGCCGCGTCATAGCTTTCCCGCATAGCTTTGTTGCGTCAACGTCGATTCGACGTCTGGGACTATACGCCCCTACGCTCCAGTTCGTTGCGTCGTCACGCGGAATTGAGATGCGTCCTGCCTCAGTAGGTGGCGCGGCCGCCGGAAACGTCGATACGGCGGCGGTCGTGAACGAACACTCTTCCGAGGCGATCCAGCAGATCAGCGCCGCCACCTCGTCGACCTCGCCGAAGCGCGCCATTGGTATCTTGGACAGCATGAAGTCGATGTGCTCCTGGCTCATCTGCCTGAAGATCGCGGTGCGCACGGCCGCCGGTGTGACGCAATTGACCGTCACCTTGGTCTTGGCCAACTCCTTGCCGAGCGACTTGGTCAGGCCGATCACCGCGGCCTTCGAGGTGCTGTAGGCCGACGCGTTGGCATTGCCTTCCTTGCCGGCGATCGAAGCGATGTTGACGATGCGGCCATAGTTGCGCTCGAGCATGTGCGGGACAAGCGCCTTGTTGCAATAGAAGACGCCATTGATGTTGATGTCGATGACCTTCTGCCAATCTTCGACCGAGTAATTCCAGGTCGTCATGTTGGGTCCGGTGATCGCTGCACTGGTGACCAGGATGTCGACACCGCCAAGCGCTTCGATCGCCGACTGCTTGGCGCGTTCCACGCCGGCCGCATCGGCGACGTCGATGGCAACGCCGTGGAGGCCGGGAAGGATAGCCTTGGCCTGTTCGATCTGAGCCGGATCGCGATCCCAGACTGAAACCCGTCCGCCCTCTTCGACAATCCTCTGAGCCACTGCCAGACCGATGCCCGATGCGCCGCCGGTGATCACCGCCGCTCGACCGCTGAACCGTCCTGCAAAATTCATCGGCATCTGATTCTCCCCCCGTCACCTGAACCCGATGGCCGCCGACCACGCGCGACCGCCATACCATCGACGGCGACTGTGCGGTCACCATCAGGCAAGTTCAAGCCGGCATGCGAGGCCGATCGTCTGGGCCAATCCCGTTACCCGGGATTTCCCTCGAGCTCTCTGCCCAGCGCCTTCACCATCGCCACCAGCGCCGGTCCGATCTCTGCATGCGCGCGCTCTTCCGTGATGATCTCGCCGATGCCGCCGCAGGTGATGGCAACCAGCGGCGAGCCGTCACTCGGACGGAACGGCACGCCGACTGCATGGATGTAGCTGTGCCAGGCGCCGAACGACGTCACATAGCCCTTGTCGGCATACTGGGCGATCGCATCGTCGATCGCCGCCCCGATCATCGCCGCCCTGTCCGGCTCGGCCTCCTGCAAAGCCTCCACAAGGCGGGCACGCTCCTCGGATGAAAGTGCCGCCGCATAGGCCAGCCCCATCGATGTCTTCCAGATAGGCAGATAGGAGCCCGGGTTGAGGCGCAGCGTGACAAGGCTCTCCGACCGGCAGTTGGCGAGATAGACCATGTTGAGGCTGTCGCGGGTGCCGAGCGCCACCGCCGCCCCCGTCAAATCGGCCAGCGGCTGCATCAGCGGCCGGGCTACGTGGACAACCGCACTGGAACTCAGTGCCGAATAACCCAGCGCCACGGTGGCTGGTCCCAGGCTGTAGCGGCCGAGGTCCTTGTCGTAGAGGAGATAGCCGAGCGCGCTTAGCGTATAGGTGATGCGCGAAACCGTGGCCTTGGGCAGGCCGGTGCGGGCAATGATGTCCTGATTGCCGAGTGAGGCATCGCCCGGGCGGAAAGCGCGCAGGATGCCGAGCCCGCGCACCAGCGACGACGAAAGCTGCGCGCCTTCGACTTCAAGCTCCGTCTCGTCCCTGGTGGCTCGCTTGCGCACGCTGAGGTCTTTCTGGCGTCGTCGTCCGCCTGTCGGGTCGGTGTCGCCGGCGCTGTCTCAAAAATGAAATTAAATTCCATTTATATTGACAGGCGCTTTCCCCCACTGTCAATATGCTTCCCTCGATGGCATCTCCAAGCGCCTTGTGCCATCTTACGAAGCCCCTCCTTGTGAAGGTAGCCACGTGTCTCGCTATATTTTGCGCCGGCTTATCGCCATGCCGTTTCTGGTGCTCGGCATCGTCACCATTGCCTTCCTGATCACCACGGTGACCAAGGGCGATCCGCTGACCGCGATTGTCGCCGAACAGCAGATGAGCAACCCCGAAGTGGTGGCCGCCGCCAAGGCGCGCTGGGGTCTCGATCGTCCTTTGCCGGAACGCTATATGATATATCTTGGGAATCTGCTGAGCGGCGATCTTGGCACCTCGTTCATCACCAAGCGCAATGTCGGCACCGACATTCTCTACCGCTTGCCGGCAACGCTCGAACTGGTTTTCGCTGCGATGATCTTCGGCACCACGCTCGGCATTGTGCTTGGTGTGCTGGCTGCCTATTTCCGCAACAGCCTGATTGACCATGGCGCGCGGCTGTTCGCCTTGTTCGGCTCTTCGCTGCCGGTGTTCTGGTCGGGGCTCGGCCTGTTGTTCATCTTCTCCGTCATGCTGAACTGGCTGCCGGGGCCGGGCAGGGTCGATGCCCGCTTGGCATTGCCGCCCGGCATCACCGGCTTCCTGACCATCGATTCGCTTCTGGCTGGCGACTGGACAGTCTTCAGGGACGCGCTCTGGCATCTGCTGCTGCCGGCCTTCGTGCTCGGCTGGACGGTTTCCGGCACCATATCGCGGCTGGTGCGCGCCAACATGCTGGATGTGATGAGCCGCGAGTTCGTGCTCACCGCGCGCGCCAAGGGGGCCAGCGAATTCCGCGTCGTCATTGTCCACGCGCTGCGCAACACCATGGTGCCGACCTTGACCGTCATCGGCTACTCCTTCGCCTATCTGATCACCGGCGCGGTGCTGACCGAGACCATCTTTTCCTGGCCGGGCATGGGTTCCTATGCCGTCGAGGCGGCGCGCTCGCTCGACTTCCCGGCAATCATCGGCGTTACCATCGTCGGCGGCCTGGCCTTCCTGGTCACCAATCTCATCACCGACATACTCTATGTCGTGGCCAATCCGCGCGTGAGATTGAGCTGATGTCGGCGGTCGAGACCAGATCCCGTTCCGCCGCCGTTCCCGAATGGCTGACCGCGCCTTTGGTCATCGGCACGATCGTCATCCTGTTCTGGCTGTTCATGACCGTATTCGCCAATCTGGTCGTGCAGTTCGATCCGCTCGAAATGGTGGCGCGCCGGCTGCAGCCGCCGAGCTGGGCGCACTGGCTGGGCACCGACGCACTCGGGCGCGATGTGCTGGCCCGCACTCTGCACGGGGCCGCGCATTCGCTGCCTATCGCGGTCCTGGTCGTCGTCTCGGCTGTGGTGATCGGCTCGCTGCTCGGCGCCATTTCCGGCTTCGTCGGCGGCCTGACCGGCGCGGCGATCATGCGGCTTGTCGACGTGACTTTGTCGTTCCCGCCGATGCTGCTCGCCATGGCCGTCGCGGCGTCGCTCGGACCCGGCCTCGGCAATGCCGCCATCGCCATGGTGCTGGTCTGGTGGCCGGTCTACGCCCGGCTGATGCGGGCGCAGGTGCTGGAGGTGAAGGAGCGCGAGCATGTCGAGGCAGCGATCGCTGCCGGCGCCAGGCCTCGACGCGTGCTGTTCACGCACATATTGCCGCTTTGCTGGACCCCGGTGCTGATCAGCGCGACCATGGATCTTGGCCAGGTCGTGCTGCTTGCCGCGTCGCTCAGCTTCATCGGTCTCGGCGCCACACCGCCGACGCCTGAATGGGGCTCGATGATCTCCGATGGCGCCGTCCATTTCTACCAATGGTGGATCGCCTTCGGTCCCGGCGTCGCCATCCTCACCATCGTGCTCGGCTTCAACTTCATCGGCGACGGCCTGCGCGACATTCTCGATCCAAGGTCGGATTAAGCGATGAGCGCACAGATACCTACAGCGCCACCGGGCGCAGTCGACAAGGCAGCCGAGCGCGAGCCGCTGCTGTCCATACGCGGCCTGCGGGTAGACTTCCGACGGGCAGGCGATCAGTTCGAAGCGGTGCGCGGCATCGACCTCGACGTCGCCAAGGGCGAAGTGGTCGGCATTGTCGGGGAGTCCGGCTCGGGCAAGTCCGTTGGCATGCTCGCCGCGCTCGGCCTGACGTCGAAGAATGCGGTGGTCACCGGTTCGGTCCGCTTCAACGGCGACGAACTGGTGGGCAAATCGTCACGCGAAATGCGCAAGATCAGGGGCGCGCGCATAGCCATGATTTTTCAGGACCCGTTGTCCTCGCTAAACCCGGTGATGACCGTCGGCGCCCAGATCGCCGAGGCGGTCAGGCTGCATCAGCGCGTCACCCGCAAGCAGGCCATAGCGCGCGCGGTGGAATTGCTCAATCTGGTGGCGATCCCGCAGCCGGAGCGCCGGGTGAACCAGTATCCGCATGAATTCTCCGGCGGCATGCGCCAGCGCGCGGTCATAGCCATGGCCGTCGCCAACGATCCCGATTTGCTAATCGCCGACGAACCGACCACGGCGCTCGATGTCACGGTGCAGGCGCAGATATTGGCCGTGCTGCGTTCGCTGCAGGAACGGCTTGGCCTTGGCCTGGTGCTGATCACCCATGATCTCGGCGTCGTCGCCGGTCATGCCGACCGCGTCGCGGTCGTCTATTCCGGCCGCGTCGTCGAACAGGCTGGCGTGTCCGAGCTGTTCGACGACCCGCGCCATCCCTACACGCGCGGCCTGATTGCCTCGATCCCCAACCTCGAGGAAAGCCGCGAGCGGCTGTTCTCGATCGACGGTTCGCCGCCCGCACTTGGCCGCTTGCCGGGCGGCTGCGCCTTCCATCCGCGCTGCATCTATGCCGAGGCACGCTGCCGGACCGAGGATCCGCCTTTGCACGATATTGGCGGCCGGTTCTCGGCTTGCCATTTCGCGACGACCTTGCCGCCCTTCCACAGCGCTGCGCTGGCGGCGGCCAGCCTGGACAATGGAAGCGTGAGCCCATGAGCGTAGCGGAGCAAATTCAAGTCGAAACCAAGCCGGCGGCAGCGCTTTCGGTACGACATCTCGTCAAGGACTTCCCGGTTCGCGGCGGCCTCGTCTTCGACCGTGCCGTTGCCCATGTCCGTGCGGTCGCTGATGTCTCGTTCGACGTAGCCCCCGGCGAAACGCTGGGCCTTGTCGGTGAATCCGGTTGCGGCAAGTCGACCCTCGGGCGCTGCCTGATGCGGCTGATCGAGCCGACCAGCGGCGAAAGCTGGTTCCGGGGCCAGAACCTGCTCGCGCTCAATCACGAAGACATGCGCCTGATGCGGCGCTACATCCAGCTGGTCTTCCAGGATCCGTACGGGTCGCTGCATCCGCGCATGCGCATCGCCGACAACATCGCCGAGCCTTTGCGCATGAGCGACATGTCGGCGGCCGACCGCCGGGCGCGCGTCGCCGAATTGCTCGAACTCGTGCGGCTCAATCCCGATCACGGCAAGCGCTATCCGCATGAACTGTCCGGCGGCCAGCGCCAGCGCGTCGTCATCGCCCGCGCGCTTGCGCTCAACCCGCAAGTGGTGATCCTCGACGAACCGGTTTCGGCGCTCGACGTTTCGGTGCAGGCCGGCGTGCTCAATTTGCTTAGGGATATTCAGCAGTCCTTCGGCACATCCTATCTGTTCATCGCACATGATCTTTCGGTCGTGCGCCACATCTCGCACCAGGTCGCGGTGATGTATCTCGGTAAGATCGTCGAGATCGCACCCGCGGCCGAGCTCTATTCGAGGGCGTTGCATCCCTATACGCAGGCGCTGCTGTCGGCGGTGCCGCTCGCCAATCCCGAGAAGGAGCGCAAGCGCGAGCGCATCGTGCTGACCGGTGACGTGCCGAGTCCGCTCAACCCGCCGTCAGGCTGCCGCTTCCGCACGCGCTGCTTCAAGGCGCAGGCGATCTGCGCTGCCGTCGAACCGCCGCTCGATCCGCCTGGCGTTTCGCATCGGGTCGCCTGTCATTTCCCGGAGCCGGTCAACACGTTCAAGACTGTCTGACCGGTCCTCACGATTGCTGTACCCACGAAGGATATTATCGTGACTGAAGCTCAAACCGACGATGCCAGCACGGCGGGCCGCGGGCGCCTGCCGCTCGAAGGCATCAAGGTTCTCGATCTCTCGCGCGTGCTGGCCGGTCCGTGGGCGACGATGAGCCTGGCGGATCTCGGCGCCGAAGTCTGGAAGATCGAGAACATCGATGGCGGCGATGACACCAGGGCGTGGTCGGTGCCGAGCTACAAGGGTGTCTCGACCTATTATCTCTGCGCCAATCGGGGCAAGCAGAGCATCGCGCTCGACATGAAAAGCCCTGAGGGGCTGGCCATCGTGCGCGAGTTGGCGGCGAAGGCCGACATCGTCGTCGAGAATTTCCGTGCCGGCACCGCCGATCGCCTCGGCGTCGGTTTCAAGGAGCTCAGCGCGTCAAACCCGCGGCTGATCTATTGCTCGATCTCCGGTTACGGCCAGACCGGCCCCGATGCCGGACGGCCCGGCTATGATTTCGTCATGCAGGCCGAAAGCGGCCTGATGGCCATCACTGGCGAGAGCAATGGCGAGCCGATGCGTGTCGGCGTCGCCATCACCGACATCGTCTGCGGCATGGTCGCCACGCAGTCGATCCTGGCAGCGCTTTTCGAGCGAACGACGACCGGCAAGGGCCAGTTCCTCGACCTGTCGCTGATCGACTGCGCGCTCAGCCTGCTGATCAATGTCGGCAGCGGTTATCTCAACACCGGCCGAGAGGTCGCCCGATACGGCAATGCCCATCCGACGGTCGTTCCCTATCAGATATTCGAAGCCTCCGATGGCAGCTTTGCGCTGGCGGTCGGCAATGACCGCCAGTTCGCGGCGCTGTGCGAGAAGGTCGTTGATCTGCCATATCTGGCTGGGGATGCGCGCTTCATCAAGGCAGGGGCGCGCGCCACCAACCGCGAGGCTCTGATCCCGCACCTCACCGCCGTCTTCAAGACCAAGCCGCGTGACCACTGGATGTCGGCTTGCGCCGCCGCCAGCGTGCCGGCCGGCACGGTGAAATCGATACCAGAAGTCTTCGATAGTCCCAATGTGCGCGAACGTGGCCTCGTTCAGACCTTGCCGCATCCGCATCTCGGTTCCGTCGCCATGGTGCGCCCGGCGCAGGGACTTGCCGCGCAGTTGACCGCCGACTTCACCGCGCCACCGATGCTGGGCCAGGACACAGCTGCCGTGCTGGCCGACGTGCTCGGCTACAGCGCCGAGACCATCGACCAGTTGGTCGGCACTGGGGCTGTCAGCGTCTACACGCCTGCCGCCGAACCGATCCCCGCCTGATCTTTCACGGAGCGTGACATGTACAAGAACGTGCTTCTGCACATCGACGGCGCGTGGCGCCCGGCCCGCGATGGCCGCACCATGCCGATCGTCAATCCGTCGACCGAGGTCGAACTCGGCTCGCTCGCTCATGCCGGGATCGACGATCTCGACGAGGCGCTGGCTGCTGCCGCCAAGGGGTTCGAGACATGGCGGCGCGCCTCGCCCTTCGACCGCTCCAAGCTGATGCGCAAGGCCGCCAACATCCTGCGCGACCGCAACGAACACATCGCCACGCTGATGACGCTCGAACAGGGCAAGCCGATCGCCGAGGCGCGCATGGAGGCCTTTGCCGCGGCCGACATCATCGACTGGTTCGCCGAGGAGGCGCGACGCAGCTACGGCCGCATCGTGCCGGCACGCCTCGATGGCGTCAGCCAGTCGGTGGTCAAGGAGCCCGTCGGCCCGGTGGCCGCCTTCACGCCGTGGAACTTTCCGCTCAACCAGGCGGTGCGCAAACTGTCGGCCGCACTCGCCGCCGGCTGCTCGATCATCATCAAGGGACCGGAAGAAACGCCGGCGTCGCCTGCCGAACTGGTGCGCGCCTTTGTCGATGCCGGCCTGCCCGACGGCACAGTGAATCTGGTCTATGGCACGCCGTCGGAAATCTCGACCTATCTCATTGCGCATCCGGTCATCCGCAAGATCTCCTTCACCGGCTCGACGCCGGTCGGCAAGCAACTGGCCTCCCTTGCCGGACTGCACATGAAGCGGGCGACGATGGAACTCGGCGGCCATGCGCCGGTCATCGTCTTGCCCGACGCCGATCTCGACCGCGCCGCGCGCTCGATGGTGGCGGCGAAATTCCGCAATGCCGGCCAGATCTGCGTCGCGCCGACGCGCTTCCTTGTCGACCATGCGGTCTATGACGATTTCGTCGGCCGCTTCGCCGAGGCGACCCGCCAGATCAAGGTCGGGGACGGTCTTGCCGAAGGAACGACCATGGGCCCACTCGCCAATCCGCGTCGTGTGCAGGCGATGGAGGAGCTGGTCCACGACGCCGTGCAGAAAGGCGCCGAACTCGTCACCGGTGGCAAGCGCATCGGCAATTCAGGCTATTTCTTCGAACCGACAATCCTCTCCGGCGTCGGCACCGATGCTCGCGCCATGAACGAGGAGCCGTTCGGGCCGCTGGCGCTGATGACGCGGGTGAGCGGATTGGACGAGGCCTTAGCCGAAGCCAACCGGCTGAACTACGGGCTGGCCGCCTATGGCTTCACCCGCTCGGCGGCGAGCGCGGCAAGGATGTCGTCGGGCATCGCCAGCGGCATGGTGTCGATCAACCATTACGGCCTGGCACTGCCGGAGGTGCCGTTCGGCGGCATCAACGATTCCGGCAACGGCACCGAGGGCGGCGCCGACGCGCTGGACAGCTATCTCAACAGCAAGTTCGTCTCGCATTTACAGGTCGATTGAATAACCGCTGTCGTTTGCGGTGCATATCGTTGTCCCAAAACCGCTGCGCACTTTTGGGCGACATGCACTATTTCTGCTGACCGTAATTCTTGTAGCGCCCGCGAATGGCGGGTATCTCGCTGCCCTCGATGAGCACCGGTGTGCCGGCGCTGCGCGCCAAAAGATACTGCCGCGCCAGGGTTTCCAGCTTGATGGTGCGGGTGAGCGCCGTGTCGAGATCCCCGCCGAAGGCGATCATGCCATGATTGGCGAGCAGGCAGGCTGATCTGTCCTTGAGGGCGACGACGGCGACCTTGGCCAGCTCGCTTGACGCGAACAGCGCATAGTCCGAGCAGCGCACATCATCGCCGCCGAAGCCCGCCACCATGTAGTGGAACAGCGGCAGTCCTTCGCGTAGGCACGACAGCGCCACGCAATGGTCGGGATGGGCGTGCACGACGGCGCCGGCCTCGGGAAAAGCCTTGTAGATCTCGGCGTGCATTTCCCATTCACTCGACGGCCGGAATGCGCCGTCCCAGGATCCATCGAGCTGCATCGCCACCATCTGCTCCGGCCGCAAGGCGCTCGTGGCTATTCCCGTCGGCGTGATCAGCATGCCGCCGGTCGTGCGCACACTGATATTGCCGGTGGTGCCGACATTCATCCCGCTGGCGTCCAGCGTCTGCGTCGCGGTGATCAGGCTGGCGCGTGCAGTCTCGGTGTCCATCACGATGCTTTCCCTGTGGTTGGCCGCATGACAGGTTTTGCCGGTGGCCATATATCGATCGCCGGCGCGACGGTGGTCGCCCGTGTCATGTCTTGCAGGACGTCGGCGAAAATATCCGGGCCGCCGAGCTTTCCCGATTTCAGCATCAGCGCCAGCGGATCGGATGGCAGGTCGGGGAGGTGGGCGATGGCGCGCGACAATCCCGGGCCCTCATAGGCGCCCATTGCGATGCGGTCGATGCCGAGCGCCTTGACCACCGAACCGGCTGTCTCTCCGCCGGCGACGACCAGCCGCCGCACACCGAGATCGAGCACAAGAATTTGTGCGATCCCGGCCAAGATCTCTTCCGCCCTTGCTGCCACCACATCGCGGCCGTGCGCCTGCTGCAGCGCTTCGACCGTCGCTTGCGGCGCTGTCGTGGCAATGGCGATCATCGTGCCGGGCAAATGCCGCTGGGCAAAGGCACGCGCCTGCGCAACGACATCGGCGCCGGCAAAGGTGCTGGCAAGATCGATCGTCAGCAGCGGGTTATTCTCAGCAAACCGCTCGAGCTGTTCGATGGTGCGGTCGGCGACGCTGCCGGCCAGCACCGCTGCCGGCCCTTCGACGGCCGGCAGGCTGGCGGCAACGAGGTCGCCTGAATTCAGCAGGCTATGCGCCAGCCAGGCCGGTGGCAGATGTGCGGCGACCGAGGAATTGCCGGTCATCAGCGGCAGGTCGAAGGTCGCTTCCGCGATCGCAACCAGGTCGCGCTCGCGGATCGTATCGGTGATCAGCAGTATCTCGCCGCCCGCGCTGTGCTCTCGTATGGCGTTGCGGATGGCCTCCGACCCGGCATCGACGACGAGATAGGGCACCAGCCCGACCTTGCCTTTGCTCTGCGCCTGCAGCACGCGAACCAGATTGGAATCGGTCATCGGCGTCAGCGGATCGAAGCGCTTGGGCGATTCACCCAGCAATTGGGCGCCGCCGAACATGTGTCCCTGATAGACGGTGCGGCCGGTCTCACACAGGGCCGGGGTGAACAGCGTGACGCCGCCGCCAAGACGCTCGAGCAGCGCCTCGGCGCAAGGACCGATGTTGCCGGCAGGTGTCGAATCGAAGGTGGCGCAGTATTTGAAGAAGATCTGCCGCGCGCCCGCTTCGACCAGCCGGTCCGCCGCCTCCAGCACCTGGCGCACCGCATCGCTGGCCGCGATGACGCGGGTCTTCAGCAGGATCACATGGGCAAGATTGCCTGATGGGATCGGCGCGTCCAGCCCGACCGTGCATCCCGTGGGAATGCCGCGCGCGACCAGCATCGACGCCAGCTCGGTGCCGCCGGTCAGATCGTCGGCAATGGCGCCGAACAGCAGGGAAGGCATCGACGCGGTCATGCGGCCCGTCTCATGTCTGCCGGTTTCGGGGTGGCTTGTCTCATGTCGGTGGTCAGGCCATTCGTGGTATCATATACACAGGCCACGCGACGCAGGCCACGCCTGCGCCACTGCAAGAACGGAGAGCGGATGTGACTGCTTCTATCGCGCCGATCGCGCGCGACAATCTGACGACGCGTGTCTACGAGGAGCTTCGCCGCGCCATGATGGAAGGCCGTTTCTGGCCGGGCCATCGCTTCAAGATCCGCGACCTCGCCGCCAGCCTTCAGGTCTCCGAGACGCCAGTGCGCGAGGCGCTGATGCAGCTGGTGCGCGAAAAAGGCCTGGAGATGGAAGCTGGCCGCTCGATCACCGTCGCCCAGCTGTCGCTGGCCCAGTATCTGGAACTGCGGAGCATCCGGCTGCATCTCGAAGGCATGGCGGGTGCCGCGGCAACGACGCGCATCGAGCCGCGCGAGATCGACCGTCTGGCCGCGGTGCATGACAAGCTGATTGCCAACGAGGACAATGGCCGCTGGTTCGAAGCCGTCCGCGACAATTGGGAATTCCACCACTCGATCTACCAGGCGGCTGGTATGCCGGAGCTGCTGGCCATCATCGAGGGCATCTGGCTGCGCAACGGTCCGCTGGTGAACTATCAGTACCCGCACGCGAGGCCGACCTATGACGGCCGCCACCGGCATCTCGACATCCTCGACGCGCTGCGCGCCCGCGACGAGAACGGCGTGCGCAAGGGCATTCAGCAGGACATGATCGAAGGCGGCCGCCTGTTGGTCAAGGTGCTCGAGCGACTGAACGACGGTGCGGTCACGCCCGAGGAACTGCGCCGCGCGGCGCAGAACGGCCGACTGGTGTCGGCCGCCGGCTGAACGAACTTTTTCTCCGAACCGCATCGGCGCCGGTCACGCCACCTGCGCCGCGGCAGCCATGCCCGCATCGGCAGCCTGCAGGGCGAGATCTATGTCTTTTGCGGTGTGTGCGGCGCTCAGGAACATGTTGTGCCGGGGATGGAAATAGGCGCCTTCGCGCAAGGCGGCCGAGCAGAAGGCATTGGCCAGCTTGAACTCGGCATCGCCGTCGAAAAGCACCATCGGCATCGACACCGGACCGGTCTGTCGCAGCGACAGGCCATGCTTCTTCGCTGCCGCGTCGAGACCTGAGCGCAGCCTGTCGCCGGCTTCGGTCATGCGGGCAATGGCGTCGGTATCGCGCAGCGTGCTGATGGTGGCGATCGCGGCCGCCATGGCGACGGCGCCATACCAGAAGGAACCCGTCACATAGATCTTGGTCGCGGCCTCGCGAAACCGGTCGGTGCCGGTGATGGCGGCCAGCGGATAACCATTGGCGATAGCCTTCGAGAAGGCGGAAAGGTCCGGCCGTACGCCGAGCGGCTCCCAGCTGCCGGCGAGGTCGATGCGGAAGCCGGCCCGCACATCGTCGACGATCAGTGCCGCGTCGGCGGCGGCAGTCAGTTCGCGCGCCCGTTTGGCGAAGGCGGCTGTCGGCAATTCCTGGTCGCGGGCGATGTCGTGCCGGAAGGCGGTGACGACGACAGCAGCGAGATCGTCGCCGGCCTGCTCGACGGCTGCCTCGAGGCTCGCAACATCATTGTAGTCGAAATGGATGAGATGGGCGCGGTCCTCGGCGGTGACGCCGGCCAGCGATGGCGTGCACCACGGCACGGCGCCGTGATAGGAGCCGCGCGCGACCAGCACCTTGCGCCGGCCGGTGCCGGCACGCGCGATTGTCACGCAGGCCGTGGTGGCGTCGGTGCCGTTCTTCTGCAGCATTGCCCAGTCGGCATGCGCGACGGTCTTGACCAGCAACTCCGCCAGCTCGACCAGAACTTCACCCGGGCCGTTCATCGCATCGCCCAGGCGACGTTGCTTCTCGGCTGCCTCTTCGACGGCCTGGTGATGGTGGCCGAGGATGTTGGGCCCCCAACTGCACATCAGGTCGATGTATTCGCGCCCATCGACGTCCCAGACCCGGCAGCCGTCGGCGCGTTCGAAGAATTGCGGATAGGCGGAGCCGAGATAGCGCGTCGCCATGTGTCCCCACATGCCGCCCGGAATGACCGAGGCCGCACGCTCGCGCAGCAACTGGTCCTTGGAGTTGATCAGGGAAGGCATAGCGAGGTCTCCGTACATTGATATATCATATATTGAGTTTTGGCGCTGGAAGAACAGGATTTGCTGATCATCCAGGATGAGGAAACGGGAGGCGTCAGGCCGCCTCCCGCATCTTTCGCTCAGTGGCTGAGTTCCGCCAGCGGCAGGTTGCAGCAGGCGCTGTAGCGCACGCCCTTGACGTCCGACTTGTAGGCCAGGATCAGGTTCGGGCTGATCAGCGGCAGGATGATCCTGTCCTTGATCATCTCCTCGCCGGCCTGGTGCCACAGCTTGGCAGCCTCGTCGCCGCTCGCCGCGAGGGCTGCCTTGTAGATATCCGCTTCCTTTGGGTTGAGCACCGACGGGTCGCGCTCCGCGCCGGCGCGGCGTGCCCACGGGCTGCCCTTGGTCATGGCGAAATAATCGATGTATTGCGAGGTGCCGTAATAGTCCGGCGCGTAGAACACCGCGGTCATCGGGATGCCGTCGCCATTGACGCGTTCGCGCCAGTTGGCGAAGGGGATCGGCTGCAGATCGAGCTTGATGTTGATCTTGGCCAGATCCTGCTGAACCTTCTGCATCAGAAGCGACAGGTCGACGCCGTAGACGTTCATGCCGGGAAACGCCGCTTCCATCTCGAAGCCGTCGGCGTGTCCGGCCTTGGCCAGAAGTTCCTTTGCCTTGGCGACGTCATAGGGCTGCGCCTCGAAGCCCGAACCGCCGGGGAAGCCAAGCGGGATCGGCGCGCTGATCAGCTGGCCCTCGGAGCCGATGGTGAAGTCGAGGATGCTCGGACGGTCGAGGCCGAGCGAGATGGCCTCACGCACTTCGGGCGTCAGCGGAACCTTGTTGGCCTTGGCGCCCGGCGACAGCGCCACATAGATGAAGTTGTAGGACGGCACGGTCTCGATCTTCACGTCGCTGCCGGTCATCGTCTTGGCCGTGTCCGGGTCGATCTGCATGGCGATGTCGGCGGTGCCGCTCTGCAGCATCTGCGCCTGCGCCACCGCATCCTTGGTCTGGCGGATGACGACTTCGCTCAGCGCCGGCGCCGTGCGCCAGTATTTGTCGTTGCGTGCCAGCCGCAGCTCCGAATTGGGCTCATAGGATTTCAGCACGAACGGCGCGCTGCCGGCCGAATGCGCCAGGAACCAGGCCTCGGCATTGTCTGTCGTCGAGGCGTCCGCATCGGCCTTGGCGCCGGCTTCGGAAGCAACCTTGCTGTTGACGACCGCTGCGTAGGGCGCCGCCGCGATGTTGAGGAATTCGGAACTCGGCGCGACCATCTTGACGACCACCGTATGCGCGTCCGGGGTCTCGATCGAGGCGACATTGTCCATCAGAAACGAGGCGCTGCCCTTGAGGTTCTTCAGCCGCTCCCAGGACCATTTCACGTCCTTGGCCTCGACCGGCGAACCGTCCGAGAATTTGGCGGCCGGGTCGAGCGTGAAGGTGAAGCTGCTCTGGTCGGCATTGCCTTCCCATTTGGAAGCGAGCAACGGGATCAGCTTGTTGTCCTTGTCCAGCGTCAGCAGCGATTCATAGACGCTGGAATTGTAGATCTGGCAGGTGTCGCAGAACGCGCGGTGCGGATCGAGCGAGTTGAGGTCGATGTTGCGCGCGATGACCAGCGGCTTGCTGTCCTGCGCGAAGCTGGCCGGCGCCCAGAAGGCGCTGGTGGCCAGCAGCACGGCCGCCAGCATCGTTGCCTTGGTCTTGTTTCTCGGTAGGATGGTCATGTCAGTTCTCCCATTTTCTTGTCGGATCTTTGTGGCAATGCGTTCGCTCTATCCACTCACGGCAGTGAGGGATTGAAGCGCGGCCTTGAGCTTTTCAGCGCCGCCCAGTGCGGCGCGGTTGAGCGGGGCCGATACGACGGGAGCCGAGAGGCTTCCCGTCACATGCAGGATCTCGTGATCGAGATAATCGAACACGCGATCCTGAATCTCCTGTGTCAGTCGTCCGCCAAGCGATAGCCCACGCTGTACCTGCTCGATGACGGCCACTCGGTTGGTCTTGCGGATCGAGGCTTCCACCAGCGGCCAGTCGAGCCCGGTCGGGTCGAGGCTGCGCAGGTCGATGATCTCGGCATCGGCGCCGGTCTCCTCGACCACCTGTCTGGCGACGGCAACCATGCTGGCGCTGGTGAGCAGTGTGCAGGCGCTGCCCGGCCTGACGATCTTCGCCTTGCCGAGCCGCACGCAATAGTCGCGGTCGTCCGCAGGCACAGGGCCTTCGCTCGGGAACAGTTCGACATGCTCGATGACGACGACCGGATCGTCGCATTTCAGCGCTGAATTCATCAGGCCGATATAGTCGAAGGGCGTCGTCGGCGCGACGATGCGCCAGCCGGGAAACAGGGCGAACAGGCCGGACGGATCACCCGAATGCTGCGAGCCGTAGCCGGTGTGCGGCGAGACGCGCACCCTGACCACGATGGGCACCGGAAAACCGCCGCCGAACATGTGACGCACCTTGCTGACCGCGTTGAACAGCTGGTCGGCGGCAACCAGGCAGAAGTCGCCGAACATGATCTCGACGATCGGCCGCAAGCCGCAAAGCGCCGCACCCAGCGCCACCCCGACAAAACCGTTCTCGGCGATCGGCATCGCCAGCACGCGCTCCGGCCAGCGTTCCAGCGCACCTTTTGTGGCGCCCGAAACGCCGCCGCGCAGCCGGTGCACGTCCTCGCCCATGATGATGATGCGCGGATCCTGCTCCATGGCGCGAGCGATGACCTCGGACGCGGCAACCATGAATTTGACCGGCTTGGTCTCGGCCGGCGGCACGTCCTCGATCTCGAGGAAACGCTCGCCCTTCAGTTCGGAGAGATCGCCTCGTATCTGGTTGTCGACGTCGCTTGGGTCCGGCCACAGATGATCAGGAATGCGCAGCGCATTGCCGCTCATTTCGGTCAGCGAATCGGCAGCATTGTTGATCACGTCCATAACGCGCTGGTCGAGTGTACCGAGATCCGAATCGTTCAGGATGCTCATCGTCTTCAGGCGAGCCGCCATCGTGGCAAGCGGGTCGCGCGCTTTCCAGGCGTCCTCTTCGGCCCGCGTGCGATAGCCGAATTCGCTGCCCGGGCGGGCGCCGCTCTGATGCAGGAAGCGGTAGCAGAGCGCCTCGACCAGCACCGGGCCCCCGTCTTCCTCGATCGTCCGGCGCGCCTCGCGCATGGCATGGTGGACTGCCACCACATCCATGCCGTCGCATTCGATGCCGCGAAAGCCGAGCATAGGTCCGCGCGAGGCCAGCCGCGTCTCGCGCGTCTGCTCGTTGATGTGCGTCGAGACGGCATAGAGATTGTTTTCGGCGAAAAAGATCACCGGCAACCGGTAGAGCGCGGCGATGTTCATCGCCTCATAGGCCGGCCCCGCCATCATCGTGCCGTCGCCGAAGAAGGCGACCGAGACGTTGCCGGTGCCGAGCAGCTTGTCGGCCAGCGCATAGCCCGCCGCATGCGGCAGGTTGCCACCGATAATGGCGCTGGTGCCCGGTATGCCGGAAGCATCGTCGCGCATATGCATCGAGCCGCCACGGCCGCCGCAATAACCTGACTTGAGGCCCATGATCTCGGCCATCAGGCCGCGCACCGAGCCCTGCATGTCCGGGTTGAAAGCGTCATGCAACGGGTCGAATCCGCCGGGCGTCTGCGCGTTGACAAGCTTGGCCAAGACCTGGTGATGGGCGCGGTGGGTGCCGTTGATGCGGTCGCCCATACCGAGCACGGACATGGCGCCGACCGCCGTCGCCTCCTGGCCGATGCTGGCGTGTGCCGGACCATGCACCAGCCCGGCATTGGCGAGATCGAGCACTTTTTCCTCGAAACGGCGGATGAGCAGCATCTGGTGATACCAGCGCACCAGGCTCGAAACCTCGGCGTCGTTCCAGTCCGAATCGTCGACGTCTAGCCGCAACCAGGGCGCCGATGGCTGGATCGATGTCTGCTGGACCATGTCAGCTAATTCC
The DNA here is from genome assembly GCF_040318635.1 of Mesorhizobium sp. M1066. Classification (NCBI taxonomy): domain Bacteria; kingdom Pseudomonadati; phylum Pseudomonadota; class Alphaproteobacteria; order Hyphomicrobiales; family Phyllobacteriaceae; genus Mesorhizobium; species Mesorhizobium sp. M1066. The sequence continues at coordinate 146,320 of NZ_JAMYMR010000001.1, forward strand.
GTTCTGGTAGATGATATATCAAATATTTCTCAGTCGATTGCAGCGAGTCATTTTCCTAGGCGCCGCGCTAGCTTGCGGCGTTGCCAAAATGGAATTAAATTTCATTTTCTGCACGAAGCCGAGACTAAGCCGGGACGGCGGCGTTCCGCAAGAGGAATTTTGAGGGGCGCTTTCGGGTCATTCTGCCAGATTGCAGCGAAAGCAACACCCTTAAGCAAGGCATGCCGGTTCTCACCGGATGACGGCGTCAGATTTCAGGTGCGGCTCTACGTTGGTATGATATAATCACACCGACGTTATAGGAGAAATTATGGCCGCCACCGAAAAACGCACCTTCAGCCTGCCGGCAGAGCAGGCTGCTTTCATCGACCAACTCGTTAAATTGGGAACCTATGCGACCAGCAGCGAAGTGATCCGCGCCGGCCTTCGCGCCCTGCAGGAGCGCGACGCAGCCGTAGAGCGCTGGCTCCGCGACGAAGTCGTGCCGACTTATGACAGATGGAAGGCAGATCCTTCTCAAGTGATCCCAGCCGACCAGGGTTTTGACAGTATCCGCGCTCATCACGCTGCCCGTCTCAAGGGGGATGTGTGAAGCGCCGGCATGTTGTTCTGTTGCCGGAGGCCCTAGCGGACTTACGATGGATATACGACACCATTGAGATCGCTGCCGGCAACGTCACGGCCATACGCTATATCGAACGGCTCGAGGCCTACTGCTTGGGTCTCGATTACGTATCGGAGCGCGGAACACGCCGTGACGATCTGCGGCCAGGGCTTCGGATCATCGGTTTCGAGCGCCGTGTGACGGTGACCTTTACCGTGGAATCCGACCAAGTGGTGATTTTGCGCGTGTTCTATGGCGGCGCCAATTGGGAGGATGAGCTCTAATCCGCAGCGGGAGAGAACAGTAACCGCTTGGCTGTCCGAACCCCACCTACCGCTCCGCTCGGTGTTGAAAAAACTGCAAGAACAATTCCCGCTCGGTGGTGATGTCGAGCTTCTCATAGATGCGCCGGCGATGGTTCTTGACCGTGCCGACGGTGATGCCGAGGCGCTCGGCGATGTTCGCGGTCGGGTGGCCGGCCAGGATCAGCTGGACCAGCTCCCGCTCGCGCAGCGACAGCTCCGGCCACAGGCTGGCTGGGATGGTCGGCTCCTGCCGGGGCGAGGCGCCGGGGCCTGTCGGCGCCGACGTACGGGAGAATTCCGTTCCGCGCGCCTTGATGTCGAGCGCGTGCAGCGCCTCGAATACCGGCAGCCGCTCATCCAGCAGGGCGATCTCGCTATCCTTGAATGACGTGGTCGAGCGGTCGAGGAAGATGCCGAGGCACCAGTCGCCGCCATCAGCAAGCATGATGCCGACCTCGTCGCAGATTTCCGACTGCGCCAGGAAGCCGGCTATGTATTGGCCGCGTTTGGCCGCGTCGTCGGCGAGCCGTTTCAGCGGCATGATGCCGAGCCTCCGTTCGCGCCGCCACGAGGCATAGAACGGGTCGAAGACGTAGTAGTTGTCGAGATAGCGGCGGACCATCTCGTCCGAGAAGCGTCGGTGTTTGATGAATTCGGGTGTCTGGGTCGCCGAATAGCGCGTCACGGTGACGAGATCGTGCTCGATATCCGCGCCGATCAGGTCGATCAGGCAGTCGACATGCCTGTCTGTGCCGGTGGCGGCGATCGCCCTGGCGAGCGGCGCCCAAATATTGCCCATGCGCATGCCCTTCTCGGCGATGTCAGCCCAGCCGTCATTGTGTCTTTAGGCATATGGCGCGAGTGCGCCCATCGAATCTAGCCTTGCGTCAACCTAGACCAGATCCGAGGCGACCGTGACCCAACCAAACCTGACCAGTCCAATCATTGGCAATCCAATCGTCGTTGGTATCGACGCCGGCGGCACCATGACCGACACGATCCTTGTCGATCAGGACGGCCACTTCAAGATCGGCAAGTCGGCGACCACGCCGAAGAACGAAGCCGAAGGTTTTCTGGCCTCGGCCGAGGATGCGGCGGATGCTTGGGGCATCTCGCTCGAATCACTGTTTTCCGGCGTCAATGTCGTGCTCTATTCCGGCACCGGCATGCTCAACACGCTGTTGTCGCGCACCGGGCGTCGGCTGGGTCTGATCACCACCAAGGGCCTTGAGGACATGATCCTGATGGGCCGCGGCCTGCAGGCCTGGGCCGACTATTCCTATGCCGACCGGCTGCATGCGGTGACCCATCACCATCCCGACCCGCTGGTACCGCGCCGCCGCACCCATGGCGTCACCGAGCGTATCGACCAGTTCGGCGACATCGTGCTGCCGCTCTACGAGCATGAGGTCTCCGCCGCCGCGAAAAAATTGATCGCCGACAAGGTCGAAGCGATCTGCATCATGACCATCTTCTCGCATGTCAATCCGGTGCACGAGAAGCGCATCGCCGAGATCTGCCGTGAGGAGGTCGACAAGGCCGGCGCTGACATCATCGTCTACACCAGCCACGAGGTCCGCCCGGTCATCCGCGAGCAGTCGCGGCTGAACTCGGTGCTGATCGAGGCCTACGCCACCTCGCGTGGCCGCAAGCAGCTCAAGGGCATCGAAGACGTCTCGAAGAAATACGGCTTCAAATATGGCGTGCAGACGCTGCTTTCCTTCGGCGGCCTGACCTCGATCAACCACCCACGCCTGCACGAAACCATGATCTCCGGCCCGATCGGCGGCATCCTCGGTGCGGCCTATGTCGGCAAGCTGATCGGCAACGACTCGCTGATCTGCTCGGACATGGGCGGTACCTCCTTCGACATGGGCGTCATCACGCGCGGCCAGACGCGGATCGAGAACGAGCCGCTGATGGACCGTTTCAAGCTCAACGTGCCGACGTTGCATCTCGACACGATCGGCGCCGGCGCCGGCATGATCCTCAAGGTCGATCCCCTGACCAAGAAGGTCTCGCTTGGGCCGGAAAGCGCCGGCTCCGATCCCGGCCCGATCTGCTTCGATCGCGGCGGCACCGAACCGACCATCGCCGATTGCGACGCCATTCTCGGCCGGCTGAACCCGCACTATTTCCTTGGCGGCAAGGTCGTGCTGCAGGTCGAAAAGGCCCGCCGCGCCTTCCAGGAGAAATGCTCCGACATCCTTGGCGTCGGGCTGGAGGAAGCCGCCGAAGGCATGATCGACATGCTGGAGTCCGATGCCAACAACGCGTTGCGCCGGGTCATCTCGGGTCAAGGCATCCACCCCTCTGAGTCCACGCTGCTGTCCTATGGCGGCTCCGGCCCGTTGCATCTGGCCGGCTGCTCCAGGGGCATCGGCTTCAAGGACATCATCACCTTCCAGTTCGCGGCCGCCTTCTCCGCCTTCGGCTGCACCACGGCCGATTTCATGCGGCGTCATTCCGTCTCTACTCAGCACGACATCCCGTCACGCCCCGACGAGGCTACGCTGGCCGCCTTCGGCGCCAAGGTCACCACTGTCTGGGACGACCTGACCAGGGCCGCGGTCGACGAGATGATCGCCGACGGCCATGCCAGGGAGAAGATCAGGACCGTGCCGTTCCTGATGATGCGCTACACCGGCCAACTCGAGGACGTCGAGGTCATGGCGCCGCTTGCCAAGGTCGATTCGGCCGACGAGATGCGCAGGGTTCTCGACGAGTTCGAGGCGGTCTATGCCAAGGTCAACCATCGCGTGTCGCGCTATGGCGAAGCCGGCTTCACCATCACCGAACTCGGGCTGATCGCCACCGCTGACAAGGTCAAGCCGGTGCTGCTCAAGCGACCCCTCGGCGCTTCCAATCCTGCTTCCGCCCACAAGGGTGTGCGCGAGGCGTATATCGGTGGGCGCTGGCACAAGGCCAATCTCTACGAGATGGACCTTTTGCAGCCCGGCCATGAAGTCATCGGCCCGGCCATCATCGAACATCCCGCCACCACGCTCGTCGTTCATCCGCAGGACCGCGTCCATGTCGATGAATGGACGTTGCTGCACTACACCCACGCTTGAGAGGGCGACCGCCATGTTGGACAAACCTGCCTCGGCCCTGCGCCTTCGCGAAAGATTGCTCGATTCCGAGCGGCTGATGGAGGAGACCGGTTGCTATGACGGCATCACCGAACTCACGCTGCGCAACCAGGATCCGCTGAAATTCGAGACGCTGCACACCAAGCTGCGCGCCTATTGCGTCTCGGCACGCGAAATGGCCCGCCGCATCTCGGCTTCGCCCGGCGTGCGAGAGGTCGGCGAAATGGTGGTCGCCATCTACACGCCCGAGGGCGACGCCATTGCGCTCTCCAACGGCATCATGGTGCATGTCCATACGATGAGCCGCTTCATCAAATGGATGATCAAAAACGGCTACGAGGACAACCCTCGCATCCGCGAGGGCGACATCTTCGCCAACAACGATGCCTTCATAGGCACCGTGCAGGTGCCAGACGTCATGGACGTCGTGCCGATCTTCCATGAAGGCACGCTGGTCGGCTGGGCCGGCGCTGTCTGCCACGAGCTGGAAGCCGGCGGCATCACGCCGGGCGGCGACGTGTGTCTGGCGCAGGAGCGCTTCACCGAGGGTCTGTTCGTCTGCGCCGAGAAGATCGGCGAGAATGACGAGATCCGCCGCGACTACGTCATCCGCTGCGAACGTAATCTGCGCATGCCGATCTACTGGGTGCTGGACGAAAAGGCCAAGGTCGCCTCCTGCATCGACATGCGCGAAAGCGTCAAGCAGCTGATCTCGGAGATCGGCCTAGACTACTGGATGAAGGTCTCGAAGGAGTTCATCGAGGAAGGCCGCCGCGCCCAGCTCGCCCGCACCCGCCAGCTTACCGTGCCCGGCATCTATCGCGGCCACACTTTTTACGGCCATGTCACGGCGGGAAAGCCCGGCTTCCAGCTGCTCGGCGATCCCGACTGGCTCTATAATATCCCGATCGAGATGGAGATCACCACCGACGGCAAGATCACCATGGACTTCGAGGGCACGCAGCCCTGGGGCTACCATTCGATGAACTGCACGCCGGCCGGCATGGATGGCGGCATGTTCGTGACGCTGACCCAGCACATGAATTTCGAAGGGCTGGTCAATGACGGCGCCTGGATGGCAACCGAACTGAAACTGCCGCACGGCACCTGGACCAACCCCGACAACGAGATGGTGGCGACCGCCACCTCGTGGGCGCTGCTGCTGCCAGCCTATGGCGTCTTCCAGCGCCTGCTGTCGCGCGGCTTCATCGCCCGCGGCTTCGTCGAGGAGGCCTTTGTCGGCCAGGTCAACAGTCCTATGATCGAAATGGGTGGCGAGAGCCAGTACGGCACGCCGTTCGGCATGGCGCATTTCGAATGCGCCGCCGCCGGCTCCGGCGCGCTCGCCATCAAGGATGGTCTCGACACCGCCTATGTCGGCTGGAACCCGGAATCCGACATGGGCAACATCGAGGTCTGGGAACAGTCGATGCCGATGGTCTATATCGGCCGCTCGATCGTGCCGAATTCCGGCGGTGCCGGCAAATATCGCGGCGGCTGTTCCTTCGTCTCGACCTGGCTGATCAACAAGACCTCGCATCTGCGGCTCCACACCTCCGAGCACTCCTCGCGTGTGTTCGACAACGCCGGCATGTGCGGCGGCTATCCGGCGCCGACCTGCCAGAAGCATCGCGCGGTGCGCAACTCAGACATTCACGAACTGGCGGCAAAAGGCGAACCGCTGGCGCATGCGCCCGGCATCGATCCGCATGTCTCCGACTACGAGCGGAACATCGGTGGCGACCATGTCGTGGTCGAGGGCCCCTACATCACCTCGCCGCACAAGTCCGGCGACATCTTCAGCCATTCCTACAATGGCGGCGGCGGTTACGGCGACGTTCTGGAGCGCGATCCGATCAAGACGGCCTGGGATGTCGAGAACGGCTTTCTCACCCGGCAAGCGGCGGACCAAGTGTTCGGCATCGTGCTTAAGGACGATGAGGACGGTTATCCCATCGCCGATATCGACGCCACGGTCGAGCGCCGAGCCGCCATGCGCAAGCAGCGTCTGGTCAAGGCGATTCCGGTGGCGGATTGGATTGCGGCCGAGCGCGGCCGTGTCGAGAAAGCCGACTTCGCGCCTGAGGTGAAGAAAATGTATGCCAGCGCGATCAAGCTGTCGTCGCGCTTCACCAAGGAATTCAGCGATTTCTGGAACGTCGACGCTAAATCGATCTTCACGCCGGGAGCAAAGCCATGACCTCGTACAGCAGGGAAGTCCTAGGCGATCTGGCCGCAGGCAAGCTGCCCTGGCCACAGACAAGGCGGATCATGAGTGCCTACAAGGACGATGACCGTTTCTTCAAGATGGTTGCCGTCTATCAGGATCGCGTTGCCTGGACGGACCCGATCCTGCTGCCGGTCTCGGACCATCTGTTCATCTGCCAGAGCGGCGATGAGCGCATTACCCGCTGCGAATGCGGCCACTCCTTCGGCGACTACCGCAAGAACTGGAAGCTGAAGGCTGCGATCAACGTCCGCAACACCGAGGAGGCTTTGCGCGAGATCTACCCGAACAGCGATCTCCCCGATCCCGAGTGGATGGAGATCCGCGAATTCATCTGTCCGCAATGCGGCACGCTGCACGAGGTGGAAGCGGCGGCACCTGGCTATCCCATCCTCCACGATTTCGAGCCCGACCTCGAAGGCTTCTATCGCGAATGGTTAGGCAAACCGCTCCAGCAAACATGAAACGCTGGCGATGGAGGCTGCGCCGGTGTGATTGCCAAATCCGGTCAGGCCTGATTGCCTGCCCGGAACGAAGTGGAGACCGTGCGCCATGACAAACCTTTCCGGCCGTAGCGCCATCGTTACCGGTGGGTTCTCGGGCATGGGCTTTGCCATTGCCACGGCTTTGGCTGAAGCCGGCGCCAATGTCGCCGTCGGCTCCTACATCGCGCCGTCCGGCGCCGACAGGTCCGACGCCGCTTGCTATCCCGGCGCGGACGAAATCGAGCGCGTGCATGCGGCCCTTGCCGCCCACGGAACGAGGGTTCATGCCGCTCATCTCGACGTGCGCGACAGCGACGTCACCAATCGGTTCGCGGCTGACGCCGAGGCGGCCATCGGCCCCGCCGACATCCTGGTCAATGCCGCTGGGACGACCGCGGAGCAGCCGGTCTGCGGTCACTCCGATGCGTTGTGGGACAAGATCGTCGATACCAACCTGACGGGCGCCTTCCGCGTCACGCGTGCGGTACTGCCGGGCATGATCGAACGCGGCTGGGGCCGCATCGTCAATATCGGCTCAACCGCCGCCTCGGTCGGCTGGAAGGACAACCCAGCCTACTGCGCGTCCAAGGCCGGCCTTCTCGGCCTCACACGCTGCGTGGCCCTGGAAGGGGCAGCGCATGGCGTCACCTGTGTCATGATCAGCCCGACCTGGGTCGAGACCGAACTGATGCGCCGCAATGTGGCGCAGGTCGTCGAGCGCGAAGGCAAGGGGCGCACCGCTGAGGAAGCGATGGCCGAGATCGCCAAAGGCAACCCGCAGCAGCGCATGCTGCAGCCGCAGGAGATTGCGGCTCTGGCGGTATTCCTGTGCTCGGATCTCGCCAAGGGGATCACCATGGAGAACATCCAGATCACCGGCGGAGCGCTTTGGTAGCGTCTCGGACGCGCAACCAGCCGATCTCTCCGCAGATGCCTCGCTGTAAGACAAGGTGACCGGATTTGCCATTGAGCGCCGGGCGCAATAGGTTATATTGCACTGCACAATGGAGACGCCGTTTATTGCACGCCCATATTTGCGAAGATTCCGGCCGGCTCATGGCTTGCCGGCCTTGGGTCGTGTCGGCGAGACTCTGAGATGAAGATTCCAAAGTCCCTGCTGATCGATCCCGAGAAGAATTCGGTCTATGGCGCCTTTGCCGTAGTCGTCTCGATCTGGGCGTTTTCCTATTCGGTCATTTTCGGCCAGGTGCTGATCCTGGCCTACTATGCGGTCTGGCTTCCGCTCATCCTGGTCGACTACCGGCGGTTTTCGCGACATCTGTCCAGCGCCTGGCTGCCGCTGCTGTTTGCGGCCTATGTCTGCTTCTCGGTTTTCTGGTCGCAGGCTCCCGGCGTCACCGCAAGGACGTCGGTCCAGTATTTTTCCCATATTGCCTGCGCCTACATAGCTGCGCGCACCGTCAGCGTGCGCACGTTGACCATAGGGGCGCTGGTCGGGATATTCGTCGTCCTCCTCTATTCTGTGAAGGTCGGGAATTATTCCGAGGATGTCCTTGACGGCACCGTGAACTTCGTCGGCGCCTTTGCCTCCAAGAATCAGATCGGCTTTGTCGGCTCGCTTGGCATCTATTTCTGCGTTGTCTTCCTTGCATTCTACAGACGCGGCCGGCTGAGCTTCATACTGGCGGTGCCCGTCGTGCTGCTGTCGGCCTATGTACTGGTCGCCTCGCATTCCGCCACCTCGATGGCCTCGATACCCGCGGTTCTGGCGCTGGTGGCGCTTCTTGCGATGAGCAAACTTCTGTCACGCCGCTATCGCCGGGTCATCTTCCTGATCGGCGCCGGCCTGCTGGTCGTGACGGCCTTCGTCGCCTTGAATCTCGGGCTGATGGACTTCGTCCTCGGCCTCTTCGGCAAGGATTCGACGCTCACCGGGCGAACCTATCTTTGGGAGCAAGGCTGGAACACGGTGCAGAAATCGCCGATTCTCGGCGTCGGCTATGCCGCCTATTGGGTGCAGGGCTTCGCTGAAGCCGAGCGGCTGTGGAACGAATTCTACATCACCACCCGCACCGGCTTTCACTTCCACAACACCTACATCGAGGCCCTCGTCGAACTCGGCTTCGTCGGAGCGACGCTGGTGTCGCTGATCATGCTGCGCACGCTCTACGGCCACGTCTCGGCGGTGATCTTCAAGGCATGGCAGGCGGACTCGGTGATCCTTTTCGGCGTGATGGTGCTGCTGCTGATCCGCTCCTTCGTCGAGGTCGAGATTCTCAACCCCTACATCATGGGTTCTTTCCTGATGTATTTCAGCTTCTTCAAGCTGGCGCGGCTGCCCGTTACCCGCAGGCGGCGGTCGCCGCGTCCCGAGCCGGCTGACGCGGCCGGGGGCGAGGCTGACTGGCCTCGGCGTGCCCGCCGTCCGGCGGTCGCCGATCAGGCGTGAGCTATCGTCTCGGGACCTGAAGTCGCGTCAATACAAATTCTCCTGATCGAAGCTCAAGCAGGCCGGGCGCGAGGCGGGAAATCCATGCCTCCGCGAAATAGACTGAAACGCTGGATTGTCAGACTCGCGTGCTCCGAGCGACCAGGACGTCCGGCGCGCAGCTGTTACTGTCCAAAAGCCGTGCTCCAGAAGCGCCAGCGCGTCCGGCCGGCACTTCCAGTTACGGCGCCGCGAAAACCAATCTCAGAACGTGCAAATGCGAATATCCGCGGACCATCCGCTCACAGAAGGCGACGAGCGTATGAAGCGGTTCTGCATTTCTGTAAAATGATGAACCGCTCAGCGCTTAGCAAGTCTACTGGCTGGCCAGCGGCGCCAGCTTGACCTTGATCACATCGCCAGGCAGCACCGGGGTTTCTTCCTTGGCGGCTATCTCGGTGGTCTTGCCATCGAGATTGCGCACCAGTGAATAGAGCAGGGTAGGTTGCTGATCGTTTGTTATAGCGGCCGCCATCGCGGGATCGCTGGCCTGGGCTATCAGGCCTTTCTGCATGTTCACCTTCAACGCGGCCTCGTTCAGGTCGGCTTCGGTCTGCTGCCGGTCAGTGGCGAGACTTGAACTCAAGGTGTTCTGGGCATCGATAGCATCCTGCTTCGCCTTGCTGATCGCCTGCTTGGCGGTGAGGATGGCGGTTTCGTAGTCCAGGATCTTGCCCTGCAGGTCGGCCACGGACTGGCGCGAATCCAGCAGACGGGCATTGGCGATCAGGCCCTTTTGCGCCAGCGGACCGATGCTGGCGAGTTGCTGCTGCGCCAGGTCGACCTGCTGCTGCTGATTGACGATCTTCTTCTGCAGCGATTCGATCTCGGACTCCAAGACACCTTTCAGATCGTCGAGCGCCTCGAGTTTCAGCTTCAGCGCCTTTTGGTCGGCCGTCAGGATCGTCATCTCGTCCGCGACGATGGCTGGCAGCCTTGGATCGCCCTCGACCTCCTTCGGCACGTCGAAACTCGCCTTGCCGGCCATATCCGCATCGATGCGGGCGCGCCTGACGATCAGTCGAATGTGCTGGTCGTCGGAGATGTCGAACATGCCCTTGGCGGTGACAAGGTCCTTGCCGAGCTGGGGGCCGTAATCGGCGTTGCGCCTGATGCCGCCCGCGACGCTGATCGCCTTCAACACCGTCAGGTCTGGGACATAAGGAAATTGGCCTGGGTTCTGAACTTCGCCCGAAATGTAGAATGGCCTGAACTGCGCCATCTCGACCGAGGCTTCCGGTCGGTCTGACAAAGCGAGCTTTTTCTGCAAAGCCTCGCCGATCGCCGTCGCGATTTCGGACGTGGTCTTGCCGGATGCCGGCAACTCGCCGGCGAACGGCACCGACAGCGTACCGGATGGACCGACCGTGTACTCGCCATTCACCGCCGACCAGTCGCGAAATGTGCCTTCGACGGTCTGCCATTCGGCGACGCGGATGGTGAGCTTGTCTTGCGAGCCGAGGCGATAGTCGCCGGCGGCGGCGATATGCGGGACGACGAGCGCCATGGCAAGGCATGTGGCCAGCAAACGCGCCCGCCGCAGCCGGCCGGAATCCGGGCCGCTGCGAAAGGCTTCGAACAAATCTGTTTTCAACTCAACGTTCCGATCCGCTATAGCCCCATCGCCCGATGAGCTTGCGTCGAATGGCCGATGCCAATGTCTGGCATTGGCCACCGGCCGGTCAGTAAGAACCGCGCGACATCCAGACGGCCGGGACGGTCTTGATGATGATGCGAACGTCCTCGAACAGCGACCAGTTCTCGACATAGTGGCGATCGAAGGCGACGCGGCTGTCATAGGACACATCGTTGCGGCCGCTGACTTGCCACAGGCCAGTCAGGCCCGGGCGGGATTTCAGGTAATAGACGGCGGACGTGCCATAGATCTCCAGCTCGTCGCGCACGACCGGACGAGGGCCGACAAGGCTCATGTCGCCCTGCAGGATGTTGATGATCTGCGGCAACTCGTCGAGGCTGAGTTTCCTCAGCACTGCTCCGACACGGGTAACGCGCGGATCGTTCTTCAGCTTGCGGGTGGCGATCCATTCCGCGTTGGCGTCCGGGTTGGTGGCGAGATAGGTTGCCAACACCCTGTCGCCGTCCGGAACCATGGTGCGGAACTTCAGGCAAGGAAAAATCCGCCCGCCGCGTCCAATTCGCCTGTGACCGTAGAAAATCGAGCCGCCGTCGGAAAACTTGACCAGCAGCGCTATCATGACAAACAGCGGGCTGAGTGCGATCAATCCAATCAGTGAACCGGCGATATCGAAGCTGCGTTTGAGCAAGCCGCCGATCGGTGGCGGAAAATCGATGTCAGCCTGCGAAAAGCTCGCCGTGGCCGACTTGGCAACGTCCCTCATGCCGTAAACTCCATGCGTTGAACGAATGGTTCACCGCACGATACCAAAAAAATGTTGCAGCGCAACACACAATTTACCACCCCGTTGAAATAGTCACGTCATGAATTGACTAAATAATAAGCTTGTCATGCACAAATTTCGGCGTATTTAGCACATTTGTGACAATAAATGGGCACGGCCGAAAAAATAGAGGCCTTTGTGGGGCCGTTTTTAGGCAGACCTACCTATCTGCCAAGGCAAGCTGCAAACTAGTGCTTTATCCTGCCCTGATGCATGGCGAAAACCGTATAAAATACTACTTAATATTGTCTATCTTACTGAAAATGCCGAGGAGAGGAGATCGGCTTAGCTCCCGTCGCGTGCATTGCAGCATGGCAGAGTCGATCGCAAAAGCTCGATCAAAAATATCCGAAGTTGCCCTTGCCGCCTATTGCTCGCCTTAATAGAATTGCAAATTATACCTGTCACGGTGACGATAGGTGGAAAAGGCCGGAAGCAACCGGTCGAGGGTGGGCGACCTTAACAAGCCCACATGACAAGGGACGGCGCTCGGGTGGGGCAATCGTGATAAATACCCGAGCCGGTTTATGGGCTGTTGGGCATGGCACTTCCAAAATTCATCCTCGGGATGATTTTCGCTCTGGCGATCGTCGTCGGCTGGTCCTGGCTGGGCGGTGCGTCGATAGGCACGATATTGGTGCGCGTCATCATCTGCGCCGTGATCATTCAGGCCGGCTATTTCGTGCTCATCTACACCATGATCGCCAGGAGCGCGCCGACGCCTGCCGACATAGCTCGTGACGCCGAGCGCAAACTGAACGCACCCGAGGTCGCCGAAAGCGAGAAGCTGGGCGGTGCCAGGCGCGGCCTGCATTGATGCAGAAACCTGCCCCCGGTTTGGAGGCATGCTTCGAAACAGGAGACTAGGCGCCGCGTGAATCCGTTTCGGCGCGTCTTGGTCGCCGGCTCACGCGACATCGGCGGGTTCGCTCTCTGACTGTTCCCCCGACAGCATCCTCGACAACCGGCTGCCGGTTTTTTCCTTCAGCCGCTGATATTGGCCGACCTCGACGATACGGCCGTTTTCCATCGCCACCACCCAGTCGGCGAAGGCGATCATCGACGGCCGGTGCGCGATGGTCAGGATCGTCATCGTGCCGCGCAATCCGTCGATCGACCTGGCGATCAGCGACTGGTTCTGCCAGTCGAGCGCGCTGGTCGCCTCGTCCAGGATGAGTAGCGACGGCTTGCGCAGCAGCGCGCGTGCGAGCGCGATGCGCTGGCGTTCGCCGCCCGAGAGCCGCACGCCGCGATCGCCGACCACCGTCTCGAGCCTGAGGTCGAGCCGTTCGACAAACTCGCCGGCGTGCGCCTGATGCAGCGCGGCCCACAGGTCGCCATCGCTGGCCCGTGGCGCGGCAAGGCGCAGGTTCGCCGCGATCGTGTCGTGCAGGAGGAACACGTCCTGCGGCACATAGGCCACCTGGTCGCGCCAGCGACGGCGATTGCTGGCATCGATCTCGACGCCGTCGACAAGCATCATGCCGGTGGTAGGCTCCAGCAGGCCAAGCAGCATATCGGCGATCGTGCTCTTGCCCGATCCGGACGGGCCGATCAGGGCGGTGACCTTGCCGGCCGGCAGGCCGAAGGTGATGCCGCTCACCACCATCTTGGCGCCAGCATCTCCGTAGGCGAATGAGACACCGCGAATATTCAATCCTGTATTGAGGGAGAGTGTCCCGGCGTCGGCGAACTCGGTATGGCCTGGTTCGCGTTCGGCGTCGAAACGTGCCTGCAGGCTGCGCATTGCCGTAAAGGCGGGCAGGTTGATCAGCACTTGCTGGGCTTGCGTCTGCATGTCCATGAAGCGCGGCGCGATGCGCATGAAGACCAGGAGCAGGACGACGATCTCGGCCAGCGACAGGTTGAAGCGGACCAAAGCCACATAGATGAACAGGCTCAGGCCCACCACGCTCGCCACCTGGAATACCGCGGTGCCGATGGTGCTGTTGCGCACATAGTCGATATTGTCGGCCTTCATCTTCTCAAGCGTCGACCGCAGCTGCGCGAAATAGCTGTCCTCGACATTCAGGCTCTTGACCACCTTGATGCCGCCGAGAAATTCCGAGACCGTCCGGTACTGATCCTGGCGATTGGCGGTCAGCACACGGCCGAAGGCAGTGGCCCGTGCCCGGAAGGGCCGCAGCGCCACGAACATCAGCATGCCGATGACGACGGCAAACAGCGTCATGACCGGCGAGATGAACATGGAAACCAGGAGATAGCCAGCCAGAAGAACGGCGATCTGCACCAGCATCAGCAGTGAGAACGCCGCGCCCTGGACGCGGTCGATGTCGCCGGTCAGGGCATGATCGAGATCGGAACTGCGCATGCGGGTAAAAACGCCCCAGCGCGCCTTGCCGATGCTTTCGAACAGGTTCATGCGAACGCGGTTGACGAAATCGAACAGCAATTTGGCCATGTAGACCGACTTGAAGCGATTGAACGCCGCCTGCGCTGCAACAAGCCCGACCAGCGCGCAAAGCACGGTCGTCAGCTGCAGCGTGCCGTCAGGCACCAGCCAGCGCACGAAATCATTGTTGGGCAGCCGAACAGCGAAATCCTGGTCGGCGCGTCCGACCAGATGCAGCAGCGGGATGAGCAGCAGGATGGAGATGCCCTCGGTCAGGCTGCCGAGGATGAGGAAGAACAGCGCCGTCCATGTTCGCCGGCCGCCGATCCGGGCAATGGCGGCGCCGAATGCGGCAATTTCTCGAAACAGCGACAGGCGAAGGATTGGCTTCGACATGGTTGCGCTCACGGCCGCCGGCTGCCAGCCGACAGATCCTTTTCGATCAGCTCCACGGCTTCGCCGATCCTGTCCAGGCCCGTCGGGACTTCCAGCCGGTACACGCCGATATGGTTAGCAATCCATGAACATTGCTGAAGATGCGCCGCCGCGAAGTCGTCGGGCAGCGCCGCACGGCCGAAGCGCGTCACATAGGAGAATTTGATGACGGCCGGCAGGGCGGCAATGGCGGGCAAGGGCGTGATGTCAGCCCTTTCGCCGCGCTCGAGGATATAGATCCTGGTCGCCGGCACCTTGTCGCCCGAAAAGTCACCGTTCAGGCGATGCTGCATTTTGTCGATCGCCGGATGCACTTGCGGCCGCACTTCCGCTTCCCCGAGCGAGATCGCCGCAGCGGCGTCGGCCGCCAGCTTGATCTGCGGAAAGCCCGGAACGGTCATTGGCTCACGCGGATTGGCAAGGTCCAGCGCCACCACGTCATCGGTAAGCAGTCGATGCCCGGCCCGGATCATCGCGCTTGCCGTCGTCGACTTGCCGGCTCCCTTGTCACCCATGAAGATGGCGCTCGTGCCGGCGGCGGCGATGGCACTGGCATGCAGGACAAGCAGGCCGCGCCGGTGCAAGAGCAGCGCCATGACCGGACCGAGCAGCGGAAACGCGAGCAGCGCATCGTCGACGCCGGGCGCCGGTTCGATGTCGATACGGCTGAAATCGGTGATCAGGAACGCGCCCACGGCATGCCAGGCCAGATATTGCCGGTCCGGCTCGAAGCGAAAATCGGTCGCGGCTTCGGGCGCCGGCTTTGGCAGGTCGATCGCGCCGACAGCGATCACGAGATCCGCCACCCCCGGCGGCGCCGGCTGCAGTTCGGGCAACATCACCTCCGACGCGATGGTCAGACCATAGGCGCGGTAGAAGCGGCGTTTTCGCATGGCCCGGCCATGTGAAAAGGCATCATCATTGTATAGAGCGAGCGGCTCGTTGCGCGGCATCACGTGGGGCTCCCGCCGTGCTGGAGTTGCCGCAGCCAGAGCGACAGCGAGGCCGAGCGCCAGACATACTGGACGTCCAGGGGGGCTGCCTGATCGGGTTGGCGCAGCAGCCGCGCATAGGCAGCACTCACTTGAGGCAGATTGACGTAGGGCGCGATGCGGTTCGCATCCGAGACCAGCAGCTGTTCCAGGAGGTCGCGATGGTTGCGCAGCATGCCGTTGACGAGACTGGCGGTGAAGTCGATCTTGTCGCGCCGCCACTGCACCGCCGCCGGCAATACGCCTTGCATGGCGCGGCGCAGCACATAGCGGCCAAAACCGTGGCTCAGCTTCTCCTCGCCCGGCAGTGCCAGGCAGAATTCGACCAGCGGCTTGTCCCAGAAGGGGTAGCGCGGCTCGACCCCGAAATTGGCGGCGGCCTTGTCGAGAACCTCGAAAGCATGCGGGACATAGCCGTTCGACAGGATCCAGCGATGGCTCAAGGCGTCGCTGGCCTGAACGCCGGGCGGCATATAGCCGGCCCGGTGAAACCGGTCGACAAGCTCGGTGCGCTTGGCAAGGTCCGGATTGATCAGGTCGCGCCAGCTTCGTGCGCGCTGCACGTGCTCGGGCTTGCGGATCCTGTTCAGGGCACGGTTGGCCAGATGCCTCAGCTTGGCGATGCGCCAGGCCGGCCCGTAGAGGGTCAGGAACTGGAGATAAAGGCCAAGCGTGCTGTCGCCATAGGTATTGGAGGCGCTGCGGACCTCGCGCCACAGATCCATCCATCGGCCGCCATTCGCAAGCTCGTGCAGGTGACCATGGCCTTGGGAAACGACCTCGTCGCCGCCATGGCCGTCCAGCAGCACCTTGATGCCCTTGGCGCCGGCAGTCCGGTAGATACCGCGGGTGAGCGTCAGGCCCGGCGCCAGGAACGTTCCTTCCTGTTCTTCCAGCACGCGTTCGAATTCGGCGAATGGGGCATAGTTGCCGACCGGGATCAGCGTCGCGTCGACCTTTTGCTGGTCGAGAACGGCCTCGATGAAGGGCCGCTCGTCCATCGGCGAGCCCCTCTCGAAAATCAGCGAGAAGGTCGGCAGCTTCGGCTTGCGCGCAGCGGCATTCTGCAGGCCGGCGACACAGGCGATAGATGAGGAATCGAGGCCGCCGCTCAGCATTGCGCCGACTGCCGAGGTCCCTCGCATGCGGTTGCGCACCGATTGCGAGAACAGATGGGCGAATTCCTCCGATGCATCCGACCGCAAGGGCCGCGCCGACGGCTCGATCTGCCAGTATCGACGCAACATCACCTGTTGCGCGGTGACGGTCAGGCTGTGGCGGGCCGGCAGGCTGAATATATCGCTGTAGGGGGTCGACTGCGGGTCGTCGGGAAGCCCGGCCAGGAAGCCGGAGATCTGGCGCTCGCTGACACGTGCGCGGATACCTTCGACCTCCAGGATCGGCCCGATCTCGGACGCAAAGGCAAAACGCCGGTCCGCCGCGTGGTAGTAGAACGGCTTGACGCCAAAATGATCTCGCGCGCAAAACAGCGATTGCCGCTCGTCATCCCAGATGGCGAACGCGAAATCGCCTTGCAGATGCTCCGGACAGGCTTCGCCCCAACGCAGATAGGCCCGCATCAGCACGATCGCGTCGGCCACCGACTGGTCGCGGATACCGAGCCTGGCCAGCAACTCGTCACGGTTGTCCAGCCGGCAATCGGCGGTGATGGCGAGCCGGCCGCCAGCCATCGTCAAAGGGCCTGGACCGACCTCATCCGATGTGTTGAGCCAGGCGTGGCCAAGGGCGATGCTGGTGTCCAGCCACCATGAAGCGCCGTCGGGACCGCGATGGCGCATGCGCGCCAGCATTTGCTGAATGTCTGCCGCCGCGACCGCCGGTGCGTGTGCTCCGCGCAGCAGGATTCCGGCGACGCCGCTCATCGGCTGCCGTGGTCGACGAGATGGGCGAAGCCGTCGATCGATCCGCCAAGCACGATATGGTTGTCGCTGACCAGCCAGGCATGTGCTTTCAACTGCTCGCCCGTACCACGTTCGATGCCGATGCGTATCGTCGATTCATTGCCTTGGCGGGCGAGAATATACTGGCCGGAGAGCGCCTGGGTCAGGCACGTAGCGTAAGGGACGAAACGGGCCGCGGCGGCAACACCCCAGGCGACACGCCGCAGTTCGCCCATCGAGGCGCACTGCCGCGCGTCGAGCCGCGTCACCAGGCTGCGTACACGATTGTAGGACAGCAGGGTCAGCCCCAGCCGAACTGTCGCCACCACCAGCAGGCAATGGCCAAGGAAGATCATTTCCGAGCCGCTCAGGGAGAAAATCCTGACCAGCCCGTGCCGGCTTCCGCCGCGCTTCGACTGCTTGAGGCCTGTTTCCCTCGCGGGTTCCTGCCGTAAAGCCGTGGCCCGCGAAACCAGGGCCCGCGAAACCAGGGTCCGCGAAACTATGGCCTGCCAAACCAGCGCCTTGTGCTGGGTCGGCTTAGACAAGTGCCTCATGATGCCGTCTCGCAAGCCCATTATCAGTCAGGCCCTTCAGCAATGCGTCGACATCGGCCTGGCAGCGCACCGGGTCGACATTATAGCGCGCAAGCACGGCGCTGCGGATGTCGCCGATCGACCGGGGCTCCTGGATCAAATCCCAGATGAAGGCGCCGACGCCATTCAGGCTGTAGTAGACATTGGATTTGAGATTGAGCAGCGCCAAGCCATCGCCGAACTCGCAAGCCACGGCATCCTTGGTCGCACTCACGCTATCGTGGTCGGCCAGATCATGGTCGGATTGCTTCCAGTTCATCCCCGCACCTCACTGACAAAACGCTTCGACATCTCCGGTTGGCGCAGGAGAAGTCGGGAGGCTGGCCCCCCGACCCTCTTACGTCTGCTTTTGAATCCAGAGTCCCAAAATGTCACTCTGGAAACGGCTATAAGTCTCAGGAGAACGTCAGGTCGCCGATCGGCGTGTGCGCGGGGAACGATGCGTCGATCGCCGTGTTGCCGCCGCCACCCTGGGTGATGGTCTCAATCGAACCATGAACCGTCAGGCTTGGTGTCTCGTATTCATGCTTTTCAACGTTCTGTTCCATTTTACTCTCCGATTTAGGACTGGAAACGGCCTGTCGAGTGCCGTCAGCACTTTTATGCTGCAATGCAATAGCTGCACGGCAGCATTCATGAGTCAAGACTGTTTTACCTTCCGTTAATCAATTACGTTGCTGGCGTCAGGACATGAGCGGCCATGCCTAAAACTTGTCACTTTTTAGCCGATTCCTTGGGCGCGATGGCAGCGCCCGCGCTGATTCTTTAAGCATGTGATTTTGCTTGCATAAGTCGTTTGCCTTGTGCCTATTTTTAGGCCTCGCTAATGGAAAGAATTTTCTGTTTGGAAAATTCGGCCGGGGATCGGCTAAAAGACCTGACAAGGATATTTCAGCCGCGGTTCTCACTTCTTTCCAACGCGATCTCGATAGGCGCTCGGTTGCAAAAATTCGCACTGCAAAAGGAAAGGCTTTACGGCACCGAGGTTTTTGGTGATGTTTGCTTCGCACATGCAGCATAAGTGTTCGCGCAAACCGCTTTCTTTGGAGATTGTGCGCTAAATGGCCTTGCCTGACGGCTCATACGAACGATTGCGCGCCGCCGGCTGTGCCGACGAGGTGGCCTACGTGCAGGCCTGCCTGCGATTGTATTTTGCCGGGCCGCACGCCGGCGCGGGCGACATTTCGATGCGTGATCTGGACGGTGCCAAAATTGCCGACATCGCCAGGCTGAACAAGGTCGCCACCTTTGTCCTTAAGGCCCTTTCGCGCGCACCCGCGCTTGAGAGGCCGCCTGAGCTTTTCCGATGGCTCGACACCTACCGCAGGAGAACGGTTTCGATGAACGCGTCCTGCATCATGGATTCCATGGCGGTCCATGATGTGCTGCGCGCCAGCGAGATCGATTTTGTTTTTCTGAAGGGTCCGTTCCAGCAGCAGCTTCTCTACGACGACCACTTCATGAAGCCGTCCGGCGATGTCGACATTCTGGTTTCGCCGCTCGGATTTTTCAGGGCGCGTGATGCCCTTCGCAAGATCGGTTATGAGGTATCAGGCAAGTCGAACTCCGTCTGGTGGGTCCGCTTCCTCGGCGAACAGCACATGACCCGGGACGACGGGCCGAGGTCGTCCACGGTAGATCTCCACTACCGCCTCCAGCAGCCCGGCTCGCCAAGCCCGCGCGACGCGGACGGGTTCCTGCGGCGCAAACGACAGGTCGAAATCGCCGGCGCGACGGTGCCGTTCACCTCGGTTGCCGATACTTTGCTTTTGTCCTGCATCAGCGTTGCCAAGGCACTTTTCAACCGGGAACCCTGCGCGGGCTACGTCTGTGATATCGGCGCCAGCGCCGGCCGGCTCGACGAGGCGGATCAGCAGCGTTTGCTCGATGCCGCAACCGTGCAAGGTTTGGACGACACGCTGCTGCTTGGCCTGCGCGCCGCCGATGTGCTACTCGGCGGTGCTGGCACGCTGCTGTCGAAGCGCGCGACCAGGATCCTGTCGCGCGTCGGCAACGAGGATCTGCTCAGCATGGTCATCGCGCCGTGGCTGCCGTCGCTGCGGTGGCCACAGCGGCGAACGGTGCTTTGGGAACTGTGCGGCCGCGCGCCGGTCCGCTACCTGGCCGAAGCCGGCTGGGCGGCGTCCGCCGATATCAGCCGCCGTATCTTCGAGCGGCCGGGGAGTCGCTGAATGAAGGCAAATGGGTGCTGATGGCAATTCTGTAGGGCATCGAAGGAGTACGGGGCGAGGGCAATCGATATTACCTGTACGAGAGGCAAATCCATGTCGATGACGAAATCCGAGGTCTGCGTGATCATCGCGGCAAAAAACGCCGCAGCGACAATCGCCGTCGCCATCGCATCCGCGTTGCGCGAACCGGAAGTGGCGGAGGTCGTCGTTGTCGATGATGCCTCCACCGACCACACCGCCGATGTCGCACGATCCGCCGATGACGGCAGCGGGCGGCTCTCCGTGATGCGCCTCGATGTCAATCGCGGCCCCTCCTTTGCCCGCAACGCAGCCATCGCCGGCTCGAAATCGCCGTTCATCAGCATTCTTGATGCCGACGATTTCTTCCTCGAAGGCCGGTTTCGCAACCTGTTTGCCGGCGCCGATTGGGATTTCGCAGCCGACAACATCATGCTGATCAGGGATGATGCGACGGGCGACGCGACGAAAATCGTCGCGCCGCAATTTGCCGCCGATCCGGAATTCCTCGATTTCGAGCGCTTCGTCGAAGGCAACATCTCCAGGCGCCGCGTGCAGAGGGGCGAACTGGGCTTTTTGAAGCCGGTGATCAGCCGTGCCTTCCTCGACCGCCACGGGTTGAGCTACGACGAGAGCCTGCGGCTGGGCGAGGACTATGAACTCTACGCCCGCGCGGTCGCATGCGGGGCGCGGTTCAAGGTCATTCGCTCCTGCGGCTACGGCGCCGTCGTCCGCGCCGATTCTCTGAGCGGCCGCCACAAGACCCAGGACCTGAAGCGTTTGGCCGATGCGGATCTGGCGCTGCTGGCGATCGACAGTCTGCCGGAAGGCTCGAAGGCGGTGCTGCGGCGGCATGAACGGCACGTGCGCGACAAATATCGGCTGCGCAATTTCCTTGACGTCAAGGCTGAGCGGGGGCTGGCATCGGCCGCGGCTTACGCTTTCGCCAGCCTGTCCAACCTCGTCCCCATCGTCCAGGGCGTGGCTTCCGACAAGCTCGAGGCGCTGTTTCGTCGCGTCGGCCTTATGTCCAGCCAAAAACATGTCCCGCCGCAGCGTTTTCTGATGGCCGGAACCAGCATGGGCAAGGAACGCTGAGAGCGGACCCCGGTGCTTGCAATTTGTCCTCGCGGCACGTCATCACGGAAACCATTTCGGCCGGATTTATGAGTTTACGAATTGGGTGGTTGCCTCGCGGCCCCGACGATGGCAGTCTATGTTGCGGTGCAGCATAGTGGACGACCAGCCGAACTGGCCCCCGATCGGATTGGTCTGATGTCTCTCCAGAGCAGGACAACGCAACACGAGTTTTTGAGCCCCGGCTGCGGGGATCGGCCAGAAGCCCGGCCCACAAGCCGGCGATGACAGGAACCTGAGTCCATGGCCTCGATATTCGGTTTCAGATCAAGGGATCCGGCCCGCGACCGGCAGGCCGATGTTTCACGTCTTGATCGTCTGGCAAAGCTGTTCGAGCAGATTGCGGCCGAGATCGAGGCCGAGAGAACCGGGCTTGAGAATCGCTACCGGACAACGTCGACCAACGCCGCCTTCCTGGTCGAAGCCATGGAAAACGGCTCAGCTTCCGACAAGCGGTCTTCGGAAGTCAGCGCACTGACACAGTCGATCCTGAATTGCGAACGCCGCATCGCGGCGCTGTCGCGCCAGGACGGCATGATGAAAGAGCTCCGTCATTCGCTGGATATGGTCTTCGACGAGAATGCCGATTCGGCCACCTCGGCGGAATTCGCCTGGCCGGCAGGCGCAGGCAGAGGTTGAACGTGAAGGCTCGGAACTGTTGCAACAGATTTGATGCAGGGCGGGAAGCAATCGAGAGGGTCACAAGGGAGGTCAAGGTTGGCCCGTTCAGGAGCGGTTCGAACGTCGACTTTGGGTTGGGGACACACAGCGCAAAGGTGAGTTTGGTATGAATTCGAATCCGAAACCTACGACAGCAATTGACGCACCGTCTCTCTCATATCGGGCCGGGCAAGCCGCCCGGCGGCGGCTGGGGTCGCTCGGTGCGTTGCTGCTGGCTGCTCTTGGCGCTTTCGTGGCAACCCCTTCCTACGCCCAGGACATTCCGACATCGCCGTCCTTCGTCGATGATTTCAAAAGCTTCGATCGTGCGCGCTGGTATGTTTCCGACGGCTGGAACAACGGCAGCCATCAGAATTGCACCTGGTCGAAAGGCATGGTCGGACTGTCGAATAATGTGCTGTCGCTCGGCTTCGAAAAGCAGACGTTGAAGGATCGCGACTACGTCTGCGGCGAGATCCAGACCAAGCAGCGCTTCGGCTACGGCACCTATGAGGCACGGCTGAAGACCGATACCGGCTCTGGCCTCAACGCGGCGTTCTTCACCTATATCGGTCCCAGCGACAAGCAGCCCTGGGACGAGATCGACTTCGAGGTCCTGACCAAGGACACCTCCAAGGTGCAGGTCAATGCCTATATCGCGGGCAAGGGCAAGAACGAGAAGCTGGTCGACGTGCCGGGCGGCACGGAGAACGCCTTCAACGACTACGCCTTCGTCTGGCAGAAGGACAGCTTGCGATGGTACGTCAACGGCCAACTGGTGAACACGATTACCGACCCGGCGAAGCTGCCCAGCCATGCACAGAAGATATTCTTCAGCTTTTGGGGCAGCGATACGATGAAGGGTTGGATGGGAGCGTTCGCGGATCCGGGCCGCAAGCTTTCCCTGCAGATCGAGCGGGTTGCCTTCACGGCGCTCGGCGAACCCTGTCAATTTCCGGAATCGCTGGCATGCAGTGTAAAGTAGTTGGGAAAGTCGTTTTGAACCGGCGGGACCGAAAACGGTCCGCTGCCTTGCATGGGAATGAAACCGAATGAATTTGACGGTGTTTGGAATTGGCTATGTCGGCCTCGTGCAGGCGGCGGTCCTTGCCGAAGTCGGGCACCAGGTGGTGTGCGTCGACATCGACGCCGCCAAGGTCGAGCGGCTCAACCAGGGCCTGGTTCCCATTTTCGAACCCGGTTTGGAAAACCTCGTCAAGGAGAACCATGCCGCCGGCCGCATCAAGTTCACCACCGATGCCGCCGCCGCTGTCAGGCACGGCGAGATCCAGATGATCGCGGTCGGCACGCCGCCGGGCGAGGACGGCTCGGCCGACCTCAAATATGTGCTGGCCGTCGCCGAGACCATCGGCCGCGAAATGGACAAACCCAAGATCATCGTCGGCAAGTCGACGGTGCCGGTCGGCACCTGCGAAAAGGTGAAGGCCAGGATCGCCGACACGTTGAAGAAAAGAGGCCGCGAGGACCTGGCTTTCGATGTCGCTTCAAATCCGGAATTCCTCAAGGAAGGGTCCGCGGTCGCCGACTGCATGAAACCGGACCGCATCATCGTCGGCACCGACAGCGAGGACACCGAGGCTGTGATGCGCGAACTCTACGCGCCGTTCAATCGTAACCACGAGAAGATGATCGTGATGGACGTCCGCAGCGCCGAATTCACCAAATATGCCGCCAACTGCATGCTGGCGACCAAGATCAGCTTCATGAACGAGATGGCCAATTTGGCCGAACAACTCGGCGCCGACATCGAGGAGGTCCGCAAGGGCATCGGCAGCGATCCGCGCATCGGCTACCATTTCATCTATCCGGGCCTCGGCTATGGCGGCTCGTGCTTCCCCAAGGACGTGCGGGCGCTGATCAAGACCGCCGAAGGCGTCAAGTTCGACGCCAAGCTGCTGCGCGCCGTGGAGGAGCGCAACAACGCACAGAAATCGGTTCTCTTCGACAAGGTGGACCGCTATTTCAAGGGCAACCTCAAAGGCAGGACCTTTGCGCTGTGGGGCCTGGCCTTCAAGCCCAACACCGACGACATGCGTGAGGCGCCGGCGCGCGTCCTGATGGAAGCGCTGTGGAAGGCCGGCGCCAATGTGCAGGCCTATGATCCCGAGGCGATGCAGGAATGCCAGGCCATCTACGGGCTGCGCGACGACCTGCTTCTGTGCGGCACCAAGGAGGCGGCGCTGCGCGGCGCCGATGCGCTGCTGATCGCCACGGAATGGAAGAGCTTCCGCGCTCCGTCCTTCGACGCGGTGAAGGATGCGCTGACCACGCCGGTCATTTTCGACGGCCGCAACCTCTATGACCCCAAGGTCATCGCCCGCCACGGCATTGAATATCACTCGATCGGCAGAATGGCGGCATGAGACCGGGCCCTGGCGGACGGATGCAAGACCGGTCCGCACACGGCCTGCGGGCGCTGGGACTGAGCGCGTATTTCTGTGTGGAGTTGTAGCTGATGGTGCTGGACGTAAAGCCGGAGCAAATCACCAAGGATCATTTCGATCTCGTCGCGATCGGTTCCGGCTTCGGTTCGGCCTTCTTCCTGCATGAGTTCGCCAAGCGCCGAAAGGCGCGCATTCTGGTGCTGGAGTGGGGACGCCACAACACCCATGAATGGCAGCTCGAACAGAACGTCAACACCGACATCGAAGACGAGACGACCTACAAGACCAATTCCGACAAGCCGTGGAACTACACGATCGGACTGGGTGGCGGGACGAACTGCTGGTTCGCGCAGACGCCAAGATTTCATCCCAATGATTTCCGGCTGAAAAGCAGTTACGGCATCGGCAATGACTGGCCGATCAGCTATGACGACGTCGAGCCGTTCTATTGCAACGCGGAAGACATCATGTCGATCTCCGGCGATCCCGACATGGCGGCGATGCTGCCTCGCTCGAAGCCGTTTCCGCAACCGCCGCATCGCATGTCGACGCCGGACAGGATGATGAAGGCGGCGCAGCCCGACCAGCACTTCGTCATGCCAACCGCGCGGGCTCGCGTGCCGACCGCGCAGCGCAGCTCGTGCTGTGCCAATCTGCGTTGCTGGCTGTGCCCGGTCGACGCCAAATTCACCGTCAACAACGGGTTGATGCACGTCTTCGAGCATCCCGACGTCTCGGTCTGCCTCGGTGCGGAAGTCCGCCGGCTCGATCACGTCGGCGGCGCTGTCCGTTCGGTCACGTTCAGCCATGACGGCAAGGAATACCAGGTCAGCGGCGATCTCTTCATTCTCGGCGCCAATGCCATCCAGAGCGCGGCGATCATGCTGCGATCCGGCCTGGGCGGCGAATTCGTCGGCAGCGGCCTGCACGAATCCTACGGCTGGAATTTCGAGGTCTATCTCGACGGCGTCGACAATTTCGACGGCAGCACCATCACCACCGGCCTGAATTTCGGCCTCTATGATGGTCCTCACCGATCGAAGCATGCGGCGGCACTGGTCTATTTCGAGAACCGCTGGCAGCACGGATTGCGTGCCGAAAAAGGGCGGCTGCGCCAGGCGCTGCCGCTTGTCGTGGTCACCGAGGACTTGCTCGATCCCGAGAACTTCGTCACGCTTGACGCGGATGAGAATGCCTTCGTCAGCTTCAAGGCGCCATCGGACTATGCGGTGAAGGGCATGGCGCGCGCTCTGGAGAAATTGCCTGACCTTCTGGCGCCGCTGCCGGTCGAAAAGCTCTTCGACCGCGGCATCCGGCCCACCGAATCGCACGTCCAGGGCACGCTGAGGATGGGCACTGGCCCGGCCGATTCTGTGGTCGACAGCGGCATGATCCACCATCAGCTCAGAAACCTGGTCGTCGTCGGCACCAGCACCTATCCAAGCTGCTCCTGCGCCAACCCGAGCCTGACTGCGGCAGCGTTGTCCCTGCGGGCGGCGAGCCTGATTGTGTGAAAGGAGGTACGAGATGATCGAGATTTCCAGACGCTCGGCCCTGGCCGTCATGGCCGGCGGAGTGGTCTCGACAGGGGTCGCCTACGCCACTGTTTCCTCCTTCTCGGACGAAGATCTGGTGCGCGTCACGCTGGAAAAATACCTTGGCAAGTTGAACATCCGCATCGAGCATCTGCAGCAGTTCGTGCTGGCGTTCCGCAACCGGAATCCGTGGAACTTTCCAAGCGGAAAACTGAGTGACGCCGTCACCCTGGTGGAGGAACTCAAATTGGGTGCCGCACGCCGCCTGCTGCCCCGGCGGAAGCGGGAAGATCTGGTGCATTTCGACCGCTGGGTGGTCGCCGAATTCCATATGCTGACGGACTACGCCTGGCGCAGTTCGCCCAACGACCCGATCCGATTTACCGGCTGGCAATCCTGTACCAATCCCTTCGCCAATCTGGAGCCGCCGAAACTTGCCTGACGTCGAAAGCGAGGCGGCGGACTTTGCCTGTTGTCTCCGAGCAAGGATACGAGATGCGACAAGGAGCCCGATCATGAAAGTTCTCTTTGCAGGCGGCAACGGCTACCCGCCCGAGTTCAGCGGCGGCGTTCAGTCGAGCACGCATCATCTGGCCGAACAGCTGATCGAGCACGGTCATGAAGCCGCTGTGCTCGCCGCCCTGTTCGGTGATGGTGTCTTCGGCTTCAAGGCGCGCGCCAAGATGAAGCTGTTGCGGCAGCCGGCGGTTGTCGACAGCTATCCCGGCTATCCGGTGGTGCGGGCCTGGTTTCCCTGGGAAGCGGCGGCCTTTGCCGTCGAGAGGCTGAAGCCCGATGTCGCCGTGGTCCAGTGTCACAAATCGGTTCCGATCGGCAAGGCGCTGCAGGCGGAGGGCGTGCCTCTGGTCGTCTATCTCCGCAATGTCGAGTTCCATGAACTGGGCGGCGATCTGCGCGAATTGCATTCAGCGCTTTACATCGCCAATTCTGACTTCACCGCGCGTACCTACAGACAGGAATTCGGCATCGAGGCGGTGGTGATCCCGCCGACCATCAATCCGGCGCACTACTCGACGCCGACGACGGGCCAGTTCGTCACGCTGATCAACCCTTATGAGGAAAAAGGGTTTGAACTCGCGGTGCGGATTGCCGGCGCCTGCCGCGAAATTCCATTCCTGTTCGTCGAAAGCTGGAAGCTCGACGACGATCACCGGGCGCGGATCGAACAGACGATCGCTCCCTTGGGCAATGTCGTCCTGGAGAGCCGCACCAGCGACATGAAGACGGTCTATGGCCGCACGAAGATCCTGCTTGCTCCCAGCAAGTGGGAAGAGGCCTGGGGCCGCGTCGCGTCGGAGGCCCATTGCAGCGGAATCCCCGTTGTCGGCTCGCGGCGCGGCGGTCTGCCTGAAGCGATCGGCTCCGGTGGCGTGGTGCTGGATTACGATGCACCGCTGGCCGACTGGGTCGCGGCCGTCAGGCGGCTGTGGAACGACCACCAGGAATATGACCGGCTTTCCAGTCTCGCTCGCAGCTTCGCCGGGCGCCCGGAACTCGATCCCGATCGCCAGTTCATCACCTTCTTCTCGATACTGGACAGGGCCATGCAGCAGCGCGCGCGACAGGCGGCGTAACGGCGCCGCCTGAGCGGGTCAGGCCGGGCGCTTGACCCGGCTTTTCAGCGTCTCGTAGCCGCGGGCGCCAAGCAGCGCGCGGGCAATGGTCTTGGCGGCGCTCTTGCGGCCCTCTTGCGACTTGATCTGCCGCAGCCTTGCCGGCAGGTTGCGGGCCGCCTGGCCAAGTGCCGGCAGCGACAGCGTGTTGGGAAAGCTGACCATATGCGTTTCCACGCACAGCACCGGCTTGCCTGACAGCTCGGTGATCCTCAGCGCCTGTTCGTGCTCGCTCTCGATGAACAGGATGGCATCGGACTTGCGGTAGAAGTCGGCCTTGAAACTGCCATGCGCGCCGAGCCGTTGCCGTTCCGCCTTGCTCGGCAGATCGAGCATGATCAACTGGTCGTATTTGATCTCATGCTTGGCGAGCCATGCCTCGGTGAGCGCGCGGTATTTCTCCAGCCGGCTGGTGACCAGCCAGCCGATCCTGTGGGTCGCGACATGGAGCGGCCGCGCTTCGCTGAGGAATTTCTCATAGGCCGGGCCGTCGTCATTTTCCGCCTCTGTCGGATCGAGGCACAGCACGCCGTCAATGTCGACGCAGCATTGCGCCAGGAATTTGTGATGCATGAAGTTCCACTGGAACATGCGCGGATGCGGCACGACCTCGAAGACGAGGTCGGTTTCCTGGTGCAGGGGCTCAAGGCCGAACACGGCGGCAAAGGTGAACTCCGCCTCGATGCCAGCAGCCTGGATGCGGGCGCGTGCGTCGCGCATGGCGTTGCCGCCGGCGACGCTGTCGTCGATCACCAGCACCTTGCGCATCTCGGAAACCTTGCGGTCGAGAGCGGCACGGCGCTTGGTGACGCCAGACGTATAGATACGCCCTTCCAGGAAGCTGTCGAGATCGGTCATCGGGATGTTCGCGGCAAGGCTGACCAGCGTCGCTGCCAAAACGCCGCTTCTCGGCACACCGACGACCAGGTCGATGTCGCGCGGCAGCCGGTGCAGGCCCCTGACGATGGCGTCGTTCATATCGGAGATCGATCGGTAGTGCATGGTTCAGACCTGGTCCTGGAGGAGATGTCCGTAGCAGTCGAAGACGCCCAAATTATTGCGCTTCGCGCGGCGCCGCCGCGGGCAGCCTTGCCGGCAGCATCTTGAGCGCCTCGCGCAAGGCTTCGCGGCCGGAGGCGAATGCCAGTGCGATGACGACGGTGATGAGGTAGGCGAGCACGGCGCCGCTGGCCAGGGCGACGACATGCTGCTGCGGCAGCGCTGGCTTGATGAACCAGATCGCGGCCAGCGCCAGATGGGCGCCAAGCACGAACGGCGCTGCCGCGCGAAGCACATGGTGCGCCTGCAGCGGCCCGCTCTTGCCGACATACAGCCACAGGAACGGCGTCCGCAGATACTCGCTGATCGCATAGGCGATCGCCACGCCCAGCGCGCCATAGGGCAGGCCGAGCATGAAAGCCAGCACCGACGTCACGGCCGTTATGATGCCCCAGCGCATGAAATCGCCGGAGCGGCCCTGGCTGACGAAAAGCCACCCCGCCGGATTGTTGAGCGGCTGCAGCAGCCCGGCAAAGCCGAGCGCCAGGAAAATCGAGGCGCTTGCGCGCCATTGCTCGCCGAGCACGAAGGGGATCAGCACATCCGACATCGCGGTGGCGAAGGCGACGCCGGGAAGCGCCACCAGCAGGATCAGCGGCATGACGCGCAGATAGGCGCTACGGTAGCGATCAGGCTCGTCCTTCAGCCTGGAAAGCGCCGGAACCATCACCTTCGACAAGGGGTTGGTGATCTGGCTCAGCGGAAACAGAAGCAGCTTGTAGGCGCGGTCATAGAGGCCCAGCTGCGCCTCGCCCCAATATTTGCCGATCAGCACATTGTCGAGGTTGCGGGCAAAGAAATTGGCGAAGTTGAAGCCGGTGATGCCGGCGCCGAAATTGATCAGCTCGCCGATGCCGGCGACCTTGCGCGGCAGGCCCGGACGCCAGCGCGAACTCGCCCAGTAGCAGAGCGTCGGCAGCACGGCGCCGGTCAGCGTGCCGGCAAACAGGGCCCAATAGGAGCGGTCGATGAAGGTCCAGGCGATCGACACGGCAAGCCCGGCAATGGCGCTGGCGACGTCGATGACGGCCAGCCGGCCGAACTGCATGCGGCGCGTCAAGAGCGCCAGATGCTGGGCGCCCAGCCCATAGGCCATGATCTGCAGCCCGAACGCAGCCACCAGACCCGTCACGCGCGGCTCGCCGTAGAAGGCGGCAACCAGCGGCGCCGCACCCGCAAGCACGCAAGCCAGGATCGCGCTGACCGCGACATTGATCCAGAAGAGGTAGTTCACCTCCTCATGCCGGATGCCTGACTTCTGGATCGTCGCCTGGGTCAGGCCGAAATCCTGGAACAGGGCGATAAAGGCAAGCACCGGGGCGCACATCGCCACGACACCGAAATCCTGTGGCGACAACAACCGCGACAAGACGATAACGGACAGGATCTGTGTCGCGACCCGCACCGATTGCGCCATGGCCGTGACAACCGCGCCGCGCCCAACTGATTTGCGCAAGGAGCCTTCTGGCGGATCGAATGCATTGGCTTCCAAATTCAGGATTCCTGATTTTTTACGTGGATTTTCCGAGCCCGAAAATCCACGACCGCCGCCGACCACAAACTACGGCAATAATTTTGCAGTGCAACAGAAAACGTCGATTGGTGCAGCAAAAATGTTGCGATGCAGCAAGAGCTGTACTAGCATTCCCTCGGGTGGGCCAACAGCGGTCGAGTTTTTATGCTGCATGTCTTGTACCTTGTGCACGACGTTTCCGACCCGGCGGTGCGCCGGCGGATCACGATGCTCAGGGCAGGTGGGGCCCAGGTCACCTTGGCCGGCTTCCGTCGCACCGCGAATCCGATTGCGGATATCGAGGGACTGCGGCCGATCGACCTCGGCGCGACGCGTGACGGGCGATTCGGCCAACGCCTCGCGGCCGTCGCCAAAGCAGCCGTTTCGATAGGCTCGAAGCTTGGCGGCATGCCAAAACCGGATCTCATCATTGCGCGCAACCTGGAAATGCTGGCGCTTGCCCGCCGCGCCAGGTCAGCCTTCGGTGCATCGGTTCCGATCGTATACGAGTGCCTCGACATTCATCGGCTTGTGCTGCGCAACGATGTCCTGGGCAAGGCGCTGCGCGCCACCGAACGCGTTCTGGCCAGGGATGTGAAGCTGCTGGTGACCAGTTCTCCTGCCTTTATCGCCAATTATTTCAAGCCGTTCGGCCAGGTCGCGGCACCCATCGAGCTGGTCGAAAACAAATATTTCGAGGCCGCGACGATCTTGCCCGGCGCTCCGGAGGCTGAAGAGAGCCCGGTCGGTCCGCCATGGCGGATCGGCTGGTTCGGTGCGCTGCGCTGCCGCCGCTCGCTCGAGCTGCTGGCCGATTTCTCCCGCCGCATGGAGGGCCGCTTTGAAATCGTGCTGCGCGGACGTCCGGCTTTGTCGGAATTCCCTGATTTTCACGGCTTTGTCGAAGCCGAGCCGTGGCTGTCGTTTCTCGGGCCCTACCGCAATCCGGAAGACATGGCGGCGATCTACAATGATGTCCATTTTTCCTGGGCGATCGATTTCTTCGAAGCGGGGCAGAACTCCGAATGGCTTCTGCCCAACCGGCTCTATGAAGGTTGCCGTTTCGGGGCGGTGCCGATCTCTATGGGCAACACCGAGACCGGGCGGTTCCTCAAACAGCAGGATATCGGCGTGCTGTTGCCGCAGGCGTCGCCCGAAGCGCTCGAAGCCGTGCTCGGCAAGATGGAAGAGCATCGCGTCGCCAGGCTGAAGGAGCACGTTCTGGCGCGCAATCCGAGGACCTGGAGCTACGATCGCAGCGATTGCCGGGCGCTTGTCGAGCGGCTGCGCAGCCTGACGGCCGTGCCCGGCTCCTTTGCCGCCGAGGCATTGGCATAGGATGGCCAAGGATGGACAGAGGCAAGATGGACAGGGGTTGATGACGCAAACCGAAAGACCCTCATCCAACCTGATCGTTATTCCGTGCCTGAATGAAGCCGCCCATATCGGTGCGCTGCTCGATCAATTGCGGCCCGCGGCCGCCCGGCTTGGCGCCCGGATCATCGTCGCCGATGGCGGCAGCACCGACGGCACGCTTTCCATCGTCGAGGACGTGATTGCCAAGGACCCGCGGGTTATCCTGCTCCACAACAAGCGGCGCATCCAGAGCGCGGCGATCAATCTCGCCGTCGGTACCTTCGGCGATGGTGCCGACTATCTCATTCGCATCGATGCGCATGGCGGTTATCCCGACGATTATTGCGACCGGCTGGTCGAGGAAGCCCTGGCTACATCAGCGGATTCGGTCGTCGTTTCGATGCTGACCAGCGGCAGCGGTGCCGTGCAGAAGGCGGCCGCCGCGGCGCAGAACTCCAAGCTCGGCACCGGCGGCTCGAAGCATCGGCATCTTTCGCAAGGACAGTGGATCGATCACGGCCATCATGCACTGATGCGGATATCGGCGTTCGGCGCAGTCGGCGGCTACGACGAAGCGTTCAGCCATAACGAGGACGCCGAGCTCGATTACCGCCTGCGCAAGGCCGGCTACAAGATCTGGATGAGCGGCAAGACGCAGATGGTCTACTATCCGCGCGCCTCGCTCTCAGGCCTCTATTTCCAGTATCTCGCCTATGGCCGTGGCCGCGCCAAGAATGTGCTGAAGCACCGCGTCATCCCGAAGGTGAGGCAGATGGTGCCGCTGCTGGTGTTTCCGGTGGTGCTGCTGGCGGCCTTCTCCTTCGTGCACTGGCTGGCGGCAGTGCCGCTGCTGCTGTGGGCGTCGGTGTGCCTGGGCTACGGACTGGTGACGGCTATCCGCCAGCGCAAGGCTGACGTTGCGCTGGCCGGTGTCTCGGCCATGGTCATGCATCTTGGCTGGTCGGTTGGCTTTTGGCTGCAGCTTCTCGGCCTCGGCTCGCGACGCGGAGTGGCCTGATGGCGGTGTCGACAAAGAACCGCAGCATCGACATCGGCGTCTGCACGTTCCGCCGGCCGGAGCTGGCTGACACGCTGCGCTCGCTCGACGCCATGGAGATGCCGGCGGGATTCGATATCCGCATCGTCGTCGCCGACAATGACGACACCCCGACGGCCCGTGACCTGGTGGCGGCGCTGTCGCGGGAATTGACGGTGCCGATCCACTATCGGCATGCCCCGGCGCGCAACATCTCGATCGCCCGCAATGCCTGCCTCGATGCGAGCACAGCGGATTTCGTCGCCTTCATCGATGACGACGAGACGGCCACGCCTCAATGGCTCGCCGAACTGGTCGCGATGGCGCAGCAAAGCGGTGTCGCCGTCGTGCTCGGCCCGGTCAGGGCGCGCTATCGCCCAGATGCGCCGGACTGGATGCGGCGCGGCGATTTCCATTCGACCTTGCCCGTCTGGGTGCGCGGCGAGATCCGCACCGGCTACACCTGCAATGTTCTGCTGCGGATGGGCTCGGACAGCTTGCGCGGCCGCCGCTTCAGCCTGGCGCGTGGCCAGACCGGCGGCGAGGACACCGAATTCTTCGACCAGATGCACAAGGCCGGCGGCCGCATCGCCTTCGCGCCCGAGGCGTGGGTCGACGAGGTGGTGCCGCGCTCAAGGGCGGCATTCGACTGGCTCGGCCGCCGCCGCTTCCGCGTCGGCCAGACGCATGGCCACCTCCTGGGCAGCAGCGCCAGCGGCATCGGCCTGGTCAAGCAGGTCGGCCTGGCCTCGGCAAAGGCCATCTATTGCTTCGCCTCGGCACTTCCGGTCGTCGTCAGTCCGGTCCGCAGGAACCGTAGCGTGCTGCGCGGCATTATGCATGTTGGTGTCGTCAGCGGCCTCGTCGGCATCCGCGAAATCCGCCTCTATGGCCAGCCGTCGCCACAGGAGGGAGGCAAGCGTGCAGTCTGACGTCAGCTCTGTCCCGGATGTTTCCTTCGTCATTGCCGCCTACAACGCCGAGGCGACCCTTGATCGGGCGATTGCCAGCGCCATCGCCCAAAAGGGTGTCAGCGTCGAAATCATCGTCGTCGACGACAAGTCGCGCGATGCTACGCTCGACGTGGCGCGGGCCTATCCAGGGGATATCGTCCGTGTCGTCGCCCTGGCCAGCAACCGCGGCCCCGGCGGCGCCAGGAATGCCGGCCTCGACGCCGCCCGAGGCAGATGGATCGCGGTTCTCGATTCCGACGACGCGGTCTTTCCTGGCCGGCTCGCGGCCATGATCGCTCGTGCCGAAAGCGCGGAGGCCCAGATCGCCGTCGACAATCTGCAGGTCGTTCGCGAAGATGGCGTCATCGAGGACGCGATGTTTCCGCGGCAGTATCTGGAAGGCTTGCGCGAGATTTCGCTGGCCACCTACATCGCCGGCAACGTTGTCTTCGAATCCAAGTTCAACCTCGGCTATCTCAAGCCGATCTTCCAGCGCGAGTTCCTGAACGAAAACCGGCTTCGCTACGACGAGAAGCTGAGGATCGGCGAAGACTACGTCCTGTTTGCCGAAGCCCTGGCCAAGGGCGGCAAATGCGTCGTCGAGCCCGATATCGGCTATGTCTACCATATTCGCCGCGGCTCCATTTCGCGCGTGCTCGAGCTTCACCACGTCGAAGCGATGCGCAGGGCGGATGCCGTGTTCGCTCAAACCCATCGGATGGACGAGGCCGCGCAGACCGCGTTCGCCCGGCGCGGCCGCAGCCTGCGCAAGGCGGCATCGTTTCTGTCACTGGTACAGCACATCAAGGCGCGGTCCCCGCTCAAGGCGATCCGGACAGCGCTCAGCGACCCGGCGGCGGTCAGGCATATGGGCATGCCGATCGCCGTGCGGTTGCGAAGAATGGCGGCACAATTTGCCGTTGGGGCGGGGAGGTGAAGATGCAGGCACATGGAGGGATTTTTCGTGGCCTGTGAATGGACTGAAGTCGATCTCCTCAGAAGGAATTTGCGATGAAGAAAATCAGGAAGGCCGTGATACCGGTGGCGGGGCTTGGAACACGGTTCCTGCCGGCGACCAAGTCGATGCCGAAGGAAATGCTTCCCGTCGTCGACAGGCCTGTCGTGCAATATGCGGTGGACGAGGCCTTCGAAGCGGGCATCGAGCACATCGTCTTCGTGACCGGTCGCAACAAGGCGGTGATCGAGGACTATTTCGACCTGCATCCGGAATTGATCGGCACCTTGGAGCAGACCGGCAAGAAAACCCAACTGGAGGCGCTCGAAAGCATGCTGCCCGTGGCCGGTGCCACCAGCTTCATCCGCCAGCAATCCCCGCAAGGCCTCGGCCATGCCGTCTGGTGCGCGCGCGAGGTTATCGGCAACGAGCCCTTCGCCCTGCTGCTGCCGGACATGGTGTCCTTCGGCGGGCGCGGATGCCTCGCAGAAACCGTCGAGCTTTATGAGCGCACGGGCGGCAACGTGATCGCCGTCGAGCGTTGCGAACCGAGCGAGACCAACAAATACGGCATCGTTGGCCGTGGCGCCGAGATCGGCGGCGGTTTCGAGGTGACGGCAATGGTCGAGAAGCCGGCGCCGGCCAATGCGCCGTCGAACTTCTACATCAACGGCCGCTACATCCTGCAGCCCGAGATTTTCGCTCTTCTGGGCAATCAGCAGCGCGGCGCCGGCAACGAGATCCAGTTGACGGATGCCATGGTTCGTCTGTCGAAGGATCAGCCGTTCTTCGCCCAGCCTTTCCTCGGCCGCATGTTCGACTGTGGTTCCAAGGAAGGGTTCATCCAGGCCAACATCGCCTTCGCGCTGGCGCGCGATGACATGAAGGGTCCGGTTTTCGAGATGCTTCAGGAGTTCGTCCGGTCGCATGAACGCCAGGAAGAAGCCGCATAATGCCCATCTTTCGGGAGTATTGTCAGACGGCCGGCGAAGAGGGGCCGGCAAGTTCTCGCCGTCTGGCACGACGCTTGCTTTGCTTCTGGCGATGCTCCCGATCTTCGAGGCGCCTGCAAGCCAAGGCATGATCCCGGAAAGTGGGTCCCGGTTTCCGGAAAAGGTCGTGTTGAAACAGTGAGATAGAGCCATTGCGACGGACCGGCTCTAGAATTGGACCGAAGATGAATTATGCCAATTTTCCTCTCGACAAGAGGATGCCATTGCCGAATTCGGACGCAGGAGACGGCGAAGACTTCATCGATATCGAGCGGCTGCTTGGCATGGCCGCACGGCAGGCCAAGGTGGTTGCCGTGTGTGCCGTCATCGGTCTCTTCCTGGGCCTGTTCTATTTGCAGACAACGCCGCCCAAATATCAGTCGGTCGCCAGCGTGCTGATCGACGAAGGCTTGAACAAGATTGTCGACGATATTTCGGCGGCGTCGACAACCATGCAGACCGATTCCGCCATCCTGAGCCAGATCGAGATCCTGACCTCGACGCGGCTTGCCGCCGTGGTCGTCGACAAGCTGAAGCTCGACCAGAACGACACGTTCATGAATCCGCCCCAGTCGGCGCTTGCCCAAGGCATAGGCCTCATCCGCAGCGTGATCCAGTATGTCCGCCCCAGCCCTTCCCTTCCGGGTGGTGCCGACTTCAGCAAGCTCGACCCCGCCGCCCGCGATGCGCTGATCGCCACGTCGCGCCGCGACTACGCTATCCTCAAGCTGCAGAACGAGATCCGGGCGGAACGCGTCGGCCGAAGCTACGTCATCGCGCTCGGCTATCAGGCGACGGATCCGGCCTTGGCAAACGCCATCACCAAGGCCTATGCCGATGCCTATCTCGCCGATCAGCTCGATGCGAGCTTCGATGCCACCGAGCGGGCTGCGGTGTGGCTGCAGGGCCGGTTGACGGAGCTGCGCCAGAGTTCGCAGGCAGCTTCGCTCGCGGTTGAGAAATTCAGGGCCGAACATGGGCTGGCCGCCAACAGCGATGGCCAGCTGATGAGCGACAAGCAGCTTTCCGACCTCAACGCCCAGCTTATCGTGGCGCAGGCCGACACCGCACGCGCCAGCGCCCGCTACCAGCAGTACAAGGCCATTGTCGACAGCGGCTCCGAAAACGCCTTCAAGGATGCCGCCATATCGAGCGACCAGCCAAGCAGTTCGGTCATATCGGCGCTCAAGACCCGCTACCTCACAGTGGCCAAGCGGCTGCAGGACGTCGAGGCGAATTTCGGCCCCGAGCACCCGCAGGCGGTGGCTCTCTCCAAGGAGAAGGCCGACATATCGACGCAGATTTTCGGCGAGCTGAAGCAGCTGACCGAAAGCTATCGCAACGAATATGAGGTGGCGCAGGCACGCGAGACCGCGCTCAGGGCCAACGTCGCGGCCGCGCAAGGCAAGAGTTCCGTCGACAACCAGACGCAAGTCAAGCTGCGTGAACTCGATCAGCAGGCGACGGCGCTCACCACGCTCTATCAGACATTCCTGGGTCGTTACGAGGAAGCCGCGCAGCAGCAATCCTTCCCGGTCGGCAAAATCCGCATCATCTCGGACGCCTCGATGCCGTTTGCCGCGTCAAGCCCGCGCACCATCGTCGTGCTCGGACTTTCGCTGGTGCTTGGCCTGCTGATGGGCGCCGGCTTTGGTGGGCTGAACGAGTTCAACGAACGCTTCTTCAGGACCGGCGAGGACGTGCGCGACCGCGTCAACCTGAAATTCCTCGGCTATCTGCCGACGATCGGCGGCAAGCTCGGCAAGGAAGAAAAGCCGGGTGAGACCCAGGTGGACGCCAAGACCACCCAATCGCTGTCGGCGGCCGAAAGGCGGGCGCGCATGCGGGTCAGCATCGATTCTCCAGCCTCGATGTTCTCCGAAACGCTGCGCAGCGCCAAGATCGCCTTCGACGTCGTGATGGAAGGGCAAGGCAGCCGCGTCATCGGCATCATCTCGGTGCTTCCCGGCGAGGGCAAGTCGACGGTCGCGGCAAATCTCGCCGGCTTGCTTGCCGCCAATGGCGCCAAGACGCTGCTGATCGACGGCGACTTGCGCAATCCCGGCCTCAGCCGGGGCCTTGGCATGGAAGCCGAGCAGGGTTTGATGGAAGCGGTTGTCAGCGGCCAGACTTGGCAGTCTGTCGGCAAGATCGACAGGCAGACGAAGCTGGCGATCATCCCGGCGGTGCTGCGCGGTCACTTCTCGCATACCAGCGAACTTCTCTCCTCGGCCGGCATGCGGCGCTTCATCGAGAACGCCAAGGAGACGTTCGAATACATCGTCGTCGATCTGCCGCCGCTCGGACCGGTGGTCGACGCCAAGGCCTTCGCCCCCTTGGTCGATGGGTTTGTCCTGGTCACCGAGTGGGGGCGCACGCCTCGCGCGATGGTCAGGTCGATGCTGGAATCCGAACCCTATGTCGCCAACAAGATCGTCGGCGCGGTGCTGAACAAGGTCGATTTGAAGAAACTGGCCAAATACGGATCGTTCGGTGGCTCGGAAAAGTTCTTCGATAAATATTCGAGCTACTATCTGGAAAAGTCGGAAGTGCGCGGCAAGGCGCCGGTCTGACATCGGTCATTGCGCGCGTGGGGCCACTTTGAGGTCTATCGATCTTCAGGTCAGCACACCTGAACATCGATGCGTCAGGAGAAGATCAGCCTGCCTTGCTTGTCGGCGATCCTGACGGCGGTCAGGCGTCCGCTCTGGAAGGCGGCTGTGTCGATGCCGAGCCGGCGCCCTTCGAGCTTCGGGACATCCACCGGCGTATGCCCGTGCACCACCCAGCGGTCGAGCAGGTGTGTTGCCTCGAAGAAGTCCGAACGGATGGTAATTAGGTCGTGGTCGGTTTGCGCCGCAAGGTCGACGCCGGGCCTGATGCCGGCGTGGACAAACACGAACTTCCGCGAGCGGACCATGATCGGCAGCCCGCGCAGGAAGCTGACGTGATCCTCTGGAATGATCTCCCTTATGCGTCTGTCGATCTGCGCGCTGCTCCCGTAGAGGCTGGTGAGGCGCGCCGGATCGATGCCGTAGGAAAACAGGGTTTGCAGGCCGCCCGTCGCCAGCCAGGGCTCGCGCGACAAATGTCCGTCGAGATAGTTCAGCATGGCCACTTCGTGGTTGCCCGCAAGACAAATGCGCTGAAACCCTTTCGGCGCCGGCGCCAGGAGGTGATCGAGCACCCGCGCCGACTGGAGCCCCCGGTCGATGTAGTCGCCAAGCATGACGATGATCTTGCGGCTCTGGAAGCGCAGCGAATCGAGCAGGATGTTCTGCTCCAGGGCGCGGAGTTCCTTGTAGCAGCCATGCACGTCGCCGATCGCGTAGACAACGGCATCCTGCATGTCGATATCGAGGCGCGGACGCGCCGCGATGCGGGGTTTTCGCTGGAACAGGGTCACGTGCGGGGCGTCTCGAGGCGAACTCTCATGCGGAAGGCATAAGCGCCTGATATCATGCCCGAAACGGAGAATTCCGCAATCGTGGAAAATGCAGCCGCGCCGGGTCGGGACCGCCAATGCATGTCGCCCAAAAATGAGCTCGGTTTTGGAAGAACGATCTGTGGAAACAAAGGCCTGAAGCGGGCCTGAATCCGCTCAGGCGCGACATGCTTCACGTCGGCCGTCCGGCCGGTAATGCCGGATCGTCGTCAGGCTGCCTTGAGCCGATAACGGAACACGGTGTGGTCGAGCAGCAGCCGGATGCGTGGTTCGGCCTCGATCGCCACCAGCCAGCTTGCCGCGATCATCGTCGCGCCGACGACCGCCATCGAGAACAGATGTGGCAGACCGGCGCGGACCAGGATGCCGAGCAGGGCCGCGCCGACGACATCGTGCAGCAGGTAGAGCGGATAGGTCATCAGCCCGATCCGGCGCCAGCCGCTCCAGGACAGGTCGAGCCGCAGCGACCATGCCATCAGCGCGATGCCGATGAGGAAGATGAGGATCGGCGGCGCGAACGGCATATCCCGCCCGACCTTCAGGATATGAACGTCGACCGAACTGGCGATCTGCAGCACACCACCGGCCAGAAACAGGGCGCAGAAGGCAAGTCGGGCGCCTGTCACCGCCTTGAAGCGCATCAGCCACAGCATGACGCCGGTCGCGAAGAAAACGCCGTGATGCACCAGCAGCAGGTCGAGTGTGCGTGTTTCGGCAAGATCGGCCCAGCCGAGCGGGTAGTAGAGGCACCAGAACAGCGTGCTGACCAAGCCGATGGCGACGGCCACAATCTCCATCAGATGGAAGCGGCCAAGGCTGAGTAAGATCCAGACGATAGCATAGAAGGCGATCTCGATGCCCAGCGTCCAGTAGACGCTGTCCACCCAAGGCGCGTACGGAACGAACAGGCCGGTGCGTAGGAGCCTGATAACGGCATCGGTCGGCCAACTGAGGCCGACAAGCAGCAGCACCACCGCCGTGACCGGTGCGCAGATCCAAACCGCCGGCGCCAGCCGTTTCACCCTTGCTTCGAAAAACTGTAGGGGTGTCGACCTTTCGGCGCTGAAGGCGATGACGAAACCGCTGATGACGAAGAAGATCTGGACGCCGACCCAGCCGGATTCGACCCAGGCGCCTATTGCCGGTTGCGGGGGAACGCCGCCCGTGGCGCGCGCCGAAACACCGTCCGGATACGCCCACACCCAGAAGCCATAGTGATAGACCATGACCATGACGGCGGCGAGAAAGCGCAGGATGTCGACGCCGCCAAATGTAATCTTCTTTTGAGCCATGCGACCTTTGTCGATGGCCCCCCGCAAGCACTGTAGGGCGCATTGCTGCGTTGCACAATAAAAGATTGCTCGTCGATCCGAAAAGCGGCCTCGACAAGCCAAAGCCTTCAGCCGCTCAAAGGCCGATCCCACGGTCCTTCAGGGCCTTGGTGATCTCGTCGAGGATGATCGGATCGTCGATCGTCGCCGGCATGGTCCATTCTTCCTTGTCGGCGATCTTCTGCATGGTGCCGCGCAGGATCTTGCCCGAACGCGTCTTTGGCAGGCGCTTGATCGTCACCACAGTCTTGAAGGCGGCAACCGGG
The DNA here is from genome assembly GCF_040318635.1 of Mesorhizobium sp. M1066. NCBI lineage: Bacteria > Pseudomonadati > Pseudomonadota > Alphaproteobacteria > Hyphomicrobiales > Phyllobacteriaceae > Mesorhizobium > Mesorhizobium sp. M1066. The sequence goes on from NZ_JAMYMR010000001.1 coordinate 186,666, forward strand.
CCGATGCGTTCGCGCACAAGGCCGACCACTTCATTCTCGATCAGGCCGACGTCACGCGTCACACCCGCATTCAACACCACGAAGCCCAGCGGAACCTGGCCCTTCATGGCGTCGGCAATGCCGATGACCGCGCATTCGGCGACATCGGGATGGGCCGAAAGCACCTCTTCCATGGCGCCGGTGGAGAGCCGGTGGCCGGCGACATTGATGATGTCATCGGTGCGAGCCATAACGTAGAGATAGCCGTCCTCGTCGATCATGCCGGCATCCGCCGTCTTGTAGAAGCCGAGGAACTCGTCGAGATAGGCTTGGCGGAACCGTTGATCGGCATTCCACAGCGTTGGCAGGCAGCCCGCCGGCAGCGGCAGTTTGATCACCACATTGCCCAGCGTGCCGCGCGTCACCTCATTGCCACCATCGTCGAGCACGCGGATGTCGTAGCCGGGCATCGGCACGCCGGGCGAGCCGTATTTCACCGGCAACAGGCCAAGGCCGGCGGGATTGATCGTCATCGGCGAGCCGGTCTCGGTTTGCCACCAATGGTCGACCACAGGCACACCTAGCTTCTGCTCCGCCCATTTGATGGTTTCCGGGTCGGCGCGCTCGCCGGCAAGAAACAGCGTGCGGAATTTCGAGAGGTCGTGTTTGGCAATGAACTCGCCCTTCGGGTCCTGCCCCTTGATGGCGCGGAATGCGGTCGGCGCGGTGAACAGCGCGACCACGCCATGCTCCGCTATCACCCGCCAGTAGGTGCCGGCATCGGGCGTGCCGACAGGCTTGCCCTCGAACAGGATGCTGGTGCAGCCATGCAGCAGCGGTCCGTAGACGATGTAGGAATGGCCGACCACCCAGCCGACATCGGACGCCGCCCAGAACACCTCGCCCGGCTTGACGCCGAACTCGTTTTCCATCGTCCATTTCAGCGCGACCATATGGCCGCCATTGTCGCGCACGATGCCCTTGGGCTGGCCGGTCGTGCCCGATGTGTAGATGATGTAGAGCGGATCGGTGGCCAGCACCGGCACGCAATCGACATTGGCGCCTGCGGCCCGCTCGCGGGCGACGGCGTCGGCATAGTCGATGTCGAAATGCTCCTTCAGCTCGCAGCGCAACTGGTCGCGCTGCAGGACCAGGCAGGCGTCCGGCTTGTGGCGGGAGATCTCGATCGCCTTGTCGAGCAACGGCTTGTAGGCAACGACGCGGCCCGGCTCCAGGCCGCAGGATGCCGAAATGATCAGCTTCGGCCTGGCATCGTCGATGCGGGTGGCAAGCTCATGCGAGGCAAAGCCGCCGAAGACCACCGAATGCACCGCGCCGATGCGAGCGCAGGCGAGCATGGCGATGGCGGCCTCGGCCACCATCGGCATGTAGATGATGACGCGGTCGCCCTTGCCGATGCCGCGATTCTTCAGCACAGAGGTGAGTGCAACCACCTCGCGCTTCAGCTCGGCATAGGTGAACTTCCTGACCGTTCCTGTGATGGCGCTGTCATGGATCAGCGCGATTTGATCGGCGCGCCCGCCCGCGACATGGCGGTCGATGGCGTTGTAGCAGGTGTTGCAGGTGGCGCCGGTGAACCAGCGGCCATAGACGCCGGCCGCGGCGTCGAACACCTTGTCCCAGGGCGAATACCAGTCGATGCCGCTGGCCGCGTCCGCCCAGAAGCGCTCCGGGTCGCGCTTCCAGCCTTCATAGACCTCGTGATAGCGTGAAGCCATCCGTACCTCCCCGGGAAATGTTTTTCTTCCTTCCAGATAGCGCGCTCTAACCTTGGCCGCAAATCCACGCCATTGTGGCGACGGCATCGACCTGGCGCTTGGGGGCAAGCAGCTATGAATTGCGAGACAGGATTGGGGTGGTGATGTTTGCTGCTGTGCGGTTCATCGGGCGCTTTGCGCAATCATCGGTCACGGGCGCCCTACTTGCTATGTCCACCGGAACCGCTGAAGCCGGCGATGCCGCGGCACGGCACATCATCGGCTTTTCGCCGGATGGCGCTTATTTCGCCTTCGAGCAATTTGGAACGCTCGACGCCGGCGTCTCGGACTCCGGCTGGTCGCAGATCGATATCATCGATACCCGTACGGATCAGGTGGTTGGCGGCAAGCCGATCCTCGTCGTCGACGAGACGGAGGAAGCGATACTGACCCTGGAGCAGGCGAGGGCTCAGGCCGCCGCTCAGGCAGCGCCCATTCTGGCCCAATATGCGATCACATCTGTGGCCGAGCAGGCGGCTTCCGACAAGTTCACCTTCCCCGGCGAAATGGTTGCCTACAACGACATCTCCCGCCTCGAACAGGTGTCGCGGAAATGGCTGTCGCCGCTCCACGGCGAAACAGGCATTTCGACCATCCAGCTCGACGAAATCCTGGCGGCCAGCGCGACCGATTGTTCGGCGAGTGTCGATGCGAGGCAGCGAGGCGACCAGGCACTTCGAGGTGAAAAGCCACTTCAAGGTGAGAAGGCAGGCAAGGCGCTCGGCTTCCGGCTGACGCTGCAAGGCCAGGATGGCAAGCCGATCAAGATCCTGCACGAGGACAAGACCGTGCCGGGCTCAAGAAACTGCCCGACCTCCTACAGCCTGTCGGAATCCTACCAATTCACCCCGGCCGACAAGCCGGCGGTGATCGTCGTGCTGGTCCAGCGTTTCAGCCAGGGTTTCGAGGGGCGCGATCGTCGCTTCCTTGCAGTGACCGGGCAGCCACGCTGAGAGGTTGCGCCCAGGCGCCGGCAGCCGCTGTGTCTGAAGGTTGTTTCTAGATCGGCAGGGCCACAAGCATGAGGCCAATGCCGCCAGCGATCAAAATGGCTGTAGCCAGCGCTTTTCTGTGACGTTCAAAGCTCGTCGGAGCTCGCTCCCAATTGTAACGCATACGCTATCTCCCCAATACCCGGACAGGTTTTACCTTACTTAGGGGAAGAAATGCAACGTCCGCTGCCGGCAGGCCCGCTGCTTGTCACATTTCATCGATGACTATTTCTGGGACGAATGCGGCCGGGAAGACGCAACCGAGCAGGTTCTAAAGCGACTGGCGCGGAGAATCTGTCAGCAAAGCCGTTGGTCCCGTGCACTGGGCTCCCATGATCAGCTGATAGACAGCGCTCCACCTCCGCGCTATCTGATTTCCGGGATGAGCGTGGCTTGGAGGGGCGTGGTGGAAATAGTCTCTGGAACCGTTCTGCGGCTAGCCGAGGATGCCTCCGTGCAGCATGTGGGCGATGGCGCAGTCGTGCTTTTGGCGCGCAGCGGCCAGCTTTATACATGCAACGGCACGACCGAAGCCTTTCTCGACAAGGTGGACGGCGCGCGCAACCTCGACCAGATCGTCGACCTGCTTTGCGAGGAGTTCGAGGTTGACAAGGGGACGCTCGATCAGGACATGGCGGCACTGGCCACGGATCTGATCTCTGAAGGTATCCTCGCCGCGCCAGGTGCTTGATGGCTGACGGCCCGCTCCTGCGCGCTCTGTTTCGCTGCCATCTCTGGGCAAGCGCGCGGCTGATGCCGGTCCTTGTCACCAACCGGAGCTTCGAGGAGGTGCTCAAATGGGCGCCGCTCGCCTCGTCGACGCCCTATCGCGGTCTGCCGTCCGCCTACATCGTCGCGAGCGTCAACCGCGCCGTCCGCCATCCCTGGCTGATGCGTGACCGCAGGTGCCTGAGGGAGGGTCTGCTAGGTCATCGTTTCCTGCGCCTAGCCGGTTTCGATCCGGACCTGCGCTTCGGCGTCGATCCGCAGTCGATGCAAGCGCAGCGCCTGGCAGCGCATTGCTGGGTCTGCCTCGATGGCAGGCCGGTGGTCAGCGACAAGCTTCCCGGCATGGTCGAAATCTATCGTCATCATGCCGATGCCGTAAAGGCGCGCCCCGCTTGACCAGACCTTCAGCCTGCTATGGCCTCAACGGCCTGATCCTGGGCATATCGGCCGAGCGCCCCGAGCTGTGGCAGGATTTCGACCGGATGCTGGGCAGCCTGCGTATCGCGGAACCCGTCGAGCCGGACTTTCGTCTCGAGATCGCCGAGACAGTCACCTTGGACGAGGCACCCAACGGATCCCTCGTCTTCGATGGCGAGATGCCGGAGGATGGTCACTGCCGGATGATCGAGGATGGTGGTATCATCCATCTGGTCTTTCCCGAGCGTCAGACCGTTGCCATCAATGGCGTGGCGGGCTGGGCCGAACTCCGGATCCGCCCTGGCGCGAAAGCCGCGTGGACACCGGCAATGCTGGTGCTCGACGCCGCGCTCGACGCCGGTGGCCAGCATATGCTGCACACTGCCGGCTTGACGTTGCCGGACAGCGATGCGGTGGTGCTGATCCATGCTCCGAGCGGCACCGGCAAGACCACGACGTCGCTCGCGCTGGCAACACAGGGCTTTGGCCTCTGCTCCGACGACGCCATGATCCTGAATGTCGCTTCTGGCAAGGTTGTCGCCTGGGGCTTGCCGCGCGCCGTCAAAATCCACCAGAAGACTGCCGAAATGATCCCGCAGGTGGCGCCATGCCTTGGCGAGGCGTGGGATCGCAACAGCGAACAGCCCGTCTCGCTTGAAAGGCTGGAGGATATCATCCAGGTGGAAAACGCGTCCGCCCGGCCGGTGGCGGCCCTCCTGCACCTGGCGCGCTCCACCGGAAGCCAGACCCGGCTCGTCGCCATGGCCGGGACCGACGCAATGGTGGCGCTGGCAGTGGACAATGTCCGCACCGGCATGACCGGGCTGCTGCCGATGCAGAAACGCCGGCTAACGACCATCGCCGGGCTGGTCAATGCAGTGCCGACCTTCCGGTTGGAGGTGGGCGCGCGCCCGGCTGACGCTGCGGCGCTGATCAGCGCCGCTCTGACGACGCGGGACTGAACAGCCGATCAAGCAGCGTGCGGCCTGGCCTTGGCCAATCTCTGGATCCACCGGAAGGCGTCGCGGCGCAGGCGCGAGCCCAGTCTGTCCCTGGAATTGACGCCGAGCAGCGTATTCGTGGTGATCAACCGCTTGGCCAGCCGTATCGAGAGATCGGGCTTGATCCGGGCGGCGAGTTCAAGCGCTCGGCTCTCCTTGAACAATTGGCCCGTCACATCGAGCACAACAGCCAGTTCGAGTTCGATGCCGGTGATGCGGGCAGCGTCGAAGAGGCGTGCTTCCGCTTCGGGTGATTGCAGCGCCCGCACGCCTTGCAGCACGTCGACGCAAAGCTGCAGCCGGTGGAATTTGTGGCCGCCGGCGGCGTGAACGATGGCGATCGTCAGAAGAGCCACCGGCGTGTCGGTCGCCTCGCCGTCGATGGCGCGCAATTCAGGCAAACCCAGCGACAGGCGCCGCCGCATGCCGGTGTCATGCACGAGGTCGCCATGCAGTTCGACCAGCAGGCTGGAATTCTCCTTTTCGAGCCATTTGAATTCCTGCAATTCGTAGGATTCGGCCTCGTTGCTGCCAAGCTCGAAGCCGCATGCCGCGATCACCCGGTTTGCCCTGGCCAGATTGGCGGGTTCGACGAGGATGTCGATATCGGTGAACGGCCTGTCGGCGACGTTGCGGTAGAGCTTTCGCGCGAAGACCGGCCCCTTGACGATCCGCGCCGGAACATTGTCCGCCGTCAGTCCCTTCATGATGCGGTCGCCATGATACTTCAACAGCATCGACTGGCCGGTGGCGATCGTCGCTTTCTGGCGCAGGTCCTCCAGTTTGTCTCCCAGCTCCTGATCCGATGGGAGTTGCGCGTCGCCGCTGAGCTTGCGCAGCATGATCGGCAGGACGCCATGGAATTCGGCGTTGTCGAGCAGCGACATCAGCGTCTTTGCCGACAAATTATCGACGTCGACAGTCGGCGCTTCCGGATCTGCGTAGCGCAGCAGCAGCTTTTCTTCGGCAGGGGTAAGCGGTGGCAGCATCAACCCGGACAATGTTGCGATTGAAGGGAAAGATGTTGCAGAAAAGCAGGGTGGAAGCCAGCTTTACATACCCCAGCGCAGCGCTGCCGTGTGTACCGGCGCATCCCAAAATCCGGTCGTTTCGTCGTCGAGCATGGTCAGCGTGATCGAGCAGCCGGCCATGTCGAGCGAAGTGACGTAGGAGCCGACCAGCGAACGGGCCACCGTCACGCCATGCGTCTCGAAGATCAGCCGTGCGCTGTTGTACATCAGATAGAGTTCCATCAGCGGCGTGCCGCCGAAGCCGTTGACGAACAGCAGCGCCGGACCCTTCGCCCTGTCCCCGAGATCGCCCAGGATCGCGGCACAGATCTCCTGCGCGATCGCATCGGCGCTTTTCAACGTGTCGCGCCGGCGGCCGGGCTCGCCATGGATGCCGACGCCGAACTCCATCTCGCCATCACCGATATCGAAAGTCGGCTTGCCCGCCGCCGGCACGGTGCAACTTGTCAGCGCCACGCCCATCGAGCGGGTGGCCGTGTTGACGCGGTCGCCCAGCGCCTTCAACGGCGCCAGCGCCAAGCCATGTTCGGCCGCCGCGCCGACGATCTTTTCCACCACCAGCGTGCCGGCGACGCCACGCCGGCCCGTCGTATAAGAAGAATTCTCGACGGCGACATCGTCATTGGTCACGATCTGCTGGACGCCTTCCGACAGCTCGGCCGCCATCTCGAAATTCATCACATCGCCCTCATAGTTCTTGACGATGAACAGGCTGCCGGCGCCGGTGTCGACGGCTTGCGCCGCCGCCAGCATCTGGTCCGGTGTCGGCGAGGTGAACACCTGGCCGGGGCAGGCGGCGTCCAGCATGCCGTGACCGACAAAGCCGCCATGCAGCGGCTCGTGGCCGGAGCCGCCGCCCGAGATCAGCGCCACCTTGCCCGGCCGCAAGGTCTTGCGCCGGATGAATTTGTGCGCGTCGCCAAGCACCAGGATGTCGGCATGGGCGGCCACGAATCCGTCGAGGCTCTCGGTCAGCACCGTGTCCACCGAGTTCATGAACTTCTTCACGATCGTCTCCTCCCGAAATAGGCCTTCCAAACAATTCCAGGAAAAGTATGTCGCGTTTTTTCCGAAATTGCGTAAAACAAAGAGTTCGATCAGCTACCCTTGCCGGTGATGCTGGTGATCTTCTGGATGAAGTCGTTTACCGCTTTGTCGAGCGCGGCGTTCTGCTTGTCGTCGCCGAAATCCGGCACGATGAGCGAAACATGCCGCGTCTTGCGCATGCCTGCTGCGATCGACATCTTGCCTGGATGCGCCTGGTGGTAGGCGGCGAGAAACTGGTCCCGCTCGGCCGGGCTGAAATGGCACACCGAAAATATAGAAGGCAAATGCTTTGACGGAATCGGGATCGAATAGGCCGGGCTGGAAATCTGCGTGACGAAGCTGCGGTGCTTGCCGAGCGCGTCGGCCAGACGCTGGCGCATGCCGGATGGGCGCTGGTCGATGACGTGCGACAGGATCGTCTTGTAGGCGCGGATCGCCTCTTCGGAACCGGGTTCGGGTGTCCTGTCGACCATGCCAGCCGCGCCTAGACAGAAACGTCCGCGATGGCCGCCTTGGCCATGGCGAGTTGCGCCGGGGCGACGGAAAAGTCGCGCAGGCCCGCCTCAAGCAATGACGGGATGGAGGCTGGATCGCCGCCGGCATCGCCGCACAGGCTGACCGGGATATTTTCACGCGAGCCGAACGCAGTCACGGCAGCGATCAGCCGCAGCACGGCCGGATGGCGGACCGAATTGAGATGTGCCACGGCAGCGTTGTCGCGGGCCGCCGCCATGACATATTGGGTGAGGTCGTTGGAGCCGATCGAGAAGAAGGCGGCATCAGTAAAGGCTTCCGGCACGATCGCCACCGAAGGCACCTCGACCATAATGCCGAGGGGCGGCATCTTGTTCGCGATACCGCGCGCGGCAAGTGCGGCCTGCTCCTCGGCGAACATCGCCGCTGCCTGTCGGTATTCCTCCAAAACGGCGACCATCGGAAACATCACTTTCAGGCTGCCATGGACGGCGGCGCGCAGCAGCGCCCGGATCTGTACACGAAACACCTCCGGCCTTGCCAGCGACAGCCTGATCCCGCGCAGGCCGAGGAAAGGATTGCTCTCCTCGACGGTGAAGCCGGGCACCGGCTTGTCGCCGCCAGCATCGACGGTGCGGATCGTCACCGGTTTTTCGCCGGCCCACTCCAGCACCTTGTGATAGGCGCGATACTGCGTCTCTTCATCGGGAAGCGTCTTGCCGAACAGGAATTCGGTGCGCATCAGCCCGACCCCGTCGCAGGTGGCGATATCGATGCCGTCGACCTCGGACGGGTCGGCGATGTTGACCTGCACCCGCACCGCTGTGCCGGTCTTGGTGATCGCCGGCCGCGCCAGGAACGTTGCGGCTCGATCGCGGCGCGCCCGGAACGATGAGGAGGATTGGCGAAAGGCAGCGATTTCAGACTTGGAGGGTGATAGCACGATGCCGCCATGTTCGGCGTCGAGCAGCGCTGTGCCGGCTAGATGAGCTAGCGAAGTGCCCAACCCGACAACCATCGGCACGCCGCGCGAACGCGCCAGCATGGCGACGTGGCTGGCGGTGCTGCCCGCCTTCAGCGCGATGCCGCCGCCGCGGCTCCAGTCGGTTTCGAGAAAACGCGTCGGCGCGATGTCCTCGCCATAGAGGATGGCGCCGGCTGGCGCCTGGACGTCGCCATCCTCGGACAGCGCCCGCAGCACCTGATCCCTGATGTCGCGGATGTCGGCGGCACGCGCGCGGAAATAATCCTGGTCTGAAGCATCGTAGCCGGCAGTCTCAGCATCAAGCGCTTGCCGCCATGCTTTGTCGGCTGGCAGGCCGGTGCGGATCGCGGCAAAGGCCGGGCTGCTCAGCGCATCGTCTTGCAGCATGGCGATCTGGAATTCGAGGATGTCGGCGGCATCGCCCTCGGCCATCCCGATCATTGCAGTGAGACGGCCCGTGGCAATGCCGATTGCGGCTTCGAGCGCGGCCTTCTCATCGTCGGCTGTTTCTTTGCCGACATAGGAGCGGACAGTCTGGTCGAGGTCGAAGAGCGGCCCTTCGGCATAACCGGCCGAGGCCGAAATGCCTTTAATCCTAAGCGGTTCGGGCATGGTCCGCGCCTTCGTCGAAATCGCGCCGCACCAGTTCGACCAGCGCGTCGACGGCATCATTGGCGCCGTCACCGCTGGCCCTGATGCGCAGCACCGTGCCCTTCGGCGCCTTGGCCGCCATCACCTTGACGATGCTCTTGGCGTCGAACCATGGTCCGTTGGCGGCAAGCGCGATTTCCACCTCGGCGGCAAAGCTCTTGGCCAGCTTGGTGAACTTCACCGAAGGACGCGCGTGCAGACCCACCTCATGGGTGATCACAATGGTCGCTTCGGCGGATGCGGACATGTCTTTCAAAATTCCCGTTCGTTCACGACGGCGACAATTCATGCGCCGTCGCCACCACTTCCCTGAGCGATGCGCCACCGGACGACTCTGTCGCCGCCATCACCGCGCCTTCGACGATAGGCGCGTTGCAGACGATGATCTTTTGCGAGCGTGGCTCGCCGATCATCTCCACCGCCATTTCCGAATTGGTCTCGGCGCCGCCGAGATCGACCAGAATGGCGACACCGGCTTCCGACCAGGCCTTGTCGATAGCGCCCATGATCGCCTCGACATTGGTGCCGAGCCCGCCATGGCCGTTTCCGCCGCACCACGCAAGAGGCACTTCGTCGCCCACCATCTGCCGCACCATGTCGGCCGTGCCCTCGGCAACCAGCGGCGAATGCGAAACGATGACGATGCCGACATTGCTCATGGCTGACCTTCCAGCGTTTCGACGATCGTGCGCACCAGAAGCGCGGTCGAACGTGCACCGGCATCCATGTGGCCGATCGAGCGGTCGCCAAGGAACGAGGCGCGGCCACGCAAGGCTTTCATCGGCACGGTCGCCTCGGCCGCCGCCTCGGCGATATCGGCGATTTCAAGAGCTGTCTTTCCCTGCAGCAGCGCGTCATGCACCGGCTGCAGCACGTCAAGCAGGGTTTTTTGTCCGATCTGCGATTTGCCCCGCGCGGCCACCGCTTCGATCGCCTTGCCGAACGCCGCCGTCAGATTGGCGCGATCAGGCGCCGCTGAAATCTCCTTGCCGAGCGCCAGGAACAGGGTGCCAAATAGCGGGCCGGAGGCGCCGCCGACCGTCATCACCAGCTTGGTGCCGATCGCCTTCAGGGCATCGGGCAGCGGTTTGGCCGAAAATGCTTCGGCTTCGGCGCGCACGGCCTCGAAGCCGCGCTTCATGTTCAGCCCGTGGTCGCCGTCGCCGATCGCCTGGTCGAGCGCCGTCAACTCCTCGGCGTGAGCGGCAATGGTATCCGCAGCGGCCGCGATCAGCCGGGCAAGGTTCAATGCCGCCATGTCACCCGCATTCCCGGTTTCCATGCCGCCCGCAGTATCGAAAGAACGCTCATTCGACAACTGGAGCATGAATCAGGCCGCTTCGTGGAGCGCGGCCGCCGCCGCGAAAACCTCGGCCACTGCATAGGCGCCGGGGTCGGCCACGCCTTGCAGCTTGCTGCCGACATAGGCGGACCGCCCGGATTTTGCCCTGTCCATGGCAGCGGTGGCCTCGGCACCATGGCGAGCCGCGATAGCCGCTTCGTCCAGGCTCTTGGCATCGAGCGCTCTGAGGGCAGGCTCCAGGGCATCGACCATCGTGCGATCCCCCACCCTTGCGCCGCCATAAAAGGTCATCCGCTCAAGGCCGGCAAGCAGCGCCTTGGCCAAGCTCGCGCCGCTATCCAGAGCCTGCGCCGCCGCCGTGAAGAAGATCGACAGCAGCACGCCGCTTGAGCCGCCCATCGAGGCGCTCAGAATGTCGCCCATCGCGCCAAGGGTCGCCGCCGGCTCGGCAAGCGGCAGCGCATCAAGCCGCTCGAGGATGCTGCGCGCGCCGGCCGCGACCGTCGAGCCCGTGTCGCCGTCGCCCGCCTTGGCGTCGAGCCCGTTCAACGTGGTTTCCAGCGCGATCAGTCGTTCGCAGATGGTGACGAGAAGAGAGCGGGTCCGCGCATCCTGGCTGGGCTTGCGTGGCGCGCTCTGTCCGGCCGCTTTTGCCATCGGCACGATGGCAGGCGGCACAACGGGCTTTGCCGGCATCCAGGCATGCGGGCCGACCGGCGCCAACAAGGCTGCTTCGCGCGCGGCGTCGAGCCGGATCAGCGACAGCGAGAAGCCGTTCATGTTGAGCGCCGTCATCAGCGGCCCGGGCCCGATCGTCAGCTTGACGATCTTGGCGAGCGGCGATGCAAGCACCGCATTGGCGACGACAGACATTTCGAGCGGCGGCACGGAGCCGAGATTGTTGATCAGCAAGGCGTAGGTGGCCTTGGGATCAAGCCGTGCCGCGAGGCGCTCCGCCATGATCGCCACCAGCTTGTCGGCACTCTGCACCGCAATCCTTTCGACGCCCGGCTCGCCATGAATGCCGAGGCCGAGTTCACCATCGTTCTCGCCAAACCTGTCTTCGTGCGGCTGGCCGGGGATCGAGCAGGACGACAGCGACATGCCGAGCGAAACGATATCCTTGGCCGCCGCGCGAGCGGCCGTTGCGACGAATGCCAGATCATGGCCGGCCTCCGACAGATGGCCTGCGATCTTGTGCACGAACAAAGTGCCGGCAACGCCGCGCGGCTGGTTGATGTCCGGCAGCGCCATGTCGTCGGCGACGATCACCATCTCGACGCGAAACCCTTCGGCGCGCGCCTTCTCGGCCGCCAGGCCGAAATTGAGGCGGTCGCCGGTGTAGTTTTTGACGATCAGCAGGCAGCCGGCCGGACCGCTGACCGCCCGGATGGCCGCCAGCACGGCTTCGACGCTTGGCGAGGCAAAGATCTCGCCCGAGACCGCCGCCGTCAGCATGCCCTTGCCGACGAAGCCGGCATGTGACGGTTCGTGCCCGGCGCCACCGCCCGAGACGACGCTGACTTTCGTCTTGTCCCAGTCGGCGCGCAGGATGACCTTGATCTCGGGATAGCCGTCGAGGCGCGCGAGATCGCCTGATCCGATGGTCCGTAACAGGCCGTCGAGCGCCTCGGTGACGATCGTTTCCCTGCGGTTGAAAAAGTGCTTCATCGAATTCGTCCCGTACTGGCAAAGTCAAAACCGGTGCTGAATCACCGAAAACCGCTCACATCAATCGCTGTCCATCGGCGCCGAAATACAGCGGCGCCCGGTAGCGGATCACCACTTTGTCACCCTGCGCCAGATCCGTGTCGGGATCGGTCAGCGTCACCAGTTTCTTGGTCCCCACTGTCACATGCAAATGGTTCTGATCACCGAGATGCTCGACCCAGTCGACGACGCCGTCGGCATGACCATTCGCAGCCTTCGCGATCGAAAGATGTTCGGTGCGCGCGCCGATCGTCTTGGTCCCGGCTGGTGCGCCGGCATCAGGCAGCAGTCCGGTCGGCAGAAGATTGATCGCCGGTTGGCCGAGCCTTGCCGCGACATGCAGGTTTGCCGGCTCGGAATAGATGGTGCGCGGCGAGCCTATCTGCACCAGCACGCCATCGGCAAGGATGCCGATACGGTCGGCCATGGTCATCGCCTCGATCTGATCATGCGTGACATAAAGCATGGTGGCGCCGAGTTCGGTCTGGATGCGCTTCAGCTCGAGCCTGAGATCGCCGCGCAGCTTGGCGTCGAGCGACGACAGCGGCTCGTCCATCAGATAGATCGAAGGCTTGCGCACCAGCGCGCGGCCGATGGCGACGCGCTGCATTTCGCCGCCCGAAAGTCTGGTCGAGCGGTTGGCGAGCTTGTGATGGATGCGCACCATCTTCGCCACCTCCTCGACCCGGCGTCGGATCTGGTCTTCCGGCATTTTCCGTGCCGGCGAGCGCAGCGGGAAGGCGAGATTGTCGAACACCGACAGATGCGGATAGAGCGAATATTGCTGGAAGACGAAAGCCGTGTCGCGCTCGGCCGGCGAGAGTGTCGTGGCATTGTGGCCGCCGATCTCGATCGTGCCGGTATCCGGCCGTTCCAACCCGGCGATGAGCCGCAGCGTCGTTGTCTTGCCGGCCCCAGTCGGCCCGAGCAGCACGACGAATTCACCATCTGCTATGTGCAGGTCGAGGCCGTTGACAGCGGCATGGTCTCCGAAACTCTTGGTCACGTTCTTGATCTGTACCTCAGCCATGCTGGGCCCTCCGCTCAGAGGCGACATCGTGGATCGCGGTTCTCACCGCGCGGCCGGATCCCTTCTCGAACAGCGACAGCCGCGCGCTGCTCAGCGTCAGGCCGACGTGATCGCCGGTGGCGAGCCGAATCTCGGCCGGCACGCGTGCCTTGATGATGCCGTCCGCCGTCTCCACCGCGACGATCTGCGTGGTGCCGAGATATTCGGTGCCATAGATGGCGCCGCGCAGCTTGGAGGCGTCGTCGAAGCGTATGTGCTCCGGGCGGATGCCAAGGGCCATGTCGCTGGGTGCGATGTCCTCTCGTACCTCCGGCACCGCGACCTTCGCACCTTGCACGATGATCTCCCTGGCGCCTTTGGCCAGCCCGCCGCCAAAACCCAGAAAATTCATCGGCGGCGAGCCGATGAAGTCGGCAACGAACATGGTCGCCGGGCGGTCGTAGATTTCGCGCGGCGTGCCGAACTGCTCGATGACGCCATGGTTCATCACCGCGATCTTGTCGGCCATCGACATCGCTTCCATCTGATCGTGCGTGACATAGACGGTGGTGGCGTGGATGCGGTTGTGCAGTTCGCGCAGTTCATGGACCATCAGATCGCGGAATTCGGTATCAAGGGTCCCCAGCGGCTCATCCATCAGGAAGCACTTCGGCCGCCGCACGATGGCGCGGCCGAGCGCCACACGCTGACGGTCGCCGCCGGCAAGTCCGGAGACGGATTTGTTGAGCAGATGGTCGATGCGCAGCAGCTTCGCCGTTTCTTCGACCCGTGTGCGGATTTCGGCCGAAGGCATGCCTTGCGCCAACAGCGGGAAGCCGATGTTTTTGCGCACATTCATGTGCGGATAGAGCGCGAACAGCTGGAAGACGAAGGCGATGTCGCGCTCGCGGGCCCGCAGCATGGTGACGTCGTCGCCGCCGAGCAGGATCTGGCCGCCGGTCGGCAGCTCGAGTCCCGCGATCATGCGCAAGGTCGTCGTCTTGCCGCAGCCGGATGGTCCGAGCATGACGAAGAATTCGCCATCCTCGACGACGAAGTTGGAATCCTGCACGGCGACGAAATCGCCGAAGGCCTTTCTCAGATGCTGGACGCGAATTTCAGCCATGATTATTCCGGGAACTTGGAGACGATGATGAACATCACCGTGCCGGCGAGCATGGTGATGAAGGAATAGGTGTAGAGCGACAGCGCGAAGGGCTGGAACAGCATCAGGAAGCCGATGGCGATCAGTGCCGTCGCGATGTTTTCCATCAGGCCGCGCCGTGCCCAACGGGGCCATGATGGTTTGATGGGAGCAACAGGACGCGTCATGCTCCACTCCCTTCCTTCTCCCCGTTCACGGGGCGAGATGGCTGCCAGGTGGTTCCCCCACTCCGTCGCTGCTTCGCAGCGCCACCTCTCCCCCCTCCGGAGGGAGAGGAAGGGAGCCTGGCTAAATTAAGTTCGCGCCCTTCCTCTAGCCCGTCGATCGGGGGAGAGGTGTCGAGCGAAGCGCGACGGAGTGGGGGTCGACCTGACGCGGCGCGAGACGATACACGTGCCTGCTTGCCATGCACGCTCTCGCTAAATGCTAAGCGTTCGCAAATGTGTCGATCCCGTAGCCGTGAACGAGGAGAGGGTAAACGGTGACACCGGCGGCCTCTTATTCCCACATCAATCATTTGCGCACCGCGCCGAAGGTGATGCCGCGCAGCAATTGCTTGCGGAGCAGGATGGTGAAAACCAGGATCGGCACCAGGAAGATCGTCGTGCCGGCTGCGACCGCCGGCCAGTCCTGGCCGCCTTCGCCGATAATGGTCGGGATGAAAGGCGGCGCGGTCTGCGCCGTGCCGGAAGTCAGGAGCGTAGCGAACGCATATTCGTTCCAGGCGAAGATCAGGCAGAAGATGGCGGTCGCGGCAATGCCCGTGGTCGCCTGCGGCAGCACGGTGCGCCAGAAGGCTTGCAGCCGCGTATAGCCGTCGATCATCGCCGCTTCCTCATATTCGCGCGGGATCTCGTCGATGAAGCCTTTCAGCAGCCATACAGCCAGCGACACGTTGACCGCCGTATAGAGCAGGATCATGCCGAGCGCGGTGTCCGACAGGCCAAGCTCGCGGTACATCAGGTAGATCGGAATGGCGACGGCGATCGGCGGCATGAAGCGCGTCGACAGGATGAAGAACAAAAGGTCGTCGGCGAGCGGCACCTTGAAGCGCGAGAAGCCATAGGCCGAGAGCGTGCCGAGGAACACGGCGCAAAAGGTCGAGCCGAAGGCGATGATCAGCGAATTGACGAAGCGCGGCAGGAAGTTGGACGGGCCGGCGATCACCATGTTGCGCTTGCGCGTGGTCTCGTCGCAGAAGCCCGTCGCCGGGCCGAGCGAGTTGATGTATTCCGGCGTCTGCCGGGTCCGCGTCGTGAACAAATTGCAGTAGCCCTCGAGGCTGGGCTGGAACAGGATCTTGGGCGGATAGGCGATTGAATCCGGCGGCGTCTTGAAGCTGGTGGCGAAGATCCACAGCAGCGGCACGATCGAGATCAGTGCGTAAAGCACGATGATCGTGCCGGCGATCCGTTTCGAGTTGCTGCTCGGTGCGACGACCGAGTGGGCTGTGGTCAGGCTCATCTCTGCTTCACCTTGTTGAGCGCCTTGACGTAGATGTTGGCGAGGCCGAACACCGCCACGAAAAGAATGATTGCGAAGGCCGAGGAATAGCCGGTGCGCCAGCTTTCGAAAGCCTGCCGCTTCAGCGTTATCGAGGCGACCTCGGTGGTCGAGCCCGGCCCGCCGCCGGTCAACAGATTGACCATGTCGAACATCTTGAAGTTCTCGATGCCGCGAAACAGCACAGCCAGCATGATGAAGGGCAGCGCCATCGGCAGCGTGATCGACCAGAATTGCCGCCAGTTGGAGGCGCGGTCGACCTCGGCCGCCTCGTAGATGTATTCGGGGATGGAGCGTAGGCCCGCGAGGCAGATCAGCATCACGTAGGGTGTCCACATCCAGGTGTCGACGATGATGATCGACCAGGGCGCCAGCGAGACGTTGGAGAGCATCTGGATATCGGTCGGCGGGATCCTCGTGACGAAGGAAATCGCGTAGGCGAACAGGCCGATCTGCGGCTCGTAGAGGAAGCGCCAGAAATTACCGACCACCGCCGGCGACAGCATCATGGGCACCAGGATCAGCGTCGTCCAGAAGGCGTGGCCGCGGAACTTCCGGTCGATCAGCCAGGCCAGCGTGAAGCCGATCAGCGTCTGCAACAGGATGGTCCAGAACACGAAATGCGCCGTCGTCTGCATGGCGATCCAGATATCCTTATCGCCGAGGATGCGTTGGTAGTTGGCGAGCCCGAGATTCTTCACCACCTCGTTCGGGCGGTTGGCCCGGTAGTTGGTGAACGACAGATAGATCGCCCAGAACAGCGGGAAGATGTTGATGGCCAGCAGCAACAGGATCGTCGGCGAGATGAACAGCCAGGCGAGGCCCTTGTCGCTGATGCCCCGGACCTTGCGGGCCAACGGCTCCGGGGTCGCCCGGGCAACGTTCTCCGCGGTCCGATTGAGCATGGTGAGTCCTGCTTCGGTCACTTGGTCGTCTCTGTCATGGAATTTATCTGAACTGCGTCCCGTGCCAAGGGCGGCACGGGACGCTAGGGCCCTAGCTCGGGAGGAGCCGATTACATCTTGCCATCGTCCTGGAAGACCTGCGTCCAGTCCTTGACCAGGCCGTCCAATGCATCCTTGGCTGAACCCTGGCCGGCGACGACATAGTCATGGAAGCGTTTCTGCGAAGCCTGCAGCAGCGGTGCGTAGCTCGGCTCGGCCCAGAAGTCCTTCACGATGGCCATCGAGTCGAGGAAGGTCTGCGCGTAGGGCTGGCTGGCTGGGAAGCCCGGATCCTTGACCACCGCGTTGAGGCAGGAATAACCGCCGAGCGACCACCACTTGGACTGCACGTCCTTGTTGGCGAACCACTTGATGTATTTCAGCGCCGCCTCCTGCTTGTCGGAATAGGACACCACGGAGATACCCTGGCCGCCGAGCTGCGCGAATTGCTCGCCGTCCGGACCTTTCGGGTTGACGAAGTAGCCGATCTTGTCGCCGCCGACATTCTCGTCCTTCTGCAGGCCGGGCCATGTGAAGGCGAAGTTCATGTGCATCGCCACCTGGCCGGATTTGAAGGCATCGACGCCTTCGCCCATGTAGCTGTTCGAGGCGCCGGGTGGGGTGCAGCAGTCATAGAGCGCCTTGTAGAACTCCAGGCCCTTCACCGACTTGTCGGAGTTGACGAACCCTTCCATCTCGTAGGGCTTCTTGGGGTTTTCGTACTGGAAGCCATAGCTGTAGAGCACGTCCATGGCGCCCATGGTGATGCCTTCAGAGCCGCGCTCGGTGTAGATCGAGGCGCCGTAGACGGTCTTGCCGTCGATCTCACGCTTCTGGAAGAACTCGGCGACCTGCTTCAGCTGGTCGAAGGTGGTCGGCGGGCCGAGATCCCAGCCGTATTTCTCCTTGAATTCCTTCTGCAGCTCCGGCTTGGAGAACCAGTCCTTGCGATAGGTCCAGCCGACGACGTCGCCCATGGCCGGCAGCGCCCAGTAGTTCGGCGTGTTCTTCGGCCATTCCGAATAGCCGACGACGGTTGCCGGCACGAAATCGTCCATGCTGATCTTCTCCTTGTCGAAGAAGTCGTTCAGCTTGACGTAATGGCCGTTCTCGGCAGCGCCGCCGATCCACTGGCTGTCGCCGATGATCAGGTCGCACAATTTGCCGTGCGAATTCAGCTCGTTGAGGAAACGGTCGGCATAGTTGGTCCACGGCACGAACTCGAATTTCATGCCGATGCCGGTTTCCTTGGTAAAATCCTTGGACAGTTCGACAAGCGCGTTTGCCGGGTCCCATGCGGCCCAGCACAGTGTCAGGTCTTCAGCGTGCGCGACATTCGAGACGGCTGTCGACGCTGTGATCGCCGAGGTCAGTCCCAACGCCAGTTTCAAGCTCGATTTCATGACTTCCTCCCATTTGCGAAACGCGCCCGGATGACGGTTTCAAAAGCCCTCAACCCCTCTCCTCAGGGGCCCAAACATGGCTGCGCGGTTACGCTGCGGATGTTTAGTAATTTGTTTAGTGATGCAATTTTTACTAAACAAGGCAAGCGAATTCGTTGCTGCGCCGCAGCATGCTTATGGCGATGTCTGAAAACGTTGGGAAAAGCGCGGGCCGCTGGTCGGCTTACCGAAGCTGCTCAGGCCGATTCTGACCAGGACGTGGGGCAGCCTCGGCTTTCAATCGACCCTTCTGGTGCTCACCATCACCTTCCGGATCGGCGGCGCCGGCGGCAGCAGCATACGGATATCGGCGAACGGGAACGACGGTTCGAAGCGGAACGCTTCGGCCAGCGAGCCTTGCACGCCGTTGCACTGGCCGGCGCGAAAGGCGTTCTGTGTCCGCGCGATGTCGACGAAGCGGTCGGGATCCTGCGACTGATGCATTCGGATCGCCTCAACCTTGACGTCGGCATACCCGGAAATGTCGACGTAGTGCGTCGGCGAAAAACCGGTGCCGCCCATCGTGTCGGCATGCAGCACCGGGACGGTGAAAGACGCCGCGATGCGCACGCCGTCCGACAGCGCGCGATGGTCGGCGTGATAGTCGTTGGGCGCATGCGTGATCACCAGATCCGGGCCGGTTTGACCAATCAGTGCTTTCAGAGCTCCGATCAGCGCTGCATCTGCCACCAGCTCGCCGTCGGGGAAGTCGAGGAAGCGTGGCGTTGCACCTACCAGCGCGGCCGCGGCCGTTGCTTCGTCGCGACGGACACGAGCGAGAACAGCGGGATCACTCGTGCCGCCCCTGGCACCGTCCGTGGCTATGGCAAAAGTGAGTTCTGCGCCTTGCGCGGCATAGGCGGCCATCGTACCGAACATGAAGATCTCGATGTCGTCCGGATGCGCACCGAGCGCTAGGATTTTCAAATCACTCTCTCCCCGGAACTGGAACAACGTGACGAACGGAATCCTGCTCGCTCTGATCGCCTACGCAAGCTATTCGGGCAGCGATGCCGTTGTCAAAAGCCTGGGCGGTCAGCTCACGATCTTCGAGATCGGCTTTTTCATAACCTTGTTCGCGGGCTTCTTCCTATTCTTCACGCGGCCTGCGGGTGAACGCTGGCGTGATTTCTGGCGCACCAAAAGGCCATGGGCGGTGCAGGCGCGTGCCTGGGCGGGTATCGCTTCCGGCGTGCTCAGCGTCTACGCCTTCACCACCATTCCGCTGGCCGAGTCCTATGCGCTGATCTTCCTGGCGCCGCTCTGCGTCACCATCCTCTCCACGGTGATCCTCAAGGAGAAGGTCGGCCCCTGGCGCTGGCTGGCGGTGGTCGCCGGTTTTGCCGGCGTCATGCTGGTGGTGCGGCCTGGCTTTCGCGAGCTCAATCTCGGCCATCTTGCCGCCTTCGGCGTTGCCTTCCTCGCCGCCACCAGCGTCATCCTGATGCGCTCGCTGGCGCAGCAGGAAAAGCGCACCACCATGCTCGGCGTGCTGGTCGGTTGCGGCCTGCTGTTCAACGGCATCGGTGCCGCCGCCACCGCCTTCACTGTTCCCAGCGGAAAGCAGTTGCTGTGGCTGGCAATGGCCGGAGCCTTCACCGCAGGTGGACAATTCCTTCAACTGCTGGCCATGAAATACGCGCCCGCCAACCGCGTTGCGCCGACGCATTATTCGCAGATCGCCTGGGCGGTGGTCCTCGGCGCGTTGTTCTTCCAGGAATATCCGGACGGGCTGTCGCTGGTTGGTCTGGCGGTCGTTGGCGGCGCCGGCCTGTTGACCATGGTGCGGGAGGAAGCGCGGCTGGGCACCGTGCGCTGGAACCCGTTTTCGCGCACCCGGCTTTGAACCGTCTCTGGTTGCGCCGTGGCCACAACCGCTGATATGCGGGCGCCATGACCACAAAACCCCTGCCGGAGCTTCCTGTATCTGCCGTGCTGCCGGCGCTGAGGGAAGCGCTCGGCCATGGCAACAGCGCCGTGCTGGTGGCGCCGCCGGGCGCCGGCAAGACGACGCTGGTGCCGCTGGCGCTGCTTGACGCGCCTTGGCTCGGCGCCGGCAAGATCATCCTGCTTGAACCGCGCCGCCTCGCCGCCCGCGCCGCCGCCCGCCGGATGGCTGAATTGCTTGGTGAGGAACCTGGCGCCACCGTCGGCTATGCCATGCGCATGGAAAACCGCATTTCGGCAAAGACCAGAATCGTAGTCGTCACCGAAGGCGTGCTGGCGCGCATGATCCTCGACGATCCCGAATTGCCCGGCGTTTCGGCTGTCATTTTCGACGAATTCCACGAGCGTTCGCTCGATGGCGATTTTGGGCTCGCACTGGCGCTCGACGTGCAGGGTGCGCTGCGGCCGGACCTGCGCTTGGCTGTGATGTCGGCAACGCTCGACGGCGCGCGGGTCGCGAAACTGCTGTCGGGTGCGCCGGTGATCGAGAGCGAGGGGCGCGCCTTTCCTGTCGACATCCGCTACGACGAGCGCCCTACCGGCATTGCCATCGAGGACGCGATGGCCAAGGCGATCCGCACAGCCCTTGCCGACGAGATCGGCAGCGTGCTTGCCTTCCTGCCCGGCCAACGCGAGATCGAGCGAACCGCCGAGCGGCTGGCCGGCAAGGTCGGCACTGAAACCGACATCGTGCCGCTCTACGGCATGCTCGACGGCAAGGCGCAGGACGCCGCGATCAAGCCGGCGCCTTCAGGCCGCCGCAAGGTGGTGCTGGCCACCTCGATCGCCGAAACCTCGATCACCATCGACGGTGTGCGCGTCGTCATCGATTCCGGCCTGTCGCGCCTGCCGCGCTATGAGCCGGCCAGCGGCCTCACCCGGCTGGAAACCGTGCGTGTCAGCAAGGCTTCCGCCGACCAGCGCGCCGGCCGTGCCGGGCGCACGCAGGCTGGCGTCGCCATCCGGCTGTGGCGGGCCGAGCAGACGGCTGCACTTCCCACTTTCACGCCGCCGGAAATCCTCGAGGCCGATCTGTCCGGACTGCTGCTCGATTGCGCTGCCTTTGGCGTTGCCGATCCGGCAGGGCTCGCCTTTCTCGATCCGCCGCCTGTTCCGGCCCTTAGTGAGGCAAGGGCACTGCTGCGCGCGCTGGATGCCATCGACGAGACGGGCCGCCTGACGGAGGCGGGTGCAGCGATGCGCAAGCTCGCTCTGCCGGTGCGGTTGGCGCACATGGTTGCCGAGGCAGCCGGCAGCGGCCATGCCTTCGAGGCGGCGATGCTTGCGGTGCTGCTCACCGAACGCGGTCTTGGTGGCGACGGCGCCGATCTGGAGCGACGGCTGATGCGCTTTCGTGGGGAAAGATCTCCGCGCGCTACCGCCGCCAAGCAGCTCGCCGAACGGCTGGCGCGGCAGGCCGGCACCTCTTCACCCTCCCCCTTGTGGGGAGGGTCGATCCGCGAAGCGGAGCGGGGTGGGGGTAGGCCGAGCGCTGCACTCCCACCCCGTCTCCCTCGCCTTGCTGCGCAAGGCGCGCTCGCCGACCCTCCCCACAAGGGGGAGGGTAAGTCAGCCGGTCCCCTGCTCGTCCACGCCTGGCCGGATCGGGTGGCGAAGGCGCGTGGCGAGCGTGGCCGTTTCGTGCTGGCCAACGGCTCCGGCGCCATGCTCGACGCCGGCGATCCGCTGGCGGGCGAGCCGTTTCTGGTCGTCGCCGACCTGCAGGGCAAGGCACAGAATGCGCGCATCACGGCGGCGGCGGCGATCGGCGAGGACGATGTCCGCGCTGCGCTGGCGGACAGGATCGAGGTCCGCCGCGAAACGAGCTTCGACCGCGACAAGCGCGCCGTGCGTGTGCGTGAAACCGTGCGCCTTGGCGCCATCACGCTCGCCGAACGCATGCTGCCGCCGCCAACGGGGCCCGACGCCGACCGCGCCGTCCTCGATGCGGTGCGCCAGCACGGGCTGTCGCTGCTGAATTGGAGCAAGGAGGCGCAAACGCTGCGCCAGCGGCTTGGCTGGCTGCATCGCGGCCTTGGCGCGCCTTGGCCCGATATGGAGGATGCTGCTCTCATCGCGCGCCTCAATGACTGGCTGCTGCCTTACCTGTCCGGCGCGGCATCGTTTGCCGCCATAGATGCGGGCGTTATCTCGGCCGGGCTGGCCAGCCTCGTGCCGCATGATCTGCAGCGCAGGATCGATACGCTGGCGCCGACCCATTTCGATGCCCCGTCGGGCAGCCATGTGCCGATCCGCTATGACGGCGAATGGCCGGTGCTGGCGATTCGCGTGCAGGAGCTGTTCGGCCTCGACCGCCATCCCGCCATCGCCAATGGCAGTGTGCCGCTGACGCTCGAACTCCTGTCGCCGGCGCACCGGCCAATCCAGACGACGCGCGACCTGCCCGGCTTCTGGCGCGGCTCCTGGGCCGATGTGCGCGCCGATATGCGCGGCCGTTATCCCAAGCACGTCTGGCCGGAAAACCCGCTGCTCGCGACCGCCACCGCCCGCGCAAAACCCAGAGCATGATCCCAAAAAGTGGAAACCGGTTTTTGGAAAGGTCATGCTCAAACAAGAAGTAGAGCCCCATCCGACTCCTCGGATTGGGGCGGGACCTAGCCTTCAGCGCTTCGCGGCTGTAATTCATGGCCATGATCAACGTTTTGCGTTCGCCCGATTTCCAGCAGAGCCAGAGACTGCGCCTCAACACGCTGATCCGGTTGCGCTGGCTTGCCATTGTCGGTCAGAGCCTGACGGTGCTCGTCGTCGCCTATGGGCTGAAGTTTCCACTGCCGGTCAGCCTCTGCTTTGCCCTAATCGCCTGTTCGGCCTGGATGAACCTGTTTCTCGCCTTTCGCTTTCCGGCGGCGCACCGGCTCACGCCGCTTGCGGCCTTCGGCATCCTCATCTTCGACAGCCTGCAGCTTGCCGGCCTGCTCTACATGACCGGCGGCCTCACCAACCCGTTCTCGCTGCTGATGACCGTGCCTGTCGTCATTTCGGCGACATCGCTGCCCCTGCGCCTGACCGCCATCCTCGGCGGGCTGGTGATGTCGGCGGCGACCTTTCTGGTCTTTGTCCATCTGCCGCTGCCCTGGCATGAGGACGCGCCGCTGGCGATGCCTTTTCTCTATGTCGCCGGCATGTGGATGGCGGTGCTGTCCTCGATCGCCTTCACCGCCATATACGCCTTCCGGGTGGCCGCCGAAGCCCGGCTTCTGGCCAATGCGCTCGCCGCAACCGAGCTCGTGCTGCAGCGCGAGCAGCACCTTTCGGCACTCGACGGGCTGGCCGCCGCGGCCGCGCACGAGCTCGGCACGCCGCTCGCCACCATCGCGCTTGTCGCCAAGGAGATGGAAAAGGCGCTCGGCAAGGATCCGAAATACGGGGAAGATGTGACGCTGTTGCGTTCGCAGAGCGAGCGTTGCCGCGAGATTCTCAAGCGGCTGACCAGCCTGTCCTCCGAGGGCGAGGCGCATCTTTCGCGATTGCCACTGACTTCGCTGGTCGAGGAGGTCACCGCGCCGCACCGGGACTTCGGCATCTCGATCAAGCTTCGGCCCGGCGAACGCATCGGCCCCGAGCCGGTCGGGCGACGCAATCCGGGCGTCATCTACGGCCTCGGCAACCTGGTCGAGAACGCCGTCGATTTTGCCCGCAAAAGCGTAACCGTGCGCTGGAGTTGGGACGAGGCCATCGTCACGTTCTCGATCATCGATGACGGCCCCGGCTTTCCAGCCGAGATCATCGACCGCATCGGCGAGCCCTATATGTCGACGCGCCAAGGCAATGAAACAGGCGGCGGTCTGGGCCTCGGCCTGTTCATCGCCAAGACCCTGCTCGAACGCTCTGGTGCCGTGCTCGATTTCCGCAATTCGAGCGGCCTGGGCGAGGGCGCCATGGTCCAGATATCGTGGCCGCGTGGTGTGTTCCTCAATCCGGAAATCACTTCGGCCAGCATGTTTGACACCGCCTGAGAGCCTTGAAGGACCTCTAAAAATTGGACAAGGAGGCTCAGGAACTATATTTGCGTAAAATTAAGGCAGCAGGAATTTTGAGACTATGACAGGCGACGAGAATATTGGCGCAATGGTTGAAGGCGAGGACACCTCGCTGCTTGTCGTCGATGACGACAAGCCGTTCCTCACGCGTCTGGCCCGCGCCATGGAAGCCAGGGGCTTCGTGGTCGAGACGGCCGAGAGCGTCGAGGAGGCGGTTGCCAAGGCGCGCGCCAATCCACCCGCCTACGCCGTGGTCGACATGCGGCTCGGCGACGGCAACGGCCTCGACGTGGTCGCGGCCATCCGCGAAAAGCGCGAGGATTCCCGCACCATCATCCTGACCGGCTACGGCAACATCGCCACCGCGGTGACCGCGGTGAAGCTCGGTGCGGTCGATTATCTCTCCAAGCCCGCCGACGCCGATGATATCTTCGCGGCACTCACCCGCACCGCCGGCGAGCGCGCGGCGCCGCCGGAAAACCCGATGTCAGCCGACCGCGTTCGATGGGAGCATATCCAGCGCGTCTATGAGATGTGCGAGCGCAACGTCTCCGAGACAGCGCGCCGGCTCAACATGCACCGACGCACCTTGCAGCGCATACTGGCCAAGCGGGCGCCGCGTTAAGGCCGCCGTTTGCCATCTTGCGGGATCGAAGCCCGCCAAAACAGACGGCATGACGGAGGCGACATGCAGGACTTGAAGCATCGGCCGGTTTCCGTCTTCCGCGAATTCCTCGATAGTGAAGCGGCTGGCGGCATCATCCTGATGGTGGCGGCGGCACTGGCCCTGATCGTCGCCAATTCGCCGCTCGCCGAAACCTATTTCTCCGCGCTCCACGCCTATCTCGGCCCGCTCAGCGTCTCGCATTGGGTCAATGACGGGCTGATGGCGGTGTTCTTCCTGCTCGTCGGACTGGAGATCAAGCGCGAGATGCTGGACGGCCAGCTCTCCACCTGGCCCCGGCGCGTGCTGCCCGGCATTGCAGCCGCCGGCGGCATGGTGGTTCCCGCACTCGTCTATGTGGCCGCCAACCGCGACAATGCGGCCGCCCTGTCCGGCTGGGCGATCCCGACCGCCACCGACATCGCTTTCGCGCTCGGCGTGCTGTCGCTGCTCGGCAGCCGCGTGCCGGCTTCGCTGAAGGTGTTCCTCACAGCACTGGCGATCATCGACGACCTCGGTGCCGTCATCATCATCGCCATCTTCTACACCAGCGGCCTGTCGCTGGCTTATCTGGGTGCTGCCTTCGCCGTCATTGCCGCGCTTGTCGTGCTCAACCGCATGCGGGTGATGACGCTGGTTCCCTATCTCGTGCTCGGCGTCATCTTGTGGATGCTGGTGCTAAAATCCGGCGTCCATGCCACGCTCGCCGGCGTGGCGCTGGCGCTGACCATCCCGCTTGAGCGCTCCGCCGGGATCGGCCACGATCTCGACAATTCGCCGCTGCACCGGCTTGAGCATGGCCTGCACAAGATTGTGGCCTTCGTCGTCATCCCGATCTTTGGCTTTGCCAATGCCGGCGTTTCGCTCGCCGGTCTCAGCGTCAGTGCACTGGTCGAGCCGTTGACGCTGGGTGTCGCCGCCGGCCTGGTGGTTGGCAAGCTGGTCGGCGTGTTCGGCTCCTCGGCGCTTGCCATCCGGCTCGGTCTTGCCGACCTGCCCGCCAATGCCGGCTGGACGCACATGATCGGCATATCGCTGCTGTGCGGCATCGGCTTCACCATGAGCCTGTTCATCGGCCTGCTCGCCTTCGCCGGCGACGTGGCGCTGCAGGACGCGGTCAAGGTCGGCATCCTCGCCGGCTCCTTCATCGCCGCCATCCTGGGTGCTGCCGTGCTGCTCATGGCGCCCACCAAGGGTGGCGTGGAGGAAGATGAAGAGCAGAGCCGGTCATAGACTGAAGGACGGCCGTTACTCGCTCTCACCCTCCAGCGCCGGCACCGACACGCCGGCAAGCTCTGCCGCCAGCAGCCGCGAAGCGCCGGCCCGCGCGACCCGCAGCATCAGCGCCTTGCGCGTTGCCGCTGCCATGCGGTGCTCGGGCGCATCGCGCAGGATCTCGGCGCCATAGCCGTCGGAAAGGATGAAGCCGCATTCCTGCGGAAAGATTTCCGAGGGCACGCCGGGATGGGTGGCGAAGAAGAAGCGGTCGGAATGCAGCCGGTAGTCGGGCCATTTGCGGTCGACCCTGAAATCCTCGATCGAGGATTTGATCTCGATGATCCAGATATCGCCCTGCCGGGTCAGCGCGACGAGGTCGGCGCGGCGGCCCGTGGCCAGCGACAGCTCGGGCAACACATGTGCGCCCATATCCATGAGCAGCCGCTGTACGCCGCGCCGCACCAGCATGGCGCGTTCGGACTGGCGGCCGTCGATGAGAGGATTGATGGGGATGGGGGAGATGATCGGCATGCCAGGCACCATGCCAGATTCTGTTCACGGTTTGAACCTGTTTTATGTGCGCTTTCAGGTAATCGTCGGGCTTCCACTCTTTCATCGCGGGCTACTTCCGCGCGATCCATTCCGCTAAACCGGGCTCGATGTCGTCGCTATCCGTATACTCCCGGATCAAAAGCTCGGCCCTCGGCCCGCCATTTGTCCTCTGGAATGTTCTTCTAGATGACGATTTTTATGAACGCGCTGCGCAAAATATCGCAGTCAAAAGCCGATACCGAGCTATCGAACTGAGACATGGCCAACCTCCCATCCATAAGGGCGGGAGCTTAGCGTTACTCTCAACCACCGGTGCGCCGTTAACCCGTAGCCGGTGACCTTGGGATTTTTAATACGCTGTGAGGTGGCTTCAATAAGGATTCACTGTACGTTTTTAACCAAGCGGCTGGGCCTCAATTGCCGGCCAATTCGCGCGCTCTAGCTCCCGGCAGGCGGCAACCCCTCAAAGAAGCCGCAGTGGCCGGCGCGGATCATCATTCATCCGGCAACCCGTGCCGGCCATTTTGGCGTTGGGTCTGTCAAATATATAACCGCCTTTATGTAGGCGATCGTGTAGTTGTCGGACCTCAATGAACGCCCGTTTTGGACAGCAGGTTTAAAACCAGCACTCCAGCCAAGATCAGGCCCATGCCGACAAAACCTGCCACGTCGGGCCGTTGCCCGTAGACAATCCAAGCGACCAGCGCGACCAGAACAATGCCGCCGCCCGCCCATACTGCATAGGCAACGCCGACCGGTATACGGTCCAGCACCTGGGACAGAAAGAAAAACGCCGCAGCGTAACCGAGCAGCACCAACATCGACGGGCCAAGCCTGGTGAAGCCTTCCGAGGCCTTCATCGCGCTGGTCGCGATGACCTCACCGACAATAGCCAGGGCAAGAATGGCATAAGCAGGCATTCGATGAACCTCCAGTGGCGGGAGGCATCTAATGATCAGAACGCTACGATGGCGTCACGTTCACTTTCCCGTGATCGCGCCTCGCCGCGAGCGGCGCAGCGTCTCGTCGATTGCAAGGGCGCGCGCCTGTCCGATGAGGCCCACCCAGCTACACTCCGGGCTGCGTCGCTCCTGTTAATTAGCTAGAGCGAATATAAGTGAAAGGTGATATTTTCGAAGCAGCCGGGGCTCCCCCAATACACCCCGCTCCGGTCAGGCCCGGTGGCGGTCCACCCAAAGGAAGGCTACCGGGCCGATCCCTGCAACCAACCGGTGACCCGCTCGTTGATCCCATGCCGGGTTGATCCCCCGGCACTCCAGGACCTGCCCGCTGCCGAGGGGCGGCGGGCCTTTTTTGCCGATTGGGTTCAAGCCTACAGCGATAGCGAAGGCGCCGGCGGACTCCGGGACCTTCGCGTTGCAGGTCTCGTCAGAAGTGGATCCAGAAGGATCTGCGGAAACACCTGCGGCGCCAGGAACCGTGGCGCCAATAGCGACGGCAAACCCGCCTCCACCCGCGTCGACGACGGCGGCGGTGCCACCTGCGGTGCCGCACGAACTCGACGCCGTCCTGAACATCGGGACCATCCGGGTCGAGAATGTCGTCGGACGGTTTGTCGAGTTCATCGAGAATGCCGGGCCCCGTATTGGGGATGCCGGCCAAGGCGGTGGCAGGACGCGCGATTGCGACGACGGTCGCAGCCCCTGCCAGCCCAAGCATTCCAGTCAGAAACAATCGCCGATCCATGCCAATCTCCATCGTTGATCATTGCAACAAGGGAAGACATAGCGCGGCAGATTGACGCGCCCAGATGCCGAAGAAAATTGGGTCAATCGCTCTGCCGTGCCGGCGGTGGGCCTATTTAGCGATCTCTGACAATCCACGCGGCCAAATGCGCCTGTTCCCGGGGATCATTCCTTCGACAAGCCGGCCGCCGTTGCGTCCGTTTCAATGCTCACCGGTACGCCCTGGCGCAGGGAGTTGCTGACCGTGGAAATCGCCGCGGCCCTTGTGATGATCTCCGCCGGGTCGGAGCCGTCCAGCGTCGTGCAGGAAACCGTGATGGGTGACGAGGTCGCGAGCAAAGGCCTGCCTTCGAGGTTCAGCGTCACGGTCACGGCGATCTTGTTGAGCGTTACGCCCATTTCCTCGGCGACGTAGCGAAGGTCGTTGCAGAAGCAGCCGCCGATCGCCAGGGCGAGCAGCTGGCCGCCATTGAAGCCCAGGCCCATGCTGCCGGCCTTGCCTTCGGGCCGGTCGACGATGATCGTGTGGCCGCCGGCCCAGCCCATGGCCGCCTGCGTGTCCTCCACATTGCGCAGTTCGACGGTCATCGAGACCATTGTGGACGTCCTCCCGGCAGGAGTCGACCAGGCGCGGGCCTCGTCGACGTAGGGTCATTATGCAGGCGCAGAGGTGCCCCTGTCGCTGAGCAACGCCGCTCCCGCCATGTCATCAAGGATCGGACAATCCGGCCTTTCGTCGCCGTGGCAGGCATGGATCAGTTTCTGCAGGGTCGAGCGCATCGACTGCAACTCGCGCACCTTCTCCTCGATCGCCGTGACATGGGCGGCGGCGATTTCGCGGACGTTCTGGCTGGCGCGGCTGCGATCCTGGTAAAGCGCCATCAACTGGCGGCAATCGTCGATGGAAAAGCCGAGATTGCGCGCGCGGCGCAGGAAGGCCAGCCGATGGATGTCGTCTCCGGAATAATCGCGGTAGCCGTTGGCGGCGCGCGCCGGGGCGATCAGGCCGATCTCTTCATAGTAGCGGATAGTCTTGGCCGGCAGGCCGGAGCGGTGGGCGGCGTCACCGACATTCATGACGGTTCTCCTCGATTTCCAGGAGCCCATGGAGCAGGCCCCTTGAATTTGCTTCACAATCCTGTGAGCCCTGTTGCCAAAATGCCATAGTGATACGCTTACCGGTACGTCAAGGCAGGCATATAGGCATCGCGCGCTTGGCAAGCAAAGCAAATGCCAGCATGAATGATGATGAGAGAGCGGCCGACTCGTGCCGCCGAAGTTGGGCGGGGCACCGGATCACCTGATGCGCATGAAGTCGTTTGCAATCATCGCCGCACTGGCGCTCTCCACTGCTATCGCCGGTTGCAGCACCATCGGCTCGCAGATCTTCTCCAACGACTACGGCGCGGTCACCGACGCCGGTTATCAGCTGCCGCGCATCCCGATCGAGAAAGTGCCGATGAAGTACCATCGGCAGGAAGTGAACTACGACAGCCCGGAAAAGCCGGGCACGATCATCGTCGATACGCAGAACAAGTTCCTCTACTTCATCGAGGGCGACGGCAGGGCCATTCGCTACGGCATCGGCGTCGGCCGCGAGGGCTTCGAGTGGCATGGTACCGCCCACATTGCGCTCAAGCGCGAATGGCCGACCTGGACGCCGCCGAGGCAGATGATCCAGCGCCAGCCGGAATTGGAAAAGTTTGCCGGCGGCATGGAGCCGGGCCTGAAGAACCCGCTCGGCGCGCGCGCCATGTACCTGTTCAACAAGGGCGGTGATTCAGGCTATCGCCTGCATGGCAGCCCGGAGTGGAATTCGATCGGCAAGGCTATGTCGTCTGGCTGCATCCGCCTGATGAATCAGGACATTATCGACCTCTATGACCGCGCCTCGGTCGGCGCCAAGGTCATCGTTCTCTAGAGGCAGTTTTCGTACGCGGACCGTCTAGGCAACAACGGACGTCCCAAGCAGAAAACCGGGCAATTCGGCCCGGTTTTTTGTTGTTTGCCTCTAATGCCTCGAGAAGGAGGTCTCTACGAGACCTGCTCGACCTGCTGCACTTCCGGCACAAAATGGCGCAGAAGGTTCTGGATGCCGTGCTTCAGCGTCGCCGTCGAGGACGGGCAGCCGGCGCAGGCGCCCTTCATGTGCAGGAACACCGTGCCGTTCTCGAAGCCGCGGAAGGTGATGTCGCCGCCATCCTGGGCGACCGCCGGGCGCACCCGTGTATCGAGCAGTTCCTTGATGGTGATGACCAACTCCTCGTCGGCCTTGTCGTAGAACTCACCGGTCTGGCTGGTCTCGGCGGCCGGGCCGGCCTTGGCCATGACGGGCGCGCCGGACATGAAATGCTCCATGATGGCGCCGAGGATCGCCGGCTTCAAATGCTGCCAGTCGGGGCCATCCTTGGTCACGGTGATGAAGTCATAGCCGAAGAAAACGCCGGTGACGCCAGGAATTTCGAACAGCCGGCCGGCCAGCGGCGAGGCGACGGCGGCGCTGTCGGCATCGCGGAAATCGGCGGTGCCTTCCAGAAGCACTTCCTTGCCGGGCAGGAATTTCAGCGTCGCCGAGTTTGGCGTCGATTCGGTCTGGATGAACATGGCCGTCTCCGTGCCCGTTTGGGCATCTAGTTTGGAATAATTCTAAATAGGCTCAATTGGCTGGACATTCAAGCGAAACGCATCGCCGGAACAGCTGGCTGGCGGAATGTTTTTTCGCGCCCAAAATCGGACCGGCATCACCTGAAGAGCAGAATCTCAGGCCAGGCTGTCTATTTCCTCGTCCGACAGGTTCTGCGGCACCACAGTCACTGGGATCGGGAAGGCGGCCCCCTTGCCGGCCACGGCGCCGACAAGCGGCCCAGGGCCTTCCTTGCCCGCACCGGCGGCCAGCACCAGGATGGCAATGTCCTGGTCTTCCTCGATCAATTTGTGGATCTCTTCCGTCGGCTTGCCTTCGCGCACCACCATCTCGGGCTCGATGCCGAGCTTCTGGCGCACCTTGTTGGCATAGCTGTCGAGTGCGGCGCGTGCCGTGGCGTTGGCTTCCTCGCGCATGATCTTCTCGACACCCAGCCAATGCTGGAAATCGTCCGGCACGATGACATAGAGCAGCACCAGCGTGCCGCTGGTGCTCTGCGCCCGTTTCGAGGCATAGGCGACGGCGCGCTCGCATTCCGGCGTGTCGTCGATGATCGTCAGGAATTTCCTGCGATGGCCGGCTTCGCGGCTGAGGCGTTTGGAGACCATGTCTATCTACTCGGTGTCTTGCGGCCGCAATCTGCCACTGCGGGGGACCGGCGGCAAGCCGCCGGCCTTGTGCCAGTGCACCCGATGTCGCGATCAGCCCTGCAGCAGGCCGATAATGTCGCGCACCGTCTTCATCGTCGCTTCGGCCAGCACGCCGGCGCGCTCGCCGCCATCCTTGAGCACCGCGTCGACATAGGCGCGGTCATCCGAAATGCGGCGCATCTCGCTGGCGATCGGCGCCAGTTTTTCCACTGCAAGATCGGCCAAGGCCGGCTTGAACACGGAAAATTGCTGGCCGGCGAATTCCTTGAGTACATCCGCCTTCGACATCTCGGCGAGACCCGCATAGATGCCGACCAGGTTCTCCGCCTCGGGTCGGCCGGCCAGGCCGTCCAGCTCGCTCGGCAACGCTTCCGGGTCGGTCTTGGCCTTGCGGATCTTCTTCGAGATGTCGTCGGCATCGTCGGTCAGGTTGATGCGCGACAGATCCGACGGGTCCGATTTGGACATTTTCTTGGAGCCGTCGCGCAGCGACATGATGCGCGCCGCCGGCCCGCCGATGACCGGCTCGGTCAGCGGGAAATAGCCGTTCACGGTCTCTTCGCCGACCTGCATCTCGACACCGACACCAAGGGCCGCGATGCGGTCGGAGAAGTCGTTGTTGAATTTCTGCGCGATGTCGCGTGTGAGCTCCAGATGCTGCTTCTGGTCCTCACCCACCGGCACGTGGGTGGCACGGTAGAGCAGGATGTCGGCAGCCATCAGCGAGGGATAGGCAAGCAGGCCGAGCGACGCGTTCTCGCGGTCCTTGCCGGCCTTGTCCTTGAACTGCGTCATACGGTTCATCCAACCGATGCGCGCCACGCAATTGAAGATCCAGGCAAGCTCCGCATGTTGCATGACCCGCGACTGGTTGAAGACGATGTGCTTCTTCGGGTCGATGCCCGAGGCCAGGAATGCAGCGGTGATCGACCGCGTCTGGTCGGCTAGGTCTTCATGAACGAGTTGAGCTGTCAGCGAATGCAGGTCGACGACGCAATAGATGCAATCGGAGGTGTCCTGCAGGGCGACGAATTTCTTGATGGCGCCGAGATAGTTGCCGAGGTGCAGATTGCCGGTCGGCTGGACACCGGAAAAGACGAGTGGCTTGAAGGCGGTCATGATTGTCCTCATGGCTTGTGGAGGGCCGTATAAGCGTGATTCCGAAAAGTTGCAGACTTTTCGGAGCCAATCACGCGGCTGGAAACCGCGCGCGGCGAAAGTCTTGCGACGGCGCGCTTATGGACGAGAGCGGTGAGAGGATCAAGAGGCCATTGGGCCTTGGAGCAGACTATAAGGAACAGGGACAAGAAACCGGGAGTGTCTCGGTTTGAAATTTGAAATATGCGAAAGCACCTATATGCTTCGCGGAAAGCAGGGGCCGGATACTTGGCGCGAGTTTGGAAGATTGTACGCCACGGGGCGCCCGATCAATGGGAGGATTCCATCCCAGAGAAGTCGCTGGCCGAAGGGCAATTAGTCGTGCTTCTATCGCGGCTAGCCGCGAGCCATCTGCCACTCGTCGCCACGACCCCATTGCCACGAAACGCTCCGCGGTTCACTACGTCGCTCACTGTCAAAAACGACCGCTTTGGCAACAAGCACTTCATCATGTACGCGAGCGGCAGCCGGGTGCATTACATAGCGACCTTGGAGGAGACGCCTTGAATGCCCACCGGATCTGAAGGTCAGAAGCGCCCCGCCAGCGTGGTCGGTATGCAAGAGGCACTGCACCGCAGGCGCAGCCGCGAGACGCCGCTGGAGACCGCGGCACGGCTTCGGGCCGAACTCGGAATTGAACTGAGGGGGCAGGCGCGCAACACCTTGCCACCCTCCGTCTACGACGAATTGTCTGGAGAAGACTAATGTTTGTCGAAGCAGCCGCTATCGTCGCAATGAGGGGTGGGACATTGCAATAATTCCGGCTCACGGATCTGGAGACTGTTCCTTGACAGGCGGCGATCCCTTCCGTCCGACATTGCGCCGGATCATGCCGAAATCGGCGCCGCCGGTCGCAAACGCGGTGATGAAATAAAGCAGCGCCCCACCGGCAACCAGCGACAGCAGGGTCACCGCCTTGACCACCAGCGGCGAGCCCGGCCCAAGCCTGATGGCGAACCAGTGTTCGGCAAAATAGAGCGCAGCGCCCATCACCACGGCAGACAGCACCAGACGTGGAATGCGCTTCATCAGCGGTACGTCGCGGCCCCAATGGCCGCGCCGGATCAAGACGCCGAGCAGCATCACCGCGTTGACCCAGCCGGCGACGGCCGAGGCCACCGCAATGCCGGGCGCCCCCATCCGTGGAAACAGCGTCAGCGCCGTGGTGACGTTCACCGCCACCGAGATGGCGGCAAAGATCATCGGCGTGCGCGTGTCCTCGCGGGCGAAATAGCCTGGGGTGAACGCCTTGATCAGCACGAAGGCCGGCAGGCCGAGGCCGAAGATCGCCAGGATCGCCGCCACCGTCGGCGTCGAGCCGTTGGCGGCGAACGCGCCGCGCTCATAGACCAGCCGCACGATCGGCTCAGACATCACCCAGAGTGCCGCGGCTGCCGGCAGCGTCAGGAACAACGTGAACTCGACCGAGCGGTTCTGCAGATTGGCCGCCTCGATCAGATTGCCCGACTTCAGCGCCCGCGACAGTTCGGGCAACAGCACGATCGCCACCGCAACACCGACCACGCCGAGCGGCAACTGGTAGATGCGGTCGGCATAGGCGAGCGAGGACACCGCGCTGTTCTGCGCCGAGGCGATCGCCGTACCGATCAGCTGGTTGATCTGGGTGATGCCGCCGGTGATGGCCGCCGGCAGCGCCAGGATCAGCAGCCGCTTGACCGCGGGCGTCATTTTGGGACGGCGAAAGCCGATCGAGATGCCGGCATGGCGCACCGCCACCCAGACGATCGCCAGTTGCACCAGTCCGGCGGCAAGCACGCCCCAGGACAGCCCGTAGCCGACTGTGAGGGCATCCGAGCCCTTGTACCAGGCATAGGCGAGTACGCCGATCAGGATGATGTTGAGGAACACCGGTGCCACTGCGGCGGCGAAATAGCGGCGCAGCGAATTCAGCATGCCCGCCATCATCGCGCCCAGCGACATGCAGATCAGATAGGGAAACATGATCGTCGCCAGCGTCACCGTGGTGTCGAACTTCCCCGGCGTGCCGGCAAAACCCGGCGCCACCAGATAGCGCACGATCAACGGCATCGACAGTTCCATGATGATCGTCAGCGCCAGCAGCGCCGTGAACAGCACGCCGAATACTTCCTCGGAAAAGCGCTTGGCGCCTTCGGTACCGTGGGTCTCGATCTCCTTGGCGAACAGCGGCACGAAGGCGGCGTTGAAGGCCCCCTCGGCAAACAGCCGGCGAAAGGTGTTGGGAAACTGGAAAGCGGCGTTGAAGGCATCGGCGACCGGTCCGGTACCGAGTGCAGCAGCCATCAGCATCTCGCGGCCGAAACCGAGCGCGCGGCTCATCAGCGTGCCGGAAGCGACCGTTGCGAATTTCTTGACGAGGCTCATGCTTTTGGGAACTGCCTGCGCAATTGGGACAAAGTGATGGTCGTTGTCACTCGGCCGCCGCCCTGGGTTTGCCGCCGCGTTCGGGCACGATGCCTTCGAGCGTTGCCATCAGCCGATTGCGGATGGTGGCGATGCGGGCCGGGCTATCTATCTTCTGGCCAGTGAGATCGGTGACATAGAAAGTGTCGATGACCTTTTCGCCGAAGGTGGTGATGTGGGCCGATGCGATGTCGAGCGACAGGTCGGAAAGCGTTCCGGTGATCTCCGACAGCAGTCCCGGCCGGTCGAGGCCCTCGACCTCGATGACCGAAAAACGGTTCGACAGCGTGTTGCGGATTTCGGCACGCGGTGGGATCTTGAACACCTTGGAGCCGCGCCGCGGCTTGGTGCGCTTCTCGATCATTTCCGGCAGCCAGCTCTTGCCCGACAGCACGTCCTCGATCAGCCGGCCGACACGCTCGGCACGCCGGCGCTCGTCCTCGTCGCGATCGAATTCTCTGCTGATCAGGATCGTGTCGAGCGCGCGGCCATCCGACGTCGTGAAGATCTGCGCGTCGACAATGTTGCCGCCGGCTCCGGCGCAAGCCCCGGCGATGACCGAGAGCAGGCGGGGGTGGTCCTGCGCCAGCACGGTGATTTCGGTCACCGCCTCGAACTGGTGGGTCTTGACCATGGTGGCAAGCTTGTTGCCTGACACGTCGGCTTCGCGGATGAATTCGGCATGGCGCAACTGGTCTGCGAGATCGACGGTCAAAAGGTAATTCTCGTAGTGTTGGCCGACATAGCGCTTGCGGGCCTTGTCCGGCCAGTCGGCAAGCGCCTCGGCCAGACGCTCGCGCGCCGCTGCGGTGCGCTGGGCGCGCGACACTTCCGAAAACCCGCCCGTCAACAGCAATTCGGTCTCGTAATAAAGCGTGCGCAGCAACTGGCCCTTCCAGCCGTTCCAGACACCGGGTCCAACGCCCCTGATGTCGCAGACGGTGAGGATCAAAAGCAGCTTCAGCCGCTCGACCGACTGCACGATCGCGGCAAAATCCTCGATGGTCTTGCGGTCGTTGAGGTCGCGGGTCTGTGCCGTCATCGACATCACCAGGTGGTTCTCGACCAGCCAGGCAACGGTTTCGGTATCGGCCGCCGACAACCCCATATGCGGGCAGATGCGACGGGCGATCCTGGCGCCCGCTTCCGAATGGTCTTCGGGTCTGCCCTTGGCGATGTCGTGCAGAAGCACGGCGACATAGAGCGCCTCGCGGCTCTTCTTCAGCCCCGGCATCAGCGTGTGCGAGAGGGGATGGACCTTTTCGCCGTCGCCGCGCTCGATCTCGGCCAGCACGCCGATGCAGCGGATCAGGTGCTCGTCCACCGTGTAGTGGTGGTACATCGAGAACTGCATCATGGCGACGATCTTGCCGAAATCCGGGATCAGTCTGCCAAGCAGCCCGGCCTCGTTCATGCGCCGCAGATTGAGTTCGGCATTGCGATCCGAGGTCAATATGTCGAGGAACAGCCGGTTGGCCTCCTCGTCGCGCCGCAGCGACTTGTTGACCAGGCCGAGCGAACGGGTCAGCAGCTTGAGCGCGTCAGGGTGGAATTCCAGACCGTGCTTGTCGGCGAACCAGAACAGCCTGAGCAGATTGACCGGATCGCGCTCGAACACCTGGTCGTCGGCGATGTTGATGCGGTGGTTGTCGACGATGAAATCGGAGGTGCCGGCCAGCTTGCGTTTGCGCCTGGAGAAAGTCAGGAAGATGCGGTTGAAGCCAGGAACGTGCTTGGCCTGCTCCTCCTCGAGCGCCGCGCAGAAGATGCGGGTCAGGTCGCCGACGTCCTTGGCAACGAGGAAGTAGTGCTTCATGAAGCGCTCGACCGCCGACAGGCCGGGGTGTGTGGTGTAGCCGAGACGTTCGGCGATCTCGCGCTGGATGTCGAAATGCAACCGCTCTTCGGCCTTGCCGGTGAGGAAATGCATGTGGCAGCGTACCGCCCACAGGAAATCCTCCGCCTTCTGGAACTCGCGGTATTCGCCCTCGGTGAAGACGCCCTTGTCGACCAGTTCCTCGCCGGTGCGCACCCGATAGAAATATTTGCCGATCCAGAACAGCGTCTGCAGGTCGCGCAGGCCGCCCTTGCCGTCCTTGACGTTGGGCTCGACCAGATAGCGGCTTTCGCCGGCCTTGGCATGGCGGTCATCGCGTTCGGCAAGCTTGGCCTGGACATATTCGGGGCCGGTCGTGCGCACCACCTCATGATCGAACCGCAGCATCAGTTCATCATAGAGCTTTTCCTCGCCCCACAGGAAACGTGCTTCGAGGATCGAGGTGCGAATGGTGACATCGGTGCGCGACAGGCGCAGGCATTCGTCGATGTTACGGGTGGCGTGGCCGACCTTCAGCCCCAGGTCCCACAGCATGTAGAGCATGTATTCGACTGTCTGTTCGCCCCACGGCGTCTGCTTGTAGGGCAGCAGGAACAGAAGGTCGATGTCGGATCCGGGCGCCAGCGTTCCACGGCCGTAGCCGCCGACAGCGACGACGGCCATGCGCTCCGCCGAGGACGGGTTCTTGACCCGGTAGACATGGGTGACGGCGAAATCGTAAAGCGCCCGGATGATCTCGTCCATGAGATGCGACAGCCGCGCCGCGCAGGCGCTGCCGCCGCCATCGTCCATCAGCATTCGTTCGGCAATGGCGCGCCCTTCCGCCAGTCGTCCCTTGAGCAGTTGGAGCACGCCATTGCGCGCGGCCTGCCCTGAGCCATCGTCCGCCGTGGCCGCGGTCAGCGCGGTCATCTCGCGGCGCAAGGCTTCGCCGTCGATCAATTCGTCGAGCTTCAGGGAGATTCTTGCCATATATCCAGTCGGCCTTGCCGTTTCGGCGGCGTCTATAGCGCGTTTTCGTGGCGCTGGGTATGGGGCGTTGAAAGCCGGTTCAAGACCCGGCTGAGCTTTGGCTCGGATAAGTAAATGGAATAACCATTCTCCGCTTCAGTCGACAGAAATCGACAATGCGCTTGCCTATCCGGCGAGCCTCGGCTTTGACCTTCGCTATGGCTGTCTTTCTGCGTTTCCCGGTCCCGGCGGCGCACTGGATATCCCGCTTTTCCCTGAGCAGGCTTGGCAATTGGAGCGCCCTGTCGCCAAGGAACTGATCTTGCGCGCAGAGCGCAGGAACAAGCTGATAGATTGTCTCGCCTCGCAAAACCGAAAACTCGGGGTTGAAAACAATGTCGTCGACAGCGATGCCGATCTCCTCGGTGGCCTTGATCAGGTCGAGCGCGGTTTGCCTGGAGATGATGTAGCCGGCGGTTCCTATATGTCCGGCGTCGAGTTTGGATGTGGAAAAGCCGTGACCGATGTCAATGCGCTTGCGTCGGATCACGGTCTTGCAAAAATAGCTTTCGAGCTTGACGACTTCGGCATCGGCTGGAATCCAGTCGCTGTCGCGAAGCAATGCGCCGGCTTTCGCGGCAAAGACGATGTCGTCCTCGAAGATTGCCCCGTAGCGAGCGTCGCCTTGCGCGATGGCGGCCCAGCAGGCCCGGTGACTGAGCAGGCAGGCGATCTCGCCGTCAGTCAATGGCAGCCTGTTCCGATATCCGACATTTTGCGGCAGCTGGTCCAGGTCCGGCCGATCCCGTGCGTCGATGGCCTGAACGCGTTCGAATGGGACGCCGATGCGGGCAAACTCCGCCGTCACACGGGCAAGGCGATCGGGAGACCGATCGAGATTGATGACCAGACGCTTCATTGCCAAAGAAAATCTCACCCCCGGGACGCTCGCTCTCTAGCAGGCGTGGTGTTGCCGCGTGAGACTTTTTCTGGGGAGGATGGACGCGCTGTGGACCGGAGAAGAAAAGTCGAAACAGCCCTTGACCTTCCAGTTACTGGAAACCCTACCTCCACGTCACACACCGATCCATCGAGGCATTTTCGAATGACGCATTCCGATCACGATCATCACGCGCATGGTAGCTGCTGTTCGACAAAAGGCGCCGTGCCCACCACGAAGAGCGTCGTCCGCGACCCGGTCTGCGGCATGACTGTCGATCCGGTCGCCGGCAAGCCGACGACCGAGCATGATGGCCATCCCTATCATTTCTGCAGCCAGGGCTGCCGCACGAAATTCGTCGCCGAGCCGGAAAAATTCCTGACGGCCACCGATCCGGTCTGCGGTATGAGCGTCGACCGCGCGACAGCCAGGCACTTTGCCCGCCACGAAGGCCAGGGCTTTTACTTCTGCTCGGCCGCCTGCCAGGCGAAATTCGAGGCGGAGCCGCTAAAATATCTCGGCGACAGGCCGGCACCGCAGCCGATGCCCAAAGGCACGCAATACACCTGCCCGATGCATCCCGAAATCATCCGCGACAAGCCAGGATCCTGCCCGATCTGTGGCATGGCGCTGGAGCCGATGGGCGTGCCGACGGGCGATGAAGGGCCAAATCCCGAGCTGGTCGATTTCACCAGGCGGTTTTGGGTGAGCGCTGTCCTTTCGGTCCCCCTTCTGATCATCGCCATGGCGCCCATGATCGGCTTGATGTTTGAAGGCCTGGTCGAGGACCGGACAAAGGTCTGGATCGAACTGGTCCTGGCAAGTCCGGTGGTGCTTTGGGCCGCCTTTCCCTTCTTCCACCGCGGCTGGGACTCGCTGGTCAACCGCAGCCCCAACATGTGGACGCTGATCTCGCTCGGCGTTGGTGCTGCCTATCTCTACAGCGTCGTCGCCACACTGTTTCCGGATATCTTTCCGCATCAGTTCCGCGGCCATGGCGGTGCGGTGCCGGTCTATTTCGAGGCTGCTGCCGTCATCGTTGCGCTGGTCTTCCTTGGCCAGGTGCTGGAGCTGCGCGCCCGTGAAAAGACCGGCTCGGCAATCCGCGCCTTGCTCGATCTGGCGCCGAAGACAGCGCGGCTGATCGCCGCCGATGGTTCCGAAAACGACGTGCCCCTCGACGCCGTCAAGGCCGGCGATCGCCTGCGCATACGCCCCGGTGACGCCGTGCCGGTCGATGGCACGGTGCTGGAAGGGCGGTCCTCGATCGACGAATCGATGATCACGGGCGAGCCGTTGCCGGTCGAGAAGGTCGAGGGCGATGCGCTGACCGGCGGCACGCTCAACAAGAACGGTTCGCTGATCATGCGCGCTGAAAAGGTTGGCGCCGAGACGACACTGGCGCGTATCGTCGAGCTCGTCGCCAAGGCGCAGCGCTCGCGCGCCCCGATTCAAGGTCTGGCCGATCGCGTTTCTTTCTACTTTGTCCCGGCTGTCGTCCTCATCGCGATCGCCGCTTTCATCGCCTGGGCCGTGTTTGGACCCGAGCCCAGCCTGATCTTTGCCATCGTCTCGGCAGTGTCGGTGCTGATTATCGCTTGCCCCTGTGCGCTCGGCCTCGCCACTCCGATGTCGATCATGACCGCCACCGGGCGCGGAGCGCACGCCGGTGTGCTGATCAAGGAGGCCGCAGCACTCGAACGCTTCGCTTCCGTCGACACGCTGATCGTCGACAAGACGGGGACGCTGACCGAAGGCCGGCCGAAGCTGACCGATGTCGTTGCGGCAAACGGTTTTTCCGAGGAGGAATTGCTGGCGCTTGCCGCCGGTCTGGAGAAGGGATCGGAGCATCCGCTGGCTGAAGCCATCGTCGACGGCGCCGCTACGCGCGGCGTGACAGTTGCCGAGGCCAGCGCCTTCGAGGCGGTCACCGGCAAGGGCGTGTCCGGTTCGGTCTCGGGAAAGACGGTCGCGCTCGGCAATGCCGCGATGATGGCCGACCTTGGCGTCGACATCGCATCCATCTCGGCCAAGGCCGAGGCGTTGCAACTCGAAGGCAAGACGGCGATGTTCGTCGCTGTCGACAAAAAACTGGCCGGCATCATCGCCGTCGCCGACCCTATCAAGGCAACGACGGCCGAGGCGATCAAGGCGCTGCATGAAAGCGGCTTGCGGATCATCATGGCAACCGGCGACAATGAACGCACGGCCAACGCGATCGCCAGAAGCCTCGGCATCGACGAGGTCCGCGCCGGCCTGCTGCCGGAACAGAAGGCGGCCCTTGTCGAGGAACTGCGCGCAAAAGGCGCCGGCGTTGCCATGGCCGGCGACGGCGTCAACGACGCACCGGCCCTTGCCGCCGCCGATGTCGGCATCGCCATGGGCACCGGCGCCGATGTCGCCGTCGAAAGCGCCGGTATCACTCTGGTCAAGGGCGACCTCAACGGTATCGTGCGCGCCCGCACGCTGGCGCAGGCGACGATCCGCAACATCCGTCAGAATCTGTTCTTTGCCTTCCTCTACAATGTGCTGGGCGTGCCGGTCGCCGCCGGCGTGCTCTATCCGCTTACCGGCACGCTTCTGTCGCCGATGCTGGCGGCGGCGGCGATGAGCCTGTCTTCGGTGTCGGTGATCGCAAACGCATTGCGGCTGAGAACATTGAAACTCTGACCAAAGCCCCCAAATACGAAACCCACTCAACAGGAGACCATGAATGACCTTGGCCAAAAAACTCGTGCTGCTGCTGATGGCGGCCGGAATGCTGGTTGCCGTCTTCCTCGAAAGTGTTCCGGCGCAAAGTGAGGAGATGAAACACGACATGGGCGCCATGGCGACGGACGCGACCAGCCCCTCGACCGAGGGCTACAAGGCAGCGATGGACAAGATGCATGCCGACATGATGGCATCTGAATATACCGGCAATGCCGATGTCGATTTCGTCAAGGGCATGATCCCGCACCATCAGGGTGCCATCGACATGGCCAAGGTCGAGCTTGCCAACGGCAAGGATCCGGAAATCCGCAAGCTGGCCGAAGGCGTCATCGCCGCGCAGGAAGCCGAGATCAAGCAGATGCAGGCCTGGCTCGCCGCCCATCCGGTGAAGTAAGTCTTCAGCCATCGCCAGCGCGGCGAGAACGCCTCTGGATTTCTCGTCCAGCCTGTGATGCGATCGGCCCAAATGGAGCCCGCCATGCCGCCGACCATCAGAACCACCAAACTGCCCTCAGGCGAAGCCGTTCAGGTGCTTGGCCAGGGCACATGGAAGATGGGCGAGGATATCAGTCGCCGTGCCGATGAGGTGAATGCCCTCAAGCTCGGCCTCGACCTCGGCATCACGCTGATCGACACCGCCGAAATGTATGCCAGCGGTGGCGCCGAGGAGGTGGTGGCCGAGGCTATTGCCGGGCGCCGCGACGAGACCTTCCTGGTTTCGAAAGTTCTGCCATCGAACGCTTCGCGCGCGGGCGTGCAGCGCGCCTGCGAAAACAGCCTGAAACGCCTGCGCACCGACCGCATCGATCTCTATCTCTTGCATTGGCCGGGCAGCGTGCCGCTGGCGGAAACGGTCGCGGCCTTCGAGGCCCTGAAAAAGGCTGGCAAGATCCGCCACTGGGGCGTCAGCAATTTCGACACCGACGAGATGGAAGAGCTGATCGGCCTGCCCGACGGCGGCAATGTCCAGACCAACCAGGTGCTCTACAATCTGGTCCGGCGCGGCCTCGAATTCGACCTGGCGCCGTGGAGCCGGCAGCGCGGCATTCCGCTAATGGCTTATTCGCCGGTCGAGCAGGGCGCGCTGGCGCGCAATGCCAGGCTGGAAGCCATTGCCGCCCGCCACAACGCCACGGCGGCACAGATCGCCCTGGCCTGGGTGATGCACCAGGAGGGCGTCATCGCCATCCCGAAGGCAAGCAGCCAGGAGCACGTCCGCCAGAATGTCGCCGCGCTCGACATCAAGCTTACCGGCGAGGATCTCGCCGATCTCGACCGCGCCTTCCCGCCGCCAGCGCGCAAGCGCGGGTTGGAGATGATCTGACTACGTCCCCGCCAACCCTTTTAGCCGGTAGAGCGCTTCCAGCGCCTCGCGCGGCGTCATCTCGTCGGGATTGATCGCGCCGAGCGCGTCGCCGAGCGCATCGTTTTTCGCCGGCTTTGGCGCTTCGCGCTTCACCGCCACCGAAAACAGCGGCAGGTCATCCACCAGCCGGTTGGTCTTGCCGGAGACTTCGCCTTCTTCGAGCTGATGCAGCACTTCCTTAGCCCGGTCGACCACCGCCTCCGGCAGGCCGGCCAGCCGCGCCACCTGCACGCCGTAAGAGCGGTCGGCGGCACCCTTGCCGACCTCGTGCAGGAAGACGACGTCGTTTTCCCATTCCTTGACCCGCATGGTGACGTTGGAGAGCCGCGCCAGCTTGCCGGCCAG
Source organism: Mesorhizobium sp. M1066 (assembly GCF_040318635.1). Classification (NCBI taxonomy): domain Bacteria; kingdom Pseudomonadati; phylum Pseudomonadota; class Alphaproteobacteria; order Hyphomicrobiales; family Phyllobacteriaceae; genus Mesorhizobium; species Mesorhizobium sp. M1066. Next base: position 229,920 of record NZ_JAMYMR010000001.1, read on the forward strand.
CGAGGTCATTTCATGGAAATGGGTGGCGAAGATCGCCCGGCAGCGGTTCTTCTCGTGCAGATACTCGACCGCCGCCCAGGCGATCGACAGGCCGTCGAAAGTGGCGGTGCCGCGGCCGATCTCGTCGAGGATCACCAGCGCGCGTTCGCCGGCCTGGTTGAGGATCGCCGCCGTCTCGACCATCTCGACCATGAAAGTCGAGCGGCCGCGCGCCAGATCGTCCGAAGCGCCGACACGCGAGAACAGCCGGTCGACGACGCCGATATGGGCCGATGTCGCCGGCACAAACGAGCCGGTCTGGGCCAGGATGGCGATCAGTGCGTTTTGCCGCAGGAACGTCGACTTACCGCCCATATTGGGGCCGGTCAAAAGCCAGATCGCACCATTCTTGGCGCTGCCCTCCGGTGACAAATCGCAATCATTGGCGACGAACGGGCCTTCGCCCGAACGGCGCAGCGCCTGCTCGACCACCGGATGCCGGCCGCCCGCAATCTCGAAGGCAAGGCTGGAATCCACCACCGGCCGGCACCAGGCCTCGCTTTCGGACAAAAGCGCGAGTGCCGCCGAGACGTCGAGCACGGCCAGCGCATCCGCACCGGCGCGGATCTTTTCGGCTTCGCCAACCGCTTCCGCCGTCAGCGCCTCGAAGGCCGACAGTTCGATGCTGAGCGCCCGGTCGGCGGCGTTGGCGATCTTGGTCTCGAGTTCGGCAAGCTCGGTCGTGGTGAAACGCATGGCATTGGCCATGGTCTGGCGGTGGATGAAGCGCGCCTTGGCGCCGTCGCTGCCGGTCATCACCGCATGATGGTTGGCGGTCACCTCGATGTAGTAGCCGAGCACATTGTTGTGCCGGATTTTCAGCGAGCGGATGCCGGTCTCATCGATTAGCGAGCGTTCCAGCCCGGCGATCACCTTTCGCGATTCGTCGCGCAGCGCCCGCATCTCGTCGAGATCGGCATGGTAGCCGCCGCGCACGAAGCCGCCGTCACGCTTGAGCAGCGGCAGCTCGTCGCCAAGCGCCTGCGTCAGATGCTGCGAAAGCGCTTGGGGCAGTGCATGGATGGCGGCGAGTGCGGCCGTCAATTCCTGCGGCAGGGCGGTCGCGGCAAAAATCTCGGCGATCGCGCCTGCCGCCTCGAAGCCGGCGCGCAGCGCGCCGAGGTCGCGCGGCCCGCCCCGGTTGAGCGCCAGCCTGGACAGCGCGCGCGGCATGTCGGCGACGCTCTTCAGGCTCGACCGCACCGCCTGGCAGAGCCGGGTCTCGGAACGGAAGAACGACACCGAATCCAGCCTGGCGCCGATCGCCACCGGGTCGGTCAGCGGCGCCATCAGCCGGTCGGCGAGCAGCCTTGCGCCGCCGCCGGTGACCGTGCGGTCGATCGCCTTGAACAGCGAGCCTTCGCGGCTGCCCGACAGCGTGCGTAAGAGTTCGAGATTGCCGCGTGTTGCCGGGTCGATGAACAGGGTCGATCCCTGCTCCTCGCGCTCCGGCCGCGACAGCGGCGGACGCTCGGCTTTCTGCGTCTTCTCGACATAGGCGATGGCGCCCGAGATCGCCGATAGCTCGGCGCGCGAAAAGGCGCCAAAGCTATCCGGTGTCGCCACATCGAAGAAGCGGGCGATGCGTCCCGTGGCCGATGCCGAATCGAACAGCGACGGCGGCTGCGGGCTGGCGACGCGGCCAAGCACGTCGAACACCGGCTTCAGCTCCGGATCATGGAACACCGGCTCGGCGACGATCAGCTCGCGCGGATCGACGCGGAAGATGTCGGCCAGCAGCCGGTCGGCGGTGGTGTCGGTGACGCGAAAGGCGCCGGTCGAGATGTCGATCCAGGCCAGCGCAAAGGAGTGGTCCGCTCCACCCTTCACCCGCCCCAGCGCCATCAGGAAGCTCGATTCCGAGGGGGCCAGCAATTTGTCCTCGGTGATGGTGCCTGGTGTCACCAGCCGCACCACGTCGCGGCGCACCACCGATTTGCCGCCGCGTTTCTTGGCCTCGGCCGGATCCTCGATCTGTTCGCAGACGGCAACGCGGAAACCCTGGCCGATCAGCTTTTGCAGATAATCGTCGGCGGCATGCACCGGCACGCCGCACATCGGAATGTCGAGCCCTTGATACTTGCCGCGTTTGGTCAGCACGATGCCCAACGCCCGGCTCGCCTTCTCGGCATCGTCGAAGAACAGCTCGTAGAAATCGCCCATGCGATAGAACAGCAGCGAATCGGGGTTCGCCGCCTTGATCTCGATGAATTGCTCGATCATCGGCGTGGCGCCGGCGGTCGGCACCGGCGTCATCGCCTCGGGGGCGTCCGGCTCGTTTGGAATGTGCATGTTCATACGCGGCACGCTAGCAGATGTGATGATGCGGTTTAATGCCATAGCTTCGAAAAACAGGGGACGACCGGTGATGGCCGTTTGTCCGCAATTGCCGAGACGGACAGCGATTCCCGAGCACTGGCGGTTTACACGCGGCGGCGCGTGGTCTTAATTCGGTCCGACACAAAGCACCCGCTTCAACGAGGTGCTGCACCGGTGAGGAAATCAAGAACATCATGGCCAGGAAAACCGAGAACAACGGTCCGTCCGTCAGTGCGCAGGAAGCGCTCGAATTCCACGCCATGGGTCGCCCCGGCAAGCTGGAGGTCGTTGCCACCAAGCCGATGGCGACGCAACGCGACCTCAGCCTCGCCTATTCGCCTGGCGTCGCGGTTCCTGTTCTGGCCATCGCCGAAGACCCCTCGCGCGCCTTCGACTACACGACGCGCGGCAATATGGTCGCCGTCATCTCCAACGGCACCGCCATTCTCGGCCTTGGCAATCTCGGCGCGCTGGCCTCCAAGCCGGTGATGGAGGGCAAGGCGGTGCTGTTCAAGCGCTTCGCCGATGTCGATTCCATCGACCTCGAGGTCGATACCGAGGACGCCGACGAGTTCATCAACTGTGTGCGTTTCCTCGGGCCCTCTTTCGGCGGCATCAATCTCGAGGACATCAAGGCGCCGGAATGCTTCATCATCGAGCAGCGCCTGCGTGAATTGATGGACATCCCGGTCTTCCATGACGACCAGCACGGCACCGCCATCATCTCGGCCGCCGGCCTGATCAACGCGCTGGAGATCACCGGCCGCGACATGAAGACCACAAAAATGGTCTGCAACGGCGCTGGCGCCGCCGGCATCGCCTGTATCGAGCTGATGAAGGCGATGGGTTTTGCCCCCGAAAACATCACTTTGTGCGACACCAAGGGCGTGGTGTTCCAGGGCCGCACCGAAGGCATGAACCAGTGGAAGTCGGCGCATGCGGTCAAGACCGAGGCGCGCAGCCTCGCCGAGGCGCTCGACGGCGCCGACGTCTTCCTCGGCCTCTCCGCCAAGGGCGCGCTGACCACCGCCATGGTGCAGTCGATGGCCAAGAACCCGATCATCTTCGCCATGGCCAATCCCGACCCGGAAATCACACCGGAGGAAGTGGCTGAGATCCGCACCGACGCCATCATGGCCACCGGGCGTTCTGATTACCCCAACCAGGTCAACAACGTGCTCGGCTTTCCCTACATCTTCCGCGGCGCGCTGGATGTCAGGGCAACCACCATCAATGACGACATGAAGATCGCCGCCGCGCAGGCGCTGGCGGCATTGGCACGCCAGGATGTGCCCGACGACGTCGCCGCCGCCTATCAGGGCAACCGGCCGAAATTCGGCCCCAACTACATCATCCCGGTGCCGTTCGACCCGCGCCTGATCTCGGCCATCCCGATCGCGGTCGCCAAGGCGGCGATGGACTCAGGCGTCGCCCGCAAGCCGATCCTCGATCTCGACCGCTACGCGCAGGAGCTGTCGGCCCGCCGCGACCCGATCGCATCGACCCTGCAGCGCATCTACGACCGCGTGCGCCGTCAGCCCAAGCGCATCGTCTTCGCCGAGGGCGAGGAGGAGCAGGTCATGCGCGCCGCCGTCTCCTATGTGAACCAGCGGCTCGGCACCGCCATCCTGCTCGGACGCGACGACGTCATCAAGGAAAACGCCAAGCACGCCGGCATCGACCTCAACAAGCAAGGCATCGAGATCATCAACGCCCGCCTGTCGCGCCGCAACGGCATCTACACCGACTATCTCTACGAGCGCATGCAGCGCAAAGGCTTCCTGTTCCGCGACTGCCAGCGGCTGATCAACAACGACCGCAACCATTTTGCCGCCTGCATGGTGGCGCTGGGCGACGCCGACGGCATCGTGACGGGTGTGACCCGCAACTATTCGACAGCACTCGACGACATCCGCCGCGTCATCGACGCCAAGCCCGGCCACCGCGTCATCGGCGTCTCGATCGTGCTCGCGCGGGGCAAGACCGTGCTGGTCGCCGACACCGCCGTGCACGACATGCCGAACGCCGAGCAGATCGCCGACATCGCCGAGGAGGCGGCAGGTTTCGCCCGCCGCATGGGTTATGAGCCGAGGCTCGCCATGCTCGCCTATTCCACCTTCGGCCATCCGCAGGGCGAACGCTCCGAACGCGTCCAGGAAGCCGTGCGTATCCTCGACAAGCGCCGCGTCGATTTCGAATATGACGGCGAAATGGCCGCCGACGTGGCGCTCAATGCGCGGGCCATGGCGCAATATCCGTTCATAAGGCTGACCGGCCCGGCCAATGTGCTGATCATGCCGGCGTTCCACTCGGCCTCGATCTCGACCAAGATGCTGCAGGAACTCGGCGGCTCCACGGTCATCGGTCCTCTGCTGGTCGGCCTGAACAAGCCGGTTCAGATCGTGTCGCTCAACGCCAAGGACAGCGATATCGTCAACATGGCGGCGATCGCGGCGTATACGGCGGGGACTTGAGGCACGAGCCTTAGCGGAGGCGTTCAGCCCGGCGCAAACACGCTCGCGGCTTCGATCACCTCGTCGACCTGATCCTGCCGCAGCAAGTCGATTGGGACGCGACCGTCGAGCTGCGCCGAGGGGCGCGTCAGCCACAGCCACGCCAGTCTGGGATTGCTGATCAGCGACAGCACGTCGCGAATGCCTGCAACCGGCCGCCCGTCGACGAACTGCGCCAGCGGGAAGACATGTTTGCGGCCGCCCTTGCGCAAGGCGATGACCTCGCCCCGCCGCTGCCAGCGGTGCAGGGTCGAGCGGGCGATGCGCAAATGCTCCTCCAGATAGGTCGAGCCGGCGACGCGGCCCGCCCAGTCCTCGATCAGCATCGATTCAAGATCGTCCGACTTTGGCAGCGTAGGAGGCTCGACGTCGGCCAACGGGGTCGTCGGCGGATTTGTCACGCCGGTAATACCGGCTTCGCTGCGGCGCGCGGCTTCAGCCGCCAGTGCGCGCACGAATTTCGATGCCAGGCCGGGAAGGTCGGCGTGAATGGCGTCGATGGCGCGCTGGTGCTTCGGTGACAGCAAGGTGACAGCGGACGCTATGCTGCCGGCGATCTTGCCGACCGAGACCATGGTGGGCTTGTTGATGGCCTCGTCATAGTGCGCAAGCGCGCGCTCGACGTCCTCCGCGACCATCTCCGCGAAGTCGTCCTGTTTGAGGCCCTGGATCTGAAATCTGTTCATGCATCTGTCTTCTGGCCGCGCGCTCCCCTCAGCTGCGGCCGATTGTTGAATTTCTAGTGCGGAAAACGGAAATCGCGGCGGCAACGAATCCGGCCGCTCGACAGCATGCTGTCCAGCATTTCTTGACACCCCAACGGACTGAGGGCGCACCGAAATGTCAGTCGCGGGACGCCCAGATTGCGTGTAGGTGCGATGTATGACAGCCGCGCGACGGTGAGAAGCGGTCCGCGCAGCGGATGAAAAGCCAATTGCTTGGCTTTTCGAGCTTCGAACGCCCTGAGCCTGCGAAGGGCAGCGGCGCGACCGGCCGCCTACGGCACAAGCGCCGGGCTTTAAGGTTACAGCAACCCCGCCTGCTCAGCCTCGCGGCGCAGATTCTGCCGTGGCCTGGGGCCGATCTGCTGGATCACCAATCCGGCCGCCAGTGAGCCAAGGTCGCCGCAGGTCTGCAGGTCGCGGCCTTGCGTGTAGCCATGCAGGAAGCCGGCGGCATAGAGATCGCCGGCGCCCGTCGTGTCGACCAGTTCCTTGATGGCGGTCGCCTTGATGACCACGGTCTCGTCGCCGCGCACGATCACCGAGCCTTTTTCCGAGCGGGTCACGGCGGCGATCCGGCAATCCTTGCGGATCTGCGCCAGCGCCTCGTCGAACGACGACGTCTGGTAGAGCGACTTGATCTCGTGGCTGTTGGCAAAGACGATGTCGACCGTGCCCGAGCGCATCAGGTCGAGGAATTCGTCGCGGTAGCGGTCGACGCAGAACGAATCCGACAGTGTCATGGAGACTTCGCGGCCTGCCGCGTGCGCCAGCTTGGCCGTCTGCCGGATTGCTTCCTTGGCGCGCGGCGGATCCCACAGATAGCCTTCGAAATAGGTGACCTTGGCGCCAGACGCCTTGTCGGCCTCGACATCCTCCGGGCCGAGCTCGACGCAGGCGCCGAGATAGGTGTTCATCGAGCGTTCGCCGTCGGGGGTGACGAAGATCATCGAACGCGCCGTCGGCGGCTCACCCTTGAGCGGCGTGGTGTCGAAGGCGACGCCCTGCGCATGGATGTCGTGCGCGTAGATTTCGCCCAGCGCATCGTTGGAGACCTTGCCGAAGAAGGCGGCGCGGCCGCCAAAGCTGGCGACGCCGGCCGCCGTGTTGCCGGCGCTGCCGCCGGAGGCCTCGATCGCCGGACCCATGCGGCTGTAGAGCAGTTCGGCGCGTTGTGTGTCGATGAGGTTCATCGCGCCCTTGATGATGCCGTTGGTCTCGAGGAATTCCTCGTCGCACTGGGCGATGATGTCGACAATGGCATTGCCGATGCAAAGCACGTCATAATCCGGCATCAAAATCTCCGCCAAAAACCCGAGCCGGCTTCTTGCCACGCCGGCCCGGCGCGGGTCTAGCGATTTGAAACCGGTTTGCCTAGGGCGAGACACGCAACTTTGGCGGAACAGGCAAAAGGCGCCTCAGCCGCGAGGCGCTATGACAATTCGACCGTGGCCGAAGCATTTCGTCGCCGCACCGCCTACAAGCTTGGTTCAGCCGATCCCGTTTCGAAGGCGAGCCAGCCCCATGTCTACAAAGAAGATCTCGACAAAGAACGAGCCTGCAAAGAACGACATGACCACCGACCTTGCGCTGCTCGTCGTGCTGGCGGTGCTCTGGGGCGCCTCCTACACCTTCATCAAGATCGGCGTCGAGACAATCCCGCCGGTCACCTTCATTGCCGCCCGCACCCTGATCGCCGGTGGCATCCTGTTCGCCATCATCCGCTGGCGCGGGCTAGCCATGCCGGGCGACGCGGCAAGCTGGCGCCGCTTCGCCTTCCAGGCCTGTCTCAACAGCGTCATCCCGTTCACCCTGATCGCCGCGGCAGAACGTTCGGTCGATGCCGGCCTCGCTACCATCCTGAACGCGACCTCGCCGATCTTCACCTTCCTCTTGACAGCGCTCATCACCCGCCACGAGCCGGTCACGGTGCGCAAGCTGATTGGCGTCGGCGCTGGCATTGCCGGCATCTGCCTCATCATCGGCACGCAGGCACTGGGTGGCCTCGGTCACGAGTTGTGGGCGCAGTTGGCCATCGTCGCGGCAACAATCTGCTATGCGGGTGCGGCCATTTTCGGCCGTGGTTTCAAGGGCCTCGACCCAATGCTGCCTGCCGCCGGTTCCATGCTGTGCGGCGCAATCATCCTGGTGCCGCTCAGTCTTGTGTTCGACCAGCCATGGACGCTCGCGCCCTCGACCGCATCGATCCTGGCCCTGCTCGGCCTGTCGGTGTTTTCCACCGCGCTGGCCTTCGTCATCTATTTCCGCCTCATCCACACGCTGGGTTCGGTCGGCACCACCTCGCAGGCCTATCTGCGCGTGCCGATCGGCGTCGGCATCGGCGCTCTCTTCCTCGGCGAAAGCCTGGGCTCGACGGCATGGCTGGGCATGGGTTTTGTCGTGGCCGGAGTCGCCGCCATGACCATCCCGGTTCGCAAGCCGGCGTTTGCACGGTAGAGCAATTCCAGGAAAAGTGTGAAGCGGTTTTCCCGGGAAAAGCGGATAGCGCTTTCCCTTGGGAATTGCGTCAAAGCAAAGAACCAGCCCGCTTGTGCTCGTGGCCTGCGCTGCCTATCTCGGAAGCGTCCGCCTTTTCGGCGGTGTCTGGTGACCTGGGGGTAAAGCACGGTGATTTTCGACGCTGCCCGCACTGCGGCCCTGGAGTTGCTTTCGCCTCCCTTTCGGGCCGTGTTCCTCAAGACATTGGGTCTGACGCTGCTGGCGCTCGTCGCTTTGTGGTTCGGCCTGACCAGCCTCGTCGAGTGGCTCGCCCTGCCGTGGCTGCAGACGCTGTTGCCCGGCATACCGTCCTGGGCCGGCTGGCTGGGTGGCATCATCGCCGCGATAGCGCTAGCCTTCGGCATGGCATTGCTCATCGCGCCGGTGACGGCTGTTGTCGCCGGCCTGTTCCTCGACGATATCGCCGAAGTGGTCGAGCGCACCGACTATCCCGGCGATCCGACCGGCCGCGCCATGCCGGCGCTGCGCTCGCTGGTGCTGTCGGCGCGATTCCTCGGCGTCGTCATTCTCGGCAACATCGTCGCCCTGCTGCTTCTGCTGGTGCCGGGCGTCAACATAGCCGCCTTCTTCATCGTCAATGGCTATCTGCTCGGGCGCGAGTTCTTCGAATTCGCCGCCCTGCGCTTTCGCGGGGAAGACGAAGCCAAGGTCTTGCGCAGGCACTATGCCGGCACGGTGTTTCTCGCTGGGCTGCTCATCGCGGCTTTCCTCGCCGTGCCGTTGCTCAACCTGCTGACGCCGCTGTTCGCCGCCGCCATGATGGTGCATCTGCACAAGGCGATCTCGGTGCGGGAAGTGGCTCGCTCCTCGCGCCACTGAGCATTTTCTTCAGAGCAACAGGAATCCGCGTCCGAGCTCGTCGTCCGCTTCGACGATAAACTCAGTCCTGCCACTATAATAGGCGCGGCCGCCGACGCGGGCGATTATCGCCTCGTGCGGGCCAGCCTTTGCCGTCCGCACCACGACTCCCGAAAAACGCGAGCCGGCAATGCTTTCGAATGTGCGCGTCTGTCCGATCGCGATCTCGCCCTTGGCATGCATGGCCGCCAGCCTTGCGGTGACGCCGGAGCCGGTCGGCGAGCGGTCGACCTCCGCCTCGGCGAAGACGCAGATGTTCTTAGTCACCTCGCTGGAAAACGCGTCGCGGCCATCGGTCAGGATGGTGCCGTAGAGGAAGGCAAGGTCGGCATGGTCGGGATGCGACAGCGGCAATTCGGCCTTGAGCCCGTCCGTCAGCGCGGTTGCCGCATCGACGAAATCGCGCACCCGGCTTCTGCCGAATTCAAGCCCGAATTGGTGACAATCGGCCAGCGCGTAGAAGGCGCCGCCATAGGCGACGTCGAAGCCGATCGTGCCATGACCCGCCAGCTCTATCGTCTGCCCGCCGGCGAACAGGAAGGCCGGCACGCTTTCGAACGACACCGCACCGGCCTTGCCGTCCCTGACCTCGACCGAGGCGACGACCAGCCCGCACGGCGCCTCGATATTGACTGTCGTGATTGGTTCCTGTTTCGCCACCAATCCCTCATCTACGGCGTAGCGGCCGAGCGCGACGATGGCGTGGCCGCACATGGTCGAATAGCCCTCATTGTGCATGAACAGCACGGCGAGATCGGCGCCGGGCAGGTCCGGTTCGACCAGCAAGGCGCCATACATGTCGTAATGGCCGCGCGGCTCGAACATCAGGATTTTCCTGAGATGATCGAGGTGGTCGCGCACATAGGCGCGCTTTTCCAGGATGGTGCCCTTCGGGATGCTGGGATAGCCGCCGGTGACGATCCTGAGCGGCTCGCCGCCCGTATGCATATCGACGACGGTAAGCGTCATGCGATAGGCCCCGTTCAAGCTGAAGACTTGCCGAAGAGGGCCTGCAATCTGGCGAACGGCATGGCGGCGCGGGTGAAGCCGAATGTGCCGTCCTGCTGGATCTCGCGCGCCGCCGTCTCCAGCATGCCATAGGCGAAATTGGTCAGCCACGGGCCGAGCGAGATGCGCTTGACGCCGGCCATGGCGAGGTCGGCGATGGTGAAGCCAGGCTTTGCCATGACATTGACCGGCTTGCTGACCGCCGAGCAGACAGTGCGGATCATCTCGACGTCGCCGATGCCTGGCGCATAGAGCACGTCGGCGCCGGCCTTCTCGAACGCCTGCAGCCGCTTGATGGTGTCGTCGAGGTCGGACTTGCCCCACAGGAAATTCTCAGCCCGTGCCGTGAAGACGAAATCGCGCTTCAGCGCCCGCGCCGCCTCCACCGCCGCCGCAACGCGCTCGACGGCATGCGCGAAATCATAGATCGGCTTGTCGGGGTCGCCAGTGTGGTCCTCGATCGAGCAGCCGGCAAGACCGGCCGCTTCCGCCGCGAAGATGGTTTCGGCGGCCTGCTCGGCGCTGTCGCCCTTGCCTTTCTCGAGATCGGCCGAGACCGGCAGGCTGGTCGCCGCCGTCACCTCGCGGCAATGATGGATCATCTGGTCGAAGGTCACGGCGCCATCCGGCTGCCCGCGCGAAAAGGCAAAGCCGGCGCTGGTCGTCGCCAGCGCCGTGAAGCCGAAAGAAGCCAGCAGCTTCGTCGTGCCGATATCCCAGGGATTGGGCATGACGAAGGTCGAGGCATGCAGGTCGCGAAAGATCTTGCCCTTGTCCATGGTAGTACCCCCATCATGTGCGCTGTGGCTAAGCGGAATCTATCCTGCCCGATTTCGCCGGGCAAACGAATGCGGTTGGTTCAGAAGCGTTTGGCGTTCTCTCCTGCCAATTTGTCCAGCGTGTCGGAATCCTTGATGTAGCGCGATGTCTTTTTGTCCCAGTGATAGGTGACGGAAATCTCGTGGGACTCTGGTCTGGGCGGGGTGTCGTCGCAGTTTTCGCCGTTGAGCACCGTGGCATCGGTCACCGTCACTTTGATGGCAGCATAGGGCTTCCCCTCCGCGATGGCCTGAAAAGCTACATCCTGCTTGCGGCTGTAGGCGCACAGGTTTTCGTCGAACGTATAGATCATGTCGATCAGTTCGAATTTGTCGTCGCGGACCATGATCAGCGGCGTGATCACATAGTTCTGGCTCGAATTGAAATGCACGCTCATGGTGATGAGGACGTCATCGTTGGCGCCGACGGAAAGCTTGCCCGGTTCGCGGAAATAGGTGCCGCGGTCGAGCGCGACATTGACGGCGTCGAGCAGCTTTGGCTTGGCCGTGATGTCGTAGAGCGCCAGCACCGCATAGCCTTCGGCGCTGTCGGGAGAATCGCCGAGGTCGAACAGCATGGTCAGCCGGTCCTTGCCGCCGGCGCGCCGGCCGCGGTCCATAGAAACGGCAACAGCATCAAGGCGAGGATGAGGCGGAGCAGGCTGAGGTTCATGCGTGGCCTCGAGTTGGCGGCGCCAAGCTAGCACGGACAATCGAGGCGTACAGCTGCAGGCTGAAGATCAGGTCAGTGGATCGGCACCAGCCCGGCCAGCTCGCGCATGTCATCGAACAGGATGCCGCCGGCCTGGATCAGGCCAGCGCGGTCGGAATAGGGATCGGCATGATAGGAAAACACCCGCATGCCGGCGGCGATGCCGGCTTGCGTACCGGCGACGCTGTCCTCGATGACGATGCAGTCGGCGGGCGCGAAGCCCATGGTCTTGGCCGCATGCAGGAACAGGTCCGGGAACGGCTTGCCACGGCTGACCATGGTCGAGGAAAACATCGCGTGTTCGAACAGCGGCAACAGCCCGGTCTGGCCGAGCGTGATGTGCATCTTCGACACTCGGGCCGAGGTGGCGACGCAATAGGCGATACCGGCTGAACGCACGGCTTCGACAAACTCGCGGACGTAGGGGATCGCCTCGACGCCATGGGCAAACAGGTCCGGCAGGCCGGCATTCCAGCGATCGACGAAATCGGCGCCGAGCCTGACGCTGGTCTCTTCTTCGATCTCTTTCTGCACCGACGCCATGCTGCGGCCGGAGAAATTCTTGCGGCAATATTCGAAGCTTGTCGGATAGCCGGCAGCGGTCAGCCATTCGGCGAGGCGCCGATTGGCGAGGTTCTCGGTGTCGACCAGGATCCCGTCGCAGTCGAAGATGACAAGTTTAGGCAGTTCAGGCATCAGGCGGTGCCGGTCGACCCGAACCCGCCCGCGCCGCGCGCCGTGCCGCCAGCTAGGTTGCGCTCTTCCACGGCGGCTTGCGTCACCGCGGCAAAAACGATCTGGGCGATGCGCATGCCGCGCGTCACCGCGAAGTCCTCATCGCCGAGATTGATCAGCAGCACCTTCACCTCGCCGCGATAATCGCTGTCGATGGTGCCGGGCGTGTTGAGGACGGTCAGGCCGTGCTTGAAAGCAAGGCCGGAGCGCGGCCGCACCTGGCCCTCCATGCCTTCCGGAATTTCCAGGATCAGCCCGGTCGGCACCAAAGTACGCTTGCCAGGCAGGATCAGCAGCGGCCGGTCGTCGGGCACGGCGGCGCGCAGATCCATGCCGGCAGCACCGGTGCTTTCATAAGCAGGAAGGGGAAGTCCTTCAGCATGCGGCAACCTGACGAAGCCGACGGTTGGACCGATGACGGAGGGAGTTTGAAGGGCTGCGCGCATAAAATCGATCCTATCGGCGCGAACGGCGATTCGGTCAACTCGACTGTAATTCTATCAACGGCTTTCTTTTGGGCGGCACTGTGACCTGGTTTCGGGCACAGGAGTTTTGATGGGTTTGTTGCGCTGAAGGATTGCGTGCTTGGCGATTGGCGAAAACGTCCATGCTTCGTCATCCACGGGCGGAGCAAGGAGCGTAGCGACGCGGCGCAGACCCGAGGATCCATGTCGCGACTCCAACGCGTCACGACGGTGCAGAGTTCTGCGCCGTTGCACTCTTGGGTAGGTCACGGCATGGATATCAGGGTCTCCGCGACGCCGCTTCGCGGCTGCTCCGCCCTGGTATGACGAAGTTGGGGAGGCTTCGGCCAAACGCGAACGTAGCGCTACTACCTCAGTTCCATCGGAACGACGGTGGTCTCCTTGATCTCCTCCATCACGAAGGAGGCGGAGACATCAGACAGCGCCACCTTGGCGATTAGCCGCTGGTAGAGCCGGTCATAGGCCTTCACGTCGGCGACGCGGGCGCGCAGGACATAATCGAGGTCGCCGGACATGCGGTAGACGCCGATGATCTCGGGAAAGCCGGTCACCGCCGCCCGGAACTTCTGCAGCCACTCCGGATCGTGGTTGGACGTGCGGATCAGGATGAAGACGGAAAGACCAAGCCCGAGCTTTTCGGCATCGACCAGCGCCACCCTGCCGGTGATGACACCAGCCTCTTCCAGCCGCTTCACCCGGCGCCAGCAGGCATTGCGCGACAGCGCCACCCGTTCCGACAGCTGGTCGACCGACAGCGTGCCGTCGCGTTGCAATTGGGCGAGCAATTTCCGGTCTATTTCGTCGATTTCCAGCGCCATGTGGGATAATTGTCCCATGGATCACCGAAATACAAGGACATTTTGAGACCGATGAACCAGCGAAGCGTGTCAGGATACTCATATCAGAACTTGAAGCGCTGAAGGGGACCAGCATGTCGGTCGCAAGGATTTTCACCTCTCATCCGGCCAAGGTCGGCGAAACCTATTTCAGCCACATGGGCTTTGCCGCCTGGTTCTCGTCGCGCCTGTTGATGGCGGCTTGTGCTGCGCTCGTTCATGCTTTCTTGCCATTTCTGTTTGAGACTACCGCCAGCCGAATCGTTCGCGAGCTTTATGAGCGGACGGACAACAGAGGCAAACACGCGACCAAGGAGCCTGCGGCTCTTATGGATCGCGCCTAGGGACGACAGAAGCGATGTGCCGGTGGGCGGCCTATCTCGGTGAAGCGGTCTTTCTCGAAGACATCCTCACCGCGCCCTGTCACTCGCTGATCGCCCAGAGCCACTGCGCCCAGGAGGCGAAATCGCCGACCAATGGCGACGGTTTCGGCCTTGCCTGGTATGGCGACCGCCCGGAGCCGGGTCTCTATCGCGATATCCTGCCGGCCTGGTCCGATCCCAATCTGAAAAGTCTGTGCCGGCAGATCAAATCCGGCCTGTTCCTTGCCCATGTGCGGGCGTCGACCGGCGGCGCCACCAGCCGCATGAACTGCCATCCGTTCATCTCCAGCAACTGGTCGTTCATGCACAACGGCCAGATCGGCGGTTTCGAAAAGATCCGCCGCGTGCTGGAGAACTCGCTGTCCGACGCCGTCTTCGACCAGCGCGAGGGCACCACCGATTCCGAATTGTTTTTCCTGCTGATGATCGACGAGGGATTGGCCGCCGATCCGCAAGGCGCCGTCTCCCGCGCCACCAGCCGCGTGCTCGAAGCTTCGCGGCGCGCCGGCCTCGAACCGGCGCTGAAGCTCACCGCCGCCTTTTCCGACGGGCAGGCGCTGCATGCGGTGCGCTATGCCACCGACGCTCACGCACCGACGCTCTACACGTCTGTCCTGCGCAAGGGCGGCGGCCGCTGCATCGTTTCCGAACCGTTCGACCGCGAGGGCGGCGACTGGCAGGCGATCCCGCCGTCGAGTTTTGTGACGATCACTGGCGATGGCATGGTCATTCGTCCTTTCGCACCCGCATCGGCCAGGCTGGCACTGGCCGTCTAGTTGCAACAGTGCGGCAACGCCGCGGGACAGCGCCCCCCTCTGTCCTGCCGGACATCTCCCCCACACGGGGGGAGATTGGCACCTGCGACTGCCGCGCTATTCCTTGCAACGTCCGAGATTGGCGAAAGCTGTCGTGACATCCAATCTCCCCACCTGTGGGGGAGATGTCCGGCAGGACAGAGGGGGGCGCCGTAGAGCGCCGACCTCAACAGACTATCGGCACAATTTCGATCAAACGCGGCCAATCGTCGAATGCTTCCACTCACTTGAAGTCATGCCGTTGTCCGCCATCTTGATCAGGCGAGCGGCCAAGCCGGAGCATTCACTATGGACCTCGTCTTCTCCTCAACCGTCGATCTCGCCGCAGCCATCGCCACACGGAAAATCTCCGCCGTGGAAGCCCTCGACGCGCATCTGGCGCAGATCGATGCCCACAACGATGCGGTCAACGCCGTCATCTCGCTCGACAGGGAAGGGGCTCGCGAGCGTGCCAAGAAGGCGGACGCCGCCCAGGCGCGCGGCGACGCTCTCGGACCTCTGCACGGCGTACCGTTCACACTGAAGGACACGCACGAAACGTCAGGCATGAAGACCACGGTCGGCTTTCCGCCCTTTGCCGACTATGTCGCCAAACAGGACAGTCCGGTCGTCGCCCGCTTGCGTGCGGCTGGCGGCGTGCTGATGGCCAAGACCAATGTCGCGACCATGCTTTCGGACTGGCAGTCGAACAACCTGCTGTTCGGCCGTACCAACAATCCATGGAATCTCCAGCGCACCGCCGGCGGCTCCAGCGGCGGCGCGGCGGCCGCACTTTGCTCGGGGATGACGCCGTTTGACGTCGGCACCGACATGCAGGATTCGATCCGGCTGCCGGCCGCCTTTTGCGGTGCCTATGGCCTGAAGCCGACGGAGCACCGCGTCTCGCTGACCGGCGCCTTCCCCGATCCTGGCGGTGCCGCGCGCGGCGTGCGGCTGATGTCCTGCCTCGGGCCGTTGGCGCGCAGCGTGGAAGATTTGGCGCTGATCTATCAAATCATCGCCGGCCCGGATGGAAGCGACACCGATCTTGCGCCGGTGCCGGTCGACGACATGCCGAAGCTCGACCTCAAGACATTGCGCATTGCCTCCGCGCCGTTCTTTCCCGGGTTTCCAGTGGCGGGCGACCTCCGCGCCGCGGTCGAAAGTCTCGCAAGGCAGTTACAATCGGCAGGAGCGATCGTCGAAGAAGCAAAACTGCCGAAACTCGACCTGCATGACGATCTGGAGCAGGGCGGCGCGCTGATCGGGATGATGCTGGAGGCCGCTCAGCCGGAGCCAACGGAGGGACCGGCACCGGTCTCGCGTTGGTTCGAGGCACTCGCCCGCCGCGATAGGTCCATTCTCGCCTGGGACCGGTTTTTCGAGGACCATGACGTGTTGCTCTGCCCGGTCGCCATGACCACGGCCTTCCCGCATTGCGAGCCCGGCAAGCCGATCAAGGTCGACGGCAAGGAGCAGAGCTATTGGATGCTGCCGGCCTATGGCGCGGTGTTCAATTACAGCGGCCATCCGGCCCTTTCCATCCCATGCGGACAGGACAGCGCCGGCCTGCCGATCGGCCTGCAACTGGTCGGCCAACGCTGGTCGGAGTCACAGCTGCTCGGCATGGCCAGGGCAATCGAACCCCTGACCGGCGGCTTTCGCCGTCCGCCCGCCTATTGAGCGAAGCGCGACAATCCATAAGGGGCAAGTAAGGGGTCGCGCTCGCCGTCGAGAATTTCCCTTGTGGCGAACAGGCCGACGGCCGGCGCCAGTGTGATGCCCGAATGCATGACCGCGACATAGACACCGTCCATGCCTTCGGCGCGGCCGATGATCGGAAAGCCGTCGATCGGCGTCGGCCGGTAGCCGATCGTGTGGAAGTCGAATTCCAACCCGTCGCTGCCGCGCAACATGGCTTTCATGGCCGCAAACAGCGCGTGGGCGGTGGCTTCGGCATTCATACCCGGATCGGCGCCGCCGAAATCCGAGCCTGCGATGATGCGGCCTTCGGCCGTCTGGCGCATATGCAGCCGCTCGGCCAGCACGAGGCCGTTGAGCAGCTTTTTGGTGGGCTGGGAATGGACGATCAGGCCGGGCGGTGTTTCGATCGGCAGGCTGATCCCGGCCGTCGCGGCAATCTCCGGCGCGCCGACGCCAGCGGCGATCACCACCTCGTCTGATGCAATCAATCCGTGCGATGTGTCGACACCGGTGATCCTGCCGCCGGTCTGGACCAGGGCCGTCACCGTGCTGGAGATGGTCTTCGCGCCATGTCGCTTCGCGTCTGCCAATAGGGCATGGGCGGCGGCCACGGGCTCTGCGACACCTTCCTCAGCCACATGCAGAGCAAAATCCGGAAGCTCGGTGAGATTGGGCTCGATTCGCGCGGCACCGGCGCGGTCGACTTGGCTGATGCCATAGCCCCAGGCGGAATGTTCCGTGGCGTAGGTTTTCATGTCGGCCGCCGGCAAATCCCAGCACAGGCCGCCGCACCAGCTCAGCGGCAGGCCGGGCAGGTCCTGCGCCAGCCGCGACCACCCGGCCATCGCGCGGGTGCGCAGCCGGAAATAGGGCTCCGGATTGCCCCAGCTGGCATTGATCCAGGCAAACGAGTTTGGGGTGGCGATTCCACCGACGGGGCTGTCGGAAATGACCGTGACCTGTGCTCCCGCCTTGCTCAGATGCCAGGCGATGGACGCGCCGATGATGCCGGCGCCGATGACGATCACTTGTTTCGCCGCTGTCATGTTCGTTCCTTTGCCTCGTCATTCCGTGGGGTGTTCATCCAGTGCCATCCCGGCAATCGCTTGCCAACGCGAAATATGTGGCAATGCTCACCCGAACCACAGCATGTCTGAGCTCCATGCTGTGATGGCGAGGAGGCACCCGCGCCGTCGGACCGGTCGACAGCCCGGCACTGCGCTGCTAGAAGCCCGGCCTGTCACACGGAAATCCCAGAGAATGCCCGAAGCAATAGAAGAAGAAGTGGCGCGCCGCCGCACCTTCGCGATCATCGCGCACCCGGACGCCGGCAAGACCACGCTCACCGAAAAGCTGCTGCTGTTCGGCGGCGCTATCCAGCTTGCCGGCGAGGTCAAAGCCAAGAAGGACAAGATCCAGACCCGCTCCGACTGGATGAAGATCGAGCGCGAGCGCGGCATTTCGGTCGTCACTTCGGTGATGACCTTCGAGTATGAGGACAATGTCTTCAACCTGCTCGACACGCCCGGCCACGAGGATTTCGCCGACGACACCTACCGCACGCTGTCGGCGGTCGACTCGGCGGTCATGGTCATCGATGCCGCCAAGGGCATCGAGCCGCGCACACTGAAGCTGTTCGAAGTCTGCCGGCTGCGCGATATCCCGATCATCACCTTCATCAACAAGATGGACCGCGAAAGCCGCGATCCGTTCGAGATTTTGGACGAGATCGAGCAGAAGCTGGCGCTGGATACTGCCCCCGCCACCTGGCCGATCGGCCGCGGCAAGAATTTTGCCGGCACCTATCATCTGGCGCTGAATGCCGTGCGCAGGGGCGACGCGGAGAAAGAACGCACGCCGGTTAATGGTCCCGATTCCAACCGCGTTGCTGGCCTTTTGCCAGAAAACGAACGCGAAGCCTTCATCGAGGAACTGGAGCTCGCGCGGGAAGCGTGCAGACCCCTTGATATAGAAGCCTTCCGAGAGGGCCATCTGACGCCGGTCTATTTCGGCTCGGCGCTGCGCAATTATGGCGTGCGCGACCTGATCGAGGCGCTTGGCGCTTTTGGACCGCCGCCGCGCGCGCAGGAGGCCGACACCCGCAAGGTCGAGGCAACCGAGGAGAAGATGACGTCCTTCGTCTTCAAGATCCAGGCCAACATGGATCCCAACCACCGCGACCGCATTGCCTTCGTCCGCGTCTGTTCGGGCAAGCTCGAGCGCGGCATGAAGGCCAAGCTGGTGCGTACGGGAAAGCCTATGTCGCTGTCGGCGCCGCAATTCTTCTTTGCCCGCACCCGCGTCACCGCCGACGAGGCGTTCGCCGGCGATGTCGTCGGCATTCCCAACCACGGCACGCTGCGTATTGGCGATACGCTGACCGAGGGCGAGGAAATCCTGTTCCGCGGCGTTCCGAATTTTGCACCGGAAATCCTGCGTCGTGTGCGCCTCGGCGACGCGATGAAAGCGAAAAAACTCAAGGAAGCGCTGCACCAGATGGCCGAAGAGGGCGTCGTGCAGCTGTTTTCGCCGGAGGACGGCTCGCCTGCCATCGTCGGCGTCGTCGGCGCCCTGCAGCTCGACGTGTTGAAGGAGCGGCTGAACTTCGAATACACGCTGCCGGTCGAATTCGAGATGTCGCGGTTTTCGGTCTGCCGCTGGATCTCGGCCGACGACAAGGCCGAGGTCCTGCGCTTCATCGAGGCGCATCGCGGCGACATCGCCCGCGACCTTGACAACGATCCGGTGTTCCTGGCCCAGCACGCCTTTTCGCTGAACTACGAAGCGGAACGCTGGAAGGCGATCAAGTTTGCCACGATCAAGGATTATCAGGTCCGCGACAAGGCGGCGTAAGTCGGCTTTTTCCTTCTCCCCGTTTACGGGGAGAAGGTGCCCGAAGGGCGGATGAGGGCGGCGCCGGCGTTGAAGGTTTCGCTCAGCCTTTGGCCGCTTCTTCGATCTGGGCGATGTCGATCTTGCCCATCTGCATCATCGCCGACATCACCCGGCCGGCCTTCGCCCGGTCCGCATCCCCGAGCAGCCTGGGCAATTGCTCCGGCACGACTTGCCAGGAAACGCCGAATCTGTCCTTCAGCCAGCTGCAACGGCCGGGTTCGCCACCGCCTTCGGTGAGTTTGCTCCAGAAATGGTCGACTTCAGCCTGCGTCTTGCAGTCGATCGACAGCGACATGGCCTCTGTGAATTTGTATTGGGGGCCGCCATTGAGCGCCTGGAACTGCACGCCGTCGAGTTCGAATGAGGCCACCAACACCTTGCCTTCCTGGGCGTGGCCCTGTGGCCAGCGCGTGACGCTCAACACCTTGGAATTCTTGAAGATCGATACGTAGTGGTTCATGGCCTCTTCGGCCTGGCCGTCGAACCACAGGAAGGTTGTGATCTTTTGCATTGTCTGTCTCCTTGGCATTTCTTTGGGGAAGGGTCAGGCGGCGCCCTTGGCGGCGTCCTGGAGTGAAAAAAGATAGGCGTCGAGCTGGGCGTAGCTGTTGGCCATGCCGCTGGTCATGCCGGTGCCGAGAGCGCCGTCACGGGCTGTTTGCGAAGCGTAGAGCACCGTCTGCGTTAAAAGGGTTTTGCCGGTCTGATCGGTAAAGGTCACCGTTCCGATCGTTTCGCCACCGGTCCAGTCCTCGTCGAACAGTTCGGTTGCGACGATCCGGCTCGGCCGTACGATTTCGCGATAGGCGCCGCTCATACCCATACTGCGACCGTCGCGGTGCTGCCAGACATAACGCGTCGCGCCGCCGACTCTGAGGTCGATCTCGCAAACCGTCAGACGCCAGCCGCCCGGGCCGTGCAGCCAGCCCTTCAGCAGCTCCGGCACCGTCCAGCAGTCGAAGACCATCGGCCGTGGCGCCGCGAAGAGGCGGGTGATCTGGATCTCACGGTCGCTGGGCGTGGTCACTGTCAAGGTGGCGACGGTTGAGCCGGGCAGAATTGTGGTGCTCACGATGATCCTCCTTATGTTGTCCAAGGACGGCCGGCCGGCCAGCGATCCGACACGGTCTCGATTTTTTTCCGGCTACTGGTCTGCCTCGCCGGGAGCTTTTTCGGCTTGCATGGCGCCCAACAGGGCGTCGAGGCGCTGGAAATTGCCTTCCCAGATTTTGCGATAACGCTCCAGCCAGTCATTGGCCTCGGCCAGCGGCTCGGCTTCCAGCCGGCATGGCCGGCGCTGCGCGTCGCGGCCACGAGAGATCAGCCCAGCGTTTTCCAGCACCTTGAGATGCTTGGAAATAGACGGTTGGCTCATCGCGAAGGGTTCGGCGAGCTCCATGACCGAAGCTTCGCCCTGGATGAGCCGCGCAAGGATCGCGCGCCGTGTTGGATCGGCGAGCGCGGCAAAGGTAGCGTCCAGCTGGTTCATCTGTCATCCATAGCCAATAAGGTATATACCCATTTAGCTATATACAGATGAATGACCCTCGTCAACCAAGTTGCGCCTTGCATTCTGGCGCATTGCAAAATTGTGGCCAGACCATATTTGCGCGTCTATAACGCCAGCGGTCCGAATTCAGCTCTGCCGTGCCATTCTTGGGCTGCGGCCAGCCACCAAGGAAAAAACATGCCTGCCTATCGCTCCCGCACCACCACCCATGGCCGCAACATGGCCGGCGCTCGCGGCCTCTGGCGCGCCACCGGCATGAAGGACTCGGATTTCGGCAAGCCGATCATCGCGGTGGTCAACTCCTTCACCCAATTCGTGCCGGGCCATGTCCATCTGAAGGATCTCGGCCAGTTGGTCGCGCGCGAGATCGAGAAGGCCGGCGGCGTTGCCAAGGAATTCAACACCATCGCCGTCGACGACGGCATCGCCATGGGCCATGACGGCATGCTCTATTCGCTGCCGTCGCGCGAGCTGATCGCCGACTCGGTCGAGTACATGGTCAACGCTCACTGTGCCGACGCCATGGTCTGCATCTCCAATTGCGACAAGATCACGCCCGGCATGCTGATGGCATCGTTGCGCCTCAACATCCCTACCGTCTTCGTTTCCGGCGGTCCGATGGAAGCCGGCAAGGTGGTGCTCGCCGGCAAGACGCAGGCTCTCGACCTCGTCGATGCCATGGTGGCGGCCGCCGACGACAGAATTTCCGACGAGGACGTCAAGGTCATCGAGCGCTCGGCCTGCCCGACCTGCGGCTCCTGCTCGGGCATGTTCACCGCCAATTCGATGAATTGCCTGACCGAGGCGCTTGGCCTGTCGCTGCCTGGCAACGGCTCGACATTGGCGACGCATGCCGACCGCAAGCGGCTGTTCGTCGAGGCGGGCCACCTGATCGTCGATCTCGCCCAGCGCTATTACGAGCAGGACGACGAAACCGCGCTGCCACGCAACATCGCCTCCAAAGGTGCGTTCGAGAACGCCATGACGCTCGACATCGCCATGGGCGGCTCGACCAACACCGTGCTGCACATCCTGGCTGCCGCGCATGAGGGCGAGATCGATTTCGATCAGGACGACATCGACGCGCTGTCGCGCAAGGTGCCGGTGCTGTGCAAGGTTGCTCCGGCCAAGTCCGACGTCCACATGGAAGACGTCCACCGCGCCGGCGGCATCATGGCCATCCTCGGCCAGCTCGACAATGCCGGCCTGCTCAACCGCGACCTGCCGACGGTCCATACGCGAACGCTGGGCGAAGCGCTCGACCATTGGGATATTTCCCGCACGACCAGCCAGAGTGTGCGCGATTTCTTCCTCGCCGCCCCTGGTGGCGTGCCGACACAGGTCGCTTTCAGCCAGGACCGCCGCTGGGACGAACTCGATCTCGACCGCGAGAAAGGCGTCATCCGCTCGACCGAACATCCCTTTTCCAAGGATGGCGGCCTCGCCGTGCTGAAAGGCAATCTGGCTCTCGACGGCTGCATCGTGAAGACGGCCGGCGTCGATGAATCGATCCTGAAGTTCACCGGCCCGGCCCGCGTCTTCGAAAGCCAGGATTCCAGCGTCAAGGCGATCCTGTCCAACGAGATCAAGGCCGGCGATGTGGTCGTCATCCGCTATGAAGGGCCGCGCGGCGGCCCAGGCATGCAGGAAATGCTTTATCCAACCAGCTATCTGAAGTCGAAAGGGCTCGGCAAGGCCTGCGCTCTGGTCACCGACGGCCGCTTCTCCGGCGGCACGTCGGGCCTGTCGATCGGCCACGCATCGCCGGAAGCCGCGGAAGGCGGGCTGATCGGGCTGGTGCAGGAGGGCGATACGATCGAGATCGACATCCCGAACCGCAGCATCCGTCTGGCTGTCGATGAGGCGGAACTCGCTGCGCGCCGGGCGGCGATGGAGGCCAAGGGCGCCCTGGCCTGGAAGCCAGAGGAAAAGCGCAAGCGCAAGGTGACGACCGCCTTGCGTGCCTATGCCGCGATGGCGACCAGCGCGGCCAAGGGCGCGGTCAGGTTTGTGCCGGAATAAGGTTCGCGACCAGGCCCCCTCATCCGGCCGCTACGCGGCCACCTTCTCCCCGCTGGGGAGAAGAGGCTGGCGCCGGCGCTGACGATCTCTTCTCCCCTCGGGGAGAAGGTGGCCCGAAGGGCCGGATGAGGGGGCCTGGCTCCAACATCCGGAACACCATCACGGCATCAACTGATACTCATAAAGCTTCTGGTAGAGCCCGCCCTGCTTGAGCAAGGTCTTGTGCGGGCCGCTTTCCACCACCTTGCCGGCTTCGAGCACCACGATCGTGTCAGCCTGGTGCACGGTCGACAGACGGTGCGCGATAACGATCGTCGTGCGGCCTTCCGTCAATTGCTGCAGCGCGTCGCGGAACAGCGCTTCCGATTCGGCATCGAGCGCGCTGGTCGCTTCGTCCAGCAGAAGGATCTCGGCATTGCGCAGCATGGCGCGTGCGATCGAGATCCTTTGGCGCTGCCCGCCCGACAGCAGGCCGCCATTCTCGCCGACATCCGTCTCGTAGCCTTTCGCCTGCGCGCTGATGAAGTCATGGGCGTTGGCCGCCTTGGCGGCGGCGATCACCTCTTCATCGGTCGCACCCTCGCGCCCAAGCCGGATGTTGTGCATGATGGTGCCGGCAAACAGGAACGTGTCCTGGCTGACATAGGCGA
Source organism: Mesorhizobium sp. M1066 (assembly GCF_040318635.1). Classification (NCBI taxonomy): domain Bacteria; kingdom Pseudomonadati; phylum Pseudomonadota; class Alphaproteobacteria; order Hyphomicrobiales; family Phyllobacteriaceae; genus Mesorhizobium; species Mesorhizobium sp. M1066. The sequence goes on from NZ_JAMYMR010000001.1 coordinate 253,443, forward strand.
TCTTTTCCCGCAGCGATGCGAGCGTCGCATGGGAAATATCCTGACCATCGAACAGCACCTTGCCGCTCTTCGGGTCGTACATGCGCATGATCAGGTTCAGAATCGTCGACTTGCCGCCGCCGGAAGGCCCGACCAGCGCCGTCATCTTGCCGGGCGCAAGCGTCAGATCGAACCTGTCCAGCACCGGCGGCCCGTTCTGATAAGCGAAGTCGACGGCGTCGAACCGGATCTCGCCCGGTCCGGCCAGAAGCGGCTTCGCGTCCGGCTTCTCGATCAGAGTCAGCGGCTGGTCGGCGAGCTCGAACATCATGCGCACGCCGACAATGCCGCTTTCCAGCGATATGCGCACGCGCGCAAGGCGCTTTGCCGGCTCATAGGCGAACAGCAGCGCCCCGATGAAGGCCATGATGTTTCCCGGCATCTGGCCGCCCTGCAAGACCAGGAAGCCGCTGACGAAGATGGCCCCGGCAATTGCCAGTCCGGCCAGCGTCTCCATCACCGGGCTTGTCGCAGCCTCCAGCGTCGCGATGTTGTTGGCCCGGTTCTCGACGTCCGACACGGCCTTGTACATGCGGTTGCGCATTGCGCCTTCGAGGTTGAAGGATTTGACGACGCGCACGCCGATTGCCGTTTCCTGCATCACCTGCACGATCTGGCCGACCGAGCGAAACTCCATCGCGGCGAACTTGCGAACACGTTTGAGGATGCGGTTGACCCCGTAGATAGCCAAGGGGCCGACGACAAAGCAGATTATGGACAAGGCTGGCTGCTGCCAGACCATGACTCCTACCAGGACAACCAGCGACAACAGGTCGCGCACATAGGACGTGACAACGAGGTCGAGCACGTTGCGCGCCGCCTGCGCATTGTTGGTCATGCGCGTGATCAGGTCGGACGACGAGGTCGAATGGTAGAATTCGATGCCTTGCGCCAGGATGCGGTCGTAGATCTTGCGCTGGCGGTCGGCGATGATGGCGTTGCCGACCCGGCTCATGAAATAGGCCTGGATGAAGTTGGCGAGACCCTTGAGGATGAAGATCGTGGCAACCCCCGCCGCAATCAGGTTGACGCGGTCAATCCGCTTGAAGACCACGAATTCGTCGGTGATCTCTTTGAGAATCCAGGCGCTGGCGCCGGTCGTGGCGGCCACCACAAGCATCGACAAGATCGCGGCGCCGTAGCCAAACCTGTGCTGGTAAAAGGATTCCCGGATCAACCTCGCAACGAGGCGCTGGTTTTCCGTCGAGCGGAAGAAACGAAACAAACGGCGGATCCTTGAAGCCGGGACAACGAAGGCGGCTTATAGAGGGAGTTGCGGCCGGATGGAACCATCACGGCCGCCGCGGACAAACCGCTGTTGCAAGCGGCATCGACGGGATGCGATTTTCAGCCTCGGCTATATCAGATGATTCTTTTGACGGGATGACGACAGATGGATTTCGACCTTATCGTTCGCGGCGGCACGCTGCCTGATGGCAGCGTTGCCGACATCGGCATCAGCGGCGAGACGATCGCGGCGATCGAGCCCACTCTGCAGGGTTCTGCGTCGACCGAGATCGACGCCCGTGACAATCTGGTCTCGCCGCCCTTCGTCGATCCGCATTTCCACATGGACGCGACGCTCTCCTACGGCATTCCGCGCATCAACGCGTCGGGTACGCTGCTCGAAGGCATTTCGCTATGGGGCGAGTTGAAGCCGCTTTTGACGCATGAGGCGGTACGCGACCGCGCATTGGCCTATTGCGACTGGGCGGTGTCGATGGGCCTGCTCGCCATCCGCACCCATGTCGATGTCTGCGATGACAGGCTGCTGGCGGTCGAGGCGCTGCTCGAGGTCAAGAAAATGGTCGCTCCCTATATCGACCTGCAACTGGTCGCCTTCCCGCAGGACGGGTTCTATCGCTCGCCGACGGCGCGGGAGAACACCATCCGCGCGTTGGACATGGGCGTCGACATTGTCGGCGGCATCCCGCATTTCGAGCGCACCATGGCCGACGGCACGCGCTCGGTAACGGAGCTGTGCGAGATCGCGGCCAGGCGCGGCCTGATGGTCGACCTGCATTGCGACGAGACCGACGACCCGCTGTCGCGTCACATCGAACAGCTTGCCTATGAGACGCAGCGCCTTGGTCTGCAAAACAGGGTGGCCGGCTCGCATCTCACATCGATGCATTCGATGGACGATTACTACGTCTCGAAGCTGCTGCCGCTGATCGCCGAGGCCGGCGTCTCGGTCATTCCCAATCCGCTGATCAACATCATGCTGCAGGGCCGCCACGACACCTTCCCGAAGCGCCGCGGCCTGACTCGGGTCAAGGAAATGCTGGCGCTCGGCATTCGCGTCGGCTGGGGTCAGGATTGCGTGCTCGATCCCTGGTATTCGCTTGGTACCGCCGACATGCTCGATGTCGCCTTCATGGGTCTGCACGTTGCTCAGATGTCGAGCCCGGCCGAGATGGCGCGCTGCTTCGACATGGTCACCAACGTCAATGCCGCGATCATGGGCCTCGATCATCTCGGCCTGGCGGTCGGCAAGCGCGCCAGCCTTGTCGTCCTCGATGCCGGCAATCCGGTCGAAGCCCTGCGGCTGCGCGCCGAGCGCCTGTGCGTCATCGCCAGGGGCAAGGTGGTGGCGGAGCGAACGAAGCAGGAAACCAGACTGTCCATCGACGGAAGGCCGGTACTTGTGAACCGACGGCACGATTCGCATCAGGCCCAATAGGACGCCGCATCTGCATCAAGGCTCAAAGCTTCGCCCGTTGGGAAATAAGTCTACATTAAGCCTCCACTTTATTCCGAGGAGGATTCCATGTGGCGCAAGACTGTGATGGCGGTGGCGCTGACGGCGCTTTGCGCCGGCTGCACGACGGTGACGGCAGAGGATCGCCGCACCGCCGACGAAGCGAAATGCCGATCCTACGGCTTCGTCAAGAAGAATGACGCCTTTGCCGAGTGTCTGCAGCGCATCGATCTGGAGCGGCGTGCGGAGCTCAGACGCACCCCGGCTTTCGACCCCTGGGACAGGCCAGTGATCTATCGGCCCATTATCCTCAGGCCGCAGCCAAAAGGGAACTGAATCGCGCAGACCCAGCCGATTCCCGAGGCTGGCCTTGCCGATTTCCGGTTTTCTCCTCGTCAAAGCAGCCACTTCCGTCTACGACGCGGCTTACCAGGGAGGAATCGGGATCGGCATGACGCAGCCCGTGGCGCAGAATTCGACGATCAGGAATGTGCTTCTGGCCGGCATTCTGCTGATGCTGGCCGGCGACTTCCTGTTTGCGCTGAACGACGCCATGGGCAAGTGGCTGGTCGCCAGCTTCTCCGTCGGCCAGGTGGTGCTGATCCGCTCCATCGGCGCCTTCTTCGTGCTCGGCCCGATGATCGCCAACCAGGGCCCGGCCAGGCTGTTTCGCATGGAACGCCTGGAGCTGCAGCTGCTGCGGGTGGTGATGACCACGCTCGACACCGCGCTCTTCTATGCCGCCGTGGTCTATCTGCCGCTTGCCGATGTCATGAGCTTCTACATGGCCGGGCCGATCTATGTGGCGGCGCTCTCGCACCTCCTGCTTGGCGAGAAGGTCGGCTGGCGCCGCTGGATGGCGATCCTGCTCGGCTTCTGCGGCGTTTTGATCATGCTGAAACCGTCCTCGGCGACGTTCTCGCTGTCATCGGGTTTTGCGCTGGTAGGCAGCATCTCCTTCGCCTTCGCCATCATCCTCAACCGCCGCCTGCGTGGCACCAGCGACACCAATCTGGTGACATGGCAGACCATCGGCACGCTGCTGGTCGGCGGTGTGCTGACCATCGGCGCCTGGCAGACGCCGTCGGCACTCGATCTCGGCGCCATGCTGCTGCTGGGCATCGTCTCCTGCGGCGCCCACCTGATGATCACCAGGGCGCTCAAGCTGGCGCCGGCTTCGACATTGGCGCCGCTGCACTACACGCTGCTGCTATGGGCGGTGGTGTTCGGCCTGGTGTTCTTCGGCGACGTTCCCGGTCCGCGCATCCTGATCGGCTCGGCCATCATCGTTCTCGCCGGCCTGTTCATCTTCCATCGCCAGAAAGTGGTCGAGACCACGGTGCCGCCCGAAAACGTGCCGAAAGGCGTGAATTAGTCCAGGCTCAGCCCCGGTGTATTGCTGCCAGATGCCCCGAAAACTCCGGCGTCTCCATCAGCGCCTTGCAGCGCGCGAACCGCCCGTCGGCATAGGCACGGAAATCTTCAACCGGGTTGTTATTGGCGAGCTGGATCAGTCCCCATAGCGTCCACAACAGATCGCACATTGCCTTGTAGATGACGATGCGGCCGCGCTCCGCCGGCCTCGCCTCGCCGCCGAAATAGGCGCGTATCATCTCTTCGTCCTGGGCGGCGTCGAACTTGCCCTCCACGCTGAGGTCGCCAAGGTCCCAGAGCGGATCGTTCATGCCCGAATATTCCCAGTCGACGATCCACATCCTGTCGCCAGTATCGAGAAAGTTCTCGCACAGCGGGTCGCAGTGGCAGGCGACGATCGGCAGCGGATGGGCGGCCAGCGCCGAGCGCACGCTCTCGGCGTCGCGCACCACGTCATGATAACCGGCGGGCAGGGCGACCTCCTTGGTGGACAGCACCTTGAGGTAATCGTCGATCATCGCGAACAATTCGAAGCGGAAGGGAAACACCGCGCCTGAATCGTGCAGCTTGCGAAAGGCCTCGCCGGCGCGGGCCGGACCGCCCGGACGTGTCCGGAATTTCTCCGGCGACATCGTTTCGGCGCCGGCGATGTAGCGTGTCACCATCACCCCGGTCTCCGGGTCGACATGCAGCACCTCGGGACTGACCCCTGCCTTTGCCGCTTCGCGTGCAGCCACCGCTTCGTTGACCCGGTTGATGTATTCCTCGGTGCCCTTGCCGGGAATGCGCAGGCAGAAGTCGCCGGCCTTGAAGACGAGATTGGTGAGGCCGCCCAGCCGTTCCAGCGGCCCGCTGTAGCCGGCCAGCATGGGAATGGCGTCCAGTGCCGCACGCGCCTCGTCTGTCACCATGCCTGCGCCCCCACGCTGTTATTTGTCGCAGCGACGGTTCCACAATTTTCGCGCTTTGGCTATCATCACTGCGAGATCAAAAATTGGCGGACTGATAAAAGTGGCGGACAGCAAACATCAGGGCGCGCTCGGCGCGGCCTACGCGGCAAAGCGGCCCGAAGAGGTGGCCGCACTCTATGATCGCTGGTCGGAAACCTATGACGCCGACATGTCGGCCGCCGGCTATCGCCACCCGACGATCTGCCTTGCCTTGCTGGCCCGCCATCTGCCGCGCGGTTCAGCACCGCTGCTCGATGCCGGGGCCGGCACCGGGCTCATCGGCGAATGGCTTGATATTGCTGGTTACCCGCAAGTCGAGGCACTCGATATTTCACAAGGCATGCTGGATCAGGCGGCCCGCAAGGGCGTCTATTCCGCGCTCCATTGCCTGGCGCTCGGCGGTCATCTGCCCTTTGCCGATGATGCCTATGCCGGGATCATCTCGGCCGGCGTCTTCACCTCGGGCCACGTCGGCGTCGAGGGGCTGGACGAGCTAATCCGCATCTGCCGCCCGGGCGGCGTGATCGTGCTGACGGTCAAGAACACGCTGTGGGATGCCGGCTTTGCCACGCGTGTCGGCGAGATCGAGGCGCAAGGCCTCGTCACCCGCGTCGAGGAAACGCGCCCTTACGTCTCCATGCCGGGCGAAGCCGACACCGTGCCCAGCCGCGGTCTCGCACTGCGCGTGACCTGACCTACGCTTTGACCCTGGCGCCTGCCGGGTCGTACATCGGCTCGAGATGGATCTTGGCCGGTGTTCGTTCCATCGCAACCACCAGTTCATAGTCGCCCGAGACCAGAAAATCGTCGCTCACCCCGTCGGCGTTGCGCACATAGCCGTAGCCGATGGTCTTGCCCAGCGTGTAGCCATAACCACCGCTGCTGAGATAACCGACCGGATCGCCATTGCGCAGTATGGTTTCGCGACCGAGCAGCACGATCTCGGGGTCGTCGACCGTGAAGCCGGCAAAGCGTTTCTTCAGTGCCGCGCCGCTGGTCTTCTCCAGCGCGCGCCGTCCAACGAAATCGGTGTTCTTGCGCAGCTTGACCGCCCAACCGAGCCCGGCTTCCTGCGGCGTGTCGTTGGGGGTGATGTCGGAGCCCCAGGCGCGATAGCCTTTTTCCAGCCGCAGCGATTCCAGCGCCCGATAGCCGACCGGGCGGATGTCATGCTTCTCGCCTGCCGCCAGCAACGCGTCGAAGACTTCGCCGGTGGCCGCGATCGGCACATGCAGTTCCCAACCAAGCTCGCCGACATAGGTGACGCGCAGCGCCCGAACCGTGTGGCCGGCGATGGCAATCTCATGCACACGGCCGAACGGGAAGCCGGCATTCGACACGTCGGCTCCGGTCGCCGCCGAGAGCACGTCGCGCGCCCGAGGACCCATCAGCGACAGCGTGCCGAAATCCTCGGTGACGTCGACAAGCCTGGCGTCGAGCCCTTCGCCGATATGATCGCTGATCCATGAGAAATCATGCGTGCGGAAACCTGTGCCGGTGACGATGTAGAATTTCTCCTCGGCCAGCCTCGCCACAGTGAGATCAGCCTCGATACCGCCGCGCGTGTTGAGAAGCTGTGTATAAGTCAGCCGGCCGACCGGCTTGCTGACATCGTTGGCGCAGATCCAGTCCAGCGCCTTCAGCGCATCAGGCCCGGTCAGCTCGTATTTGGCGAAAGACGATTGATCGAAAATGCCGACCTTTTCACGCACATGCCGGTGTTCGTCGCCGACCGCCGCGAACCAGTTCTGCCGGCCCATCGAATAGATGTCCTCCGGCTCGACGCCTTGCGGTGCGAACCAGTTCGGCCGCTCCCATCCGAGCTTCGAGCCGAATACGGCGCGCTGCTGTTTCAGCCGGTCATAAAGCGGCGAGACGATGCGTGGTCTCCCGCTGGCATACTCCTCATGCGGGAAGCCGACCGTGTAATGCTTCCCATAGGCCTCCAGCGTGCGGTCGCGGACCCACTGCCGGTCGCGGTACAGTTTGGAAAAGCGCCTGACGTCGACCACCCACAGGTCGAGCGGCGCTTCGCCGTCGACCACCCATTGGGCCAGCACCCAGCCGGCGCCGCCGCCCGAGGCAATGCCGAAGGCGTTGAAGCCGGCGCCGACGAACATGTTGGCACATTCGGGCGCTGTGCCGAGAATGAAATTGCCGTCCGGCGTAAAACTCTCCGGCCCGTTGATCATCTGCTTGACGCCGACGGTTTCCAGCGCCGGCACGCGCGCGATCGCTTGGCTCATGTGCTGCTCGAAATGGTCGTAGTCGTCGTCGAACAGCCTGAACTCCCAATCATTGGGTACGTCGCCGCCGGGGAGACCAGTCGCCCAGGCCTGCGGGTTCGGCTCATAGCCGCCCATCACCAGCCCGCCGACTTCCTCCTTGAAATAGGTGCGTCGGTCAGGGTCGCGGATGGTCGGCGCGTCGGTCGCCAGACCGTCGATCTTCTCGGTGATGATGTACTGGTGCTTCACCGGCTGAAGCGGCACGTTGATGCCGGCCATGGCCCCCACTTGCCGCGCCCATTGGCCCGCACAGTTGACCACCTTGTCGCAGGCGATGTCGCCCTTGCTGGTCTTCACCGCCGTGATGCGGCCGTCCTTCATCTCGAAGCCGGTGACGCGAACATCCTCGAGCAGTTTGGCGCCATGCATGCGCGCGCCCTTGGCCAGCGACTGCGTGATGTCGGAGGGGCTCGCCTGGCCGTCGGTCGGCAGCCAGGAGGCGCCGACGAGATCGCCGGTCTCCAGCAGCGGCCACATTCTTTTCACCTGGTCCGGCGACAGCAATTGCATGTCCATGCCGAAGCTTTTTGCTGTCGTCGCCAGCCTTTTGTACTCCGTCCAGCGGTCGGCATTGGTGGCGAGCCTGAGGCAGCCGGTCATCTTCCAGCCGGTGGCGAGACCGGTCTCGGCCTCAAGTCCCTTGTAGAGGTCGACGGAGTATTTCAGCACGCGGGTGATAGACGCCGACGAGCGCAATTGCCCGACAAGGCCGGCGGCATGCCAGGTCGAACCCGAGGTCAGCTTGCCCTGCTCCAGCAGCACCACGTCAGCCTTGTGGTCGCGCGCCAGATGATAGGCCGTCGAACAGCCGATGATGCCACCGCCGATGACGACGATGGCGGCCTGGCTCGGCAATGTCATGATTTCTGTATCCCGTATTTTGTCCGGTAGTTTTCCAGTGCCGCGTCGAGCCGGACGAGATTTTCCTCGGTGTAGGCGACGTAGTCGATGCCCGGCGCGTCCAGATAGAGCTCGGAGACCATGCTCCACATCGCCTCGCGCAGCAGCGAGGCGCATTGCATGGCCGCGTGCGAACGGCGGATCGCATCGTCCGGTTCCTTCATGAAGTAGGCGGTCAGGAAGGCAAAGGATTCCTCGTCGCTCATGCCGGCGTTGGAGGCGGCGCCTGCGAGGTCGAACATCGCCGTGTTGAAACCGGCATATTCGAAGTCGATCAGCCACAGCCTGTTGCCGTCATCGAGAATATTGGCCGGCAGCAGATCATTGTGGCCAAAGACGATCGGCAGCAGCTTCTGCGCGCGCTCCAGTTCGTCGGCCAGCGTCAGCAGATGCGGCAAGTCGCTGCGCTTGCGGCTGCCGCCTTCTTCAAGCGTGCGCGCATAGTCGCGAATGACATGGAACACCCAGAACATGAAGCCGGCGCCGGAGACATGATTGGGCATTTCCCGGTGGAAGGCGCGCATCAGAGCCGCGACGCGGCCGAGATTGGCGCGTACGTCCTCGGCGAGATAGGTCTTGGCGCCGAGAAACTCTGTGACCAGGATGCCCGGCTCGGCGTGGCGGACGGCTGGCGCGAAACCGGCGGCATGCGCCGCCCGCGCCGTCATCACCTCGCGCTCACGAAAGACATGATGGAACGGATAGTCCTTGCCGAAGCGCACAACATGTCGTCCGGCCGCGTCCGTAACCACATAATTCGCGTTGCTCAGACCGCCGGGCAGCGGTGCGATCTCGATGCCACCGGTCCAGCAGGGCAGGGCGCGGATGCGATCTTCGGCGGTCACGGAATCATCCCTGGTTTGCTGGGCTTCGACAAGGCGCCGTGAACAGCGCAACGACGGCGGGGAGAAACGTAAATACTCTCGTCGGTGCGGGACGCCAGGATCGGTATCCCGCGCCGCACCGACGAGCCCCTTGGCCAGGTTTTTGAGCCCGGCATCCGCCCCCGCGGATCTGAAAATTCCTTGTACAGGCACGTTCCAAACGGCCTGACCACTGAGTTGCGTCTCTGCCCCCAGTCGCAGATCTGAAGCCTGTCGATGTCTTTGATTTCACGCCCGGGTTGCCCGCTTGTCAATAAAAAGGTGTGACTTTTTTTGGGTATTTTGCCCGAAGCATAAGGTAGGTCCTTTAAAAGCACTTGAATTACCTTAGAACCGGTCAGGAGCATCAGTTCGGGAAACCAGATGGCCCAGTCCAAACGACACGGCGAGATCCTGCGTCTCCTGCAGGAAGAGGGCACCGTCACCATCGCCAGTCTGGCCGACCGGCTGGGCGTGTCGCTCGAGACAGTGCGCCGCGACGTCAAGCCACTGACTGGTGATGGCTCTGTCCTCAAGATGCATGGCGCCATCGGCCTGCCGTCGATGATCGGCGAAGCGCCGTTCGAGCGGCGTATGCGTGAGAACGCCGACGCCAAGCGCGTCATTGCCCGCATGGTCGCCGCCACCATACGCGACGGCGAATCGATCATGCTCGACACCGGCACGACGACCTCGTTCCTTGCGCGTGAACTGCTTGGCCACCGGCGCCTGACGGTCGTCACCAATTCCTCGGATATTGCCCGCACCCTGGCCACCATCAACGGCAACAAGGTCTATATGGCGGGCGGCGAGCTGCGCAGCGATTCCGGCGCTGCTTTCGGCGCCTCGGCAATCGATTTTGTCAGTCGTTTTTCGGTCAGCCACGCCATCATTTCCACCGGCGGCGTTGACGCGGTGATGGGCGTCATGGATTTTGATCTGGATGAGGCCGAGTTCGCCCGCATGGTGCTGTCGCGCGGCCAGCGGTCCCTGGTCATCACCGATCACTCGAAATTCGGCCGTCCTGGTCTGGTCCAGGTCTGCGGCTTCGACAGCTTTTCCGAACTCGCCACCGACCGCTCGCCGCCGCACGACCTGGCCGCCGCCCTTGCGCAGGCCGGCGCGCGGCTCAGCATCGCCGGCGAGGAAAGCGGGTTTTAGCCGAACACCAGCGATTGGTATTAAACGCGCCCACACTCAGGTGGTGGCTTGCGGGAATGTCTCTATAGGCAAAGCGCGAAAACTCATCCGGAAGCAGGCGCCATTCGGCTTGCCGTCGAGGATGTCGATGCGCCCGCCGTGCAATTGCATGATCTCCTGCACCAGGTTGAGGCCGAGCCCCGCGCCGTGATCCTGCGGGCGTAGCCGGTAGAATGGCTCGAAGACGCGTTCCCGCTCGCTCAGTGGCACGCCACCGCCTTCATCCCGCACTTCGATGATGGCAGGGGCGGTGACGCCGACGGTGATCTTGCCCGAACGGCCGCCATGCTCGATGGCGTTCTGGACGAGATTGGTCAAGGCGCGTTCGATTGCCGTTCGGTCGCCGGTGGCGAAAATTGTTTCTCTTTCCGGTTCGAACGACATCTCGTACCCGGCCGAGAATGCCATCGGCGCCAGGTCGACGATGACGCCGCGCGCGATTGCCACAAGGTCGATCCTCTCGAACGGTGTCGTCTGCCGGTCGAGGCGCTGCAGGTCGAGCAGCTGGTCGGTCAGCGTTGAAAGCCGGGCTGCATCCTGCAGCAGCCGTGCCCGCTCGGGTGTCGCCGGCAGCGAGGCGAGGCGCGTGTTGAGGATGGCGACCGGCGTGCGCAGTTCATGCGCGGCGTCGGTCAGAAAGCGCTTGTGGCGCTCATAACCCTTGTCTAGGCGCGATAGCGCGGCGTTCACCGCCTTGACCAGCGGCGTCACCTCGACCGGGACATCCTTCAGCGGCAGTTGCACGCCGCGCTGGTCGATGTCGATGCGTTCGGCCTCGGCGGCCGCATGGCCAAGGCCCGAAAGCGCGCCGCGAACTACCCAAGGCGTGGCGAACAGCGTGGCCAGCGCCATCAGCGCGGCGAGTGGCAATATCCCTTGCAGGAAAAATTGTGGCGCCTGTTGGAGCAGGCGCATGAGCGAAAGCCCGCCCTTGGTGCCGGTGAAGATCTGGACGTTGCCGGCCGCCGTATCAGTCCAGCGTATCTTTCCCCCGGGCGGCGCGGCTTGCCCGATTGCCTGGTCGATACGGGCATCGCTGATGGTGTCCAGCAGTCCGACGAAGGGCTGGAAGATAGTCGGCACCGTTCCTTCCTGCAGCCGCTGCCCTTGCTTGTCGCGAATGATGAACCAGAGGTCCGGAACTCCAGATCGCAGCTTTGCCACATCCGGCGTCTCGTTGAGGACAAGCTTGCCGCTGGCGTCACGCACCACCGCATCCGCCAGCACGTCCATCGTGCCGTCCTCATAGTCGTTTGGAATGAGCCCGGTTGCCAGCATGGCGCCAAGAATGCCGACGATGATCAGTGTCAGCATTGCGCATTGCAGCAGCGCGATGCGCAGCACCAGGCTCCATTTCAGCGAACGCGGGCGCTTGATGGTCATGTCGTCTCGCGCAGGAGATAGCCTACGCCGCGAATGCCGTTGACCGTCACGCCACCGTCGGCGTCGGCAAGCTTGCGGCGCAGGCGCGAGACGTGGGTGTCGAGTGCGTTGGACTGGATCTCGTCGTCGAGGCCGAACACCGCTTCCATCAGCGCCTCGCGCTGCACCATGCGGCCGGTCCGCCGCATCAGCGTTTCCAGCACCAGGAGTTCGCGGCGCGGCAGGCTGAGTGGCTCGCCACGGATCGACACCTCGCGATGCCCGACATCGAGCACCAGATGGCCGGCGCGGATGAATTGCGACTGCATCGGCACCGGGCGCCTGAGCAGCGCGCGCAACCGAGCCAGCAATTCCTCGAAGGCGAACGGCTTCGCCAGATAATCGTCCGCGCCCATGTCCAGCCCGTCGACCTTGTCCGACGTATCCCCCTTCGCCGTCAGCATCAGCACTGGTGTGGTGTTTTTCGCCGAACGCAATCTTGGAACCAGCGACAGCCCGTCGCCATCCGGCAATTGGCGGTCGAGCAGGATGGCATCGTAGCTGTCGGTGGCAACGAAGCCCTCCGCCTCGAGCAGCGAGCCCGCGTGATCGACGACCATGTCGTGGCGCTTCAGCGCGGCACGCAAGGCCGAGACCATCTCAGGCTCGTCTTCGACCAGCAAGATACGCATCCACCATCCTCTTACAAAGACCACTGCTGCGGGCGCTATAGCGCCAACATTGCGCAAGCATGGCAAATCCTGGCAGCGGGCGTCGACGCGCCCTTTCTTTGCATCTGCCACCTTGCGCAATGTCTATGCAATCCAGTCGCGGCAAACAGCGCCGGTCGGCACGGACCGCCATGCCGGCATCAAGGCGTCGGGCCCGAATATGCAACAGGTCGGGTCCGACGCTGAAACGAAAATCAAATGGCCGCACCAAACTGATTGTCGCGCTGCTGTCCGGATTGAGGTTAGCTATGTCTGCAAATGATGCTTTGTCTTTTCTCATGGCGTGGACCGTGGCGCCGTTCAGGATCGGCTCCGTCACGCCGTCCAGCTCCAGCCTGGCTGCGCTGATGACGCGCGACATAGGTTCCGACACCGGCCCTGTGCTCGAGCTTGGTCCTGGAACCGGCCCGTTCACCCGGGCGCTGCTGGCGCGCGGGGTCAGTGAAGAGGATTTGACGCTGATCGAATCCGATCCGGATTTCGCCGCGCTGCTCAAGCGGCGCTTTCCCGCCGCTCGAGTGTTCGAAATGGATGCCGTCGGTCTGCGCCATCTGTCGCTGTTCCAGGGGCCGGCTGTCGGCGCCGCCATCAGCGGATTGCCCTTCCGCCTGATTTCGCCGCGCAAGACGCTCGCCATTCTCGATGGTGTTTTCGCAAATCTTCGCGCGGGCGGCGCGCTCTATCAGTTCACACTCGGCCGGCGCTGTCCGTTTGACCAGTCGCTGCTCGATCGGCTCGATCTCGAGGTCACCCGGGTTGGCCATACCTTTCGCAACTTCCCGCCGGCGACAGTCTATCGCATCGCCAGGATCAAGACGCTCAGCACCTATGACTGGCGCTTCGCATGACGGGGCCGCTGGCAGCCATCCTCGGTTTCGGTCTGTTCGGCGTCTTCTGCCTCGCCTTCACTGAAAAGATCCTGCCGGTGCCGCCCTCGCACGTGCTGCTGCTGTTCCTCGGCATGACGGCGGCGCCGGATGCTTCGACGCTGGCGATCCTGCTGCTGGTGACGACGCTTGCCTCCGCCAGCGGCTGCCTTGTCTGGTATGCGGTCGGCCGCCGGATTGGACCTGACCGTGCCGACAGGCTGGCCGAGCGTTTCGGCAAGTACGTCTTCCTGCGCCACGCGACCTACCGCTGGCTCGGCCAGGCCTATCGGCGCAATCACGTCCGGGTGTCCTTGCTGGCGCAGTTCATCCCGACTGTGCGCAATTATTTGCCGATCGCCGCCGGCGCGCTCTGCCTGCCGGCCTTGCCCTTTGCGGCCGCGACGCTGCTCGGCGCCACGCTCTGGAACGCGGGCTTTCTCACCACCGGCTATCTGCTGCGCAGCAGCGGCCGTGATTCCTTGACGGTGGGCCTGCGCATCATTGTCATTGTCGTAGCACTGGAAACGGCATTCATGCTTGCGCTGCGCTATGGCCCCGCATGCCGGCGGCGCATCAAGTTGGCGCTCGGCTGAGCGCCAGCTCTCCGGTCATGGGATAAGCTCTGCAGTCGGCTTTCCTTCGCTCGGCCGCCGGTGTTTAGTCCGGGCCATGGCTTTCACCATCCGCCAGTTGCAGTTCTTCATCGCCGTCGCCGAGCAAGGCACGGTCTCGGGCGCCGCGCAGAACCTGTCGATCTCGCAATCGTCGGTCACCGAAGCGATCAAGGAGCTCGAAAGCGATCTTGGCGTCGAACTGTTCGAGCGCCATCCGCGTGGCCTCAACATCACCCACAAGGGCCACCAGTTCCTGCGCCACGCGACGAAGATTCTCGCGGACGTTTCCGACGCGCGCCGCTCTTTCTCGGGCGAGCAGACGGTGGCGGCCGGCCGGCTGCAGCTCGGCGTCACCTCACTGGTCGCCGGCTATGTGCTGTCGGATCTGCTCGCCCGCTACCGCCGCGCCTATCCCGGCGTCGAGGTCTCTGCCATCGAGGACAATGGCGATTATCTCGAACACCTCCTGATCGGCGGCAAGCTCGACATTGCCGTCATGGTCACCTCCAATTTGCGCGACCGCACCGCGTTGCAGTCGGAAATCCTCGAAGTCTCGGCCTATCGGCTGTGGCTGCCGCTCGGTCATCCGCTCGTCGGCGCCGACATCATCAGCATTGGCGACATTGCCTCCGAAACGCTGATCATGCTGACCGTCGACGAGATCGAGGAGAATACCGGCAAGCTGCTGACGGCGATCGGCGCTAAGCCGCATGTCGCCTTCCGCACCCGTTCCGTGGAGGCCGTGCGCAGTCTGGTCGCCACCGGCGCCGGTGTGGCGCTGCTGCCCGACCTCGTCTACCGGCCCTGGTCGCTGGAAGGCGACCGCATCGAATCGCGCGATATTTCCGGCTCCTTGCCGGTGGTCCAGGTCGGCATGGTCTGGCGGCGCGGCTCCGGTCTGCCGCAGGCGGCGCGCGATTTCATCGGCCTTGCCCAGTCGCAACGGACGGTCCGCCAGCGTCCCTGAGAGATCGGCTGCCCACCTATCGGAAAAACCGATATCGCCCTTCTGATAAATGAATTTGCGAAACCGGAATTTTCGAAGCACTTTCGGTTAGGGACCAAAGCCGCCATCAGAGCGGCATCAAGCCCAACGGACGAACTGACAGTTTTCAGTCCGCGCGTGACCCCTAGCGAAGACCGAAACCGGCTTTCAGGGTCAGGCGCCTAAATGGGAGATCGACAATGAATTCATTCCTGAAGTCGTGCACTGCTCTGACGGTTGCGCTGACCTTTTCCGGTCAGGCCGTCGCCCAGGTCAAGGAACTTGGCAAGGGCGAAGGCCAGGTCAACATAGTTGCCTGGCCGGGCTATATCGAGCGCGGCGAAACCGACAAGGGCTATGACTGGGTGACCTCCTTCGAGAAGGAGACCGGCTGCAAGGTCAACGTCAAGACCGCCAACACCTCCGATGAGATGGTCTCGCTGATGAATGAGGGCGGCTTCGACCTCGTCACGGCTTCGGGCGATGCCTCGCTGCGCCTCGTTGCCGGCAAGCGCGTGCAGCCGATCAACACCGATCTCATCCCGAGCTGGAAGACCGTCGACGAGCGCCTCAAGGACGCGCCGTGGTTCACCGTTGGCGGCGCCCATTACGGCGTTCCCTACCAGTGGGGTCCGAACGTCCTCATGTACAACACCGACGTGTTCAAGGAGGCTCCCAAGAGCTGGAACATCGTCTTCGAGGAAATGAAGCTGCCTGACGGCAAGTCCAACAAGGGCCGCGTCCAGGCCTATGACGGGCCGATCCACATCGCGGATGCCGCCAACTATCTGATGTTCCACAAGCCGGAACTCGGCATCAAGGACCCCTACGAACTGAACGAGGATCAGTACAAGGCTGCGCTGGAATTGCTGCGCGTCCAGCGCACGCTGGTCGGCCGCTATTGGCACGACGCCGCCATTCAGGTCGACGATTTCCAGAACGAAGGCGTCGTCGCTTCCGGCTCGTGGCCGTATCAGGTCAACACGCTGGTCGCCGCCAAGAAGCCGGTCGCGTCCACCATCCCGGAGGAGGGCGCTACCGGTTGGGCCGACACCACGATGATGGAAGCCGATTCGGCCAACCCAAACTGCGCCTATATGTGGATGGAACATTCGCTGTCGCCCAAGGTGCAGGGCGATGTCTCGGCCTGGTT
Organism: Mesorhizobium sp. M1066; assembly: GCF_040318635.1. Lineage (NCBI taxonomy): Bacteria > Pseudomonadati > Pseudomonadota > Alphaproteobacteria > Hyphomicrobiales > Phyllobacteriaceae > Mesorhizobium > Mesorhizobium sp. M1066. Next base: position 269,472 of record NZ_JAMYMR010000001.1, read on the forward strand.
CGGTTCGCTGCCCGTCGTGCCCGCCGCCTGCAAGGGCAACGAGCTTTTGACCGACGAAGGCTGCAAGACCAACGGCTACGAGAATTTCGACAAGATCAAGTTCTGGAAGACGCCGGTGTCGAAATGCACCACCCAGAACGACCAGTGCGTGCCCTACTACCGCTGGGTGTCGGACTATATCGGCGTCATCGGCGGGCGGTGATTTTTCTTACCCTCCCTCTCGTGGGGAGGGTCGACGCATAGCGTCGGGGTGGGGTCGGCTCGGCGTTTTTCGAGGCACCCCCACCTGCGGCTTCGCCGCGACCTCTCCATAAGGGGGGAGGTAGGACGTCGCGCGACATCAGCACACCAAACCGGCAACGGACTGACAGCCCATGACCTCCGCCGTCTCCTTCCAGAAAGCCTCGCGCCATTTCGGCAGCGTGCGCGCCGTCGACGCGGTCGATCTCGATATCGCGCCGGGGGAATTCTTCGCCATGCTCGGGCCGTCCGGTTCCGGCAAGACCACTTGCCTGCGCCTCATCGCCGGCTTCGAGCAGCCGACATCGGGCTCGATCTCGATCTTCGGCGAACGCGCCGAGGGCGTTCCGCCCTATCGCCGCAACGTCAACACCGTGTTTCAGGACTATGCGCTGTTCCCGCATCTGAACGTGCTCGACAACGTCGCCTACGGGCTGATGGTCAAGGGCGTCGGCAAGGCTCAGCGGCACAAGGCGGCGGAAGAGGCGCTGTCACTGGTGCGGCTGCCCGGCTATGGCGCCCGCCGCCCCGGCCAGCTTTCCGGCGGCCAGCGCCAGCGCGTCGCGCTCGCCCGTGCGCTGGTCAACCAGCCAAAGGTGCTTTTGCTCGACGAGCCGCTCGGCGCGCTCGACCTCAAATTGCGCGAGAACATGCAGGAGGAACTGAAGTCGCTGCAGAAGGCGCTTGGCATCACCTTCGTCTTCGTCACTCACGACCAGGGCGAAGCGCTGTCGATGGCCGACCGCGTCGCCGTTTTCAACGACGGCAAGATCATGCAGATCGGCACGCCGGAGGATATCTACCAGCGGCCGAAGACGCGTTTTGTTGCCGATTTCGTCGGCTCATCGAATGTACTGCCACCGGATTTCGTCCAGCGCTATTCCGGCCAGCATCGCTGGGGCAGCCTGCGCCCTGAATCCATTCGCGTCGGCGGCGCGGCCAGCGGGGTCATAAGTGGTGAAGGCGTATCCGCCCGCCTCGTCTCGACCAATTATCTTGGTGCCACGACAAAACTGGCGCTCGACGCCGACGGGCTGCGGCTGCACGCCATCGTGCCCGCCGGCGCGGCCTTGCCCGGGGAAGGCGAGGCGGTGGTGCTGACTTTCAACCGCGAGCACCTGCATCTGATGGACGAGCCTGCATGATGAAGGTTTGCGCATTGCACCCCCCTCTGTCCTGCCGGACATCTCCCCCGCAAGGGGGGAGATTGGCTGTTACCACTGGCTTCGCCAGCTTCCAACGCTGCAGAGCCGGTGAGGCGGACAAGCTGCTGATCTCCCCCCTTGCGGGGGAGATGTCCGGCAGGACAGAGGGGGGTGTGAAGGATCTCGGCCTCTCATACATCCTCCATGAGTACAGAGCTCCATCATGATGACCGCCGCGCTCAGCTCCAATCCCGCCCCCGCCATCTTGCCTGGCAGCGGCGGCTTGCGCGGCGCCCTGTCGGATCTTTTCTGGCGCAAGCCGAAGGTCCTTCTGTTGCTCATGCTGCTGCCGCCGGTTCTATGGCTCGGCATCGTCTATATCGGCTCGCTGTTTGCGCTCCTGGCGCAGAGCTTTTTCTCCATCGACGAGTTTTCCGGTCTCATCAACCGTGAGTTCACGCTCAAGACCTATGGCGACCTGTTCCAGGCCGCCAATCTCGATATCATCCTGCGCACGGTGACGATGGCGGCTCTGGTCACGCTGGCCTCGGCCGTCATCGCTTTCCCCATCGCCTACTACGCGGCGCGCTATGCGCGCGGTCGCTGGAAGGCCTTGTTCTATCTCGGCATCATGCTGCCGCTGTGGTCGAGCTATCTGGTCAAGATCTACGCCTGGAAGCTCATCCTGGCCAAGGAAGGCATTCTCACCTGGCTCCTCGCCAAGCTGCATTTATTGTGGGTGCTCGACGCCTGGCTGTCGCTGCCGATCGTCGGCGGCAATTCGCTGTCGGTATCGTTCACCGGCACCTTCATCGTCTTCGTCTATGTCTGGTTACCGTTCATGATCCTGCCGGTACAGGCGGCGCTCGAGCGCGTGCCCGGCAATCTCGTCGAGGCCTCGTCCGATTTGGGCGCTTCGCACCGCCAGACCTTCCGCAACGTGCTGTTCCCGCTGGCGTTGCCGGGCATCGTCGCCGGTTCGATCTTCACCTTCTCGCTGACGCTCGGCGACTATATCATCCCGCAGATCATCGGCACCTCGCGGCTGTTCATCGGCCAAGCCGTCTATTCGCAGCAAGGCACGGCCGGCAACATCCCGCTCGCCGCCGCCTTCACCGTGGTGCCGATCGTCATCATGGGCTTCTACCTCTGGGGCGCCAAGCGCATGGGGGCCTTCGATGCGCTCTGATGGTTCCCAGTCGGCGTCGCTCGGCCTGAAGATCGCCGCCGCCTGCGGCCTGCTGTTCCTGCATCTGCCGATCCTGCTGATCTTCGTCTATGCCTTCACCACCGAGGAGAAGAGTTTTGTCTGGCCGCCGCCAGGGCTGACGACGCAATGGTTCGCCGTGACCTGGAACCGGCCGGATGTCTGGCAGGCGCTGTCGCTATCGGTCAGGGTTGCCTCGATCTCGACTGCGATTGCTTTGGTCCTAGGGACGCTCTGTTCGGCGGCGGTGTCGCGGACAAAATTCTTCGGCCGCGAAACCATCTCGCTGCTGGTCATCCTGCCGATCGCGCTGCCCGGCATCATCACCGGCATCGCGCTGCGCTCGGCCTTTTCGCTCGCCGACATCCCGTTCTCGTTCTGGACGATCGTGCTCGGCCACGCCACCTTCTGCGTCGTTGTCGTCTACAACAACGCCGTCGCCCGTTTCCGCCGCACATCGGGATCGATGATCGAGGCATCGATGGATCTCGGCGCCGACGGTTTCCAGACTTTCCGTCATATCGTGCTGCCCAACATCGCCACGGCACTGCTTGCCGGCGGCATGCTGGCCTTCGCGCTGTCCTTCGACGAGGTCATCGTCACCACCTTCACCGCCGGACAGCAGCAGACGCTGCCGATCTGGATGCTGGAAGAGCTGATCCGCCCGCGCCAGCGCCCGGTCACCAATGTCGTCGCCATGGTCGTCATGCTGGTGACGCTGCTGCCGATCCTTGCCGCCTATTACCTCACCCGTGACGGCGACCAGATCGCCGGAAGCGGGAAATGAAAAACAGCGAGTAGGGAGTAGCGAATAGGGAATTTCGACGGTCAAACCCTACTCGCTACTCCCCATTCGCTCCTGTTAAGGGAGAAACCTTATGGACACCCAGATGCTGATCGGCTCGAAATTCGAGAAGGGCACCGAAACCGAGGAGCCGATCCTCAATCCAAAGACCGGGGCGACCATCCTCAACCTGCCCGAGGCCAGCCAGGCACAGATTGAGGCGGCGGTCACCGCCGCCGAACAGGCGTTCGTCACGTGGTCGCGCACCACTCCGGCACAGCGCTCGGGCTATTTACTGAAGATCGCCGACCGCATCGAGGCTGCTGCACAAGAGTTCGCTACGCTCGAGGCGCTCAACTGCGGCAAGCCGATCAACGCTGTGCTCAATGACGAAATCCCGGCGATCGTCGACTGCTACCGCTTCTTCGCCGGAGCCGTCCGTTCGATGCCGGGCGTCGTCGCCGGCGAATACATTCCCGGCCATACTTCGATGGTCCGCCGCGACGCCATCGGCATCGTCGCTTCCATCGCGCCGTGGAACTACCCGCTTATGATGATGGCCTGGAAGCTGGCGCCGGCGATCGCCGGCGGCAACACCGTCGTCTTCAAACCGTCCGAGCAGACACCGCTGACGGCGCTGAAGCTGGCGAAAATCCTTGCGGACATCTTGCCCGAAGGCGTGGTCAATGTCGTGCTCGGCCGCGGCGACAGCGTCGGCAACACGCTGATCAACCATCCCAAGGTCAACATGATCTCGATCACCGGCGATGTCGCCACCGGCAAGAAGGTGCTGCAGGCAGCTGCCAAGTCGGTCAAGCGCACGCATCTCGAACTCGGCGGCAAGGCGCCGGTGATCGTCTTCGACGACGCCGATCTTGGCGCCGTGGTCAACGGGCTGCGCGCCTTCGGCTATTACAATGCCGGCCAGGACTGCACCGCCGCCTGCCGTATCTACGCCGGCAGGAAGATTTACGACAAACTCGTCGCCGATCTCTCCTCGGCCGTCTCGACCATCAAGTACAACCGTCCCGACGACACCGAAAACGAGATCGGCCCGCTGATCTCCCGCCGCCAGCGCGACCGCGTCTCCAGCTTCGTCGAGCGCGCCTCGGAACTGAAGCACATCGAGATCACCACCGGCGGCAAGCCGGGCGAGGGCTCAGGCTTCTACTACCAGCCGACCGTCGTTGCCGGCGCGCTGCAGGAGGACGAGATCGTGCGCCGCGAAGTGTTCGGACCGGTCGTCTCCATCACCCGTTTTTCGGAAGTCGACGAGGCGGTGAACTGGGCCAATGACAGCGACTACGGCCTGGCGTCCTCGGTATGGACCAAGGATGTCTCGCGCGCCATGGCGACGGCCGCCCGCCTGCAATATGGCTGCACCTGGATCAACACCCACTTCATGCTGACCAACGAGATGCCGCATGGCGGGTTGAAGCAGTCCGGCTACGGCAAGGACATGTCGCTATATGCGCTCGAGGACTATACCGCCGTGCGCCATGTGATGGTTGCGCATGGGTGAGAAGTGGTCCGCGTAGCGGACGAAAAGCCAATTGCTTGGCTTTTCGAGCTTCGAACGCCCGGAGCCTGCGAAGGGCCGGGCGTGGCTATTTTCTCTTCTCCCCCGTTCACGGGGAGAAGAGTCACTACTCCACAACGCGATAAATATTCCACAGGCTGGTGCCCGACACGACATAGGGCTCGATCTCCTTGCCCCATTTCGCGTGCGCGTCGATCTGGCCGATCTTGGCGAAGAACGCCTCCAACTGGGCCAGGCTTTCGACCTGGTGATGGGACTCGACGGTCGCCTCCCGCGCGCCGATAGAACCGGTCATGATCTGGAACTCCAACTCGGCGAGGCCGACCTGCGAGCCTATCTCGCGTTCCCATTTCTTCAACAGGTCGAGCACGGTCTGCTTGTGTCCGAACTTGGCGTCGATCTGCCATCTGGCGCTGAACATCGTCTTCTCCTCCAGGTTTGCGGCCCAGGCCGCGGTTGATCCACCGGCTGTTGCCTACTCGTCCCAGGCCTGCACGACGGTCTGCCTTGCGATCCGCCCGTTCTTTAGCTCCAGCATCGCCGCGCAGAACACCTTGGTTCCGTCCGGATAGGCGCAGGCCTGGGTGAAGGCGAGGCTGTCGCCGTCGGCGATGGTGGTGTCGACCTTGTGGGTCATCGCCCGGCTGCAGATGTCGTCCCAGAATGTGGTGATCGCGGCGCGCCCGCGGATTTCACGCGGCTTGCTCGGCGGGTTGTTGCGGTCGATCACCCGCACCAGCGCGTCGTCGGCGTAGAAGCTCGACAGCATCTTGCCATCACGGGTTTCGATGGCCTTCTTGATCGCCGCGCCATCCACTGTTTGGGTCTTGGTCAGCATTTCATCCTCCATTGGCCCGTCTTCCGGGCGGTTGATGGTCGAAGTGCTGCCCGGCGCTCGTCGCCGGGCAGGGGTTCTTACTGCGACTTCGCCTTGACGGCTGCGAACACGTCGTCGGCCTGCTTCTTGAAGGTCGTCAGATCGACCTGGCTGCCGTTGAGCATCGTCGACCAGTGGCGCACGATGGCGGCCATCGCCACCGCCTCCTTGATCTCCTCGTCATTGGCGCCGTTGAGCTTGGCCGCCTCGGTGTGGAAATAGATGCAGTACTGGCATGGAATCTGCGACGCTACGGCGAGGCCCAAAAGTTCCTTGGTCTTGCCGTCAAGCGCGGTCTTCGGGTTGAGCTGCACGCCCTTGATCTCGGCCCAGGCGCCGGCGATGGCAACATCCGGCAGCGTCCTGAACATGTCCGGCACCGAGCCGAGCGTTGCCTCGATGTCCTTGTAGGCGGCCGCCGCGGACGCGTCCTCGGCCTTTGCCGGAGCGATGGCGAACAACGCGCCTACGCTTGCAGCGATCACAAGCAATTTGAGTGTCCGGTTCGACTTCAGCATTTCCTCCTCCGTTCGCAGCACCTTTTCCGGCGACATCCGCCTGGCCTGCATGGAGAACACTGATACCGCTTACCCGCCCTTGGCCGCTTCGCCCGAAAGCGCCATGGCTCTCATGGCCCGTGCGGGCCAGGGTGCCTGACCGAGAACGCCGCCGCCGCCGCCCGCGACGGCAGGTCCAGCTTGAGCAGTATGTTGGCGACATGGCGCTTGACCGTATGTTCGCTCAGCCTCAATTCGGCGGCGATCGCGGCATTACTCTTGCCGTCGGCGACGAGGCTCACCACCTCGCTTTCGCGCGCTGTCAATGCAGCCGGCTCGGCAGCCTTGGGTTTCGGCCGGCAGGCGGGTTCCAGATGTTGTTCGGACGTCGCGTGGACCAGCGCCAGCGGCTCCTCCAACTCGTCGACGCTGATGCGCCCGGCGTCGGTGAAATGCAGGCCCGACCCAGCCGCCAGGTCGGCGATGAGACGCGACGCGATAATGTCGCCGCGCCCGGCATGGGCGGCCAGTTGCATCGCCACCCGCGCCGTCATCCCGACGGGCGGACCGCGCACTTCGGTCTCGCCGACATGCGCCCCTTGCGCGCTTGCCACGCCGATTTCCTGCGCCGCCTCGCGCAGCGCCGCCGCGCAGCGTATGGCGCGTGCCGGGCCGTCGAAGCGCGAAATCATCAACTCGCCATGCAGGCCCACAGAGCGCCCACCATGGCGCCCGACCAGCAGCCGCCAGGTTTCCTGGAAGCGCTGGCTGCGTTCGCTCCACATGCGGTCGCCGAGCCGAGCCGTGTCGTAGATGCGTGTCACCAGAAGTGCCGCCAGCACGCGGTCAACTTCGCCCACGGCGCGCTCGCCGGTCAGGAATTCCTCTATCAGGTCGGCCACCCCTTCGACATCGCCGGTCCAGATCGGATGGTCGCGTCCGGGAATCTCGACGAGCCGGGCACCGGGGATCTTCTGTGCAAGGAAGTGGCTGGCATCGGGGTCGACCCGCGCATCGTTGCGGCGATGTATCACGAGCGTCGGCGCGCTGATCACGCTCAGGATATGGCGGATGTCGACGTCGGCGTTCATGCGCGCCAGCGCCGCCGCCGCCGTCGGGCTCGCCGATAATCGTTCGAAACGTGCCCACCACTGAGCGAAATGCGCGTCGTCGACCCGGCTCGGCGCGAAATGGGGCAGCGTGGCGCCGGTGCCCCAGGCTGTCTCCGCCATCTCGATGAAAGCGTCGAGGCGTTCGCGCGACATCACCCATTTGTGGAAATGCGCATAGCCGCCATAGAGCGCCAGAGCTCGCGTCCGCTCCGGATAGGTGGCGGCGAACAGCATCGCCATCGGCGCGCCTTCGGAGGAGCCGAGCAGCGCTGCACGGCCGCTGCCGGCGGCGTCCATAACCGCGCGCACATCGTCCATCCGCGTTTCGAGACTGGGCAGGTTATGCGCGTCGACGCGGTCAGACAGGCCGGTGCCGCGTTTGTCGAACAGGATCAGCCGCGAGAATGCCGAAAGCCGCTTCAAGAGCCTGGTATAGCCCTCGTCTTCCCAGTGCAGGTCGAGGTTCGAAATGAAGCCCGGCACGAAGACCAGATCGAACGATCCCTGCCCGACCACCTGATAGGCGATCCGCACATCGCCGCTACGGGCGTATCGCGTCTCGATCGGCCTCACGAGATTTCCACCCCGGCCTGACGATTTCTGGTCGTCAAACCATAGCAGAACAGCGCAGATTGCGGCAGCTAAACTTTAGCGATGGAGAATATAGCCGGCGCGGCTTGGCGACTATTCCTGCGAGGCGGCGACATCGGCAGGGGAGGGCTCGAGTCCGAGTTTGAGGTCGGCCGCAGCCGGCGTGATCGGCCGCCTGATCCTGGCGGAGGCGGCCACCACCAACTCGTTGAAGTTCCCGGTGCCGTCGTCCAGCATTTCGAAGAACTGCCGCCGCATCCTCGGCTCCCAGAACTTGTTGATGTGCTCGGCGACGCCGGCAATGCCTTCCTCGCGCGGCTTGGAATGGAAGAAATCGGCGATCTGGTTTGCCATGCGCACCAGCTTCTCGGCGGTGCTCATAATGTGTTCTTCGTCATGCGACATGCTTGGCAACTCCGCAAACCACCCGGTCGGGGTGGGTGAAAATATCAAAATCGTCGCCGCGAACCAGCGCCACCAGCGTCATGCCAGCCTCTTGCGCCGTCCGGATGGCAAGGGCGGTCGGGGCCGAGACGGCGATGATGAAGGCCGAGCCGATAGAAGCCGTCTTCTGCACCATTTCAACCGAAACCCTGGATGTCACCACGACAGCACCGGATGCACCGTCGATGCGGGCTTTGGCCAGCGCGCCGGCCAGCTTGTCGAGCGCATTGTGACGGCCGACATCTTCGCGCGCCATGACGATGCCGTTGCCAGGTACATAGAAGCCGGCGGCGTGCACGGCTCCGGTCTCGGTGTGCAGCGGCTGCACTTTCGACAGAAGCTTGACCGAACGGACAATGTCGTCGGCATCAAGCGTAAGCTTTGAAGCACCAACCGCATCGACCGAGCGCATCGCCTCCTCGATCGATTCGATGCCGCAGAGCCCGCAGCCGACCGGGCCGGCGAGCCTTCGCCGCCGCGCTTCAAAACGTGTGTTGGCTCGGTCCTTCAGCCGGATCTGGATGTCGATGCCGGCGCCATGGTCCTCGACCTCGATCGCTTCGATCTCATCCGGTAACGAGATGATGCCTTCGGTCAGCGAGAAGCCGAGCGCGAAATCCTCGAAATCGGCCGGGCTTGCCATCATCACCGCATGCGTCGTGCCGGCAAAGGAGAACGCCACCGGCGTCTCTTCCGGCACCATCCGGTCGGCAGCCGTTGTCCCAACCGCGCGGTGCGCCAGCCGCGATACCTGCGTCGTGGCTTTGCGGCGCGCGCTCAAGACTACTCCGCCGCCTGCAAAGACGCGATGCGCCGGCTCTGCTTGGCCTGCTCGTCATAGTCTCGCTGCCATTCCGAAGGCCCGTTGGAGGCGCCGACCTGCACCGCCGTCACCTTGTATTCCGGACAGTTCGTCGCCCAGTCGGAGAAGTCGGTGGTGATGACGTTGGCCTGCGTGTCCGGATGATGGAACGTCGTGTAGACCACACCGGGCGACACACGGTCGGTGATCAGCGCGCGCAGCGTCGTTTCGCCCGAGCGGCTCGTCAGCCGGACCCAGTCGCCGTCGCGCAAGCCGCGGTTCTCGGCATCGTGCGGATGGATCTCCAGCCGGTCCTCCGAGTGCCACATGCTGTTGTCGGTGCGCCTGGTCTGCGCGCCGACATTGTACTGGCTGAGGATGCGGCCGGTGGTGAGCAGCAGCGGGAAGCGTGGCCCGGTCCGTTCGTCCGTCGCCACATATTCGGTGCGGATGAACTTGCCCTTGCCGCGCACGAACCCGTCGATATGCATGATCGGGGTGCCGAGCGGCGCCTTCTCGTTGCAGGGCCATTGCACGGATCCTACGCGGTCGAGCAACTCGAAGGAGACGCCGGCAAAGCTCGGCGTCGTCATCGCGATCTCGTCCATGATCTGCGAGGGATGCTCATAGTTCCAGTCCAGCCCGATGGCGCGGGCAAGCTCCTGCGTCGCCTCCCAATCGGCGTAGCGCGCCTTCGGCTCAAGAACCTTGCGCACCATGTTGATGCGGCGCTCGGCGTTGGTGAAGGTGCCGTCTTTCTCCAGGAAGGTCGAGCCCGGCAGGAAGACATGCGCATAGTTCGCGGTCTCGTTGAGGAACAGGTCGTGCACGACGACGCATTCCATCGCGGCAAGGCCGGCGGCGACATGCTTGGTGTCGGGATCGGACTGAAGAATGTCCTCGCCCTGGATGTAGATGCCCTTGAAGCTGCCGTCGACGGCGGCGTCCAGCATGTTGGGGATGCGCAGGCCGGGTTCGTCGTCCAGCTTCACGCCCCACAAGGTCTCATAGATATCGCGCACGGCTTCGCCGGAGATGTGGCGATATCCCGGCAGTTCGTGCGGGAAGGAGCCCATGTCGCACGAGCCCTGCACATTGTTCTGGCCGCGCAGCGGATTCACGCCGACGCCGGGCCGGCCGATATTGCCGGTGGCCATGGCGAGATTGGCGATTGCCATCACCGTGGTCGAACCCTGGCTGTGTTCCGTCACGCCGAGGCCGTAATAGATCGCGCCGTTGCCGCCGGTGGCGTAGAGACGCGCAGCACCGCGGATCGCCTCGGGATCGACGCCGGACAATTTGCCGACGGTTTCGGGGCTGTTTTCCGGCAAGGCGACGAACGATGCCCAATCCTGGAACTCCGTCCAGTCGCAGCGTTCGCGGATGAAGGTTTCGTCGAACAGGCCCTCGGTGACGATCACATGCGCCAGCGCCGTCAGCACGGCGACGTTGGTGCCGGGCTTCAGCGGCAGGTGGTAGTCCGCTTCGACATGTGCCGACTTGACCATCTCGGTGCGACGCGGATCGAGCACGATCAGCTTTGCGCCCTGGCGCAGCCGCTTCTTCAGCCGCGAGGCGAACACCGGATGGGCCGAAGCCGGATTGGCACCGATGATGACGGCGACGTCGGTGTAATCGACGGAATCGAAATCCTGCGTGCCGGCCGAGGTGCCATAGGTCTGGCCGAGCCCGTAGCCCGTCGGCGAATGGCAGACGCGTGCGCAGGTATCGACATTGTTGTTGCGAAAACCCTGCCGCACCATCTTCTGGACGAGATAGGTTTCCTCATTGGTGCAGCGCGATGAGGTGATGCCGCCGATCGCGGTGCGTCCGTACTGGTACTGGATGCGGCGGAATTCCTTGGCCGTATGGGCGATCGCCTCTTCCCAACTCACCTCGCGCCACGGATCGGTGACCTTTTCGCGGATCATCGGCGACAGGATGCGGTCCTTGTGGGTGGCGTAGCCATAGGCGAAACGGCCCTTGACGCAGGAATGGCCGTGGTTCGCCTTGCCCTCCTTGTAGGGCATCATGCGAATGACCTCGTCGTCCTTCACTTCGGCCTTGAACGAGCAGCCGACGCCGCAATAGGCGCAGGTGGTGACCGCCGAGCGCTCCGGCAGGCCCTTGGCAAGCACCGTCTTCTCGCGCAGCGCATCGGTCGGGCAGGCCTGCACGCAGGCGCCGCAGGACACACATTCCGAATCGATGAACGCCTCGTGCATTCCCGCCGAAACCCGGGATTCGAAACCACGTCCCTCGATGGTCAGCGCGAAGGTGCCCTGCACCTCTTCGCAGGCCCTCACGCAGCGCGAGCAGACGATGCATTGCGAGGCATCATAGGTGAAATAGGGATTGGATTCGTCACGGGCGATGTAGTCGACCGCCAGCGAGCCGTGGCCGGGCGCCACGCCACCTTCCGGCTTGACGTGGTTGCGGCCCTCGATGCCGTAGCGGTTCTCGGTCAAGCCGATCGACTTCGCCACCGCATCGAACTCGCTGGCGCCGGTTCCGGCCTGTTCGTTCCAGCCGGTCGGATGGTCGGAGACGTAGAGTTCCATGACGCCGCGGCGAATGGCGTCGAGCCGCTCGGTCTGCGTACGCACGATCATGCCTTCGCCGACGGGCGTCGTGCAGGAGGCCGGCGTGCCGCCGCGCCCTTCGATCTCGACAAGGCAGACACGGCACGAACCGAAGGAGTCCAGCATGTCGGTGGCGCAAAGCTTCGGGATCTCGACCCCGCCTTCCATCGCGGCACGCATGATCGAGGTGCCTTCCGGCACCGTGATGCTGCGGCCGTCGACGTTGAGCGTGACCTGCTTCTGCGCGTTCGATTGCGGGGTTCCGTAGTCGATCTCTTCGACGAGGGAGGGGAAGTCGGCCTTGATGTTCATCTGCCAGCTCCTATTCGGCAGCCACGCGCACGGGCGCTGGCTTGAAGTCGTCGGGGAAATGGGTGATCGAGCTCATGACAGGGTAGGGCGTGAAGCCGCCCAGCGCGCACAGCGAGCCGAATTTCATCGTGTTGCAGAGGTCGGTGACCAGAGCGAGGTTCTTCTCCGGCTCGATGCCGGCTGCGAGCTTGTCGATGGTCTCGACACCGCGCGTCGAGCCGATGCGGCAGGGCGTGCACTTGCCGCAACTTTCGATGGCGCAGAACTCCATGGCGAAGCGGGCCTGCTTCAGCATGTCGGCGGTGTCGTCGAACACCACGATGCCGGCATGGCCGATCAGCCCGTCCTTGGCCGCGAAGGCTTCATAGTCGAATGGCGTGTCGAACAGCGCGCGCGGAAAATAAGCGCCGAGCGGTCCACCGACCTGCACTGCCTTGACGGGGCGCCCCGTGGCCGTGCCGCCGCCGATCTCGTCGACGATCTCGCCAAGCGTCATGCCGAAAGCGGCTTCGAACAGCCCTGCGTATTTGACGTTGCCGGCGATCTGGATCGGGATCGTGCCGCGCGAGCGGCCCATGCCGAAATCCTTGTAGAAGGCCGCACCCTTGTCCATGATGACAGGCACCGAGGCCAGCGAGATGACGTTGTTGATCACCGTCGGCTTGCCAAACAGCCCCTTATGCGCCGGCAGCGGCGGCTTTGCCCGGACCATGCCGCGCTTGCCTTCGAGCGAGTCGAGCAGCGCCGTCTCCTCGCCGCAGACATAGGCGCCTGCGCCGACCCGGATCTCCATGTCGAAAGCGTAGGGCGAACCCAGCACGCTGGCGCCAAGAACGCCGGCCTTGCGGGCGATCTCGACGGCCTTGTTCATCACCGCCACCGCATGCGGATATTCCGAGCGGACATAGACAAAGCCCTTGGTCGCGCCTGTCGCGATACCGGCGATCGTCATGCCTTCGATCAGCACGAAGGGATCGCCCTCCATGATCATGCGGTCTGCGAAGGTGCCTGAATCGCCTTCGTCGGCGTTGCAGACGATGTATTTGCGGTCGCCTGATGTATCGAGCACCGTCTTCCACTTGATGCCGGTCGGGAAGCCCGCGCCACCGCGCCCGCGCAGTCCGGATTCGGTCACCTGGGCGACAATGGCGGCAGGCGTCAGTCCCAGCGCGTTCGTCAGTCCGTTCAAGCCGCCATGTTTCTTGTAGGATTCCAGCGACAGCGGGTCCGTGACGCCGCAGCGCGCAAAGGTCAGCCGCGTCTGCTTGGCCAGGAAGGGGATCTTGTCCGGCGCGCCCAGCCAGCGCTTGTGGTGGCCGCCGGTGAGGAAGCCGCTGTCGAACAGGCTTTTGACGTCGGAGGTTTTCACCGGCCCATAGGCAACGCGGCCGTTCGCTGTCGCAACTTCGACCATCGGTTCGAGGAAATAGGCGCCGCGCGAACCGTTGCGCACGATCTTGGCCTCGATGCCGCGCTCGGCGAGTTCACTTGCGATTGCCTTGGCGACCTTTTCTGCGCCAAGCGCCAGTGCGCCGGAATCGGCGGGAATGTAGATACGCGGGATCATGAGCGCACCTCGGCAACGATCTCATCGAGCTTTTCATCGTCGAGCCGCCCGATCACCTGGCCATCGAGCATTGCGGCGGGCGAACAGGCGCACAGGCCGAGACAATAGACCGGCTCCAGCGTGACCGAACCGTCGCGGGTCGTCTCATGAAAGCCGATGCCCAGCAACTGCTTCAGTTTGGCGGCGATGGCGTCCGAACCCATCGACTGGCAGGATTCAGCCTGGCAGAGCTTCAGCACATGCCGGCCGGCCGGATGGCTGCGGTAATCGTGATAGAAGCTGACGACGCCGTGCACCTCGGCCCTGGAAATATTCAACGCCTCGGCGATGACCGGCAGTGCATCCTTGGGTACATGGCCGAACTCTTCCTGGATGCCGTGAAGGATCGGCAGCAATGGGCCTTCAAGGCCTTTCAGCTCCTGGATGATCGCGGCCGTGCGCGACGTGATCTCGGTACTTGCAGGCTGCATTGTCATGCAGCGCCCTCCCTATCGTAGCGACCCATGCATATCGGCCAAAAGCATCAAACTGTTTTGGAACAACGACCTGTGTGTGCCGCTTTATCGCTAAGTGCTTAAGAAACCAGAGAAAACCTCTGAAATCAATAAAGCGGTTTCGTCGCACGATAGAAAATTTCTATCGTGCCGTTGACTAGCCTTGTCTAGCGGAACGGTTGGCGTGGAAATCGTCCGCCAGCGCCATTGCCTCGTCCAGCAGCGCCGAGACCAAAGGCGTGTGCGGTTCGCGCGGCGCCGCCACCAGGCCGACCGTATGGCTGGCGTCCGGTTCGACGATCGGAATGGCCCGGATCGGTTCGGAAAAGCCGAATGTTTCCGCAAGGTTGAGCGGCATGATCGACGACCATTTGCCGGTGCGGATATGCGAAAACAGCACGATCATCGAATTGGATTCCAGCGTCGGCCGCACCTGCACGCCGGCTTCGGCCAGATGCTGGTCGATGATGCGGCGGTTCTGCATGTCCGGTGTCAACAAGCACAGCGGCAGGCTTGAGAGCTCCGCCCATGTCACTTTGTCGCGATCGGAATAGGGATTTCCCATCGCGGTGATCAGTTGGTAGCGCTCGTCATAGAGCGGTACGCTGGTCACTCGCCCCAGCGGCTCATTGTCGAGATAGGTGATGCCGGCATCGATGTCGAAATTGCCGAGCAGCGACAGCACTTCGATCGAGGTCCGCGACAGCACCGAGAACGTGACGCCGGGGTGTTTTTCGCGGAACGGCGTCGTCAGCCGCGGCAGCATGGCGAGCGCCGTCGGGATGGCGGCGATGCGGATACGGCCGGAAAGTCCGTGGCGCGCCGCGCGCATTTCCTCGCGCATGGTTCTGGTGTCGCCGACGATGCGGCGCGCCCACACTAGCACCTGTTTTCCCTCCGGCGTCAGCCCTTGGAAGCGTGAGCCGCGCAGAACCAGCATGACGCCAAGCTGGCCTTCCAACTGCTTGATGCCGGCCGAGAGCGTCGGTTGGGTGACGCCGCATACCTCCGCCGCCCGGCCGAAATGCTCCTCCCTGGCGAGCGCGATGAAGAATTCCAGCTTGTCGATCATGCGATCTTTCCGGTCGTTCGCTGCAAGGTCGGGGAAATTGTGCTCTACCGCAAGCACCACAATTGCCCTGCATCCACACCTTTAAGCCGGCTACCTGTTTCCTGCGGCGGGATGCGGCGCTATGTGGATGAAACTGGGAGATCGACCATGCTGGGCTGGTTCCGCAAGCTTTTGCCGCGCGAAGATCGCTTCTTCGACCTGTTCGAACGACATTCCCGCACCGTGGTCGGCGGCGCCGAGGCGCTGGAGCAGCTTCTCCAGGGCAGGGATATCGACCTCTGGTGCCAGAAAATCATCGATCTCGAAGATGAGGCCGACCACATCACCGCGGAAGTCCTGCTGGCGGTGCGGCGCTCCTTCATCACGCCCTTCGATCGCGGCGACATCAAGGACCTGATCCAGTCGATGGATGATGCCATCGACATGATGCACAAGACGGTCAAGACGGTGAAGCTGTTCGAGCGCAAGGAGTTCGATCCGCTGATGCAGGAAATGGGTGGCGTCATCGTCGCCGCCGCCAAGCTGGTGGCCGAGGCGATCCCGCTGCTCAACAAGGTCGCGACGCATACTGTGCGCCTCAACGCCATCGCCGAAGAGGTGATGCGCGTCGAAAGCCGGGCCGACGACCTGCATGAGCAAGGGCTGAAGGATCTCTTCAGGAAGCACGGCAGCAGCGATCCGATGGCCTATATGATCGGCTCAGAGATTTATGGCCAGCTGGAAAAGGTCGTGGACCGCTTCGAGGATGTCGCCAACGAGATCAGCGGCATCGTCATTGAGAATGTCTAGGTGATGGAAGCAACCATCGCCTTTCCGGTACTGGTCGGCCTCGTCGGCGTTGCGCTGTTCTTCGACTTTCTCAATGGCCTGCACGATGCCGCCAATTCCATCGCCACCATCGTTTCCACCCGCGTGCTGCGGCCGCAATACGCGGTGCTGTGGGCGGCATTCTTCAACTTCATCGCCTTCATGTTCTTCGGCCTCCACGTTGCCGAGACCGTGGGCAAGGGTATCATCGACGTCAGCATCGTCACCCCGGCGGTGATCTTTGCAGCGCTCGTCGGCGCCATCGTCTGGAACATCGTCACCTGGATCGCCGGCATCCCGTCGAGCAGCTCGCACGCGCTGATCGGCGGCCTGGTCGGGGCCGGTGTGGCAAAGGCAGGCGTGGGCGCCATCGTCTGGACAGGGCTTGGCAAGACGGTTGCGGCAATCGTCGTGTCGCCGGCGACCGGCTTTGTCCTGGCTCTTGTCCTGATCCTTGCCGTTTCCTGGCTCTTCGTGCGCCAGACGCCGTTTGCGGTCGACAGCACCTTTCGCGTCATGCAGTTCTTTTCTGCCTCGCTCTATTCGCTCGGGCACGGCGGCAACGACGCCCAGAAAACCATGGGTATCATCGCCGTGCTGCTCTATTCGCAAGGCATGCTCGGCGAAAAATTCTACGTGCCGCTGTGGGTCGTGCTCACCTGTCAGACGGCGCTGGCGCTCGGTACGTTGTTCGGCGGCTGGCGCATCGTCCACACCATGGGCTCGAAGATCACCCGGCTGAACCCGATGCAGGGTTTTTGCGCCGAGACAGGTGGGGCGATCACGCTGTTTGCCGCCACCTGGCTCGGCGTTCCCGTATCGACCACGCACACCATCACCGGCGCCATCATCGGCGTCGGCGCCGCCCGTCGCGTCTCGGCCGTGCGCTGGGGCATTGCCGGCAATATCGTCATTGCCTGGATCGTCACTTTGCCGGCCACCGCTTTGCTTTCGGCGCTCACCTACCTCGCGGTTGGCCTGGCGAGGTGAGGTGAAGACATCTACCTGTCCACAAGGTTCAGGATGTTGCCGTCTGGATCCTTGAACCAGGCGACCTTCATTCCGTAACCGACGTGGAGATCGCCCTCCAGCGTCAAGCCCGGCATCTGATAGTGCTCGAAGGCGACGCCCTTCGACTTCAGCTCCTTGACGATATCGCCGATCTCGTCGCCAACCATCCAGGTCACCGCTGTCGCCTTGTTGGTTCCGGCAAATTGGGAATGATAGACGTTGAGGGTGGTATCGCCACTTTTGTAGACGATCAGTTCGCCGCCCTCATCGTGCACCTGTTGCAGGCCAAGCGTTCCCTCGTAGAAAGCCTTGGCCTTTGCCAGGTCGCTTACCGCCAGATTTGCCGTTGCGTTGCTGTTTGCGAGCATGATGGTCTCCTTTCCTGGTTGTCGGCCCGTACTGGTCACCGAAATAGGTCGCCGCGATTGTTTGACGACTGTCGCCTGACCTGATTACTGGCCGCATCGGCACTCGATTACCTGGAAGACGTTTGGCGCGGATAAAATCCGACAGGACCCGCCGCTTTTTCAGGCACGCCAAGACAGCCATTGCTCCACGGCTTGGTTCTGTCCGGAAACTGCATTATCTCAGGTGCAAGCTGCATCTCAGGCGCAAGCTGCGTAAGGAAAAACTGCTATGTCCGTCACCAAGGAAATCGTCACCGAGCGTCTGAAGACGGTCAACGGGCCGGATTTCACCGGCAACATCGTCGACCTCGGCATGGTTTCGGAAATTTTCATCGCCGACGGGAAGGTCTTCTTCTCGATTACCGTTCCCGCCGCTCGTGCCCAGGAGATGGAGCCGCTGCGCGCCGCCGCCGAGCGTGTCGTCAAGGCGATCCCCGGTGTCGCCGGCGCCGTCGTCGCGCTGACGGCCGAAAAGAAGGGCGGCGGCATGGAGGCGCCGGTTCCCTCGCGCCCCGCACCCAGGCCCGCGCCGCCGGCTCAGCCCGCTGCCGCCGCGCCGCGCACCGCCCCCCACGCGCCTGCCTCGCACAGCTCGGGCAAGCGTGGCGTGCCCGGTATCGAGGCAATCATCGCGGTTGCGTCCGGCAAGGGCGGCGTCGGCAAGTCGACCACCGCCGTCAACATCGCGCTCGGCCTCGCCGCCAACGGCTTGCGCGTCGGCGTGCTCGATGCCGACATCTACGGCCCTTCCATGCCCCGGCTGCTCAACATCCATGGCCGGCCGCAGACCGTCGACGGCAAGATCCTGAAACCGATGGAGAATTACGGCCTGAAGGTGATGTCTATGGGTTTCCTCGTCGATGAGGAAACGCCGATGATCTGGCGTGGCCCGATGGTGATGTCGGCGCTGACGCAGATGCTGCGTGAGGTCGAATGGGGTCGGCTCGACGTGCTCGTCGTCGACATGCCGCCCGGTACCGGCGACGCGCAACTGACCATGGCCCAGCAGGTGCCGCTGGCTGGTGCTGTCATCGTCTCGACGCCACAGGATCTGGCCCTGATCGACGCGCGAAAAGGCCTCAACATGTTCAAGAAGGTCGACGTCCCGTTGCTCGGCATCGTCGAGAACATGAGCTATTTCATCGCCCCGGATACCGGCAAGCGCTACGACATCTTTGGCCATGGCGGCGCCCGCCGCGAGGCCGAGCGCCTCGGCGTCACCTTCCTTGGCGAAGTGCCGCTCGAGATGGGCATTCGCGAAAGCTCGGATGCCGGCACGCCGGTTGTCGTCTCGAAGCCCGACGGCGCGGAGGCGAAAATCTACCGCGACATCGCTTCGAAGGTCTGGGACCGGGTCAATGAAGAGCGTGGCGCGGCGGCAGCGGCGGTGCCGAGCATTGTGTTCGAGTGATGCCCGCTTGAGGGCTCAGCCGCCGACCTTTTCGCCGAACGACGAAAAAAACTGTCCGGCCAGTTTCTTCGAGGTCGATTCGATCAGCCGGCTGCCGAGTTGGGCGATCTTGCCGCCGACATCGGCCTTGGCCGCGTAGTTCAATATCGTGGCGTCAGGTCCATCTGCCGTCAGCGTCACGTCGGCACCACCCTTGGCGAAGCCGGCAATGCCGCCCTTGCCTTCGCCCTGGATGGTGTAGGAGTGCGGCGGCTTCAGGTTCTTCAGCGTCACTTCGCCGTTGAACGTCGCCTTGATCGGTCCGATCTTCACCACCACGGTTGCCGCCATCTCGGTCGGCGACTTCATCTCCAGGCTCTGGCAGCCGGGGATGGTCGCCTTCAACACCTCGGGATCGTTCAGCGCTTCCCACACTTTTTGCAGCGGTGCGGCAATGCGCTCCTCGCCTTCGATCACCAAAGCCATGAAAACCTCCCGGACAAGACTGTCCGAACCCGTAACGCACGGCTTGGTGCCTGTCTATCGCACCAAAGTCCGGTTGCGACCGCACGCCCTCTTGCCTGCTCCCGCGCGTTGCCATATCGATTTGTCTTACAAATACGGAGACCACGATGGCAGGCGCCCCCACCCACAAGAAAAAATTTCGCTCGCAGGAGTGGTTCGACAATCCCGACAATCCGGGCATGACGGCGCTCTATCTCGAGCGCTATCTCAATTACGGCCTGACGCGCGCCGAACTGATGTCCGGCAAGCCGCTGATCGGCATCGCACAGACCGGCTCGGATCTGTCGCCTTGCAACCGTCACCATATCGAACTCGCCAAGCGTGTGCGCGAAGGCATCGTCTCGATGGGCGGCATTCCTTTCGAATTCCCCTGCCATCCGATCCAGGAGACCGGCAAGCGCCCGACCGCGGCACTTGACCGCAACCTTGCCTATCTCAGCCTTGTCGAAGTGCTCTACGGCTATCCGCTCGATGGCGTCGTGCTCACCATCGGTTGCGACAAGACGACGCCGGCGCTGCTGATGGCAGCGGCCACCGTCAACATCCCGGCGATCGCGCTGTCGGTCGGGCCGATGCTCAATGGCTGGCACAAGGGCAAGCGCACCGGCTCCGGCACCATCGTCTGGGAATCACGCCAGCGCCTGTCGGCCGGCGAGATCGATTATGACGAGTTCATGGACATCGTCGCCTCGTCGGCGCCGTCCACCGGCTATTGCAACACCATGGGCACCGCCACCACGATGAACTCGCTGGCCGAGGCGCTTGGCATGCAGTTGCCGGGCTCGGCCGCCATTCCCGCGCCCTACCGCGAGCGCGGCCAGATTTCCTATGAGACCGGAAAACGCATCGTCGAGATGGTGCATGAGGATCTGAAGCCGTCCGACATCATGACGAGAGAGGCTTTCGAGAACGCCATCGTCGTCAATTCGGCCATTGGCGGCTCGACCAACGCGCCTATCCATCTCAACGCCATCGCCCGCCACCTTGGAGTCAAGCTAGACAATGACGACTGGCAGACGGTCGGCCTCAATGTGCCGCTGCTGGTCAATTTGCAGCCGACGGGCGAATACCTCGGCGAGGACTACCATCATGCCGGCGGCGTGCCGGCGGTCATTGCCGAACTGATGAAGGGCGGGCTGTTGCCGCATCCCGGCGCGCGCACCGTCAACGGCAAGTCGATCGGTGAGAATAGCGAGGGCGTCGCCAACGAAAATCCCGACGTCATCCGCTCTGTCGCCAAGCCGCTGAAGGCCAATGCCGGCTTCATCAACCTCAGGGGCAATCTGTTCGATTCGGCAATCATGAAGACCAGCGGCATCTCGCCGGAATTCCGCGAGCGTTATCTGTCCAACCCCAGGGATCCCGAGGCTTTCGAAGGCAACGCCATGGTTTTCGACGGGCCGGAGGATTACCACGCCCGCATTGACGACCCGGCGCAAGGCATCGACGAACACACCATCCTGTTCATGCGCGGCGCCGGCCCGGTCGGCTATCCCGGCGGTGCCGAGGTCGTCAACATGCAGCCGCCGGCCTATCTCATCAAGAAGGGCATCCACGCGCTCGCTTGCATCGGTGACGGCCGCCAGTCGGGCACGTCGGGTTCGCCGTCGATCCTCAACGCCTCGCCGGAAGCCGCGATCGGCGGCGGACTGGCGCTGCTCAAGACGGGCGACCGGGTCCGCATCGACTTGCGCAAGGGCACGGCCGACATCCTCGTCACCGACGACGAGATCACCCGGCGCCGCGCCGAACTGCAGAACAATGGCGGCTTCCACTATCCCAAGCACCAGACACCCTGGCAGGAGATCCAGCGCGGCATGGTCGCGCAGTTCTCTGAGGGAATGGTGCTGAAGCCGGCGGTGAAGTATCAGGACGTCGCGCACACCAGCGGCGTTCCCAGAGACAATCACTGATTGCTCCGGGGACAATCACTGATTGCTCCGGACAATCATTGATTCTGGATCGACGGATGGCGGCTTGATCAAATCAAGCCGCCGTCGGTTTTCCGGTCAGCGTGTTGCCGGATAGGTCGAGAACGGTCACCGTCCTTGACAAGCGCGCCCAACAAATCCACCATCATGACAAGGGGTGCATCGCGACGACCCCGTGAGGCGTCAGCCCAACGTTCGCGTCCAAGCTTCTCTTCCAGGAGGTGGACGCCATGCCGTCAACAACCGCTATCACTGTATCGCAACTGTCCCGGCTCATCGGTCTTCCGGGCGCGCCTGTCATTATCGATGTTCGCATCGATGCCGATTTCGACGCCGACCCGCGCCTGTTGCCGGCTTCGTGCCGGCGCGATTTCAAAACCGTTTCGACCTGGGCGGCCGCATTCGCCGGCAAGCCGGTGGCCGTCGTATGCCAGAAGGGGCAAAAGCTCTCGCAAGGCGTCGTTGCATGGCTGCGCCATGAGGGGATATCAGCCGAATCCCTTGAAAGCGGGTTTGAGGCCTGGCGCGATGCCGGGGGACTTCTGGTCCGCACCGCCAAAATGCCGCCACGCAATGAAAAGGGCGCCACCGTCTGGGTGACGCGATCGCGCCCGAAGGTCGACCGCATCGCTTGCCCATGGCTGATCCGGCGTTTCCTCGACCCCGACGCGGTGTTCCTGTTTGTCGAGCCCGCTGAAGTATTGGCTGTTGCCGACCGCTTTCAGGCCGTGCCGTTCGACATCGACAATGTGTTCTGGAGCCATCGGGGCGAACGCTGCACCTTCGACACGATGATCGAGGAGTTCGGGTTGGAATCCGAGGCGCTCGATCGCCTCGCCGTAATCGTGCGCGCGGCCGACACCGCAAGCCTCGACCTGGTGCCCCAGGCGGCCGGTTTTCTGGCTGCCTCGCTGGGTCTGTCGCGTATGTACCGCGACGATCTGGAACAACTGGAAGCAGGCATGCTGCTCTACGACGCGTTCTTCCGCTGGTGTCGCGACGCCACCGAAGAAACGCACAACTGGCCCGCTGCGGGTAAGCCGTCATGACCATTCTTGTCCCCGACAACAAGGCGGTGGCCGTCGAGCCGCCGGCTGCACCGACCTTCACCGAGGCCACGAAGGTCTGGGCGAGGATCGGATTGCTCAGCTTCGGCGGACCTGCCGGGCAGATCGCGCTGATGCACAAGGAGCTGGTCGAGGACCGGCGCTGGATCGGTGAACAGCGCTTCCTGCATGCGTTGAACTACTGCATGTTGCTGCCTGGCCCGGAAGCCCAGCAACTCGCCATCTATGTCGGCTGGCTGCT
Organism: Mesorhizobium sp. M1066; assembly: GCF_040318635.1. Classification (NCBI taxonomy): domain Bacteria; kingdom Pseudomonadati; phylum Pseudomonadota; class Alphaproteobacteria; order Hyphomicrobiales; family Phyllobacteriaceae; genus Mesorhizobium; species Mesorhizobium sp. M1066. The sequence goes on from NZ_JAMYMR010000001.1 coordinate 292,117, forward strand.
GCACAGGACGATCGGCGGCCTTGTCGCCGGCGTCCTGTTCGTCTTCCCGGGCGCGCTCGTCATGCTCGCCTTGAGCAGCCTTTACGTCCTCTATGGCGACATGCCACTCGTCGCGGCGCTGTTTTTCGGGGTGAAGGCGGCGGTGCTTGCCATCGTCATCGAGGCAGTGATCCGGATCGGACGGCGCGCCCTGAAAAACCGGGTCATGGTGTCGATCGCGGTCGCGGCGTTCATCGCCATCTATGCGTTGAATGTGCCGTTTCCGCTCATCGTCTTGTTCGCCGGCCTGACGGGATGGCTGGGGGATCGCATTGCTCCCGGCCTGTTTTCCGGCTCGGCCCATGGCAAGGACGATGTTGCCGACTTCAAGGGAGCGGTCGACCTGATGTTCGAACGCGGCGAACTCGCCCATGTCAAACCGACCAAATGGCATGCACCGCGCACCGCCGCCATCTGGCTGCCGCTCTGGCTCGGGCCTGTTCTTTTGATCTGGTGGTTCACCGGCTCTGCAAGCGTCTGGACCGAGATAGGCCGGTTCTTCAGTCTCATGGCTGTCGTCACCTTCGGTGGCGCCTACGCGGTGCTTGCCTATGTCGCGCAGGCAGCCGTCCAGTCCTTCGGCTGGCTGGCCCCTGGTGAAATGGTTGATGGCCTTGGGCTTGCCGAAACGACGCCAGGGCCGCTCATCCTGGTACTGCAGTTCGTCGGCTTCATCGCCGCGTTCCGCCATTCCGGCTCGCTGGACCCGTTGCTTGCCGGATCGCTGGGGGCGTTGCTCACCCTGTGGGTGACGTTCACGCCCTGCTTTTTCTGGATATTCCTCGGGGCGCCCTACATCGAGGCGTTGCGCGGCAACAAGGCATTGTCGGCCGCACTGGGCGCGATCACCGCCGCAATTGTCGGGGTGATTATGAATCTGGCCCTATGGTTTGGCTTGCACGTCATCTTCCGTGAGGTGCATGCGACGGGTCTTGGCATGAATGTGCCGGTGCTTTCGTCGATCGACTGGCGCGCGGCCTTGCTTTCGGGTGCCGCCATGATTGCCATCCTGAAGCTGAAGATCGGCATGCTGCCGACACTCGCGCTATCCGCCCTTGCAGGGGTCTTGCTGGCGGCGGCTGGTTAGATAGCACCGCCTTTGTAATTCGCTTGCCCACCACCTAAGTGGGCTGGAACGGAAGGAAACATCATGGCCGGACGGCGCTCTTCCCTCGGCTTCCTCGGAATGTTCGGCCGCTCGGGCGACTTGAGGCAGCTCGACGATGCATTGCGCGGCGCGGATCTGCATCCAGCCCTTGTGCCGGAGGGCGTGAAGCTTACCCTGGTCAATCTCATGAAGGATCGCTGGCCCGACGAGCCGCCACGGGATACCTATGCGTCGGTGGCACAATTATGCAGCTATTGCATCGCGGGTCCCGAAACCTTCGAGCAAGCCAATGGCCATGAGCGGACGCTGGAAGCCGAGCGCCGCATCGAGGCGGCGCTTGAAACCGGCGACAGCCTCGACGCGCAGATCGTGCTGATGACACTGCATGCCAAGCTCATCAACCCCGAAGTCGTCGACCGATACGGGCTCAGCGCGGAATGACGCGAAAGGCAGGATCTGCCTGATTCTCCCAAGGCAGCCGAGCCGTTCAGGCCCGGCTGATCTCCTCGAGATACCAGCCGATGTAGCGCAGTTCGTTGTATTCCATCGGCGCGATAGGTCCGGGCACGAAATAGTGCGAGCGCACGCCGCGCGCGGTGTGCTCGATGATCTTCTTGTCTTCGTCGGTGGTGACCTTCCATAGCCAGGTCAGCTTCTCCAGATCGTAATCCTGACCCTCGACCGCGTCGCCGCGCACCAGCCAGATCAGTTCCATCTCGCATGTACCAGCCGTTTTCGGGATGAATCGGTAGATCATGCCGTGATCGGGATAGCAGACGAGGAAGGTCGTGCCGCCGAGATGGATGGAAGTGACGCCACCGTCATAGTCGGTGAAGCGGCCCATCAGCGGGGCCACCGGAGAGCCGTCCTGGCTGCCGCTCGAAACGCCGTCATAGAGCGCGTAGCGGAAGGTGTCGATTGCTTCCTGACCGGCCGCCGAGTTCTGCCAGCGGTTGGCGCTGCCGATCTCGATGCCGAGCGCGCAGGTGCGCTGCTCCATCGCCGCATTGAGCTGCTCGATCATCTCGGCCGGTTTTTCCAGCGCATGCGTCTGCGAATATTCCGGATGCGCCGGTCCGCAATGGTAACATTCTACATAGTTCTCGACTGCCAGCTTCCAGTTCGCGTCGAGCGGATAGGACTGACGATACGCCACCTTGGCGTCGCCCCAGCCATATTGGCCGCAGCTCGTGCGCAGCGACTGTTCGATCGGATCGAAATCGAGCGGCGTCTCGGCGAAGGAAATGAAGACCAGACCGGATGCGACGCGGACATGAAGCTTCTTCAGCCCGTGCGCCGTGCGGTCGAAATCCTTCGGCATCAGGCGGGCAGCGCGCAATGAGCCGTCGTTGGAATAGCTCCAGGCGTGGTAGGGGCACACGAACATCTTCGCGTTGCCCTTTTCCTTGGTGCAGACCTCGGCACCGCGGTGGCGGCAGACATTGAGCATGGCATGCACAGTGCCATCCATGCCGCGTGTCAGGATGACCGCCTCGTCACCCAGCTTGAACAGCTCGAAATCGCCGGGGTTCGGGATAACGCTGGCATGGGCCAGGCAATGCCAGTGGCGGCGAAAGACACGTTCCATGTCGCGCTCGAAGATCGCCGGGTCATGATAGAAGGCACGCACCAGGCCGTGGCCTGGCCGATGAGATGCCACCAGCCGATCGATCGCGTCGCCGTCGGTGGGGGCTTGCTGGATAGGATGCACACTCATTTGTCGCTCTGCCCGATGGTTGATCCTGGGTGGTGGCTGCATGGCTGCACGAACTCGTCTCCGGTCAGCCGCCCATTTGCGTGCGCGGCAGGTGGATCAGGTTGCCGAAGCGGGCACGCAATCTGTCGTCGACCTGTTTTGGCACATGGCGCGGAAATCGTTCGGCAAGAATGCGCTTCTTCTCGGTGATCGCACGCAGCAATATATCAGGCCGGCCTTTTTCGTTCCATTCCTTCGGCGAGGAACGATCGCCGAGGGCGGGATAGAAGTGCTCGGTCTGCATCAGCTTGAGCGTTTGCTCGTTGTCGAGATAGTGGCCCGGACCCTTGAGGCAGACCTCGGCTATGCTGTCGATCGACAGGGCCTCGTCAGTCACGTCGATGCCACGCGCGCAGCCCAGGCAATGACCGAGCATATCGTTGTCGATGACCAGGCTCTCCAGGCAGAAGCCGAGCAGCGAGGCATGCATGCCGGCCGCCTCGTAGACGAGGTTGAGGCCGGAGAGGCCGGCCATCACATTGGTGATACCCTTTTCGTAGCCGGACTGAATATCGGGCAATTTCGAATCAGTCATGCCGGCGGCGGAGCCACCGGGCAGGTCGTAGAATTGCGCCATCTGGGCACAGGCCGCCGTTGCCACCGACTGCTCGGCCGACCCGCCCGCCATGGCGCCGGTGCGCAGGTCCGACATGAACGGCCATGCGCCGAAGATCGCCGGATGGCCGGGCTTGAGCGCGTTGACATAGACCAGGCCGGCCAGCACTTCGGCCACTGCTTGCACGACGGCGCCGGCCATCGCCGCGGGTGCTGTGGTGCCGGACTGGCCGGTCGACAGCAGCAGGATCGGGATGCCGCCTTCAACGCAGGCCTCAAGCACGCCGCAGGCATCCTCGGCGAATTTCATCGGCGGCACGACGAATGAGTTGGAGTTGGAAACGAATGGCCGGGCGCGGAAATTCTCCTCGCCGCCGGCGATGGCGTACAGCATTTCAAGCGCAGGCTTCACGTTCTCACGCACGGTGAAGGATGTTCCGACGTGCTTCGATGTTCCCATCACACAGGCATAAAGCGTGTTGAAATCCATCTCGAGCGGATCGGCGATGTCGCGCGCCACCATCGGCCGCTGGAAGAAATGGATGTTGTCCAGCCCATCGACGATGCGGGCGGCATCATAAATATCCTGCAGCTTGGACTCGCGGTACTCGCGCTTTTCGATATCCACCAGGTGCACGGCGATGCCTGCCGTGCCGTAGTGCACGCGCTTGCCCTGGACCACCATGTCGTGCCTGGGGGCCTGGCCATGAAGTGTGAAATGTCGTGCCGCCCGCTTGATGGTGTCGAGCACGAGCGCGCGCGGAAAGCGGACCCGGCCATCGTCGCCATGGACCGCCCCCACCTTGGTCAGTACCTTTATGCAGGAAGGAATGGCGTTGGCGAAACCCACTGTCTCCAGAAGCGTCAGCACGCCTTCGTGGATACGCTCGCGGTCATCCCCGCGCAGCGGCCCGTAGCCGCCGCCCTCGATGGCCTTGTGCTGTGGTCTGGTATCCTCCACTAGGGGAGATGATCGCATGGCATGTCCTGTTTCGCGAAGACCGGAGCGTTGTGGACGACGGTTCGCCGGCGTGTCCTGCTGTTCGACAGCCACTGGCATGGAAGCACTCCACCTTCGTCGGCAGGAACTCGTGGCGGTTGGTCCACCATCGGCCTGCTTCTTCCCCTGACGCCGACTATGCCGCCGGCACTGGCCCATCCTATGGGCCAGCTGGCCCAGTTCCATGTGCCAGAACTAAAATACCGGAGCCGCTGCGAGCGGCTCCGGTCACGAGAGATCAACGATGGATCAGGCGGCTGCGGGTCTGCGTCCGGCGGCCGTGGCCAGTTCGCGAATGCCTGGCTCGATGTGCTGCAGTGCGATCGACGAGATGCCCAGCCGCATGAAACGCGAAGGCTTTTCAGTGCGATCGAAGAAACGGTCGCCTGGCTCGATGATGACGCTGCGCGAGGCCGCTGCCTCGGCCAGCCCGCGCGAATCGGTGCCGCGCGGCCCTTCGAGCCACAGCGACGTGCCGCCGGCCGAATCGGTCGAGCGCCATTCCGGCAGGAAGGCGGAAATCGCATGGACCAGCCGCTTGCGCCGTTCGTCGAAGGCCGACGACAGCCGCCGCACCAGCGCCTCGTGGTGGCCGAGCGACAGGAACAGCGCGACGGCGCGCTGGTTGTTCGCCGGCGGATGACGCAGCATGAAGCGGCGCAGCGCCCTGAGTTCCGCGATCAGTCCCGCGGACGCCACGATGTAGCCGAGCCGCAGGCCGGGAGCCAGCGTCTTGGACATCGAGCCGACATAGACCACGCGGCCGGAGCGATCGAGGCTCTTCAGCGCTTGCTGCGGTGCCTCGTCGAGAAGCTGGCTGTCATAGCCATCCTCGATGATGATCTGGTTGTAGCGGTTGGCTCGCGCCAGAAGATCCTGCCGCCGCTCAGCCGACAACGGCACCATGGTCGGGCAATGATGGCTGGGCGTGACGAAGACGAAGCCGGAATCATTGGGAATAGAAGCGGTTACGATGCCGGACTGGTCGACCGGCACCGGCTGTATCTCTGCGCCCGCAAGGCGGAAGATCGAGCGGGCGTCGGGGTAGCCGGGGTCCTCCATCGCCACCTTGGAGCCTTTGGACATCAGCAGCGTCGCCAGCATGTAGAGCGCGTTCTGGGCGCCCAGCGTGACGATGATCTCGTCGGGATTGGCGAAGATGCCGCGCCGGGGCAGGAGCCGCGCCTGGATCTGTTCGATCAGCAGCGGATCGTCACGGTCGACCATGTCGGACGCCCAGTTGCGGATTTCCAACACCGCCAGCGCCATGCGGTTGCACTCGCGCCATTCGGCGGTCGGGAACAGCGCCGGATCGAACTGGCCGTAGACGAAGGGGTAGGACGACTTGATCCAGTTCTCGTGCTTGGCCGGCGGCGGCATGTCGCTGGCGAAGATCTTGCGGCGTGCCTTCCAGTCGATCTCGTTGGCCTGGTCGGGCGCCTTCTGGTGCGGCTTGGCCGGCGTCGCCAGCACATCGGGATTGACGAAATGGCCACGCCGCTCGCGCGCCACCAGGAAACCCTGGTCGACGAGCTGCTGGAACGCCAGCACCACGGTTCCGCGCGCCACGCCGAGTTTTTCGGCCAGGATCCGGCAGGAAGGAAGCGGCATCGAAGCGGCGATCTGGCGGTCGAGAATGGCGGCTACGATGGCCTGGCGGATCTGCGCCTGAAGGGTTTGGCCGGATTCAGCCGAAATCCGGAACAGGCCGGACCATATCGCCGTGTCGTTTCGCTGTGGCATGGGAGATTTCCTCGATGGCCAGCCTTTTTCGTTTGGCTGGACCAGCCGAACGTAACCGTGGCACAAGGGGTTGCGCCAATCAATTTTTCTGATCGTTGGGATTTATGCCAGTGATCCTTCACGCCATTTTGATGCTGCGCCGCGGCATAGCTGCGTGACTCCGTGCGTCATCGCTGCGCATTGAAACGGGTGGAGTTCGGCCCGATAGATTGTCGCGACGACACGCGCCGGAAACATCCGGTCCGTAATGATGGCTCGAGGTCTCGGAGTTTGGCAGTGGATCAATCGTCCTTTCAAAAACAGCTTGCCGCGTTGCGCGATCACCGCGCGGCAGCGCCCGCCAGCATGCGCCAGGCCTTCGCCGCCGATCCCAAGCGGTTCGTGGAATTCTCCGCCACCGACGGCGATCTGCTGCTCGACTGGTCGAAATGCGCGGTCGACGCGACCGCCATGGAACTGCTGGAAAAGCTCGCCCTGGCCGCCGATCTCGAAGGTCGCCGCGCCGCCATGTTCGCCGGCAAGAAGATCAACGTCACCGAGGACCGTGCCGTGCTGCACACGGCGCTGCGCAACCTTACCGGCAAGGGCGTCACCGTCGATGGCCAGGACGTCAAGGCTGACGTCATCGCCGTGCTCGACGCCATGGGCGCCTTTGCCGATGCCGTGCGCTCGGGCAAGGCGGCCGGCGCCACCGGCAAGAAGATCACCGACATCGTCAACATCGGCATCGGCGGTTCCGATCTCGGCCCGGCCATGGCGACGCTGGCGCTGGCGCCCTATCATGACGGGCCGCGCGCCCACTACGTCTCCAACATCGACGGCGCCCATATCCACGACACGCTGAAGGGCCTCTCCGCCGAAACCACGCTTTTCATCATCGCCTCCAAGACCTTCACCACCGTCGAAACGATGACCAACGCGCAGACGGCACGCGACTGGGTGCAGAAGGCGCTCGGCAAGGAAGCGGTCGGCAAGCATTTCGCCGCCGTCTCCACCGCACTCGACCTAGTCGCCAAGTTCGGCATCGCGCCGGATCGCGTGTTCGGCTTCTGGGACTGGGTCGGCGGCCGCTATTCGCTCTGGGGCGCCATCGGCCTGCCGGTGATGATCGCTGTCGGCCCGCGGAATTTTCGCGCCTTCCTCGATGGCGCCCATGAGATGGACGAGCATTTCCGCACCGCACCGGTGCAGGAGAACCTGCCGGCGCTGCTTGGACTGGTCGGCTGGTGGCATCGCGTGATCTGCGGTTACCCGGCGCGCGCCGTCATCCCTTACGACCAGCGCCTGTCCAGGCTGCCGGCCTATCTGCAGCAGCTCGACATGGAATCGAACGGCAAGAGCGTCACCCTCGAAGGCACAGAGGTGACGACGCCGACCGGACCGCTGGTCTGGGGTGAGCCCGGCACCAACGGCCAGCATGCCTTTTTCCAGCTGCTGCACCAGGGCACCGATTTCATCCCGGTCGAGTTCCTCGCCGCGGCCGTCGGCCACGAGCCCGATCTCAAGCATCAGCACGATCTGCTGCTCGCCAACTGCCTGGCGCAGTCGGAAGCGCTGATGAAGGGCCGCACGCTGGACGAAGCCCGCGCCCAGATGCTGGCCAAGGGTATGAAGCCGGCCGAGGTCGACAAGATAGCCCCGCACCGCGTCTTCTCCGGCAATCGCCCCTCGGTGACCATCCTTTACCGCAAACTCGACCCGCGCACCTTCGGCCGGCTGATCGCGCTCTACGAGCACCGCGTCTTCGTCGAGGGCACGCTGTTCAACATCAACTCCTTCGACCAGTGGGGCGTCGAACTCGGCAAGGAACTGGCCACCGGCCTTCTGCCTGTCGTGGAGGGCAAGGAAAGTGCCGCCAAGCGGGACGCATCGACCGCAGGCCTTGTGGGATTCATCCACCATTTGCGTGGCTCGGAGTGAAAAGCTTGGCAGACATCAAGGGAATATTGTTCGACAAGGACGGCACGCTTGTCGACTTCAACGCTACCTGGCTCGGCGTTGCCGACTTCATGGCCATGGATGCGTCTGAAGGCGATCGCTGGAAAGCCGACAGGCTGCTGGCCGCCGCCGGCTTCGATTTCGCCAACAAGCGCTTTAAGCCTGACTCGATATTTGCCTCCGGCACCAATCTCGACGTCGTCGAATTGTGGTTTCCGCGCCTGTCCAACGAGGACCAGATGCTCGCGGTTGCCCGCTTCAACGAGATCACCTCCGTACAAGGCTCGGCGATGGCCGTGGCGCTGCCGGGCATCATCGACACGCTGACGGCACTGCACAGGAAGTCCTACCGGCTTGGCGTCGCCACCAACGATTCGACCAGCGGCGCGGAAAAGACGCTGGTGACGCTCGGCGTCGCCCAATTGTTCGACGCGGCCTATGGCTACGACGCGGTGGCCAATCCGAAGCCCGCGCCCGACACGATCCTGGCCTTCAGCGATCTCACAGGCCTCAGGCCGGCGGAAATCGCCATGGTCGGCGACAACCGCCACGACCTCGAAATGGCGCGTGCCGGCGGCTGCGGGCTGGCGGTCGGCGTGCTCTCCGGCACCGGCACGCGCGAATCGCTGGCAGGCATTGCCGACGTTGTCCTGGATTCGGTCGCCGACCTGCCGGACTTTCTTTCGGCGCGGGTCAAGGAGACGATCTGAGTCCAACACCGGCGCAAAATCAACTTGGGCTTTTCCGCCAACGGCTGAGATCGGGTGGAAAGGAGACAGGCAGTTCCTCGGTCTGTTTCTTCAAAGGCGGACCTTGGTCGCCAGATTTGGGACCGCTACGCAACTGCGGAACGGCGCGATCGATTTTGCACGATCAGGGCTACCTCGGGCGTATGATGGGTTCCCCATTCGCACAAGGGCGCGAGTACTCCGGCCAGGCTGTAACCAAAGTCGGTTAGTTCATACTCGACGTGCGGCGGCACCGTCTGAAAGTCAATGCGACGAATAACGCCATCATCCGTCAGTTCTTTCAGGTGCTGAATCAGCATTTTTTCGCTCACATTGGTAACGAGCCTGCGGAGTTGACCGGTGCGTTTGGGCCCGCTGGCCAGATGATAAACGATAAGCGGCTTCCACTTGCCGCCAAGGATGGCAAGAACCGCTTCAAGGCCGCATTGGAAGTTCGTCTCGGTCAACTTGATCTCCGAATCTTGGCACTTACCAAATAGTCGGTACTGGTTTGCAGGTATGTTTCGTCCTAGCTGGGTCGGACGACAATGTCGATGTGCAAAAAAGTCCAAAGGAAATCACCCCATGGCCAAGATCCTCGTAACTGGCGCAACCGGCAATATTGGCCGAAAGACTCTCCAACATCTCCTGAAGCGGTTGCCCGCCACCGATCTCGTCGGCCTGGCCCGCGATCCCGCCAAGGCGGCCGATCTGGCGGCCGATAGGATTGAGACTCGCCAGGGCGACTATCTCGAGTATGACGGACTGGTGCGCGCGTTCGAGGGCATTGATAAGCTAATGCTCGTATCCGCCACGGCCTTTACCGATCGCAATACCCAGCACCAAAATGCCATTAGCGCAGCTCGGCAGGCGGGCGTTAAGCACATCGTCTATATGCCGATCATCCACGAAGCAGGATCCGCCTTCACCTTGCCGGATATCACCGAGCAGGATCTGTTCGTCGAGGAAAAACTGAAGGCATCCGGCCTAGCCTACACGCTCGTCCGTCATCCGCCCTTTATCGAGAGCATCTCATTCTACATCGGCGAAAAAGCCCTGGAGACCGGGGTTCACGTGCCGGCTGGTGCGGGCAAGGCGGGCTATGCCAGCCGTGACGACCTGGCAGAGGCGCATGCCATTGTGCTGAGCGAAGAAGGCCATGAATACAAAACTTACTCGCTGTATGGCGATCCCGCCGTATCCTTCGCGGATGTCGCACAGATCCTGTCGGATATCAGCGGCAAGCCAGTGCCGTTTGTTCCCGGCTCGGATCAGGATTACATCGACCACTTAGTGGCGGCGGGTCTGCCCGAGCAGGCCGCCCGCTTCGCGCTTGTGTGGGTGCAAGGCATCAACGCCGGAGAATGGGGCGGCACGGCGGGGGATCTCGAGAAACTCTTGGGCCGCAAGCCGGTGACGGCGACCGAGTTCTTGCGAGCCAACCATGCGGCACTACAAGCTTGAGACCGTGACCTGAACAACTGGGCGTTAGACAACACAACATCGACATTGGCAGCAACGCGCCATCCCGCCGTTTTGCGACTCGCCGAGCCACCCTACGACGCTCAACTGGTGCGCCTTGGATCATACCCCAATTTTGCGCCGCCGAACGTCAGCTCTGTATGGCAGCTTTCTGGCAGTCGTACTCACCTGACAAAGGTCCGAAACGAGGTCGAATCTGGTCATCCGAGTGACTGGGATTGATCTCAGCGTTAGCGCTCTTCCGCCTCAAACGAAAAGACACCGCTCGGCCTGGTCGCGGCACCCTTCGCGTCGCCGAAATCCGGCACCTGATATTCGGCCAGCAACCTCAGCCGGGACAGCGGCAGGTCGTTGCGACGGGGATCACCGACCAGCACCTCGATCCCGGCTGCCAGGCAACGATCGAGGAACGGAGTAACCCTTAGAGCAACCTCACGGCCGTAGAACACGTCGCCTGCAAGCACGAGGTCGACGGCCGGCGGCGGACCCCTGGTGATGTCGTCTCCGATCACGGTGATGGCGACACCGTTGGCCGCCGCGTTTAGAGCGAGCGCGGCAACGCCGTTGCGGTCGATCTCTGCGGCGATGACTTCGCGTGCCCCAGCCTTGGCGGCGGCAATGCCGACAAGACCCGAACCGGCGCCGAGGTCGAGCACGCGGCGACCGGCCACCGTTTGCGGGTGGTCCAGGATGTAGCGCGCAAGCACCGCGCCGCCGGCCCACACATAAGCCCAGTAAGGCGGCTGCGGCTCGGGTCCATCGTTGTCCGCCTCGATCGTGTCGTCATCGTCGCCAGCGCTTTGGTGCGGATCTATGAGCCGTCTCAGGCCACTGGCCGGATGCGGTGTATAAAGCTGGATCTCAGGCACCGACGGCACCGGGGCGAGGCGCATGTTCGTCCTGATGAATTCTGCCGGGTCAGGACGGCAAGGTGCATTTACGGCATCCGCGCCGCCGGCTGCAATCATTCGCGCAGCGCTCGCCGCAGGATCTTGCCGACCGGCGTCTTCGGCAGCTCGGTGCGGAATTCGATGTATTTGGGCCGCTTGTAGCCGGTCAGGTTCTCACGGCAAAAGGCGGTGATTGCTTCGGCGGTCAGCGCCGGATCTTTCTTGACGATGAACAGCTTCGGCACTTCGCCCGAATGCTCGTCCGGCACGCCGACCGCCGCCACTTCGAGCACGCCCGGATGCATCGCCACGACTTCCTCGAGCTCGTTGGGGTAGACGTTGAAGCCCGAGACCAGGATCATGTCCTTCTTGCGGTCGACGATCTTGGTGTAGCCGCGTTCGTCCATGAAGCCCATGTCGCCGGATTTGAAGTAGCCATCCTTGGTCATCACCTTGGCGGTCTCATCGGGCCGGTTCCAGTAGCCCGCCATCACTTGCGGTCCTCGGATGCAGACCTCGCCGACCTCGCCGAGCGGCAAATTGTTGCCGTCGTCGTCGCGGATGGCGATCTCGGTCGAGGGCAGCGGCAAGCCGATGGTGCCGGTGAAGTCGCCGGCGGTGAACTTGTTGGCGGTGGCCACCGGCGAGGTTTCCGAGAGGCCGTAGCCTTCGGTGACCGAACAACCGGTCAGCGTCTTCCAGCGTTCGGCGACGCCCTTCTGCACCGCCATGCCGCCGCCCAGCGTCAGCACCAGCGGCTTGAAGTCGAGCTTGCGGAAATCCTCATTGTTGAGCAGCGCGTTGAAAAGCGTGTTGAGGCCGGGAAAGATGTGCACCGGATATTTCTGCAATTCGTTGACGAAGCCGGGAATGTCGCGCGGGTTGGGAATGAGCACATTGCGGGCGCCTTGCTGCATGCCCATCAGCGCGTTCACGGTCAGCGCGAAAATATGATAGAGCGGCAGCGCGCAGATGAAGTTGGGGTGCGCCGGTTTCGGCTTGATCGTGTAGGCATCCTCCATCCACTGCGCGTTCTGCGCGACGTTGGCGAGCACGTTTCTGTGCAGCAGTGTGGCGCCCTTCGACACGCCCGTGGTGCCGCCCGTATATTGCAGGAAGGCGACATCGTCGGCTTCCACCTTGGCCGGCTTGAAGCCCATGCCGGCGCCGGCCTTCATGGCGGCATTGAACTTGACATGGCCGGGCAAGGACCATGCCGGCACCATCTTCTTCACGCGGCGCACGACGAAATTGACGATCGTGCCCTTCAGGCCGCCAAGCATGTCGCCCATCGCGGCGACCACCACATGCTTGACCGTGGTCCTGGCGATCACCGCCTGCAAGGTGTTGGCGAAGTTCTCCAGGATGACGATGGCTTGCGCACCGGAATCCTTCAACTGGTGTTCGAGCTCGCGCGGCGTGTAGAGCGGATTGATGTTCACCACCACATAACCCGCTCGCAAGATCGCCATCATCGCCACCGGATATTGCAGCACGTTCGGCATCATCAGCGCGACGCGCGCGCCTTTCTGCAGGCCTTTCGATTGCAGGTAGGCGCCGAAGGCCGCCGACAGCCGCTCGACATCGGTGTAGCTGATGGACTTGTCCATGCAGGTGAAGGCCGGCTGCGCGGAAAACTGCTTGCAGGCGGCGACGAGGAAATCGCCGATCGAGCTGTAGGGCAGGGCACCGATCTCGGCCTGCACGTTTTTCGGATAGCTCTTGAGCCACGGCTTTTCCGGCAAGCCGGCGGCCAGCGCCGTCAGCGTTTTCGGCAATCGGTTGGCGGTGGCGTCGGCCGGCCTTGCCGCCGGTGGGGTCTTCATCGCCGCGGCGGCTTTCGACGCCGGCCTGGCAGCGGGCTTTGCCGCCCCCGCTTTATTTCCCGACGCCGTCTTTCCGGCCGCGGCCTTGGCCGGGGCTTTCACCACTGGCCTTGTGCTTGCCCTTACGGGCGCCGCGGCCGCCTTCGGCGTGGCGGCTTTGGAAACGGGTGCTTTCGGCTTGGCAGTACCGGCTGCTTTCGACGGCGCCTTGGCTCCCGCTTTCACCGGCGCCGTCGTCCTTGATGCTTTTGCCAACCGTTCCTCCCTGGACAAGTCTTGTTCATCCGCGCCGCGCTCGCCCCTGAATTGACAAGGACGCCCTCCGCTGCGGCCGCTACACCCTATGTATTGCCTCCGTTGGTGACCGTGCAAGTCTTGCCCTTGCGGCACATGGCGAAAGATTTGCCGTCGAAAGTCTTTGCCGCCGCCAGCGCTCCCAGGCGGTGTCCTGGCGCATCCCTCGGCCGCTCGGAAGCGCCGGGAACATTTATATCGTCAGCTTGGCGATCAATAAAAAAATTCGGTTGTTAATAATCTCGTGAATGGAAGAAACTGCTAATTTTTTCTGCAATTTGGCAAAATAGCGGATTTTTTTCCTGCTTCCCGCGGGGTAAGCAAACGGGGTGTTCCAAAGCCGGAAAAACGGTGCTTATATGCGCGCTTCGCGAGCCTGATAGAGGGGCTTGGAAGAACATCAGGGAGTGCTCAATGAATAAGAAGCTGACTTTTGCAGCCGCGTTGCTGGCTGCAAGCGTCCTGAGCGGCATGGCCAATGCGAAAACTCTGGTCTACTGCGCGGAAGCTTCGCCGGAAGGTTTCGATCCGGCGCCGTATACCGCAGGCCAGACGTTCGACGCGTCATCGCGCACCGTCTTCAACCGCCTTGTCGAATTCGATCACGGCAAGACGACGACCTCGCCGGGCCTTGCCGAGAGCTGGACGATCTCCGACGATGGCAAGGAATATGTCTTCAAGCTGCGCAAGGGCGTCAAGTTCGCCGCAACCGACTATTTCACCCCGACGCGCGACTTCAACGCCGACGACGTGGTGTTCTCGTTCGAACGCCAGGTCGACAAGAACGGCCCCTGGTTCCAGTACATTCCGGGCATTGCCTACCAGTATTACAATGACCAGTTCGGCGACAACATTACCAAGGTCGAGAAGGTCGATGACCTGACGGTGAAGTTCACCCTCAAGGAGCCGGCGATCACCTTCATTCCGACGCTGGGCATGGATTTCGCCTCGGTCGTCTCCAAGGAATATGCCGACAAGCTGCAGGCCGACAAGACGCCTGAGCTGTTCAACCAGAAGCCGATCGGCACCGGCCCGTTCATCTTCGTCGACTACCAGGCCGACGCCGCCATCCGCTACAAGGCCAACCCGGACTATTGGGGCGGCAAGCAGAAGATCGACGATCTGGTCTTCGCCATCACCACCGATCCGGCGGTGCGCGCGCAGAAGCTCAAGGCCGGCGAATGCAACATCATGTCGTACCCGGCACCGGCCGACATCGCCGGCCTGCAGGCCGATGCGAACCTGAAGGTCGAGGAGCAGGAAGGCCTCAATGTCGGCGCGCTGATGTACAACACACAGCAGAAGCCGTTCGACGACGTGCGCGTCCGCAAGGCGCTCAACATGGCCATCAACAAGAAGGCTATCATCGACGCCGTATTCCAGGGCGCCGGCCAGGTGGCTATCAATCCGATCCCACCGACCATGTGGTCCTACAACAAGGAAGTGAAGGACGATCCTTACGATCCGGATGCAGCCAAGAAGCTGCTTGAAGAAGCCGGCGTCAAGGACCTCAAGATGAACGTCTGGGCCATGCCAGTGTCGCGCCCCTACATGCCGAATGCGCGCCGCACCGCCGAACTGATCCAGGCGGATTTCGCCAAGGTCGGCGTCACCGTCGAGATCGTCAGCTACGATTGGGGTGAATACCTTAAGCGCGCTTCCGCGGTCGATCACGACGGCGCTGTCATCGTCGGCTGGACCGGCGACAATGGCGATCCGGACAACTTCCTCGGCGTGCTCCTGAGCTGCGCTTCCGTCGGTTCGAACAACCGCGCGGAATGGTGCAACAAGGACTTCGACGCGCTCATCAACAAGGCCAAGACCGTTTCGGATCAGGCCGAGCGCACCAAGCTCTATGAACAGGCACAGGTCATCTTCAAGGAACAGGCACCCTGGGCGACGCTCGCTCACTCCAAGGTGTTCATGCCGATGCAGAAGACCGTCACCGGCTTTGCGATGGATCCGCTCGGTATCCACCGCTTCGACGGCGTCGATATCGCCGAATAAGGTTGCGAAACGGGGGCGCCACCATGTGACGCCCCCACTCGCCCGCCATGCTGCGTTATATCCTCGGCAAGCTCGCCCTCATCATCCCGACCTTCATCGGGATAACCATCCTCGCCTTTGGCTTCGTGCGCATCCTGCCCGGTGATCCGGTGCTGGTGCTTGCGGGCGAACGCGGCCTGTCGCCCGAACGTCACTCGGCGCTCATGCACCAGTTCGGTTTCGACCTGCCGATATGGCAACAATATTTGACTTATCTGACGAACATCCTCGGCGGTGATTTCGGCACCTCGTTTTCCACCAAGACGCCGGTGCTCAGGGATTTCCTGGTGCGCTTCCCGGCAACGGTCGAACTCGCCATCTTCGCCATGATCTTTGCCGTTGTCCTGGGGGTCGCCGCCGGCATCTTCGCCGCCATCCGCCGCGGCTCCTGGTTCGATCAGCTGACCATGGGCACCGCGCTGGCAGGCTATTCCATGCCGATCTTCTGGTGGGGCCTGCTGCTGATCATCGTGTTCTCCGGCACGCTGCACTGGACGCCGGTTTCCGGCCGCATCGACCTTCTCTATTTCTTCAAGCCGGTGACCGGCTTCATGACCATCGATTCGCTGATCTCGGGGCAGAAGGGCGCATTCCGCTCGGCACTGTCGCACCTCGTCCTGCCCACGATCGTGCTCGGCACTATCCCGCTCGCAGTCATCGCCAGGCAGACGCGCTCGGCGATGCTCGAAGTGCTGGGCGAGGACTATGTGCGGACCGCGCGCGCCAAGGGCCTGGCGCCGCGTCGCGTCATCGGGCTGCATGCCTTTCGCAACGCGCTGATCCCGGTCGTCACCACCATCGGTCTGCAGGTCGGCACACTTTTGACCGGCGCCATCCTGACCGAGAGCATCTTCTCCTGGCCCGGCATCGGCAAATGGATGATCGACGCCATTTCCAAGCGCGACTATTTCACCGTGCAGGGCGGGTTGCTTTTGATCGCGCTGATCGTCATGTCGGTCAACCTCATCGTCGACGTGCTCTACGCCGTCATCAACCCACGCATCCGGGCCAACTGACATGAGCAATGAAGGCCCAGCCACCATCGAAGCCGCGACCGTCGTCAAGCCGCAGGACGCCAGGCTGCAGATGTTCGGCGAGTTCTGGCATTACTTCTCCGTCAACAAGGGCGCGGTGATCGGGCTCTTTGTCTTTGCGCTGCTGATCCTGATCGCCATCTTCGCGCCGCTGCTGGCGCCGCATTCGCCAGACGATCAGTTCCGCGACTTCTTCCTGACGCCGCCGGCCTGGCAGGAAGGCGGCAACGCGCAGTTCCTGCTCGGCACCGACGCTGTCGGCCGCGATATGCTGTCGCGGCTGATCTACGGCTCGCGCTTCTCGCTCGCCATCGGCTTCGTCGTCGTCACGTCAGCGCTGATCTCAGGCGTCATTCTCGGCCTGCTCGCCGGCTACTGCCGCGGCTGGGTTGACACGCTGATCATGCGCATCATGGACATCATCCTGGCCTTCCCGTCGCTGCTGCTGGCCCTGGTGCTGGTCGCGGTTCTCGGCCCTGGCCTCGTCAACGCCATGATCGCCATCGCCTTCGTGCTGCAGCCGCATTTCGCCCGGCTCACCCGCGCCGCCGTGATGGCCGAGAAGACCCGCGAATATGTCGTTTCGGCAAAGGTCGCCGGCGCCAGCCATCTCAGGCTGATGCTGGTCACCATCCTGCCCAACTGCATCGCGCCGCTGATCGTGCAGGCGACGCTGTCCTTCTCCAACGCCATCCTCGAGGCGGCGGCCCTTGGCTTCCTCGGCATGGGCGCGCAGCCGCCGACGCCGGAATGGGGCACCATGCTGGCCGAAGCACGCGAGTTCATCCTGCGCGCCTGGTGGGTGGTGACCTTCCCCGGCCTCGCCATCCTGATCACCGTCTTCGCCATCAACCTGATCGGCGACGGCCTGCGCGACGCGCTCGACCCCAAGCTGAAGAGGTCGTGAGTATGCCTCTGCTCGAGATCAAGAACCTCACCGTTTCCTTCGACACCGCGGCCGGACCGTTCATGGCCGTGCAAGGCATCGACCTCTCGATCGAGCCGCGCGAAGTGCTGGCGATCGTCGGCGAGTCCGGTTCCGGCAAGTCTGTGGCGATGCTCGCGGTAATGGGCCTGTTGCCCAACACCGCAACCGTCAAGGCAGACCGCATGGCCTTCGACGGCGTCGATCTCCTGAAGCTCAGCCCGTCCGAACGCCGCAAGATCGTCGGCAAGGACATCTCGATGATCTTCCAGGAGCCGATCGCCAGCCTCAATCCGTGCTTCACCGTCGGCTTCCAGATCGAGGAGGTGCTGCGCTTCCATATGGGTATGGATCGCGCTCAGCGGCGCGCGCGGGCCATCGAGTTGATGAAGCTGGTCGGCATCGCCGATCCGGAAGAACGGCTTAGCTCGTTTCCGCACCAGATGTCGGGCGGCCAATGCCAGCGCGTCATGATCGCCATCGCCATCGCCTGCAATCCGAAGCTGCTGATCGCCGACGAGCCGACGACGGCGCTCGACGTCACCATCCAGAAGCAGATCCTCGATCTGCTGGTTTCGCTGCAGGCCAAATACGGTATGGGCCTGATCATGATCACCCACAATATGGGCGTGGTGGCCGAGACCGCCGACCGTGTCATCGTCCAGTACAAGGGCCGCAAGATGGAGGAGGCCGACGTGCTGTCGCTGTTTGAATCGCCGAAGAGCAATTACACGCGGGCGCTTCTGTCGGCGCTGCCGGAGAACGCCGTCGGCGACCGGCTGCCGACCGTTTCCGACATGATGTTCGAGCCGGCCCCCTCTGCCGCGGGAGCCGCCTCATGAGCACGACCGTTCTCGAAGGCAAGAACATCGTCCGCGACTACCACATCGGCGGCGGTCTGTTCACCGGGCCGCGCACCGTGCATGCGGTCAAGGGCGTCTCCTTCAAGGTGGACAAGGGCAAGACGCTGGCCATCGTCGGCGAAAGCGGCTGCGGCAAGTCCACGCTCGCCCGCATCATCACGCTGATCGATCCGGCGACGTCAGGCGACCTGTTCATCGACGGCAATAAGGTCGACATCGCCAGGAACCCCCTGACGAAGGAAATGCGCCGCAAGGTGCAGATCGTCTTCCAGAACCCCTATGGATCGCTCAACCCGCGCCAGAAGATCGGCGACGTGCTGGGCGAGCCGCTGTTGATCAACACCGACAAGCCGGCGGCCGAGCGGCGCGACCTGGCGATGAAGATGCTGAAGAAAGTCGGCCTCGGTCACGAGCACTACAACCGCTACCCGCACATGTTCTCGGGCGGCCAGCGCCAGCGCATCGCAATCGCCCGCGCGCTGATGCTCAACCCGAGCCTGCTGGTGCTCGATGAACCGGTCTCGGCGCTCGATCTTTCGGTGCAGGCACAGGTGCTCAACCTGCTTGCCGACCTGCAGGACGAGTTCCAGCTGACCTATGTCTTCATCAGCCACGATTTGTCCGTGGTGCGCTACATCGCCGACGATGTGATGGTGATGTATTTCGGCGAAGCGGTCGAATACGGCTCGCGCGACGAGGTCTTCGCCGACCCCAAGCACAGCTACACCAGGACGCTGTTCGCCGCGACGCCGCGTGCCGACGTCGCCTCGATCAAGGCAAGGCTTGCGAAGAAGGCGGCCTAGAGTCAAAACCCAATTAGTCCAAGCGACCGAGTTTTACCCGAAGATGATTTACGTCTGCCAAAGCAGGGACGATCGCTTTGCGCCCAATGTCGGCCACCAAACTCTGTTTGCGCGATGCCAGAAGCGGATCGCAAACCGATCGCGTTTATCTGAGGAAATCAGTGACTACTTTCACCGTGGCGGCCGGATTCTCCTCCATGATCCAATGTCCCGAACCGGGAATGACGCCCTCGGTAACGTTGTCTGCGGCGAAGCGCATCACCGTCGCCATTTGAGTACCGAACGACTTTTCTCCTCCGACCGCCAATACGGGCATCTTCAGCTTTCCTGACGTTTCCAGGAACGCCTTGTTGTCGAGCGCGTCCTGGTCGAAGGCTGCGAACTGCGCGAAGCCGGAGTGCATGGCGCCCGGCAAAGCGTAGAGAGCGGCATAGTGCTCGCGGGACGCTTCGTCGAAATGTGATGGATCGGCAGAAAACTCGTTCCAAAATCGGTCGAGATAAATCCGCTCTCGACCTGCCACGAGCCGTTCCATATCCGGCCCACCGAACCTGAAATGCCAGAGAAGCGGATTCTTGAGGATTTCTTCCCAAGGGCCGACGCCGGGAACAGGTGCGTCGATCAGCACAAATTTAGACACCTGATCCTGATGCTGCGCAGCAAAGGCAAAACCCACCATATTGCCAATGTCATGCGTGACGAGATCGACGCTTTGGATATTTAGGCTGCGCAGGACTGCTTCCATGTCGGCAGCCTGAGTTTTCTTGTCGTAGCCAGTCTCAGGATGGGACGACAGACCCATGCCACGTAGATCCGGCACGATGACCATGTGATCCTTTGCCATTTCAACGGCGAGCGGTTCCCACATGTCTCCCGTCTCACCGTACCCGTGCAGCATTAGTACGGCAGGACCGGAACCGCCTACGCGCACGTGTATCGTCACACCGTTCGTCTTGACCTCGCGCGTCTTGAAGCTGGCCGGAAACGATTTAACGTTGGCGCTGGCGGCCTGCGTGGCCAGCAACAGCACAGTACAAAAGATCAACAGCTTCGACATCGCTTAACTTCCCCATTGTCTACCGATCGGTATATAAAAGGCAGATCGATTCGCGCGTCAAGCGATAATATACCAGTCGGTACAATAAAGAGGTGAGTGATATGGGCAGGCCGAGAGAGTTCGATACCGAGAAGGCACTCGTGCAGGCGATGCGGCTTTTCTGGCGCAAGGGCTACGAGGGCACGTCGCTGACTGACCTTACAGAAGAGCTAGGTATCACGCGCCCCAGCCTCTACGCGGCGTTCGGCAACAAGGAAGAGTTATTCCTGAAGGTGCTCGACCGCTATGACCGCGAGACGTCGCATTTCATCCAGAATGCCTTGGACGCGCCAACTGCACGCGCGCTTGCTGAGGGGCTGATATATGGCGCTTGTGCGTTCCACTCCGATACGAGAAATCCGCCAGGTTGCCTTATGGTGCACGGTGCCCTGATAGGGAGCGACGACAGCGAGTCGGCCCGCAAGGAGACAAATCTTCGACGCGGACAACTTAGAAACCAGATAGCTAAACGTCTCGAACGTGCTCAGATGGACGGTGATGTTGGCAAGGACACCGATACAGCTGCCCTCTCAGGATACCTGGTTGCAATCCTGCGCGGGATTGCTGTCGAGGCCGCGAGCGGAGCCCGGCCAGACGAACTCCACCGCATCGCCGATGTCGCGATGAGAGCCTGGCCGGCCGATAGCCATTCTACCGATAAATGCTGACAGTCCTTTGTCGGCCCCCGTTCGGAAATGCATATCCGAATGGCCGCTTCTGGCGCGTTCCTACGTCCATTTCTGACCAGCCATTTGCTGCTGCCAGCCGATCGAGTTTTGACTCGGAGCGTTTTCTTGGCGTCGCACGAATGCGGCTAAAGGCAGATAGAGCCCACGCCGGTTCAACCTGAAGCATCTCGCTCTGGACGCCGATCACGACAGCTTGGCGATGATGGTGCGTAGCGCCTCGCCGAACTTGTGGATTTCGCCCACCGTGTTGTAGTGGACCAGCGAAGCGCGGATGGCGCCGCTGTCCATCGAGAGATTGAGACGTTTCATCAGCCGCGGCGCATACATGTGGCCGTCGCGGATGCCGATCTGCATCTCGGCCATTTCCTCGACGATCCGCTGCGGCGACAATGTGCCGATGTTGAAGCAGAAGGTCGGCACGCGCTCATTGATGCGGGCCTCGTCGGCAACACCATAGATGGTCGCGCCGCAACCTTTCAGCACGGCCAGCATCTCGCGCGCCAGCACCAGCTCATAGTCGCGAATGGCGCCCATGCCGGCGACGATGTTGTCGCGCCGGGAGCGGTTGTTGGAGGGCGCCAGATTGCGGCCGATCAGTTCCAGATACTGCACGGCCGCGTCCATGCCCGAGACG
Source organism: Mesorhizobium sp. M1066 (assembly GCF_040318635.1). Taxonomy (NCBI): domain Bacteria; kingdom Pseudomonadati; phylum Pseudomonadota; class Alphaproteobacteria; order Hyphomicrobiales; family Phyllobacteriaceae; genus Mesorhizobium; species Mesorhizobium sp. M1066. The sequence goes on from NZ_JAMYMR010000001.1 coordinate 313,566, forward strand.
TTCTCGTAGATGAAGGTGCCGGCCTCGACCTTGTAGGGCGGCTCGTTGGGGATGAAATCCTCGCGGAAGGTCGGCAGCCGTTTCAGCGTTTCGAAGCGACCCCACAGGAAGCCCATATGCGGCGAGAAATTCTTGTAGCCGGAGCAGACGAGATAGTCGCAGTCCCAGGCCTGCACGTCGATCAGACCGTGCGGCCCGTAATGCACACAATCGAGGAACACTTCGGCGCCGGCCGCGTGCGCGATCTCAGCCACCGCGGCGACATCGACGATCGAGCCGATCGAATGCGCGGTGACCGTGCAGGCGACCAGGCGGGTGCGATCCGAAACCAGCGGACGCAGATCGTCGACATGCAGATTGCCGTCCTCGCGCATCCGCCACCATTTGAATTTCGCACCGGCCGATTCCAGTGCCAGCCAGGTCGCGATGTTGGCGTCGTGGTCCATATCGGTGACGACGATCTCGTCACGTTCCCCGAGCATCTGACCGATGCCGAGGCTGACCAGGCGGATGAACGAAGTGGCGTTCATGCCGAAGCAGATTTCCGCCGGGCGGTAAGCGTTGATCAGCAGGGCCACACTCTCGCGCGCATCGGCGACCGACTGGTCGACGGTGACGCTGCGGTCATAGCGGCCGCCGCGCTGCACATTGTGCGAAACCAGATGGTTGGTCACCGCATCGAGCACGCTCTGCGGGATCTGGGCGCCGGCGGCATTGTCCAGGAAGATGAAGTCGCCAGCCCGCTGCAAAGCTGGAAACATGGCGCGGATGGCGTCGATGGGGAACGCGGTGGCGTTCGCATTATCGGTCTGGTGCTTGTTCACGGGGTAGGCTCCTGCGGAGGACTTGGGCGGGGATCAGATGGCGGAGATCAGCGCTTCTTTTCGGTCTTGAAGCGCTCTTCAAGCAGGCTGACGAGGCGCACCATCGGCCAGAGGAAGATCAGATAGACAAGCGCTGCGCCGATCAGCGGCGATGGGTTGGCGTAGAGCGACTGCGCGTTGGTCGCCTCCTTCAAGAGTTCCGGCAGCGCCACGGTGGAGGCGAGCGAGGTGTCCTTGAACATTGAGACGCAGTTGCTGGTCATCGGCGGGATGACCACACGGATCGCTTGCGGCAGCACAACCTTGCGCAAGGTCAAGAGGAACGGCAGGCCAAGCGCCTGCGACGCCTCGAACTGGCCGCGCGGAATGCTTTCGATGCCGGAGCGGAACACCTCAGCCGAGTAGGCCGACATGATGAAGGCGAAGGCAGTCACCGCCGAGGCCCAGGACGACAGGCGTATGCCGAGGAAGGGCAGCGCGTAGTAGATCAGGATCAGAACGACCAGCACCGGCAGGGCGCGGAAGATGTCGGTGTAGCCGACCGCGAGCCAGCGCAGCGGCTTCGGCGCATAGAGCCGTACCAGGCTGATCCCCAGGCCGATCGGGATGCCGATGCCGATGCTCAGAATGCCGAGCAGCAGCGTGTTCAGGAAGCCGCGCAGCAGCGCCGGCAGGCTGGACATGATGACATCAGGATTGAAGAAGGTATCCAGCAGCGACATGGGAGCGTTCCCAAACCCCAGAGCAAGGATGCTCAGGTTAAAACCAATCGACCTCGCCGATGGCGAGACGGTCTGCATGGAAGCCGGCGCCAGAGCGTGAAATGAATCGTGCCGGTCTGAAAGCCGGCACGATGTCAGCGCAGCTTTCAGCTCAGGCCTTCGGCAGCGGCATTTCCTTCATGGTCGACGAGTCGGCCGGCGCGTCGCTGCCGAACCACTTCTTGTGGATGGCGGCCAGCGTGCCGTCCTTCTTCATCGCGCTGAGCGCGTCGTTCAGCTTGCCGAGCAGCGGGTGGTCCTTGGTCATCATCAGGCCGTACTGCTCACCGGTCTTGATGCGCTCCTTGACAACCAGGTCCTTCATCTTGGTGAAGGAATACTCCATGCCTGGAATGTCGCTGACGGCGGCATCGACGCGGCCGGCGCTGAGGTCGAGCAGCAGGTTCTGCTGCGTGTCGTAACCCTTCACGTCGCTGAAGCCGCCGGCTTCCTGATGCGCCTTGACCCAGGTCTCGCCGGTCGAGCCCGACAGCACGCCGACGATCTTGCCCTTGAGGTCGGCCTCGGCCTTGATCGGGCTGTCGGCCTTGGTGGCAATGCCCATGTCGGAATCATAATAGGGCTGCGTGAACGACTGCGACTTCAGCCGCTCGGCCGTGATGGTGATCGACGAGATGGCGACGTCGATGCGCTTCGACGTGGTGGCGGCAAACAGCGCCTGGAAGCCGAGATCGGCGATGTCGGTGGTCATGCCGATGCGCTTGGCGGCTTCGTTGACGATGTCGACCTCGAAGCCTTCGAAAGTGCCGCTCTCGTTCTTGTATTCGAACGGCGGGTTGGTCGGGTAGGCGCCGACATTCAGCACATCCGCGGCATAAGCGGTGGCGGGGCCGGCGGCGATACCGATGGCGGCAGCGAGAAGAAGCAATTTGCGACGCGTGAAGTTCATTTGTGTTCCCTCTGTTGTTGATCGGGCGGGTTGCTCCCGCACGGTTTTTTGCCGCCCCGCTTCACGCAGGGCGTCAATTCATGGCAGCGACCATGCGGTCATGGTTGGCGACGTTTTGTGTTGCAGATCGCGGATCTGCGCGCGCACTTCATCGAAGGCATGGCGCGCATTGGATGATGACTGGGGCAGTATGAACGACAAGAACTGAGACTCCCACCCGGAGCACCCACGATGGACTGGCCGGCACGATGGACTGGTCTGCACGATGGACTGGCCGGCAAGCCCGTCCGGCACGGCAATCGCCATCGACTCTGGAATGCTTATCCAAAGTGCGGCGCTTTTCAAGGCGAAAGTTTTAAGCTTAAAAAGCTGCAGTGTCCGTTGCGTGGCGGACACGGTGCGGCCGCTGGAACCGATACCCGCGAGCGATGGCGACGCGAAGCTATTTCAGGCTTGAAATATCTCCGCGCGGGCCTAGCGTGTGCTCTCTCGCCGAGAGGTCGCGACATGAACAAACCACATCCCTTGCACGGCCCGAACAGATTGAAGCTAGGCGTCTTTTCGACCAATGCCGATGGCGGCCTTGCCATCACCGACGTTCCGGAACGCTGGACGGCGACCTGGCAGGACAATCTGACCGCGGCGCAGATTGCCGACCGTGCCGGACTGGAGTTCATGCTGCCGATCGCCCGCTGGCGCGGCTTTGGCGGCCGCAACAAGGTGCGGGAATGGTCGTTCGAGACCTTCACCTGGGCGGCGGCGCTTGCCATGGCCACCGAGCAGATCGGCCTGTTCATGACGGTGCATGTGCCGCTGGTGCATCCGCTCTATGCCGCCAAGGCGCTGGCGACGGTCGACCATATCAGCCAGGGTCGCGCCGGCTTGAACATCGTCTGCGGCTGGAATCCGAAGGAATTCGGCATGTTCGGCACGCCTTTGGTCGAGAAGGGCTACGACCAGGCGGCGGAATGGATCGAAATCCTCGAAAAGCTTTATGCCTCGCCCGAGCCGCTCGACTATGAGGGCACCTATTATCGCCTGAAGGAGGCTGTCAGCCGGCCGGCCAGTCTGCAGGTGCCGCGCCCGGTGACCATGAACGCCGCTTTCGGCGGGCCCGGCCGCGATTTCGCCGCCGCGAGATGCGACTATCTGTTCACGACCTTTTCCGAAATGGGCGATGCCGGCAAACATGTCGCCGACATCAGCGAGCGGGCCGACAAGGTGGGCCGCGACGTCGGCGTCTACACCGTGGCGCATGTCGTCTGCCGCCCGACGATGGAAGAGGCGCAGGCATATTACACGCGCTATGCGGTCCATATGGCCGACCACGACGCCGTCGATGCCCACATGGCCGGCAAGAAGGAATTCTCGCAGTCGCACGACCCGCACGCCTATGACCGCTACCGGCAGCGTTTCGCCGGCGGCGCCGGCACCTACCCGCTGATCGGAACGCCGGAAACGATCGCCGCCGACATGGTCGCCATCGCCGGGCATGGCTACCAGGGCATCGCGCTGTCCTTCGTCAATTACACCAGGGAGTTGCCCCATTTCTGCGAGCACGTGCTGCCGATTTTGAGACAAGCGGGACTGCGCGCATAGTAGTGGTGATCAGTTGCGGTGGATCATCGCGGATATTCGGAATTAGCCGAAGCCTCCCCAACGTCGTCATCCCTGGGCGAAGCAGGAGCGCAGCTCCGTCGCGGAGACCCTGGGATCCATGCCGCGACTTCGGCCGTGGAGTGCAGCGGTGCAGAATTCTGGACCGTGGTGACGCTTTGGAGTCCCGGCATGGATCCTCGGGTCTGCGCCGCGTCGCTTCGCTCCTTGCTCCGCCCGTGGATGACGAAGCGAGGGGCGTTTATTCCTGACGAACGAATTCCTTAGTCCGGGATGACCGCGGTCGCCTGGATCTCCACCTTGGCCCGGTCCTCGACCAGCGCCACCACCTGCATGGCGGCCATCGCCGGAAAATGCCGTCCGATGACCTCGCGATAGGCCTCACCGATGCCCCTGAGATTGGCGAGGTATTCGGCCTTGTCGGTGAAATACCAGGTCATCGAGGTGATGTGCTGCGGCCCGGCACCGGCTTCCGCCAGCACCGCGACGATGTTCTGAAGCGTTTGCCGCACCTGGCCGACAAAATCGTCGGTCTCGAACTGGCATTGCCCGTTCCAGCCGACCTGTCCGCCTATGAAGACGAGCCGGCCGCGCGCGGCGACGCCATTGGCGTAGCCGACAGGTTTTGCCCAGCCTTCGGGCTGCAGAATCCTGTGCATTCAAAACCTCCCGGTATTCCAAAACCCAATTTTCAAAATCGAACGCTCGTCAAAATCTCTGCCGTCAGGCCGCGCCCATCACTTGCCGCGCAATCACCACTTTCTGCACGTCGGAGGCACCCTCATAGATGCGCAGGGCGCGGATCTCGCGATACAGGCTTTCGACGATATGGCCTTTGCGGACGCCGTCGCCGCCATGCAGTTGCACAGCCTTGTCGATCACCTCTTGCGCCTTGTCGGTGGCAAACAGCTTGGCCATCGCCGCCTCGCGTGTGACCCGCGCGGCACCCATGTCCTTGGTCCACGCAGCGCGGTAGACCAGAAGCGCCGCCGCATCGACGTCGAGCGCCATATCGGCGATATGCCCCTGCACCATCTGCAATTCGGCCATCGGCGCGCCGAACAGTTTGCGCTCGGCCACGCGTTTGATGCTTTCATCCAGTGCGCGGCGGGCAAAGCCAAGCGCCGCCGCGCCGACGGTCGAACGGAACACGTCGAGCACCGACATGGCGATGCGGAAGCCATCGCCCGGTTTGCCGATCAGTGCGGCGGCCGGCAGGCGGACCTGGTCGAAAGACAGCCGCGCCAGCGGATGCGGCGCGATTACTTCCAGCCGTTCGGCGATGCCAAGGCCCCTGGCGTCGCCAGGCACGAGGAAGGCGGAAAGCCCCTTGGCGCCCGGCGCCTCGCCGGTGCGGGCAAAGACGACATAGAGGTCGGCGATGCCGCCATTGGAGATCCAGGTTTTTTCACCGGAAAGAACGTAGCTGTCACCGTCGCGGGTCGCCGTCATTTCCGTGTTGGCGACATCCGACCCCGAGCGCGGTTCCGACAGGGCGAAGGCTGATATCGCCTTGCCGGCACGTGTCTTCGAAAGCCATTGCTGTTGCTCCGGCGTACCGAACAGGCTGAGCGCGCCGGTGCCGAGCCCTTGCATGGCGAAGGCGAAATCGGCCAACCCGTCATGGCGGGCGAGTGTCTCGCGCGTGATGCACAAAGTGCGCACGTCGAGTGGCCCCGGATTGTCCGTGTCGAGCGCCGTCGGCTTCAGCCAGCCGTCCCTGCCAAGTTTGCCCACCAGCTCGCGGCAGGCGGCATCGACATCATGGTGATCGACCGGCAGGTTTTTTGAGCACCATGCGTCGAGTTGTTCGGCCCACTCGCGATGGCGGTCTTCGAAGAACGGCCAGGAGAGGAAGGAGCGGTCAGGCATTGGTGCCTCCTTCCGCGCAGCGATCCTTCACATCCCCCTCTGCCCTGCCGGGCATCTCCCCCGCAAGGGGGGAGATCGGACGTTGTTTTGGCTTTCGCCAATCTCCAAAATTGCAGTATGGGCGCTGCCAACGAAACCGCTGATCTCCCCCCTTGCGGGGGAGATGCCCGGCAGGGCAGAGGGGGGTGCCTGGGCGCAAACCGCTCATCCTCAATCTCCCTCGAATACCGGCTTTTTCTTGGCCACGAACGCCTTGTAGGCGCGCTCGAAGTCGCGGGTCTGCATGCAGATCGCTTGTGCCTGCGCTTCCGCCTCGATCGCCTGGTCGAGACCCATCGACCATTCCTGGTTGAGCTGCGTCTTGGTGATGCCGTGCGCAAAGGTCGGGCCGGAGACGATGCGCGCCGCCATGTCGAGCGCGTCGGCTTCAAGCGCTGCCGCATCGACCAGCCGGTTGTAAAAACCCCAGCGCTCGCCTTCCGCCGCCGTCATGGTACGGCCGGTGTAGAGCAGTTCGGCGGCGCGGCCCTGGCCGATGATGCGCGGCAGGATCGCGCAGGCGCCCATGTCGCAGCCGGCGAGGCCGACGCGGGTGAACAGGAACGCGGTCTTGGCTTCCGGCGTGGCGATGCGGATATCGGAGCTCATCGCAATGATGGCACCGGCGCCGACCGCGACGCCGTCGACCGCCGCAATGATCGGCTTGCCGCAATTCAGCATCGCCTTGACGAAATCGCCGGTCATGCGGGTGAAGGCGAGAAGCTGCTTCATGTCCATATTGACCAGCGGGCCGATGATGTCGTGGACATCGCCGCCGGAGCAGAAATTGCCGCCATTGGACAGGAACACCACGGCGTCGACGTCATCGGCATAGACGAGGTCGCGGAACGTGTCGCGGAGTTCCGCATAGCTGTCGAAGGTCAGCGGATTCTTGCGCTCGGGCCGGTCGAGCCGGACCTTTGCGATCCTGCCCGCGACCTCCCAGAGGAAATGCTTCGGCTTGCGTCCGGCCATTGCGGTCATTCGCGTCCCTCCCAGTTGCTGCGGAACGAAGTCAGCATGCCGGTCAGCCGGCGGGCGTCGTCCTCGCTGACCTTGCCCAGCAATTCACCGATCCAGCCTTCATGCGCGGCAGCGATGGTGGCAAAGGCCTGCGTGCCTTCTTCGGTCAGCCGCACCATCGACGTGCGGCGGTCGCCATTGCGCCTCGCACGGGCGACAAGTCCTTCTGACACGAGCCGGTCGACGATGCCTGTGACATTGCCGTTGGAGACCAGCAGGAAGCGCGACAGGTCGCTCATCAGCATGCCTTCCGGCGCGCGATAGAGGGCGGCCATCACGTCGAAGCGCGGCAGCGTCGTGTTGAATTCCTTCTTCAGCCGCTCGCGCAGCTCGGCCTCGATCGTGCGTGACGCACGCAGCAGCCTGATCCACAGACGCAAGCGGTCCTTGCCGGGTCCCGACGGCGCGGGCAGGGGGCCGGCTACCATGTTTCGCCTCCTGAGATGGAAATCGCCTGTCCGGTGATCGATTGGGCGGCGTCGCCACATAGCCACAGCACGGCGGCGGCGACCTCCTGCGGCTGGATGAAGCGGCCTTGCGGGTTGGTCGAGGCAAGGCTTGACCGCGCTTGCTCGACCGAGCGGCCGGTCTTCTCGATGATGCGCTGGAGGGACTGTTCCAGCATTTCGGTTTCCACAAAGCCTGGGCACACCGCGTTGACGGTGACGCCGGATTTCACTGTTTCGGCGGCAAGAGCCCGCATCAGGCCGATGACGCCATGCTTGGCGGCGACGTAAGACGCGACGTAGGCGTAGCCTTTCAGGCCGGCGGTCGAGGCGATGAAAACAATTCGTCCCGTTTTCCGCGCGGCCATGCCGGCCAGCGCCGGCTTCACGGTCAGAAAGGCGCCGGTCAGATTGACGTCGAGCGTCCGCTGCCAGTCGCTGAGCGCCGTTTTGTGCGCCGGGGCGCTGCCGGCCACGCCGGCATTGGCGACGACGATGTCGAAGGGGCCGCGCGCGGCTTGCGCCCTCTCGTAGAGCGCCGCCACTGCCGCCTCGTCGGTGACATCGGCGGCGATGCCGAAGATGCGGTCGTTCTCGCCGGCCACCTCAGTGAGCTCCGCTTCGCGGCGGCCGCAGATGGTCACGTCGATGCCGGCACCCGCCAGCGCCAGCGCGATGGCCCGCCCGACGCCGGAGCCGCCGCCAGTGACCAGCGCATGCTTGCCGGGGATCATGCGCGTATCCTCGAAACCTGGCGCCAAGTACCCCCACCCCTAACCCTCCCCACAAGGGGGAGGGAGAAGGCAGCGGCAGCACCCATCCGTTGTAAACTTCTGCGGTTCCAGAGCCGACGGTGACTTGGTCCCCCTCCCCCTTGTGGGGGTCCGAAGGACGGGCGAGACCCGTGGCTCGCCCCGGCAAGGTTAGGGGTGGGGGTATAGCGCTGACGTGGCAAACGAAAAACACTCATACTTTCAGCCCCGCTGCGGCGTCGCGCTCGGCCAGCCGGTAGAGCTGATCGCGTCCGGGCAGATAGGGGTCCGGCCATTTGACACCGCGGTCGCCGAGCGTCACCGCCGCATGCAGCGTCCAGTAGGGATCGGCGAGATGCGGCCGTGCCAGCGCCACCAGATCGGCGCGGCCGGCCATCAGGATCGAGTTGACATGATCCGGCTCGTAGATGTTGCCGACCGCCATCGTCGCCATGCCGACCTCGTTGCGGATGCGGTCGGAAAACGGCGTCTGGAACATGCGGCCATAGACCGGCTTGGCTAAGACGGAAGTCTGGCCGGCCGAGACGTCGCAGATGTCGACGCCCGCCTCATGCAGCAGCCGTGCGATCTCGACCGCGTCGGCCGGGGTCACACCTTCGATGCCGACCCAGTCATTGGCCGAAATGCGCATCGAGATCGGCTTCTCCGCCGGCCAGGCGGCGCGCACCGCGCGGAAGATTTCCAGGGGATAGCGCATGCGGTTTTCCAGCGAGCCGCCATAGGCATCCGTGCGCCGGTTGGTGACCGGCGTGATGAAGGACGACAGGAGATAGCCATGTGCGGCGTGGATCTCCAGCATGTCGAAGCCGCAACGATCGGCCATTTCGGCGGAGGCCACGAACTCGTCGCGCACGTTGTCCATGTCGGCGCGCTCCATCGCCTTCGGCACCTGATTCCCAGGCGACCACGCGACGGCCGAGGCCGCCATCACAGGCCAGTTGCCCGATACCAGCGGCACGTCGGTGCCTTCCCAGCCAAGCCGGGTCGAACCCTTGGCGCCGGAATGGCCGATCTGGGCGCAGATCTTGGCCTCGGTCTCGGTGTGAACGAAATCGACCAGCCGTTTCCACGCCACCTCATGTTCGGGCGCATAGAAGCCGGGGCATCCGGGCGTGATCCGCCCTTCCGGGCTGATGCAGGTCATCTCGATGTAGATCAGCCCTGCGCCGCCCTTGGCCCGCTCGGCATAGTGGGTGAAATGCCAGTCGGTCGGGCAGCCGTCGACGGCCTTGTACTGCGCCATCGGCGACACGACGATGCGGTTCTGCAGCCGCATGTCGCGCAGCTTGAACGGCGCGAACATCGGCGCGCGGCGCATGCCGCCGGCGCCCGCCTGGCGCTGGAACCACTCCTCGGCGCTTTCAAGCCATTCGGCATCGCGCAGCCGCAAATTCTCGTGGCTGATGCGTTGCGAGCGGGTCAGCAGCGAATAGTTGAACTGCACCGGATCGAGGCCAAGATAGCGCTCGACCTCCTCGAACCATTCCAGCGAATTGCGTGCCGCCGATTGCAGCTTCAGCACCTCGGTGCGCCGCGCATCCTCATATTTGCGAAACGCGGCCTCGAGGTCCGGCTCGGACTCGACATACTCGGCCAGCGCCACCGCGCTTTCCAGCGCCAGCTTGGTGCCGGAGCCGATCGAGAAATGGGCTGACGCCGCCGCATCGCCCATCAGCGCCAGATTCTCAAAGGACCAGCGCTCGCACAGCACGCGCGGGAAATTGATCCAGGCCGAGCCACGGATATGGTTGGCATTGGTCATCAGCGCGTGGCCGCCGAGGTGCTTGGCAAAGATGCGCTCGCAGACGGCGATCGATTCCTGCTGCGACATCGCACCGAAGCCGAAAGCAGCCCAGGTTTGTTCGCTGCACTCGACGATGAACGTCGCGGTATCGCTGTCGAACTGGTAGGCGTGCGCCCACACCCAGCCATGCTCGGTTTTCTCGAAAATGAAGGTGAAGGCGTCGTCGAATTTCTGGTTGGTGCCGAGCCACACGAACTTGCATTTGCGGGTGTCGATGTCGGGCTTGAAGATGTCGACGAAAGTGTTGCGCGCCCTGGAGTTCAACCCGTCGGCAGCGACGACCAGATCATGCGTTTCCATGTACGGTTTGGGATCGGCGATATCCGTCTCGAACATCAGCTTGACGCCGAGTTCGCGCGCGCGGCGCTGCAGCAGGACCAGCAGCCGCTTGCGGCCGATGCCGCAAAAGCCATGGCCGGTCGAAACCGTTCGCACGCCGTCATGAATGACGGCGATGTCGTCCCAATAGGCAAAATGCTTCTTGATCCAGACGGCGCTGACCGGATCGTTTTTCGACAAATTGTCGAGCGTCTCGGCCGACAGCACGACGCCCCAGCCGAACGTGTCGTCGGCGCGGTTGCGCTCGAACACCGTCACATCGTGCGCGGCGCCCCTGAGCTTCATCGAAATGGCAAAGTAGAGGCCGGCTGGTCCGCCGCCGAGAACCGCAACCTTCATGTCTGCGATCTCCTCTTCGCTTGCTGGAGTTCAGTATCGCGCCAGCGACAAGATATTTCAAGCTTAAAGTTTTATATTAAAACGACTGTCCTGACATGGCGAAAGCGCGCCTGCGTATCATCGCGCAAGCGCGCTGCCGGTTCACTTTTCCGGGTTCTTCGGGCTCCACAGCACCGTCTCGGCGCCCTTCTCATAGGCCATCCCGTCGGGATAGCTGATCGCTTCCAGTTGCAGCCCCCACGGCGCCTGGAAGTAGAGAATGGTCTGGCCGGCGGCGGGTCCTTCCTTGACCGGCAATGGTCCCATGCGTGTCTTGACGCCCTTGCCGTCGAGATAGGTTTTGGCGGCTGCGACGTCGTCGACATAGAAGGCGATGTGGAAGCCGCCAATGTCGCTGTTCTTCGGCGTCAGGTCCTTCTGGTCCGGTGCTGTGTATTTGAACAGCTCGATGTTCGAGCCATAGCCGCAGCGCACCATGGTGACCTGCTCAATGACTGCCTTGGGATCGACGCCCAGAAGATCCTGCATGAAGGTGCCCTTGTCGTCGGCGAACGGGCCGAACGACATCGCCTTCTTGCAGCCGACCACTTCGGTGAAGAAGTCGACCGCCAGCTTCATGTCGGGAACGGTGATGCCGGTGTGGTCGTGGCCGCGCATGCCCGGGATCGAATCCGCCGAGGCTATGCCGGCGCTGCCGAGCATCGCGGCGGCGAGCGTTGCAATTGCGATTTTGGTCTTCATGTCAGTCCTCTCCATTTGACGGGACTTGGGTCTTTGTGGTCGCACGTCCGAGGCCCGCTCTTCGGCGTGCGTATGCATTCATGTCGGCGCCTTGGCGGCGGCAGGAATGTCGAGCCAACTCGCATCGATCTCGGGCAGCGGAATGGCCGCGATGAGATCGCGCGTGTAGGCCTGCTGCGGCTTGTCGAACAAGGCGTCGGTGGCGCTCGCTTCGACGATCACTCCTTCGCGCATGACGATGACTTGCCGGCACAGCCGCCGAATAACAGACAGATCGTGGCTGATGAAAGCGACGGTCAGCCCCATTTCCGCCGCCAGCTTCTCCAGCAGGGTCAGGATCTGCGCCTGGGTCGACACATCCAGCCCGGAGACGATCTCGTCGGCCAGCACGAATTTCGGCGACAGCGCCAGCGCCCGCGCAATGCCAACGCGCTGGCGCTGGCCACCCGACAGTTCGTGCCGATAGCGGCTGGCGAAACTTTGCGGCAGGCCGACACGCTGCAGCGCCTCGGCGACTCGCGCCTTCAGATTGTCGCCAAGGCCGTTCTGTTTCAGCGGCGCGGCGATGATGCTGGCAATGGTGCGGCGCGGGTTGAGCGACGACATCGGATCTTGAAAAATCATCTGCAGATTGCGGCGCAATTGCCGCAGCTCCGCTTCCGGCAGATGGGTGATGTCGCGGCCGTCGAAAGTGATGCTGCCTGCGCTGGGTTCCAGCAGGCGCACCAAAGCGCGGCCGAGCGTTGATTTTCCCGATCCGGATTCGCCGACGATGCCGGTCACCGAGCCCCTGGGCAGGTCGAAGTCCAGGCCCTTCAGGATTTCGGCCAATGGCGCGCGGCCGATCAGCGGCTTGCGCGTCATGTCGGGCAGCGCGACCTTCAGCCCGCGCACGGAGAACAACGGTTCAACCATGCGGCCGCCTCCAGGCTTGGTCGGCGGCAGCGATCTCCGAAGCAAGCCCGGCCAGAACCGCCTCGTCCACCGGCTTCAGCGAGGCGAAAGGATCGGTGTAGCGTGGCGTCGCCGCCATCAGCGCGCGTGTGTAGGGGTGCTGCGGCGCGGCAAACAGTGCTCCGGTCTCGGCCTCCTCCACCACCTTGCCGGCATAGAGCACCGACACCTTCTGGCTGATCTTGGCGACGACGCCGAGATCATGCGTGACGAACAGGATCGCCGTGCCGTGCTCGCGCTGCAATTGCGCGATCAGCCGCAGGATCTGTTTTTGTACGGTCACATCAAGCGCCGTGGTTGGCTCGTCGGCGACGATCAATCGGGGCTCCGCGGCGAAGGCGGCGGCGATCAGCACGCGCTGGCGCATGCCGCCGGAAAGCTCATGCGGATAGCTTTTCAGCACGCGGTCGGGGTCTCGGATCTGCACCTCGTCGAGCAATTGCCGGATGCGGGTATCGGCCCTCTCGCCGCTCCAGCCGAGAATGCGCACCAGCCGGTCGGCCATCTGCGATCCGATGCGGCGTGACGGGTTGAGAGCGGTCAGCGGGTCCTGCGGGATCAGTGCCGTGCGGGCACCGATCAGCGTGCGCCGCGCCTTGGGCTGCAATTTGCCGAGGTCTTCGCCCTCGAGCAGCATGTCGCCCTCGACAATGCGCACACTCGACGGCAGGACGCCGAGCACCGCCTTGCCGATCATCGTCTTGCCGGCGCCGCTTTCGCCGACCAGCGCGCGGACTTCACCGGGCTGGACGGCAAGCGACACCGATCGCAGCACGCGCTGGCCATTCGGCAGCACCGCGCTCAAATCCCGGATGTCGAGACAGGCGCTCATCGCAGCACCGGATCGAAACGCGTCTTCAGCGCCTCGCCGAACTGGCTGAACGACAGCACGGTCAGGATCAGCGTGATCAGCGGGAACACCAGCACCCACCAGGCCTGATGGATCGACAGCCGGCCCTCGGCGATGATGCCGCCCCAGGTCGGGTCGTCGGTCGAGATCGACAGATTGACGAAGGACAGGATCGCCTCGACGATGACGGCGATGCCCATTTCCAGCGACAGCAATGCGACGATCGACGGCACCACATTGGGCAGCACTTCGCGCAGCATGATGCCGATGCGGCCATAGCCGGCGATGCGCGCATTCTCGACATAGTCCATGCGCGACTGGCCCATCGTCTCGGCACGGATCACCCGGCAAAAGCGCGTCCAGTCGATGATGGCAATGGCGAGAATGACGGAGCTTAAGCCCGTGCCGAGCACCGCCACCAGCAATATGGCGAACAGCACCGGCGGAAACGCCATCCAGACATCGACGATGCGCGAGATGATGCGATCGGCCCAACCGCCGAAATAGCCTGATATCAGCCCCAGCGCCGAGCCGACCAGACACGCGGTGATCGCGGCGGCAAAAGCGACGATGAAAGCGATGCGGCCGCCGAAGATCAGCCGGGACAACAGATCCCTGCCGAGGCTGTCGGTGCCGAGCCAGTAGCCGGGCTCGGCGCCATCAATCCAGAACGGCGGTAGCCCTTCGAGCATCAAATCCTGCGCCAGCGGGTCCTGCGGCGCGACCAGCGGCGCGAAGATTGCCGCCAGAAGCGCCAGCAGCAGCCAGCCGCCGGCCAGCCACAAACGCGGAGAGATACCACGCCTTGGAGCACGGCTCTCATCCATGGCGTAGCCTCGGATTGAGCAGGGCGTACATCATGTCGACGCTGAGGTTGATCAGCACGAACAGCAGCGCGAAGACCAGCACGATGCCCTGGATCAGCGGCAGATCGCGGTTGATGACGGCATCGATCGCCATATTGCCGAGGCCCTCATAGGAAAACAGCCGTTCGACGATGACCGTGCCGCCGATGAGAAAGGTGAACTGCACGCCGACCAGCGTCAGCGTCGGCAGGGCGGCGTTCTTCAGCGCTTCGCGCAGGATGACCTGCGTTTCCGAAAACCCCTTCACCCGCGCCAGCACGACATAGTCGAGGTCGAGAACTTCCTTCAGCGACTGTTTCAGCAGCTGCGAGATGATTGCTGCCAGCGGCAGCGCCAGCGCCACGGCCGGCATCAGCATGTGCTTCAGGAGATCCCAGGTGAGGTCGAGGCGCAGGCGCAACAGGCTCTCGAACAGATAGAACTGGGTGACGAAGGGCAGGTCCAGTTGTGGCGACACCCGGCCGGAAATGTCGAAGATCGGCACCAGCACGCCGAACAGCAGGATCAGCACCAGGCCCCACAGGAAATCGGGAATGGAGAGCGCGGCACCACTGGCGATGTCGATGCCGGCCTCGACCGCCGTGCCGCGTTCGCGCGCGCCGATGATCGCCGTCGTGCCGCCGAGCGTTACCGCCATGATGAGCGCGACAATGGCAAGTTCCAGCGTCGCCGGCAGCCGGTTGAAGACAAGGCCGAGTACGCCTTGCCTGAGCGAAATCGAAGTGCCGAAATCGCCGGTGGCCACGCCGGAAAGCCAGATGAAGAATTGCTGGACGATGGTCTTGTCGAGCCCATAGAGCGCGCGCAGCCGGGCGATGTCGGCATCCGTCGCGCCCGGTGGCAGCATCATGGCAATCGGATCGCCGGGCGCGACGCGGATCACGACAAAGACGACGACGGCCACGCCGAACAGCGTGATCAGCATCGTCAGCAGACGGATCAGGAATCTTTGCAGGAGCATTCTGGCGTAGGCCTAATGCATTTCGGTGATTGATGGAACGAACAGCCCCTCATCCGGCCGCTTCGCGGCCACCTTCTCCCCGAGCGGAGAAGGGTCGCTGACGGCTGAGCCAGTCTCTTCTCCCCAGCGGGGAGAAGGTGGCCCGAAGGGCCGGATGAGGGGGCCTGCGTCGTTAAAGAAGACACGCCGTCTCGCGGCAGCGTGCCCTCCCATATTGGTCAGGCCGGGGTCATCAGAGCCGGCAGCAGCGCGCCGGACACATGCTGCACCACTTTGACGCCCTTGGCATGCACGATCGGCTGCGCATACTGCATCAGCGGCAGCACATAGGCCTGCTCGGCGATGTATTTGTCGACCGCCTTCCAGCCGGCGATGCGCTTGGCCTCGTCCTTTTCGCCCCACAGCGGATTGATCATGTCGATCAAATCCTGGCTGTCCCACACCGAATGCGGGCTCGGGCCGTACATGGCAAAGCCGGTCGAGGTGGTCGGATCGCCGATAGCATTACCCCAATTGTAGAAGGCCGCCGGCGCCAGCTTGTCGGCGGCGCGCAGTTCGTAGTGCTTGGCGATCTCGTAGACTTCGATCGTCGCCTCGATGCCAACCTTGCGCCACATGCCGACGATCGCCTGGATCATCTCATAGTCCTTGGGCTTGAAGCCCTTGGTCGTCTGGATGGTGAACTTGACCGGCTTTTCCGGCGAATAGCCGGAAGCGGCCAGCAATTCCTTGGCCTTTTCCGGATTGTGCTCGACCTTGATCGACGCGTCGTAGGATGCGTATTCCGGCGTTTCCAGCGTATCGATCGGCTGGCCGTAGCCGCGCAGCAGGCGATCGACCAGCAGCTTCTTGTCGACGGCCATCACGGCGGCCTGGCGGACGTTCTTGTCCAGCATTGCCTCGATGTCGTTGAAGAAGATCATGCCGATGTCGGAGACGTTCTTGCACGAGCCTGCCAGCCCGTCCTTGGCGATCAGCCGGTCGTATTCCTCATAGGGGATTTCCAGCGTCACCTGCGAGGAGCCGGATTCGATCTCCGCGACGCGGCTTGCCGCGTCGGCCACGAACTTGATCGTCACATTTTCGAAGGCCGGCTTGCCGCCCCAATAGTTCGGGTTGGCCTTGAGCCGCAGGAAGGCGTTGCGCTCGAATTTTTCGACCATATAGGGCCCGGTGCCGATCGGCGCCTTCTCGAAGCCTTCGGCGCCGACCTTCTCGTAATAGGTCTTCGGCAGGATGTAGCCGGTCAGGAACGACATCCATTTGAAATACACCGGGTCGAACTGCACGACGTCGCCGGTGATCTTGTTGCCGTCGATCTTGAAGTTGTTGACGTTCTTCCAGACGAACTGGATCGGGTTGCCGGTCTTTTCGTCACCCGCCCGCTGCAGCGACCAGACGACGTCCTCGGCCGTGAACGGCGAGCCGTCATGCCAGGTCACGCCTTCGCGCACCGTCATCATGATCTTGGTGCGGTCGTCGTTCCAGCCCCATTCGGAGAGCAGGCCCGGCGCGAAGGACAAATCGGGCTTCTGCGGGATGAACTGGTCGAATACCGATTGGTAGAGACCCTGGATGGTCGGGTTGACGGCCGAAGGTCCAGTGGTCGGATCCCAGGACGGCAGGTTGACATTGTAGGCGATGGTCAGTTCGCCGGCAGCCGCCTTAGCGATCGGCGGCAGGCCGATGGCGGCCACCCCGAGTGCCGCGGCGCCGTATCCCAGCAATTCACGTCTGTTGATTGTCATGGTCATTCCCCTTGTTGGTTTTGTTTCTGCGCGGCGTCTTCAGGTCATTGGTTCAGGCTTCTCGGGCAGCAGCGCCTTGCCCCTCGCAGCCTCAAGGAAATCCTCGGCTCCTACCTCCCGCCAAGCTGTTGTGCGAGCATGAAGCCTGACGCCGCACCGGTGCCGGCGCCCGGCCATGTCGCGGCCCCGGTGAGGTGCAGATTGGCCACCGGCGTGTTCCATCCGGCATAGCCACGCGCCGGCCGGAACAAAAAGTTCTGCGCCAGATGATGGCTGCCGCAGACCTGGTCGCCACCGACGAGGTTCGGATTCTCGCGCTCGAGATCGATGGGTGAGAACACGGCCCGGCCGAGAATCTGGTTTCGCAGGCCGGGCGCGTAGGTCTCGATGATGTCGAGGACGCGGTCGGCGTAGACCTCCTTGACCTTGTCCCAATGCGCCGGCGCGATCTTGCCGGCGGCATCGCCCAGGATTTCGGCGGGCAGCATGCGCACCTGCACCCACAGCACATGCTTTCCCTGAGGCGCCCGCGACGGGTCGATCGCCGTCGGCTGGCCGACGACCAGCACCGGCTCGTCCGGCAGCATGCCTGCCATCGCCTGCTGATAGGTGCGCGACATGGCGTCGAGCGACGGCGACAGATGCACATAGGCGAACTGCCGAAGCTCCGCTCCGGCACGCCAGTCCGGCAATTCCTCGAGCGCCAGATGGATCATCATCGTGCCTGGTGCGTGGCGGAATTTTTGCATCGCCGTGTCGAAACCGGCGTCACCCGAACCATTGGGCAGCAATCTGCTGGTCAGCGCCGTCGGCGCGACGCCGGCAATGACCGCTTTGGCGGCGGTATGCGTCTCGCCCGAAGCGAGCCGCACGCCAGTCGCCTTGCCGGCGGAAATGGTGATCTCGGCCACTTCGGCATCGGTGGCGATCTTGCCGCCGGCTGAGGTGACCATGCCCGACAGCGCCTTAATGATGGTGTCGGCGCCGCCTTTGCCCAGCACCATGCCGAAACTCTGGTTGGCCATCGATTCCAGATAGGGGAATACAGCGCCGCCGGCGATGTCCGGCGCGAAATCGAGATGCATGCCCCAGGTGGCCAGCGTTGCCCTGATATGCGGCGACTCGAAATTCTCCTCCAGCCAGGCGCGGGGCGAGGACAACAGTAGGCGGCCCGTATCGAGCGCCCCAGACATGCCCTTCTTGCGCCACAGGTTCCACGCCGTGCCGACAAGCGCGCTGGCGCTCATCGGCGATCCCAGCAGCCGGAACAGGTGTTCGGCCTCAGCCGGGAAGGCGGCAACCAGCCTGCGCCATGTCTGGGCGTCGGCGGCGGAGAAGGCGGCGATGCGCGCGGCGGTCTTTTCCAGATCGTTGCTGACGCCGAACCACCGTCCGTCGGGGAATGCGCTGGCGAAACAGTCGGCGACCGGGGCGAACTCCAGCCCCTGCGCTTTCAATTCATTTGCATATTTCCGGTGGAAGGCCGAGCCGGCGAAGAGGCTCAGATTCATCGCGCCGAAATCGTGGCGGAAGCCTAGAAGGGTGAATTCGCGCGTCTGGACGGCCCCGCCGATCGCTGCACTGCGCTCGAAAATCCCGGTTTTCCAGCCTTTGAGCGCCAAATGCGCGGCGCATGCCAGACTGTTGTGGCCGGCCCCGACAAAGATGGCGTCGAACTCGCTCACGCCTCGTCCCCCATTTCCTTTATGCTTAAAGATAATTGCAGATGCATATGTTTTCGTCTAGTAGGATATTAAGGGCCAGACGAGCCTTGATCATCACACGAAAGAGGGAACTTCAGACCATGGACACCCAAAAACTCCTCGGCGAAGTCGCCGGCCAGCTTCTTTCAGGCGCCATCAAGGTGGTCGACCTGTCGGCGCCGCTCGGGCCGGACACGCCATTGATCAAGCTGCCGCCGGAACTCGCCGTCGACACGCCGAAGGTCGAGATCCACAACATCTCCCGTTACGACAAGAACGGCCCGTGGTGGGCCTGGAACTGGCTGAAGCTCGGCGAGCATTCCGGCACGCATTTCGATGCGCCGCAGCACTGGATCAGCGGCAAGGATTATCCGGACGGTGCCACCGACACCATTCCGGCGCAGAATTTCGTCGGCCCGGTCAATGTCATCGACTGTTCGAAGGAAGCCGCCGCCGACCCCGATTTCCTGCTCACCGTCGACCACATCAAGGCATGGGAAGCCGAGCATGGCGCGATCAATGCCGGCGAATGGGTGGTGATGCGCACCGACTGGTACAAGCGCAACGGCTCGGAAGCCGAGTTCCTCAACGCCAACGAGACCGGCCCGCACACGCCCGGCCCGACGGCCGAAGCCATCCAGTTCCTGATCAGCAAGGACATCAAGGGCTGGGGCTCGGAGACGATCGGAACCGACGCCGGCAAGGCCGGTGGCATGGAACCGCCATTCCCGGCGCACACGCTGATGCACAAGGCCAACCGCTACGGTCTTGCCAGCCTCTGCAACCTCGACCAGCTGCCGCCGAAGGGCGCTATCCTGATCGCGGCGCCGCTGAAGATCGAACACGGCACCGGCAGCCCGATCCGCGCGCTGGCGCTGGTGTCGAAGGGCTAAGCGAAAGCGTTTGCCGTGACCCAGCCGGATCACATCATCGTCGGCAGCGGCATCAACGCGCTGGTCTGCGCGGCGATGCTCGGCGGCAAAGGGGCGCGTGTGCTCGTCCTGGAGCGCAACGACCGCATTGGCGGTTGCATGCGCACCGAGGAGATCACCGCGCCCGGCTTCATCCATGATGTGATGGCGACGACCTTCGTGCTGTTCATCACCTCGCCGGCCTTTGCGGCGCTGGGCGCCGACCTTGCACGGCACGGGCTGGAGTTCTGCCACACGGGCACGCCGACCGGCGTGCTCCGGCCGGATGGCAGCCATGCCGTGCTCAGCACCGACCGTGCCGCCAACGTCGCCGCCCTCAATGCAATCGCGGCAGGCGACGGTGACCGGCACGCGGATGATGTCGGCGGCATCGAGCGCAATGCCGGCCTGCTGTTCGGCTTGCTCGGCGGCAGCCTGTGGTCCTATCCGACCGCCAAGCTGCTGGCCGGCGATGGCTGGCGGCGCGGCCCGCGCGGTCTTGCCGCCTTTCTCGGCGAGGCACTGGTGCCGGCGCGCGGCTGGCTCGAAAGCACCTACCAGTCCGAAACCATCCGTGCACTGTGGGCACCCTGGGTACTGCATGCCGGGCTCGGCCCGGAGGATGCTTTCTCCGGCCAGATCGCCAAGGTCATCGCCTTCGCGCTTGAGGCGGCGGGCGCGCCGATCGTCAAGGGCGGGGCAAAAAACCTGCTGGCGGCCTTCGAGGCTTTGATCCGGGAACGCGGCGGCGACATCCGCACCGGCGCCGATGTCGCTTCGATCGTTCAAAGCAATGGCCGGGCAACTGGCGTGCGGCTGGCCTCGGGCGAGACAATCACGGCCAACAAGGGCGTCATCTGCTCGGTCACGCCAACGCAGCTCTACGGCAGGCTGCTTGGCGCGGATGCACCCAAAGCCGATGTCGAGGCGACGCAAAAGTACCGCTACGGCAAAGGCAATTTCCAGATCCACTACGCCTTGGACAAACCGCCCGCATGGCGCGGCGAAGGCCTGGACAAGGTGGCGCTGCTGCACCTGACGCCGGGACTGGATGGCGTCTCGAAAGCCTGCAACGAGGCGGCGCGTGGCATGCTGCCGGAAGTGCCGACCATCTGTGTCGGCCAGCCGCATGCGCTCGACCCGTCGCGCTGTCCTGAAGGCAAGGCGATCCTGTGGCTGCAATTGCCCGAGGCACCTCGGCACATCAAGGGCGACGCCGCCGGCAAGCTGCAGGCACCGGCGGACGGGCAATGGACCGACGCTTTGCGGGAAGCCTATGCCGATCGCGCCGAGGCCATCCTCGCCGGCCACATCGACGGCTTCAAGGACAGCATCATCGCACGCCGTGCCTATTCGCCGGCCGATCTTGAAGCGATGAACATCAATCTGGTCGGCGGCGACCCCTATGGCGGTTCGTCGACCCTCGACCAGTCATTCCTGTGGCGGCCGTTCAAGACCAGCCGCAACCACCAGACCGGCATCAAGAACCTCTACCATATCGGCGCCTCGACCCATCCGGGCGCGGGCCTTGGCGGCGGCTCCGGCTTCCTCCTGGCGGGGAGGCTGTGATGGAACAGAAGCTCGCGGAAAAGCGCCAGCGCATTTCGACCCTGGGGCAGATCGGCCTGCAGCAATTCGCGCCCTATCTGATGAACCGCATCATGGGCCGCTATAACGCCACCTTGCGCGACGATTTCCGCAAGCAGGGCCTGACCATTCCGCAGGTGCGCACGCTGGCCGTGCTGTCGGTCACCGACGGCATCACCGTCAACGACCTCTCGGTCTATACGGTCATCGAGCAGTCGACCTTGAGCCGGACGCTCGACTCGCTGGAGGGCCAAGGCCTCGTGCGGCGTGAGCAGGGCGTCACAGACAGCCGCATCCGCCATGTGTTCCTGACCGATGAGGGCCGCGCCGAGTTCACCCGCGCCTGGCCGGCCATGCATGACGCGTTCGAGGCGATGTTCGACGATATCGACGACGCCGAATACGCAGCGCTCATCGCCACGCTTTTGAAGATGCTCAAGAACATTCGCAAGCACGACATCTAAACCTACGCGCCGCCGATCCCGGGCGGTAACGGAAGGAGAAAAAATGGCCGAACGGTCTTTTGCCAAGGAAGTCGAAAAGCTTCGGCTGGGTGCCGGCGAGGAATTTGCCGGCGAAGGCATCCTCGCCATCACCAAGGCGCTGCTGCAATGCGGCGTCGGCTATGTCGGCGGCTATCAGGGCGCTCCGATCAGTCACCTGATGGACGTGCTGGCCGACGCACAGGACATTCTGGGCGAACTCGGCGTGCACTTCGAAGCCAGCGCTTCCGAAGCCACCGCCACCGCCATGCTGGCCGCCTCGGTGCATTACCCGATCCGCGGTGCGGCGACCTTCAAGTCGACGGTCGGCACCAATGTCGCCTCCGACGCGTTGGCCAACCTCGCCTCCGGCGGCGTCACCGGCGGCGCGCTGATCATCGTCGGCGAGGATTATGGCGAGGGCTCCTCGATCATGCAGGAACGCAGCCATGCCTTCGCCATGAAAAGCCAGGTCTGGCTGCTCGACCCGCGCCCCAACCTGCCGTCGATCGTCAAGGCGGTGGAGGATGGTTTCGAACTGTCCGAGATTTCCAACACGCCGGTCATGCTGCAGGTGCGTATCCGTTGCTGCCACGTCCACGGCCATTTCATCGCCAAGGACAACAAGCGGCCGCCTATGACGGTCGCCGATGCGCTAGACGCACCGCGCCGCGACACCGGCCGCATCGTTTTGCCGCCTGCTTCCTTCCTGCATGAGAAGGAGAAGGTGCAGAAGCGCTGGCCGGCGGCGGTCGATTTCATCCGCAAGAACAAGATCAACGAATTCTTCGGCTCGGATCATGGCTCGGTCGGCATCGTCATGCAGGGCGGCATGTACAATTCGGTCATCCGCGCGCTGCAGCGGCTCGGCCTCGCCGACATTTATGGCGACACCGATGTGCCGCTCTATGTGCTCAACGCCGTCTATCCGCTGATCGATGACGAGTTCCTGTCGTTCTGCGAGGGCAAGCAGTCGGTGCTGGTCGTCGAGGAGGGCCAGCCCAACTATATCGAGCAGGCCTTCGCTTCGATGCTGCACAAGGCCGGTCGCGGCACCAGGCTGGTCGGCAAGGAACATCTGCCGATGGCCGGCGAATATACCGGCCAGGTCATGCTGGACGGCATCGGCGCCTTCCTGCGCGCCGAGGCGCCGCATCTGCTGCCTGGCGAAGTGCGTGCCCCCAACAAGGTCGGCGACGGCGTCGACACCGCTGACCTGATCAATGTCGTGCCGGGCCGTCCGCCGGGCTTCTGCATCGGCTGCCCGGAACGGCCGATCTTTGCCGCGACAAAACTGGTCGAGCAGGAACTCGGCAAGCATCACATCGCCTCCGACATCGGTTGCCACCTCTTCTCGATCATGCCGCCCTTCGAACTCGGCGCCACCACCATGGGCTACGGGCTGGGGCCGGCCTCGGCCTCGGCGTTCAATTCGCCGGATGCCAAGCGCCGCTCCATCTCCTTCGTCGGCGATGGCGGCTTCTGGCACAACGGCCTGACCTCCTCGATTGGCAACGCGGTGTTCAACAAGAATGACGGGGTCATCGTCATCGTCGACAATTTCTATTCGGCCGCCACCGGCGGGCAGGACATTCTCTCGTCTCGCGCCGGCAACAAGACCAAGTCGACCAAGCATCCGATCACCGAGGCGGTGAAAGGCATGGGCGTCAAATGGCTGCGCCATGTCGACCGCACCTATGATGTGACCAAGATGCAGGACACGCTGCGTGAGGCGCTGACGACGGAAGAGAAAGGGCCGAAGGTCATTGTCGCCTCGTCCGAATGCATGCTCAACCGGCAGCGCCGCGAAAAGCCATTGGTCGACAAGGCGATCAAGGGTGGCGAGCGTGTGGTGAAACCGAAGTTCGGCGTCGATGAGGACATCTGCACCGGCGACCATGCCTGCATGCGGCTGTCCGGCTGTCCCTCGCTGTCGGTGAAGTCGCTCGACGATCCGCTGCGCGACGATCCGGTCGCGCATATCGACCAGAGCTGCGTCGGCTGCGGCAATTGCGGCGAGGTCGCCGATGCGGCGGTGCTGTGCCCATCGTTCTACCGCGCCGACGTCGTGCACAATCCGAGCCGCTGGGATCGCTTCCTGGAAGCCGCGCGCCGTGCCACCATCAGCCTGTTGCAGCGCCACCGCGAAAGCCGGCGCCTGACTTTCGCCGATGCTTGACGCCGTCCCCCCACTTCGCGCCCGCGCCGGCGCTCAGGATAGCGAGCGCGTCATCAAGCTCGCCGTGCTGGCGGTCGGCGGCCAGGGCGGGGGCGTGCTCGCCGACTGGATCACCGATGTCGCCGAGCGCAACGGCTATGTCGCGCAATCGACCTCGGTCGCCGGCGTCGCCCAGCGTACCGGCGCCACCATTTACTATGTGGAGATGGCCCGCGACACCGGCCGGCTGCCGGTCTTCGCGCTGTCGCCGTCGCAGGGCGACGTCGACATCCTGATTGCCGCCGAATTGATGGAAGCCGGCCGTGCCATCATTCGCGGCTTCGTCACGCCCGACCGCACGACGCTGATCGCCTCCTCGCACCGCATCGCCGCCGTGTCGGAAAAAATCGAACCAGGCGATGGCCGGGCTTCGTCCTCCAAGGTGCATGCGACGGCGGAAGCCGCATCGAAGCGCTTCATCGCTTTCGACATGGAAAAGATCGCCGCCGACAATGGTTCGATGATCTCGGCCAGCCTGCTTGGCGCGCTGGCGGGGTCCGATGCGCTGCCCTTCACCCGCGAGAGCTACGAACAGGCGATCGGTGCCGGCGGCCGGGGCGTCAAGGCCAGCCTCGCTGCCTTCGGCGCTGCGTTTGACCGCGCGCGCGGCACGGCGGCACCGGCGCCGAAGCCGGCAGAGCCCGCGATAGTCGAATCTGCACTGGGCACAGGACAGGTGAGTGGCCCGCAAAACCTGCTGCAGGGCTGGCAGACCTTGGCTGCCCGCATCGGCCTGTTGCCGGTGGCCGTACGCGACATGGCGCTTCGGGGCTTGAGAAAGGTCGTCGACTATCAGGACATCGCCTACGGGCGCGAGTATCTCGACCGGCTGGACGAGGCCGTCGCGTTGGACGGGCCGGATCGCGGCTATGGCCTGTCGATCGCTGCCGCCAAGCATCTGGCCAACGCGCTATGCTACGACGATATGATCCGCGTCGCCGATCTCAAGACGCGCTCGACGCGCGGCAAACGCGTGCGCCGCGAGGTCGGCGTCAAGGACGGCTCGATCCTGCAGGTGACCGAGTATTTCCACCCGCGCATCGAGGAGTTCTGCGGCACGCTGCCGGCGGGTCTGGGCAGCTACATCGAGGACCGGCCGAAGCTCGCCGCCTTTCTTGATCGCCGCATCAACCATGGCCGCCGCATCCGCACCGACAGTTTTGCCGGCTTTGCCGCTCTGTGGTTCATCGGCGGCCTGCGCCGCTGGCGCCGTAGTCTGCTGCGCCACAAAGTCGAGATCGCGCACCTCGATCGCTGGTACGCGCTGGCTCTCGACCATGTGCCCCAGGATTACGCACTGGCCGTCGAGATCCTCAACTGCCGCCGGCTGATCAAGGGCTACAGCGACACTCATGTCCGGGCACAGTCGAAATTCGACCGGGTGCTGTCGGCGCTCGACCTGGTCAAGGGCCGCACGGATGCCGCCGACTGGATCCGCCGCCTGCGCGAGATGGCGCTGAAGGACGAGAAGGGCGACATGCTGGATGGCGCGCTGAAGACGGTGGCGACGCTGGGACCGGATAAAATCGACTGAAATATCTAGCGGGCGTCTACCGATTGGACCGGCAACAGCCCACGCAACGGCACCGCCTCCGGGAACAGATGCAACAGGCCTGAATCGACGCGCCGGCGCAGATGCGCATCGACCTCCGCACGATCCTTGCAGCCATGGAACCTGCCGCCGCAATGGTCGCGCAGGCGCACGAGATCGGCCATGACAGGCGACATCGGCAGGCCGGCGGCGTCGAGCAGGCTTGCGCTGAGGAAGCCGACGTCGAGCGGCGCCAGGTCAGGCATCGGATGGCGCAAAGGATGGTTGAAGGTGGTGAGCGTGTAGAAGGTGCGGTAGGCAAGCGAGCCAGGGGTCGCCAAGGCGTCGTCCCCGGCGATCGCGTCGACGAACGGCTTGGTCGCCGACGACTGGTGATCGCCGAACTCGAGCACCACGGCGCCGCGTTCACCGGCATCCGCTTCCCTCTTGTCGAGGAAATGCTGGAAATCGCCGCGCGCTACCGCCATCCGGCGCAGATACTCATTGGCCTGGAAATCGCCCGAGAAAGGCTCGCCCTCGACCTTCAACTCGGGCTCCATCCGCCCCTCATAGGGGGAGTGCGGAAACATGGTCTGGATTTCGAGGAACAGCGGCCGGCCGTCTTCCTTGAGGTGCCTGGCGATGAATGCTTCGGCCGCCTGGTAATAAAAGATATCGCGCAGGTGGTAGAAGGGCGCGGCGATGTCCTTGATGTCGAGCACGGTCTCGAAACCGATCGATTTCAGGAACGGCCCTTCATTGACGAACGAAAAGTCCATCGGCGTCATCACGACAGTTCGATAGCCGCAGCGCGCCAGCACCTCCGGCAGGGCGCCGGCGACCTTGTCCTGCAGGGTGATGGTCAGATAGGGGCTTCGCCAGCCGAAATCGGTGGCCGACAGGCCGGTCATCAGCGACAGATTGGTGATCCAGGTGCCGCCGCCAAATGTCTCGACCTGCATCGGATGCGGCGTGCCGGCTTTGGGTGCGAATCTCTGCAGGAATCCCGCGCCATTGCCGACCTGCGGAAAATAGCCGGGATCGGATTGGCTTTCGCTGAGCACGAAAAAGACGTCGGGAAGGTTCGAGCGGTCACCGCAATCGACGGCATCGGCAAAAGGCGGCTGCGGCGCGACGGCTTGCAGCCGCTTTTCGAAGCCCGATTCAACAACGAGGTTGTGCAAATCCAGCAGCGAGACGAAGAAGGCCGACATGTGCCGGCCCTGCATGTAGTAGAAATAGCGGTCCTTCGAGGCCTCGGCCGGAAAGGTCAGCGGCACCAGAACGACGAGCGCCGCCATGACCAGGACGCGTGCCGACACCGGCCAGCCGATTTTTCGATCGATCCGGAACAGAAGGATCGCAGCCCCGATGCCGAGCACCAGGGCAACAACGACTGGCGCGATCAGATGGAGGTAGGAGCCGAGCAGGAAGCTGTACACTTCCGGATCCCTCGACACGAAGACCGTGTCGTAGAAGTGCAGCGAAAACCCCTTCATCCTGAATTTGATCGCTGACACCACTGTGATGAAAGCGATGCCCATCCAGGCGAGATAGACGGAAAAGACAAGGCGCCCCGAAGCCAGGAAGAGAAGTCCGGCAAGGGCAGCCACCAGCGCCAGCGAGAACGGCACCGACAGCCATTCGTGCTCGGCCCGTCCGGCGGCGAAGACACCGGCTAGGCTGACCACGACCAGCGTCAGCGGATGACAGAGCACCCGCCCAAGGATTTGAAGCTGAGCCACAGATTTTCCCATGAATATGCCTGAGCATAGTTTCGGGAAACTCTTCGATTATTTGCGGGCTGAGAACAAATCTATAGTGAATTTAACCTTAATTCCGGGGATCGCGCTGTCCGCAACGGCGGGACCAGGTTTCACAAGCGCCTGGCCCTACCGTGCTTCGATCAGTAGTGGTGCCAGCGATGCCAGCGATGGTGCGGATGCCAGACGTGGACCGGAGCGTGCCAGTAGTGGTAGCGCGGGCGCACGATGACGACGCCGCTCGGCACGCAACGTCCCCATCTGTTCGGATGCCAGCCGATGCCGCAGCCCCAGCGGACATGCTCGACCGATGCCTGGGCGGCCGGCTGGGCAACGGACACGATGGGCATTGCGCTGGACGCGGTGGCTGTCACGACCGTTCCGCTGAGGGCCAGCATAGCGGCTGCTGCGTAGTTTTTCAGGCGACTCATAATTGGACTCCGAGTGCTTTCGAGTTTGAAGATGGCCGCCCTGCATGGTGCGATCGGGTAGGCTTGTCCCTTCGCATCGTTAAACGGCGTCTCCGGACTTTTCCGTCGGTCGTCATGGCGATTTTTTCGGCGCAACGGCGGCGCGGCGTTCCATATGGCGCAGCAATGCCTGTGCCAGCACGCTCCGGTTTTCGTGTGACGTGTTCGCCGCGAAGTCGACAATGGCCTGTTCAAGCCGGCTGCGCACCGTCACATCGGCATTGCGTGCCCGCTCCAGCGCGGCGGACAAGGCGGCCTTGTCCATGACAGGCTGCTGCAACAGGTCCGCTGCCTCCTGCCTCGCCTGCTGGCCATCGAGAATGATCTGCCGGGACTCCACGCGAACCTGGCGCAGCGCCAGGCGGAACGCCTTGCGGTCCTGGTTGGGAAGCTGTCGGCCAGCCGATTCCAGCGAGACACCCGCGCCCGCTTTGGCATTTCTCAGCCAGACCGCACCGCTGGCAAATGCGCCTGCAAGAAAGACGTTCAGCACCACGGAAGCAATGACCAGACCACGGATCCAGCGCGGGCTCATAGGCTTTCCTCACCGTTCTCGGCATCCGGGCCGGCATCGCCAAACGCCGTCACATTGGCATCCAGCACATAATGGTCCGGCTGGACCTCCGGCGTCACGATGGTCACCAGGGCCAGTCCTGCCACGGCACCGGCCAGACCAATGCCGGCAAGTCCAAGTCCCAGCCACCAGAACCACTGACGCCGGCGCTGGACGAGGTGCCGGCCGGCAGCCTGCAGAATGCTGCTGTGCAGTGCCTTGTCCGGGGCGTCGACGCGGTAGCTGTCGAGCAGCGCGTCAAGTGTCCCGGCCTGCCTCAAGATGGCCTTGCCCGCGCCGCTCGCGGCAAAGGCCGTGCCGGCCATTCGCTCAGCCTCGGGCCATCGCCGCAAGTCGCCGCCATAGGCCTGGGCCAAGGCGGCGAAGCGCCTGGCATCCATTTCGTTTCTGGACCCTTCAGCCATGTGTCTCCTCCTTGCCCGTCGGCGCCGAGCGCCAGGCGGCACCAGCAAGGCGCAATGGCCGTAGTGCGTTGGTGCTTGCCCGGTGCTTACTCATCGGCGCCATCCCCCGTCAGGATCGCCTGCAGCGACCGCCGGCCGCGCGCAAGCAGGCTCTCCAGGGCATCGACGCTGATCTGCAAGGTCGCTGCCGCCTCGATATTGGACATCTCCTGATAGTAGACCAGAACGATCGCTTCGCGCTGGCGCGGCGCTATGGCTTGCAGTGCCCGTTCGACCCGAAGCGCGTCCTCTTGGCGAGGGGCGTCGGGAAGTGCCGTAGGGTCGACCACGTCCGGCAGGTCGCCGGTCACCCACTCGCGCCTGCGACGCAGCCGGTCGTAGCAAAGGTTGAGCGTCACCCGGTGGATCCAGCTGTCGAAGCGCGCATTGCCGCGCCGCCAGCTCGCGGCATGGCGCCAGATCCGCACGAAGGTTTCCTGGGCGACATCCTCGGCCTCCGCCGCATCGCCGAGCATGCGCACGGCAAGCGCCAGGATACGCGGCAGCTTGCGCGCGACGAGCGTTTGCACGGCTGCGGGCTCGCCGGCGCCAACACGGCGAACCAGCTCCTCGTCCGGATCCGCAGCCATCAGTCGGCGCACTCCCGATGTTCATCGCGCGTCATTGCCTCTTGGTCATTGTTCCTGCTTGGGAGCGGTTTTGTGGCCCGGCAGTTCGTCGGCCGTTAAAATGCCGTCGGCATTCTTGTCCAGCCGGGCGAAGCGCTTGGCGAAGAATGCATCGAGTTCGGCGCGATCGATGAAGTCGTCATGGTTGGAATCGATCCGCGCGAAGGATTTGGCGGCGTCGCCCTTGGCGTTGCGCTTCGTCTGAAAGGCCTCCCATTCCAGCAGGCTGATCTTGCCGTCGCCGTCGGTATCGGCCGCCATGATCGCCTTCTCGCGCCGCTTCTGGAATTTGGCCAGCGTGATGTCGGACCTGGTCCCCGAAGCGCCTGGCGCGGCAAGTGGCGCGGCCGTTGGCGGTGCAGGCGGCGTCGCTGCCTGGGCGAAAGCCGCAACGGTCTGCAAACTCAAGGCAACGACTGATATCGAACGACTGATCATGTTGTGCGTCTCCAGGTTGGCGCGACGCAGACGGCTTGTGCCGCAATCGCGCTTCAACCGTTAAACGCCGCGACCCGGAAAATCCGTCGGTCGCACGTGCTGATCCGTTCATGCCCGGACAACAGAGGGTGCCCATCCCGACCTGATCGGGTTGGAAGAAACTCTAGTCCGACTGGTCGGCCGCAATCAGTTGTTCGGGCTTGAACCCGGCATGTTGCGGGGTCCACACCTCGCCCTCGCGATTGAACCAGTGGCACAGATACATGCCCGAGGCTGCGCCATCGCTGACCGTCATCCTGGGGCCTCCGGATTTCAGCCTGACGACGTCTCCGGTCTTGAAATTGTTGGGCATTTTTTGACCTCCCATGCTGAGGCCATGAGTTTCACACCAAACCGGGGTCTCGACAATGGCAGATCTGCCAGGCCGGCGCCGCAATCCTTTGCACCAGATGCGAAGGGGTAGACGACGAAACGGAGAGGGAAATGGTGCCGCTTGCGTGACTCGAACACGCGACCCCCGCATTACGAATGCGGTGCTCTACCAACTGAGCTAAAGCGGCCCGGGAAGCCAAGGCCTCCAAGATGCGGCGGTGATAGACGCAACCGGGCGCGAATTCAAGATGCGACTTGGCAATTCATGCGGCGGCGTCATGGCACCTCCGAAAGCCGACCGCCGCCTTGTCCGCCGATCAATCGCCAAGGGATGCTGCACACGGTGCGTGCGCTCCCTGCGCGTGAAAATCGGCCAAACATGCTGATTTTGTTGCCGGAACAGCGCCGGAATGGACTTTGCACACCTCTGCGAGGCAGAATACGCCGCTCGCCCGTTGATTGATTGGTCGCCTGCGGCTAACGATCACGGCAAGGTTGGCAAAGACAGAGGGACCTGCTTGGACGCGATCGAAAAAGCGATCCGGAACGCCTTGGAGAAAGGCAATGCCGAGGACCGCGCGTTCCGCGAGAGAGTCTATCGCTCGGCTTTTGCCGCGCTCGATCGCGCGCTCCAGGCCAATCCCGGTGTGACCGTCGAGGTCGCCATCAAGCGCCGCAAGGCAATCCAGGCGAAAATCACCGAAATCGAATCCGAGTTCCTGCCGGCGGTGCCGGATGTCGGCCAGCAGGGCGATGCACCGGCGGTCGAACTCGGAGCGGACTCGGCGCCCGCGGTCGAAACCGGCCGAGAGGCATCGTCCCCGGATGTCGTCGTCGACGGACCCGTGCAATCCGCTGCCGATGCGCCGCGCTCGCGCGTTCTGCCCGTCGTTCCCGACATCATGCCGGACGCCACGCTTCCCGATGCTCCGGCCATCGACATGTCGGTTCCGGCCTCGGCCGGCGCGACGACGGAAGTGGCGCCCGACCGCGATGAACGGCGCATAAGGGGGCGTCGCCTGCCGCTGACCGCCATCTTCCTGACCGTGACACTGCTCGCCGCGGTTGGCATCGGCCTGTTCTTCGCCGTGCAGACCGGCGTGTTCAAGACATCCGCGCAACTCGACACCGCCCCGCCGCAGGCACCGCCGACCGTCGAGGACGACGATTTCACACCGGCCGACGGCGGTCCGGCAAAACCCGGCGCCGCGGACCAGGCGCGCGACTGGATCAATGTGTTTTCGCCGGCCGATGCATCCCATGTCAGCGCGCCGTCTGACGCCAGGGCCGAGGTGATGAAGGACGATACCGGTTCGTTCCTGCGCATCCGTTCCGGCGCGTCCGGTTCGGCGATCAGCTTCGACGTCGGACAAGGCGTGCTGGAGAAACTGGCCGGCAAACATGCCGTGTTCGACATCATCGCCCGCTCCGAGGAAGGCAAGGAGACGCAGATTTCGGTCGACTGCAATTTCGGCGAACTCGGCGATTGCGGCCGCAAGCGCTATGCGGTCGGCCAGCAGCAGAACGAATATCTGTTCGATGTGCAGTTTCCGGACAAGCGTCCGGGCTCGGCCGGCACCATTGCCATCAATTCCGACTTCGACAAGCAGGGTAAGGCCGCGGACATCTACGAAATCCGCGTTTCGGTCGAGCCGTAAGAGCGCTGAACGGTCTAGCGGTCGAGCAGCGCCTGCAGCGTCTCGATGCGGTCGGCCTCGTTGGCCGGCTTGTCCCAGCGCAGCCGCGAAATGCGGGGAAAGCGCATGGCGACGCCGGATTTGTGCCGGGTCGAGCGGTTGAGCCCTTCGAAGGCGACTTCCAGCACCAGGCCGTTGTCGCGGTCGGCCCGCACCGAGCGCACCGGGCCGAAACGCTCGATCGTGTTGTCGCGGACATATTTGTCGATCTGCTTCAGCTCCTCGTCGGTGAAGCCGAAATAGGCCTTGCCGACCGGCACCAGTTCCTCTTCGCCTTCGGCACCTGTCCAGACACCGAACGTATAGTCGGAATAGAAGCTCGAACGTTTGCCATGGCCGCGCTGGGCATACATCAGCACCGCGTCCACTGTGTGCGGATCGCGTTTCCATTTGAACCACGGGCCTTTCGGGCGGCCGGCGACATAGGCTGAGTCCCAGCGCTTCAGCATGACGCCTTCGATAATCGGATGGGGTGGCACCCGGCGCAGCTCCTCCAGCGTTTGCCAATCCGTGAAGTCGACGAATGGCGAAAGATCGAAACGGCTCGGATCGAGCGTCCCGACAAAGCTTTCCAGCCGGCCGCGCCGCTCGCGAAACGGCAGCGCGCGCAAATCCTCGTCGCCGACCTGGAGCAGATCGTAGCAGCGCATGAAGGCCGGGTATTGCTGCTGCATCTTCGGTGTCACGGTCTTGCGGTTAAGCCGTTGCTGCAGGTCCGAGAAGGTTCCTGTCGCCTGTCGGGGATCGCCGACCAGCAACTCGCCGTCCAGCGTTGCGGAAAAATGCATGGCCTCGGCAAGATCCGGAAAAGCACCGGAGACATCGTCGCCGGTGCGCGAATAAAGCCGGCGGATGCCGCCCTCGGCCACCGCCTGGACACGGATGCCGTCCCATTTCCATTCGGCGGCATAATCGGCCGGATCGAGCTTTTCGAGATCGCCGTCACTGACCGGGTTCGACAGCATCACCGGTCGAAACAATGCCAACGCCGTGTTCCTGGGTTTTTCGGCCTTGCCTTCCAGCCACGCGAACAGCGCTGTGTAAGGCGGCGACAGCCCGTGCCAGAGCTCTTCGATCTCGGCGATGTCGACCTTGCCGAAATCCGCCAGCGCCTGTTTGGCCAGCCGCGCCGACACGCCGATGCGCAGCCCGCCGGTGACCAGCTTGATGATGGCAAAGCGCGCCGAGATGCCGGCACTGTCGAGCAGCCCGGCCAGTACCTTGGGCCCGTCGGAGCGGCTTGCCGCCTGCAGTTTTGCCACGACCTCGTCAAGCGTCGGCTCGCGGTTCGCGATATTTCCGGGCGTTTGCGGCCAGACCAGCGACACCGTTTCGGCGAGATCGCCGACATAGTCGTAGGAATAGCCGAACAGCACCGGATCCATGCGTTCGGTGACCAGCATGCGCAGCATCGCCGGCTTGACCGCGGCGATGTGGAGATCGCCGGTGATGGCCGCCAGCGCCAGGCCGCGATCGGGATCCTCCACGGTGCGGAAATAGTCGGTCAGCAAGGTCAGCTTGCCGTTGCGCGAGGGCGTCAGCACCAGGCGGTCGAGAAGCTCGGCGAAGCGGTTCATGGCATCAATCGCCCTCGTCCTCGTATCCCACCAGATGCAGCGGCCGGGCGGCGATGCCTTCGAGTTCGCACCAGCGCACCAGCGCTTCCTCGCGGCCATGCGTCACCCAGATCTCTTCGGCTCCGGTCTCCTTGATGGTGGCGGTCAACTCATCCCAGTCGGCATGGTCCGAGATGATCAGCGGCAGTTCGACGCCGCCTTGCTTGGCGCGCTGGCGAATGCGCATCCAGCCCGACGCGAAGCACGAGATCGGATCGGGGAAACGCCGCGCCCAGCGGTCGGCGAAGGCCGATGGCGGGCCGACGACGATGGCGCCGGTAAAATCATCCTTGCCCCCGCTTTCGACGGTTGCCGGCTCCAGTTGCCCAAGG
This sequence comes from Mesorhizobium sp. M1066, assembly GCF_040318635.1. Lineage (NCBI taxonomy): Bacteria > Pseudomonadati > Pseudomonadota > Alphaproteobacteria > Hyphomicrobiales > Phyllobacteriaceae > Mesorhizobium > Mesorhizobium sp. M1066. Next base: position 347,199 of record NZ_JAMYMR010000001.1, read on the forward strand.
TCTATGCCTTGGCTCTGGTAATATTCACTGAGCTTGGCCAGCGCGCCATGGATGTAGAGCGGCCTGTCGTAGCCGGCGTCGCGCAACAGCCGCATCACCCGTTGCGCCTTGCCTAGCGCATAGGCGCCCACCAGATGCGAGCGCTCGGGGAACTGAGCTGCCGATTTCAGCAGGCGGGCGATTTCTTCTGTGTCGGGCGGATGGCGAAACACCGGCAGGCCGAAGGTCGCTTCGGTGATGAACACATCGCACGGGATCGGCTCGAATGGCGCGCAGGTCGCGTCTCTCTGCCGCTTGTAGTCGCCGGAAGCGACGATGCGCGTGCCCTGATGCTCGACCAATATCTGCGCCGAGCCCAGCACATGGCCGGCTGGATGGAAGCTGACGCTGATGCCATTGAGTGCAATCGTCTCGCCGAGCTGTGCCGCTTGCGTCGTGCCAGCGAAATTCTCGCCGTAGCGCAGGCCCATAATGTCGAGCGTCTGCCGCGTCGCCAGCACCGAGCGGTGGCCGGAACGTGCGTGATCGGAATGGCCATGCGTGATCAGTGCCCGATCGACCGGCCGCACCGGATCGATGAAGAAATCGCCCGGCGGGCAATAGAGGCCCTCGGGCCGGGGATGAAGCAGGTCGCTGGCGCGCATGATCCCCAAGATAGGATATAATTCCGCGGCGGGAAGCCTGTTGTAACTCACTGCTGACTCCCGCATAGAGCACCGCCGGCTCGATCCGCCGGCAGGACCCACCGCCATGAAACCGCTTCAGGCCTCGTCCGGCGACTTGAACGCCGATCGTCGCGCCGACTATGCCGAGATGCTGCACGCGGATGGCGATCATGCGGCAGCGGCGGAATTGCTGCTCGGCGCGCTGGAAATGACACCGCAATGGGCCATGGGCTGGTTTCGCCTCGGCGAGATGCAGCAGGCGGCGGGCGCGGCGGATCTGGCTGCACAGGCCTGGACGATGTCGCTGCAGCTCGATCCATCGGATCGTCAAGGCGCTGCACTGAACCTGCAATTGATCGGCAAGGCGCCGGCGCTCGACGCGCTCCCCAGCGCCTTCGTCGAGACACTGTTCGACCATTATGCCGAGAGCTTCGACGAGTCCCTGGTCGGCAGGCTGGGGTACCGGCTGCCTGAGATGCTCGACCAGGCCATTCGAGCGGCAAGGCCGGGCCGCTTCGCGCTGGCGCTCGATCTCGGCTGCGGCACCGGCCTGACGGGACAGAGGCTGCGGCCGATCGCCGACCGGCTGGAGGGATATGACATTTCGGCCAGGATGCTGAGAAAGGCGCGGGCCAAGGGCGTCTACGATTTCCTCGATAAGGCCGATCTGCGGGATTTTGTTCATGCCGGTCCGAAAGCCGATCTGGTGACGGCGGCCGATGTTTTCATCTATGTCGGCGCGTTGGGCGGCGTGGTGAAGACGATTGCCGGGCTGCTGGCCACGGATGGCCTGTTCGCATTTTCCGTGGAGACGCTGGCTGGCGACGGCGATTTCATGCTGCTGCCGTCGCGCCGCTACGCGCATGCGCAACACTATGTGCGCGACGTCCTGGCTGCCAACGGGCTTTCGGTCCTCTCACTGGAACCAACCGTGATCCGGCAGGATCGCGGGGAACACGTCAACGGGCTGGTCGTTGTGGCCGGGGCTCCGAACTCAGCCTAGCAAAGACCTGACGACAGCCAGTTCGGCGGTGTCCGCCGTTTTGCCGGGCAGCGCGATAGGAATTTTTTCTTGACATCCTGCCCTCAGCTATGGTACATTTTCGCCCATGGTGCTGATTTGTGCCAGTCACCCGCCGCACAGGCGGGTTTTTCGTTTGATGCTCCGTCAGCCACGCGCCGGCCAAGGCTCCGAAGGAACCCGTTGCCCCGAACTCGTCGCCCTGTCGTTGTGGCAGGCAAGCTGCCGGCGAAGGGGTCTATCGCCACCTCGCAAACATTCTTGCTGTGAAAAAGTCCGATTTGCATGCGCGACTGATATTTGCGATCTGCTCGCATCAGGGTGGGATATCAGGAGGAGCATAGTCGATGCGCTGGAACATGATGATCTTGGCCTCTTGCCTGCTGACCGCCGGCTGCGTCGGCGGCACTTCGATGTCGGAACAGCAGGATGCGAACGTCCAGTCCTCCCTGCAATATGACAACGTGCCCTGCGACCAGTTGCTGGCGCAGCGCAACGGGCTGGCGCAGCAATACAGCCTTACGACGAAGGCCAAGCCGACATTCTCCAATCCGGCGATGGGCTTCGGCCCGTTCACGCCTGACATGCGCTCCAAGGCCAAGCGCGATACCGACAAGGCGAGCGGTGAGATCGATGCCATGAACCGGTCGATCGATCGGCGCGACTGTGAGCATCCGGACAAGCAGAAGAAATTGGCGCTGCCTGGTTAATACCCCGCCTTGCGGTCCACCAGGTTGTCGAGCTTTTCGCCGCGCTCGAAGGCGTCCATTTGGCGCAGCATGATCGGCGCCAAATGGACAGGGTCGGAGGTCGCCGCCGCGTGTGGCGTCACGAACACTTTTGAATGCCCCCACAGCGGACTGGTCTTCGGCAGCGGTTCGACCTCGAACACGTCGAGGCTTGCCTCCTTCAGCGTGCCGTCATCCAGTGCCCGCAAAATGTCGGCATCCTTCTGCAGGCGGCCGCGCCCGGCATTGATCAGCACAGAGCCGCCGAGGCCGTTGCGCTTCCGCAGCTCCTTCAGCACGCCGTAGTTGATAATGCCCTTGGTCTCCGGCGTCAGTGGCAAAAGCACCACCAGGATGTCGGTCGCCTTGAGGAAGGGGATCAGTCCAGCCTCGCCGGAATAGGTCGCGACGCCTTCCATGGCCTTGTCGGTGCGCGACCAGCCATTGACGGCAAAGCCGAGCGACAAAAGCACCGAGGCCGCGGCGCGGCCGAGACTGCCGAGGCCCATGATGCCGACCGAAATGTCACCGGCCGGCCTTTGCTGTGGCTCGTGCCAGATCTTCTTCGGCTGCTGAGACCTGTAGAGCAGGCCTTGGCGGTGATGGTCGAGCACCCGCCAGACGACATATTCGGTCATGTACTGGGTGAGGTTGTCGGCGACGACCTTGACGATCGGCACATCGGGCAGGCCGGGATCGGCGAAGATATGGTCGACACCCGCGCCGATCGAAAAGATGGCGCGCAGATTGGGCAGCGACGACAACAGGTTCGGCTTCTGCTTCCACACCACGGCATAGGTGATCGAGGGGTCGCTGGCGCCGTCGGGCTCCAGCACCACCTCGCGCTCGGCCGACAGGAGCTCGCGCCAGCGCTGCGGATGAAAGCCGGTGACGGCAAGCAGGATACGGCCTTTTTCCATTGCGGTCTTTTAGTCCCTCTCTACGCAAATCACTCGCTGACGATGCCGACCGGCGCCGTCTCGATCTTGAAGGCGGCCGAGATCAGCGCCCGAGTATAGTCGGTTTGCGGATTTTCAAAAATCTGCTGGGAAGGACCAGCTTCGACGATCCTGCCATTGCGCATGACGATGACGTCGTTGGCGAGCGCCCGGATGACTTTCAAATCATGGCTGATGAAGAGATAGGCGAGATCGTGCTTGGCCTGCAGGCTGCGCAGCAGGTCGACGACCTGCGCCTGCACGCTCATGTCGAGTGCCGATGTCGGCTCGTCCAGCATGACGAAGCGCGGGTTGAGCACCATGGCGCGTGCGATGGCGACGCGCTGGCGCTGGCCGCCGGAAAACTCGTGCGGATAGCGGTTGCGTGTCGCGGGATCGAGCCCGACCTCCTTCAGTACGGCGGCCACCTTGTCGTCGCGCTCATCGGGCGACAGCTTCGGCTCGTGGATCTTGAGGCCTTCCTCGATGATCTCGGCGATCGACATGCGTGGGCTGAGCGAGCCGAACGGATCCTGGAAGACGATCTGCAATTCGCGCCTGAGCGGCCGCATGGCGTTGAAGGACAGCTGATTGATGTCGCGACCGTTGAACTGGATCGTTCCGGTCGACGAGATCATTCTTGCCAGCGCCAGGCCGAGCGTCGTCTTGCCGGAGCCGGATTCGCCGACCACGCCAAGCGTCTGGCCGGCGCGCACGGTGACATCGATGCCGTCGACCGCCTTCACATTGTCGACGGTGCGGCGGAAGAAACCCTGCTTGATCGGGAACCAGACCTTTATGTCCTTGCCGGTCATGACAGGCTTGGCATCGGCATTGGCGGCCGGCGGCTTGCCCTTCGGCTCGGCCGCCAGCAGATGCCGCGTATAGGCATGCTGCGGATTGGCGAAGATCTCCTTGGTCGGCCCGGTCTCGACGATCTTGCCCTTGGTCATCACGCAGACGCGGTCGGCGATCTTGCGCACGATGCCGAGATCGTGGGTGATGAACAGCATCGACATGCCCTTGCGGCTCTTCAAGCCGGCCAGCAGTTCGAGGATCTGCGCCTGCACGGTGACGTCGAGCGCCGTCGTCGGCTCGTCGGCGATCAGAAGTTCGGGCTCGTTGGCCAGCGCCATGGCGATCATCACGCGCTGGCGCTGGCCGCCGGACAACTGGTGTGGATAGGCATCGAGGCGCTTGTGCGGATCGCGGATGCCGACCTCGTTGAGCAAGGCCAGTGTGCGTTCCTTGGCCGGGCGGTCGGCCATGCCCTGATGCAGCTTCAGGATCTCGACGATCTGCTGCTCGATCGTGTGCAGCGGATTGAGCGAGGTCATCGGCTCCTGAAAGATCATGGTGATCTTGTTGCCGCGCACCTGCCGCAACTGCTTCTCGCTCATCGCCAGCAGGTCGGCGCCCTGGAACAGGATCTTTCCCGAGGGGTGGCTGGCGCTTGGATAGGGCAGCAGCTTCAGCACCGAAAGCGCCGAGACCGATTTGCCGGAGCCGGATTCGCCGACCAGCGCCACCGTCTCGCCCTTGGCGATGTCGAACGAGATGTGGTCGACGGCCGTCGACTGGCTACCGCCCTGGCTGAAGGCGACGCTGAGGTCCTGTACGCTGAGCAAGGGGGCTTCGCTCATCTGAAGGTCTTGCGCGGATCGAAGGCATCGCGCGTCGCCTCGCCGACGAAGACCAGCAGCGACAGCATCAGCGAGATGACGACGAAGCCGGAAATGCCGAGCCACGGCGCATTGAGGTTACGCTGCGCCTGCTTGAGCAGTTCGCCGAGCGAGGCGGAGCCGGGCGGCAGGCCAAAGCCGAGGTAGTCGAGTGAGGTCAGCGTCGAGATCGAGCCTGAGAGCAGGAACGGCATGAAGGTCAATGTCGCCACCATGGCGTTGGGCAACAGGTGCCGGAACATGATGGTGCGGTTGGGCACGCCGAGCGCCCGGGCCGCGTTGACATATTCGAAATTGCGGGCGCGCAGGAACTCGGCCCGCACCACACCGACCAGCGCCACCCAGGAGAACAGCAGCATCAGGCCGAGCAGGATGAAGAAGCCCGGCGGCAGGATGGCGGCGACGATGAGCAGGAGATAGAGCACCGGGATGGCGGACCAGATTTCGATGAAACGCTGGAACAAGAGATCCGTCCAGCCGCCGAAATAGCCTTGCACGGCGCCGGCCGCGACGCCGATCAAGGCCGATCCGGCGGTCAGGATCAGGCCGAACAGCACCGAAATGCGGAAGCCGTAGATGACGCGCGCCAGCACGTCGCGCGCCTGGTCGTCGGTGCCGAGCCAATTCCAGTTGCCGACCATGCAGGCCGGGTCGGCGGCACCCTGCGGATACTGGTTGCAGCGCTTCGTGGCGTCATACTGCCACGACGGCTTGGCCGGCGCTGCTTCCGGAATGGCGTTGTTGACGGTCTGATAGGAGTAGCGCACCGGCGGCCAGATCATCCAGCCATTGGCGTTGATCTCGTCCTGGATGACCGGGTCGCGATAGTCCGTCACGGCATAGAAGCCGCCGAATTTTTCCTCGGGGTAGGCGACCAGCACCGGAAACAGGATCTCGCCCTTGTAGGAGGCGATGATCGGCTTGTCGTTGGCGATGAACTCGGAAAACAGCGACAGCACGAACAGGACGAGGAAGATCCACAGCGACCAGTAGCCGCGGCGGTTGGCTTTGAAGTTCTGCAAGCGGCGCTTGTTGAGCGGCGACAGAAACGGCCGCTTTATCCGCGCGGGTGCCGCGTCCACGGGGACTGTAGCCTCCGACATCAGACGTCTCTCCGCTCGAAATCGATGCGCGGATCGACCCAGGTGTAGAGCAGGTCGGACAAGAGACCGACGAACAGCCCCAGCAGCGAGAAGATGTAAAGATTGGCGAACACCACCGGATAGTCGCGCTCGACCACCGACCGGAAGCCGAGCAGGCCGAGGCCGTCGAGGGAAAAGATGTTCTCGATCAGCAGCGAGCCGGTGAAGAAGGCCGAGATGAAGGCACCGGGAAAGCCGGCGATGACGATCAGCATGGCATTGCGGAACACGTGGCCGTAGAGCACCTGCCGTTCCGACAGGCCCTTGGCCCGCGCCGTCACCACATACTGCTTGCGGATTTCTTCGAGGAAGGAGTTCTTGGTCAGCAGCGTCGTCGTGGCGAAGGCCGACAGCACCAGCGCCGTGAGCGGCAAGGTCATGTGCCAGAAATAGTCGATGATCTTGCCCGACCAGGACAATTGATCCCAATTGTCCGATGTGAGGCCGCGCAACGGAAACCAGTCCCAGAACGACCCGCCGGCAAACAGCACCATCAGCATGATGCCGAACAGGAAGCCCGGAATGGCATAGCCGACAATGACGACGCCGCTGGTCCAGACGTCGAAGGGAGTGCCGTCCTTGACCGCCTTGCGGATGCCGAGCGGAATCGAGATCAGGTAGGACAACAGCGTGATCCACAGCCCGATCGAGATCGACACCGGCATTTTCTCCAGGATCAGGTCGAGCACCGAAATGTCGCGGAAATAGCTGTCGCCGAAATCGAAGCGGGCATAATTCCACAGCATCATCCCGAAGCGCTCGAGCGGCGGCTTGTCGAAGCCGAACTGCTTCTCCAGCTTCTTGATGAATTCCGGATCGAGCCCCTGCGCACCGCGATATTTCGAGCTGACGTCACCGGCGGCATCGAAATTGCCGCCAGCGCCCGCATCGCCACCACCACCGCCGAGGCGGTCGCTGCCGCCCTGATTGGTCAGCCGGGCGATGACCTGTTCGACCGGACCGCCGGGGGCGAACTGGATGACGGCGAAGGATATCGCCATGATGCCGAACAGCGTCGGGATCATCAAAAGGATGCGGCGCAGGATATAGGCGCCCATCAGGCCTTCTGCCCTCGTTGAGCGAACATCTCAGCCTTTGCCAATTCTTGCCGCCTTGCCCTTATCGAACCACCACAGCGTCTCGACCGGAAAGCCGAAATCGGGCTTCTGTTCGACAAAGCCGAACATGTCCCAATAGGCGACGCGGTGATTCGCCAGATAGTATGTTGGAATCCAGTCGAGCCGCGCGCGCAAGACCCGGTCGAGCGCTCTGAGCGCCGTGACGAGTTCTATACGGTCTTTCGCCTTGCCGGCTGCCGCGATCAGGGCGTCGATGGCCTTGCTTTCGGTGCCCGGATAGTTGCGCTGCCCAGGGATTTTAGCCATCCGGGAATCATAGAGCATCTGCAGGCTGTCGTCGGTCGGCGTCGCCCCGATCGACCAATGCAATAGGGCAAGATCGAAGTCGTAATTGCTGTGCCGCTGCTCATACTGCGCCGAATCGATTTGCCGGATCGATGCGTCGATCCCGATCGCCTTCATATTCTCGGACCAAGGGGTGTAGATGCGAACGATGCCGTCGTCCTCCGCCAGCATTTCGACCCGTAGCCGCTCACCCTTGTCGTTGACGACGAAACTGCCATCGCGCTTCCAGCCGGCTTGCGCAAGCAATCTCGAAGCCTCGCCCAGCAGCTTGCGGTCATGGCCCGAACCGTCGGACAGGGGCTGTGTTACCGCTTCACCGAAAACCTCTGGCGGCAACTCGGCCCGGAACGGCTCCAGCAGGGCCAATTCCTCAGGCGAGGGCAGGCCTTCGGCCTTGTAGTCCGACCGTTCGAAATTCGATTGAGAGCGCTCGTAGGAGCCGTAAAACAGCGCCCGCTTCATCCATTCGAAATCGAAGCACCTGGCGATCGCCCGCCGCACCCGCTTATCGCGGAATTGCGGACGACGCTGGTTCAGCGCGACAGCCTGCATGTCTGGCGTCTTCTCGCCGGGAAATTCCCGTTTGACGACCTTGCCGTCCTTCAGCGCCGGAAAGTCGTAGCCGGTCGCCCATACCCGTGAGGTGAATTCCTCGCGAAAATGCGTGTCGCCTTTCTTGAAGGCCTCGAATGCCGCTTGCCGGTCAAGATAGAAGTCGATGCGGATGCGGTCGAAATTGTAGAGGCCGCGGTTCACTGGCAGATCGCGGCCCCAATAGTCGGCCACGCGGTCATATTCGACAGTCTGTCCGGCCGCCACGCGTCCAATCTTGTAGGGACCCGAGCCAAGCGGCGGTGTCATGGTCGAAGCATCGAAATCATTGGCCGTATAAAAGGCCTTGGAGACGATAGGCATTCCCACGATCGCAAGGATGTTTTGCGCCGACTGCTTGCCGTTGAGGGTGAGATCGACGGTAGCGGGATCGACCGCAACCGCGTCGGTCATGTACCGCAACGCTTGGGAAAGGTTAGGATGGCCTTTGTCTTGATAAAGCTTCAGCGAAAAGACAACGTCCTGCGCGGTCAGCGGCGAACCGTCGTGGAAACGCGCTTGCGGTCGCAGCGCGAAGCGGAAACCGTTGCGGTCCGGCGACAGGGTAACGGTTTCGGCAAGCAGGCCGTAGGCCGCATCCGGCTCATCGAGCGCGCTTGTCATCAGGGAATCGAAACAAAGTTCGGTACGCGGCGGCGCCTCTCCCTTCAACACCAGTGAGTTCAATGTGTTGAAGGTCAGGAAGCTCTGATTGAGGGTCGAGTTCGGCGGCGCGAAATTCATCTGGCCACCCTTTGGGGCGTCCGGATTGACGTAGTCGAAATGCGCGAAACCGAGCTTGTATTTGAGGTCGCCGAAGGCCGACAGGCCGTGCAGCTTGGTGCCGGTCGCAGTGTCGGCGAAGGCCTTGCCGGGCAGCAAGGCGGCGGCTGCCGCGGCACTGCCCAGGGCGAGAAAGTCGCGGCGGGCAAGGGCCGCCATCAATTGCCACCCTTGTATTTGGCCGCCAGCGCCTTCTCCTTGTCCGGGTCGATCCACCAGGAATCGATGTCCGGGCCCAAGTAAGTCGGTTGTTTTTCCGGGATGCCGAACTTGTTCCAGTAGGCCAGCCAGGTTACGGATCGAGTGAACTGCGGGACACAATAGAAATTCCACAACAGAACCCGGTCGAGCGCATGAGTGGCGGCGAGCAAGTCCTCGCGATCCGTCGCGAAGATAACGCGTTCAACCAGTGCGTCGACCACCGGGTCCTTGATCCCCGCATAATTTCGCGAGCCCGGTGTATCGGCTGCCTTCGCACTCCAGTACTCGCGTTGTTCATTGCCCGGGGAGTCCGACTGCGATAGCCGGGACGTTATGACGTCGTAGTCGAAATTATTGACGCGAGCGATGTACTGGCTGGTATCGACGATTCTGAATGAAGCCGAGATGCCGATCTTCCCCAGCATGTTTACAAATGGATTAACCGTTGCTTCGGCGCCTTGGTCGAAGCCCAGAATCTCGATGGTAAAAGGTTCCCCGCTTTTCTCATTGGTCATCCGGCCATTCTGGATTTTCCAACCCGCTGACGCAAACAGATCGATCGCTTTGCGCAGATACGCCCGCTCGGCCCTAGGGCTATCGAAGACCGGGAGCTTGAATTCCTGGGTAAACAGTTCTGCCGGCAGTTTGTCCTTGTATTGATTGAGGATCTCCAATTCTTTGCCCTGCGGCAGCCCGCTTGAAGCAAGTTCGCTGCCCATGAAATAGCTGTTGGATCGGGTGTTGAGGCCGAAGGATTGGGTGCGGTTCAAGGTTTCAAAATCAAAGGCATAACCGAGCGCCTCGCGCACGCGCCGATCCTGGAACTTTGCTCGTCGCGTGTTCAGCATGAAACCTTGCATCGAGGCGAGTGATGTCGCCTTGAACTCCCGCTTGATGACGTCGCCGGCTTGGAGAGCCGGGAAATTGTAGCGCGTCATCCATAACCGGGCGCTGTTTTCAGACTGGATGTCTTCATACCCGCCCTTGGTGAAGGCCTGCCAGCCGGCGTTGTCATCGAGAATATAGGTGTAGCGTCGGGTGTCGTAGTTATTGCGCCCGACATTGATACCCAGATTGGCGGCCCAGAAGTCCGGAACCCGTCGCCAGACGACTTCCGAACCAGGTTTGAAACTCTCGATCTTGTAGGGCCCAGAGCCGAGCGGGATTTCAAGGCTTGGCTGGGTGATATCGCGCTTCTTGCCGTTGGCATCGGTGCCTTCCCACCAATGCTTCGGCAGCACCACCACATCGGCCATGATGAGCGGCAGTTCACGATTGCCCTTCTGGTCGAAACGGAACTCGACTTCCCGATCTGAAACGACGACCGCTTCCGTGACATTGGCGAAATAGCGGTTGAACTGCGGGCTCTCCTTTTTGAGGAAGTTGAATGACCAAATCACGTCATCCACGGTAATAGGTTGGCCATCATGCCATCTGGCCTGCGGGTCGAGCCGATAGGTCGCGGATGAAAAATCGGCTGGGTACTTGTAGGCTTCTGCGATCTCGGGATGGTTGACGCTGCCCTCGTCAAGGGATTTCGCCATCAGCGACTGGTAGAGCAGCCCGCCCTGGTAGTTCAATCCTGCAGCAGGGGTGCCGCGTGCGATGAAAGGATTGAAGCTGTCGAATGTACCTGGCACCACCGAGTTCAGCGTGCCGCCCTTGGGCGCGTCGGGGTTGACGTAGTCGTAGTGCTGGAAATTGGCGCCGTATTTGGACTCGCCGATCAGCGATGAGGTGGTGCGCCATTCGTCGGCGCGGGCAGCCTGCAATCCCGCCGCCAGAAGGGCTGCCGCCAGCAACGACCTGAGAAGCGTTCGGCCAACCGTCATGCACTATCCTCTTCGCAATGCCCGTTCATGGGCAATCTAGATGATTTGGCGCTCGTGAAAACCGCCATGCGCGGCTTTGTCGCCGCCTATGCGGTTTTCCCAACAAAAAAGCCGGGCTGAACCCGGCTTTTTCAAGGTCGTCGAGATGATATCTGGTTATTGGGCAGGCGCCGGTGCCGGAGCCGCAGGTGCCGCTGGTTTGGCTGGCGCGGCACCCTCAGCCGGCTTTGCCGGGGCGGCTGCATCGGCAGGCTTGGCGCCTGCATCGGCGGCGGCACCCGGTGCTGGCAGCGGCTTGGGATTGTCGGACAGCGTGCGCAGATAGGCGATGACGTTGGCGCGGTCCTCGTCCTTGGGCAGGCCGGCGAAGCCCATGGCGGTGCCCTTCACGAATTTCTTCGGCGAGGTAATGAAGTGGTTGATGTTGTCGTAGGTCCACTTCTCGGCGCCGCCCTTGGAGAATTCCTTCATGCCGGCCGAATAGGCAAAGCCTTCATGCTCGGCGACCGGGCGGTCGATGAGATCCCACAGGTCCGGGCCGACCTTGTTGGGGCCGCCCTTTTCGCCGGAATGGCAGGCCTGGCACTTCTTGAAGACGGCGGCACCTTGCTCGACATTGGCGGTTGCCAGCAGATCGGCGATCGGCTTGGCTTCGGCGGCCGGCGCCGCCGGACCGCCTTCGGCGGGCTCTGCGGCCTCGATGGCGAAGCCGGGCTTTTCCGGCGCCGGCGAAGCAAACAGCGCATCGGACACCAAGCCGACGGAGAAGACGACGAAAACGGTTCCGAGCAATCCGGCGAGCAGTTTGTTGACTTCGTTGGAATCCATACGCCCCTTGCTCCCTTTTCCGGCGGACAGAACCGTCCACTCCGTCCGTCGGTATCGTGACCCGTCCTGCCAGGGCGGTCAAATCGGGCGGAAACTAGGTCTTTTGCTGCGGCGTTGCAACACCTATAAGGGCGCTTCCAGTGAGACCTTTTGCCACTTTCCCTGTCCTCTTTCGAGACGCCTTGCACCCGAAATGTCTACGCTGATCCTGATCCCGGCCCGCATGGCCTCGACCCGCCTGCCGGGCAAGCCGCTGGCCGACATCGCAGGCGCGCCGATGATCGTCCATGTCGCCCGCCGTGCTGCCGAAGCCGGCCTTGGCCGGGTGGTGGTGGCGACCGACACGCAAAGCGTGGCGCAAGCCGTGCGCGCGCACGGTTTCGAGGCCGTGATGACGCGTATGGATCACGAATCCGGCTCCGACCGCATCCACGAGGCGCTGATCGCGCTCGACCCCGGGCGCAAGGTCGAAACCATCGTCAATGTGCAAGGCGACCTGCCGACCATCGATCCCCAGGTTATCGCCGCGTCGCTCAGGCCTTTCGAGGACAGTGCGGTGGACATCGCCACGCTCGGCGTCGAGATCGTCCGCGACGAGGAAAAGACCAATCCGAATGTCGTCAAGATCGTCGGTTCGCCGGTTTCCGGCAGCAGGCTGAGGGCGCTCTATTTCACCCGTGCCACGGCGCCTTGGGGCGAGGGGCCGCTTTACCATCATGTCGGCCTCTACGCTTATCGCCGCGAGGCACTCGAGCGCTTCGTCGCGCTGAAGCCGTCGCCGCTCGAACGGCGCGAGCGGCTGGAACAGTTGCGGGCGCTGGAAGCCGGCATGCGCATCGACGCCGAGATCGTCCAGTCGCTGCCGCTCGGCGTCGACACGCCGGAAGACCTCGAACGCGCCAGACAGATCCTTTCAACCTGAGATATCGGCATGCCTGAAAAGACCAACAGAATATCCTTCCAGGGCGAGCCGGGCGCCAATTCCGACACCGCCTCCCGCAACGTCTATCCATCGATGGAGCCGTTGCCGTGCCCGACCTTCGAGGATGCGTTCAACGCGGTCGAGACGGGGAAGGCCGACCTCGCCATGATCCCGATCGAGAACACCATCGCCGGGCGCGTCGCCGATATCCATCATCTGCTGCCGGAATCCAAGCTGCACATCGTCGGCGAATATTTTCTGCCGATCCATTTCCAGCTGATGGTGCTGCCGGGCGTCAAGCGCGACGAGATCGAGACCGTGCACAGCCACATCCACGCGCTTGGCCAGTGCCGCAAATACATCCGCAAGAACGGCTGGAAGGCGATCGTCGCCGGCGACACGGCTGGCGCCGCCAAGATGGTCTCCGAGGTCAAGGACCGCACCATGGCGGCACTGTCGCCGGCACTGGCCGCGACGCTCTACGGGCTCGATATCATCGAGCAAAACGTCGAGGACACCGACAGCAACGTCACCCGCTTTGTCGTCCTGACCAAGAACAAGCAATGGGCCGAGCGCCCGTCGCCCGACGTCAAGATGATGACGACTTTCATCTTCCGCGTCCGCAACGTGCCGGCCGCGCTCTACAAGGCGATGGGCGGTTTCGCCACCAACGGCATCAACATGACCAAGCTGGAGAGCTACCAATTGGGAGCTTTCACGGCGACGCTGTTTTACGCCGACATAGAGGGTCATCCCGACGATCCGCTGGTCAAGCTAGCGCTGGACGAACTTCGCTTCTTCTCCCGGGAGGTGCGGATTCTGGGCGTCTATCCGGCCAGCGAATCGCGTGAGCAGTGGAAAGTGGCGGACTAGATCACCGCGCCCAGCGGCACGTAGTCGATCTCCATGAACGCCTCGACCTCCGGCACCCAGCGGTCGCGCACGAAGGCGACATGGTCCGGATGGTCGTTGTACCTGTTGTAGGCGGCCTGGTCGGCGAACTCCATCGAGAAGCCGAAATGATAGTCGTTCTTGGGGCTGATCTGCCGCAATTGCTCGAAATGCGTGACGCCTCTGATCGCGGTTAGGATTTTCTTGGCGTCGACCAGGAACCGCTTTTCCTCCAGCGAGTGCGGCGGATGCTTCAGCGTGAAAACGACGGTGTGACGGATCATTTTTGCCTCTTTGATGTCTGGCCTTCCGGGCTCTTGCCGACCTATTCGGCGTCGACCCAGGCGCGGATGAGATGATATGCGATCGCCCCCTTGGGCGGCGTGAACAGATTGCCGGGATGTTCCTTGGCCAGCATCGAACGCACCTCGTCACGGGCAAACCAGCGACAGTCTTCCAGCTCGTTGAGGTCGGCCTGGATATCGTCATTGAGCGGTTCGCCGAAGCAGCCGATCATCAGTGAATAGGGAAACGGCCAAGGCTGGCTGGCGTGGTAGACGACGCGGCCAAGCCGGATGCCGGCCTCTTCCAGCGTCTCGCGGCGCACCGCGGCCTCGATCGTCTCGCCCGGCTCGATGAAGCCGGCAAGGGCCGAGTACATGCCCGGCGCGAAATGGCGGCCGCGCCCGAGCAGGCACTTCTCCCGCGTCGCCGTCAACATGATCGCCACCGGGTCGGTGCGCGGAAAATGCTCGGTGCCGCAATTCGGGCAATGGCGCTTGTAGCCGCCCGCCCGCATCTGTGATTCCGTACCGCATTTGCTGCAGAAACGATGGCTGGCATGCCAGGCAAGCAGGGCCGCCCCTTGCGCCATCGCGCCAGCCGCCGCCTCGTCGATCAGCCCTTGCATGTAGACCGAGCGGTAGTCGATGGCCTTGACTGTTTCCGGAAGCTGTTCGGGTTCGACGCCGGCGGGCACGGCCAGCACCGGTCCTCGTTCGGAAAAGCCGAGCAGGATGCCTTGCGCCAGGGAAACCTTGAAGGGCTCGCTCTCGGTCGCGCCGAACCAGGGGTCGAGAGCGCCGCTATCGCCGAGCTTCAAATAGAGCCGGCCGCCATGCATCAGAAGCAGCCGCGTCGCCGGATCGGCCAGCGCCTTGTCGACCGAATCGTCGGCGCGGTTCTCGGACTGCCGGTCGATCGTGTTGCCGGCGAAGCCGACGAACTGGCTCGGCTCGCGCAAAGGCGCGTCAAACAGGCGGAAGCTCATGAGGACTCTGGAATATGTTGAGGGATGGAAACTGGGAACGCTTATAGCGCCGCCTTGATCGTTTCGGCAAACCGTCGCAGGTCGGAACGTTGATAGGGCTCTCGCAGGCCGTGTCCCCACACAGGGCCTGGCCAGCCGGGATCGCCTTCCGAACGCGCGATGACATGGATGTGCAACTGGCGCACGATGTTGCCGAGCGCGCCGGTGTTGATCTTGGTGCAGCCGGTCGCCTTCTTCAGCGCCTGCGCCACCATATTGGTCTCGAAGGTCAGCATCGTCTGGTCGAGCGGCGTCATGTCATGGATTTCCTCCGCGCCAGGCCGCTGCGGCACCAGCAGCAGCCATGGCCAGCGGCGGTCGTTCATCACCCGCAATTCGCACAGCCCAAGCCACATCAACTGCTCGCTGTCCGCCTCCAGCCGCGCGTCCAGCGTGAATCCGGCCTCCAGGCCCGGCAGCATCGGCGTTTCCCTTGCTTTTCTTGGTTTGCTCAACACATGAAGGCTAGAGCGGCGGCAAGGGGGCTGCAAGCGAATCATTGCGCCCTCACGGTTTGGTGCGCCGATTCGACATTTAACGATTTCTTCGGCGGACTTGCATTTCGTCGCGCAATTGCCGATATGGAAAGCGGGAGGTTGGTGGTGGACGATCCACTCGCCAACCGGGTCAGGTCCGGAAGGAAGCAGCCCTAACGAGCCCGGAACGGGTCATTGTTCCAGCCTCCCACCTCATCGGCCCCCCTCGCGACATTGACGACGCATTGCAGCGCGGGCGAGACTATGCGCAGGAATCGGCCGCCTTCGGGCGCGGTCATTTGGAGCTTTACGGGCGTATGAGCGAAGCCGGAAATTCGGGACCAAAAAGCCTGGAGATAGGCAAGGCCGCCGCCTATCGCGTGCTGGCGCGCAAATACCGTCCTTCGAACTTCTCCGAGCTGGTCGGCCAGGAGCCGATGGTGCGCACCCTCACCAATGCCTTTGCCACCGGCCGCATCGCCCAGGCCTGGATGCTGACCGGCGTGCGCGGCGTCGGCAAGACCACGACGGCGCGCATCCTCGCGCGGGCCCTGAATTATAAAACCGCTGATATCGACCAGCCTTCGGTCGACCTAGCCGTGCTCGGCGAGCATTGCCAGGCGATCATGGAGGGCCGCCATGTCGACGTCATCGAGATGGACGCCGCCTCGCATACCGGCATCGACGACATCAGGGATATCATCGAGCGCGTGCGCTATGCGCCGGTCTCGGCCCGCTACAAAGTCTATATCATCGACGAAGTGCACATGCTGTCGACGCAGGCCTTCAACGGCCTGCTGAAAACGCTGGAAGAGCCGCCGCCGCACGTCAAATTCATCTTCGCCACCACCGAAATCCGGAAGGTCCCGATCACTGTCCTGTCGCGCTGCCAGCGCTTCGACCTGAGGCGCATCGACGCCGGCGCGCTGGTCGCGCATCTCGGCTCGATCTCGGCCCAGGAAGGCATTTCGGTCGACGACGACGCGCTGGCGATGATCGCGCGCGCCGCCGAAGGCTCGGCTCGTGATTCGCTCTCCATCCTCGACCAGGCGATTGCCCATGGCGCCGGCACTGTCGGTGCCGCGGCTGTGCGGGCGATGTTGGGACTTGCCGACCGCGCCCGCATCGTCGACCTGTTCGAACATGTGATGAAGGGCGATGTGGCGGCAGCGCTCGGCGAATTCCGCGCGCAATACGACACCGGCGCCGATCCGGCAGCCGTGCTGACCGATCTTGCCGAGTTCAACCACCTCGTCACCCGGCTGCGTTTCGTGCCGACGGCCATCGAGGATGCCTCGCTGTCCGAGGACGAGCGGCAGCGCGGCGCCGATTTCGCCAGGACGCTGTCGGTCAGGGTGCTGTCGCGGACATGGCAGATGCTGCTCAAGGGCATTCCCGAAGTGCAGTCCTCCAACCGGCCGGTCAGTGCCGCCGAAATGGTGCTGATCCGGCTGGCGCATGCCGCCGACCTGCCGACGCTGGACGAGGCGTTGAGATCGCTCGAGGGCGGAGCGCCGGTCCAAAGCGGCGCGCCGCGCCCGAATGGCGCGCCTGCAAGTTCCGGCAACGGCGGTGGCGCCGGCGCGGTGGCGCAGACGCGCATGCCCGCCGGTCCTGGCGGTGCGCAGACGATGCGGCTGGTCGAAGCCTCGCCTGCTCCCGTTGCCTACGTCGCTCCGCCGGAGCCGGTCATGGAGGCGCAATCGGCGCCGCTGAAATCGCTGGCCGACATCATTGCGCTCGCCGACGCGCAGCGCGACATCGCCTTCAAGGTGCTGGTCAAGAGCTGCATCCGGTTTGTGCGCATCGAGCCCGGCCGCATCGATGTCGGCCTGACCGGCGATGCGCCCAAGATGCTGCTCAACGACCTGACGACGAAATTGCGCGCCTGGACCGGCCGCAGCTGGCTGGTCTCGCTGTCGAAGGAAGAGGGCGGCCAGACGCTCGCCGAAATGGAATCGGCCAAGCGCGAGACGGCTTTTCTCGATGCCAAGAGCGACCCGACCGTGGCCGCCATCCTGGCGCGCTTTCCCGGCGCCAAGATCATCGACGTGCGCATTCCAGACGCGCCGGAAGCCGAAACGACAGAGGCTGAAGTGCCGGTCGAGCCGCCGGCTGACGACGATGAACCCTGATCCAGCCACGAATCCGCAAAGGACCCGACCATGAAAGATCTTCTCGGCCTGATGGGCAAGGCGAAGGAAATGCAGGCCAAGTTCCAGGCCATGCAGGACGAGATCGCCACGTTGGAAGCGTCCGGCCAGGCCGGCGGCGGCCTGGTCAACGTGACGCTGACCGGAAAATTCGAGATGAAGTCGCTGAAGATCGATCCGTCTCTGTTCAAGGAAGACGATGTCGAGATCCTGGAGGACCTGGTGCTGGCCGCTCACAACGACGCCAAGACCAAGGTCGAGCAGATCATGCAGGAAAAGACCAAGGCGCTGACCGCAGGTCTGCCGATCCCGCCGGGAATGAAACTGCCCTTCTAGCATTCGGCGTGCGCGCCCATCATCGACATGACCGAAGAGCCCTCCGAAAGACTGATCGAGCAGCGTATCCGCAACAGGATCTACGAGATACTGGAAATCCTGGCCGATTGTGACGACGGCGTCGATCTCGTCGGCATCAAGGGTTATTTCTATCTGTTCGAGGATTTCGTTCATCGCCCTTCGATCGAAGCCGGCACATCGGCGCTTTCGAAGGACGAGCGCGCGATCGTGCTGGAGATCGCCGAATTCCTGGAGGCGGCAAGCGAGACAAATCCGGACTTCACCAAGGCTGAGTTCATTGACAGCGACTGGCCGGGAAAGATCGCCCCGACGGCCAGGGAGGCGCGGACGCTGTTCCTCCGGCGCGGCCTGTTTTCGGAGAAGGTCGAGGAACTTGAGCCTGGCCAGCGGCCGTAATTGCGGCCGGGCTGCAGGCCGATTCCAGGAGAAATTAACAGCGTTTGCCCGGGAAAGCGCGTAGTGCTTTCCCTTGGGGCAATTGCGGCGAAACAAAGAGAGAGGGGTCATCGCTTTTGTGAAATGATGGCCCGATCTATCTGGAAAGCCACGAAATTGTGCCAATTTGGCAACAGTGCATTGTTAATAACGTTTTGGCCATCATTTTGCCCGAAAGTGTCTCATTCTTGCCGCAGCCTGGGGGCGGGCACGAAGTGAGAGGGTTACCTGTTGATTTCTACGCGATGGAAGACGCCGCTGTTGCTCGGCGCCGTCATTTCACCCCTGTTTTTGGCTGCCTGCAGCCAGA
This sequence comes from Mesorhizobium sp. M1066, assembly GCF_040318635.1. Lineage (NCBI taxonomy): Bacteria > Pseudomonadati > Pseudomonadota > Alphaproteobacteria > Hyphomicrobiales > Phyllobacteriaceae > Mesorhizobium > Mesorhizobium sp. M1066. The sequence continues at coordinate 365,887 of NZ_JAMYMR010000001.1, forward strand.
CCACTTCACACGGCATGTCCGTCGCCAGCCTGACCGACGCCATCACGCCGGGTTTCCTGAGCTCCCGGGCCTACAGCCACACGCCGAAGGACAAGGAATGCCTGGAACGGGCGATGTTCTTTGAATCCAACCGCTCGAGCCGCGACGGCATGATCGCGGTCGGCACGGTGGTGATGAACCGGCTGCGCTCCGGCAATCACGGCAGCACCATTTGCCAAGTGGTGGGCGAGCCTGGGCAGTTTGCCCCCGGCGTCATGACAAGGCCGATGAATTCACGCGCAATGCCCGATGTCGAGGAAGCCGCCGACGCGGTGCTCAAGGGCGAGCGCAAGTCCAAGCTCAAGAACACCATGTTCTTCCACACCGCCGGCCTACGCTTCCCCTACAAGAACATGCATTACACCATGGTTGCCGGCGGCAATGCCTTCTATGAGAAGCGCGGCCGCAACTGGCAGCCGCTGCCGGACGAGCCGCAGGTCGCCATGGCCTCGGCCGCGCCGCAGAAGCCAGCGGAGCCGGTGACGATGGTCGCGTCCGCCGAGCCGGTGCGTCCGGCCAAGCCGGCCACCGTCCGGTCCGCTCCTGCCCAACAGACCTATATGACCGCGGCCGCCGCGCCGGCCGCGAAATCGGCGCGTGTCTCGGCGGAGCCAACGGTGGTGGCGATGCAGGAGCCGATGGAGGAACCGGATGCCGCCCGTTTTGGCGGAACCTTGAACACAAGGACAAGGGTCATCTCCTCGGTCGAGGAAGCGCCGCAAGAGGCGTCTATGGGATTCCAGTCGACGCCTGAGAACACCGACGCTGTCGGCGCGATGATCGTCAGCCAGGGCCGGCCGCTCGAAACCAACTGATCTGCTCTCCACGATCCCATGGCCCCCGCCCATTTTGGTCCGCCAGGGCCAATATGGCGGTCATGCGTATGCGGATGTTCCAAAGCGCTCTGAAAAATCCTAGATCAGAGCGATGTCGAAGCGAATCGCCGGTCCCGAGATCGAACGTCTGATCCAGCTCCTGGCCAAGGTGCCGGGGCTGGGTCCCCGTTCGGCCAGGCGTGCCGCCCTTCATCTGATCAAGAAGAAGGAGCAGCTTCTGTCGCCGCTGGCCGCCGCCATGGCCGAGGCGGCCGACAAGGTGCGCATCTGCTCGACCTGCGGCAATGTCGATACATCGGACCCTTGCATGATCTGCATCGATCCGCGCCGCGATGCCGGCACCATCATCGTCGTCGAGGACGTCTCCGACCTGTGGGCGCTGGAGCGCGCGGCGGCGATGAATGTGCGTTACCACGTTCTCGGCGGCACGCTGTCCCCGCTCGACGGCATCGGCCCCGAGCAGCTCAACATGCGCTCGCTGGTCGACCGCGTCGCCGGTGGCGAGGTCAAGGAGATCATCCTCGCCGTCAATGCTACGGTGGAGGGCCAGACGACCGCGCATTACCTCACCGATCAGCTGTCCGGCTTCGATATCAAGGTGACACGACTGGCGCATGGCGTGCCTGTCGGCGGCGAACTCGACTATCTCGACGAGGGCACGCTGGCCGCGGCGCTGCGCTCGCGGACGGCGTTTTGACAAAGTTGCGGCAGAGGATGCGGATCATGATTGTTGCGCGTCCTTCCAGGCTGGTGCCAAGCACCCCCCTCCGTCCTACCGGACATCTCCCCCGCAAGGGGGGAGATCGGATGTCATCTTTGTTTTCGCAAATCGCCGACATTGCAACAAGAGCGCCGCCGATGAAGCGGCCAATCTCCCCCCTTGCGGGGGAGATGTCCGGCAGGACAGAGGGGGGTGTGAAGGAACGCAAACCTCTCAGATTGGCTCTGTTTTCCTTTTTTGCAGTTCTTCTCGCGGTCCTTCTTTCCACCCCCGCCTCCGCCGCAAAGATCGACGACCAGTTCCGCGCCTGGCTGCAGAACGACCTCTGGCCGCAGGCCAAGTCACAAGGCATTTCCAAAACCACCTTCGATGCCGCCTTCGACGGCATCAAGCCCAATCTGAAGCTGCCCGACCTGGTCAAGCCCGGCGAGAAGGCGACCACGCCGCGGAAACAGCACCAGGCCGAATTCGGTTCGCCCGGCGCCTATTTCGCCGAGAAGACGGTTCGCGCAGTGACGGCGGGCGGGCGGGCGCGCGAAGCCACCAATGCCAGGACACTTGTCGCCATCGAAAAGCGCTACGGTGTGCCGGGCGAAGTGCTGCTGGCGATCTGGGGCCGCGAGACCGGCTTCGGCGCGGCGAAGATGCCCTACGACGCCTTCGAAGTGCTGGGCACCAAGGCGTTCATGTCGACCAGGAAGGATTTCTTCCGCACCGAACTCTTGGCCGCACTCGAGATCGTCGAGCGTGGTCTGGCTCCGGTCGGCGCGATGAAATCGTCCTGGGCCGGCGCGCTCGGGCAGCCGCAGTTCATGCCGACCTCGTTCCTGAAACATGCCGTCGATTTCGACGGCGACGGCCGCGTCGACATCTGGAACTCGACGCCGGACGTGCTGGCCTCGATCGCCAACTATCTCGTCCACTATGGATGGGTAAAGGGCCGTGGCTGGGGTTTCGAGGTGACCGTGCCGGAAAGCGTTTCCTGTTCGCTGGAAGGCCCGGACCAGGGCAAGAAAATCTCCGAATGGGCTGATATGGGCATCAAGCGCGTCGGCGGCAAACCGTTTCCCGCGAGTGAGCTGAAGGCCGAAGGCTTCCTGCTGATGCCGGCAGGGCGCAGCGGCCCGGCCTTTATCGCCACGCCCAATTTCTACGTGCTGAAGCAGTACAACACCAGCGACCTCTACGCGCTGTTCATCGGCCATGGCGCCGACCGCATCGCCCATGGCGACGGCAATTTCGCCGGCAGCTGGGGCGCGGTCGGCGGGTTGCATCGTTCGGACATCGCCGCTCTGCAACGCGCGCTGGAAGCCAAGGGTTACGATGTCGGCAGCGCCGATGGCTTGCCCGGCTTCAAGACCCGCCGTTCGATCGGCACATGGCAAGCCAAGAACGGCCGCGCCGCAACCTGCTTCCCTGATGCCGGCCTGGTCGCGGCGCTGAGATAGCCGCGACATTCGCCAGATTGTCCCCGATCGGCAGCCTCGATTGGCTGGCCGGTGCGTCGACATCCCACCGGCCTTTCTGGCCCATTGAGCCATCGTATAAATGCTCGTTGCCCGCCACGAGGGTGCCGGATATGGTGTTGACCAACTGGACAAAAACCGCAACGGTAAGAGATCAGTGGGGCCTTCTCCAGGCCCGAAAAGAATTGCACAACCCTGAGCCGGGAACTCAGGTCAACAAACAACAAAACAGGGAACAATCACGATGATGATGGAAAAGTTTGCTCTACGCTCTCGCTTCCTGCTGGCGGGTGCAGCCATGTCCGCGCTGCTTCTGGCCGGCGCGCCCGCCGGTGCGGTCACGCCCGCCGACACGCTGGTCGAAGGTTTCGCGATCGACGACATCATCTCCATGGATCCGGGCGAGGCATTCGAGCTGTCGACCGCCGAGGTCACCGGCAACACCTATGATCTGCTTGTCCGTCTCGACCTCAGCGACACCTCCAAGGTCAAGGGCGACCTTGCCGAAAGCTGGACCGTCTCCGATGACGGCCTGACCTACACATTCAAGCTCAAACCCGGCCTCAAATTTGCTTCGGGCAATCCGATCACGGCGGCTGACGTCGCCTGGTCGTTCGAACGCGCCGTCAAGCTCGACAAGAGCCCGGCCTTCATCATCGGCCAGTTCGGCATCAGCGGCGACAACGTCGCCGAAAAGGCCAAGGCGGTCGACGAGACCACCTTCCAGTTCACCGTCGACAAGGCCTATGCGCCGAGCTTCGTGCTGAACTGCCTGTCGGCCACGGTTGCATCGGTGGTCGACGCCAAGCTGGTCAAGGAACATGTCGCGGCGGTGACGCCGAGCGCCGACTACAAATGGGACAATGATTTCGGCAATGCCTGGCTGAAGACCGGCTATGCCGGCTCCGGCGTCTTCACGTTGCGTGAATGGCGGGCCAATGAGGTGGTCGTTCTCGAGCGCAACGATAATTACTACGGCGAGAAGGCCAAGCTTGCCCGCGTCATCTACCGCAACATGAAGGAAAGCTCGGGCCAGCGCCTGGCGCTCGAGGCTGGTGACATTGACGTTGCCCGCAACCTCGAGCCGAACGACCTCGACGCCATCGCCAAGAACGCCGATCTCACCTCGACGAGCGCGCCGAAGGGCACGGTCTATTACATCAGCCTCAACCAGAAGAATGCCAACCTCGCCAAGCCCGAGGTCCGCCAAGCCTTCAAATACCTGGTCGACTACGATGCGCTGAGCTCGACCATCCTCAAGGGCATCGGCGAAATCCACCAGACCTTCCTGCCCAAGGGTGTGCTCGGCGAATTGGATGAGAATCCGTTCAAGCTCGATGTCGCCAAGGCCAAGGAGTTGCTGGCCAAGGCCGGTCTGCCCGACGGCTTCAGTGTAACCATGGACGTACGCACCGGCCAGCCGACGACAGGCATGGCGGAATCGATCCAGCAGACGCTTGGCCAGGCCGGCATCAAGCTCGAGATCATCCCGGGCGACGGCAAGCAGACGCTGACCAAGTACCGCGCACGCAACCACGACATCTATATCGGCCAGTGGGGCCAGGATTATTTCGACCCGAATTCCAACGCCCAGACCTTTGCCTCTAACCCGGACAACTCGGATGCAGGTAAGTCCAAGACGCTCGCCTGGCGCAACGCCTGGGACATTCCGGACCTGACCAAGGAAACGGAAGCAGCACTGCTCGAGAAGGACGCCGGTAAACGCGCCGACATGTACAAGGATCTCGAGAAGAAAATCCTCGACACCAGCCCCTTCGTCGTGATCCACCAGCAGCTGGAAGTGGCCGGCCTGCGCAAGAACCTCAAGGGCTTTGCGCTCGGCCCGAGCTTCGACACCAATTTCGTCGGGCCGGTGTCCAAGGAATAGTGCTCGCGGACACGCCGCATGAACGCGGTTGAAAACGAAGTAAAGGCCGGGCGCGGCAGTGCCCGCGCCGTCGCTATCGCATCATCGCTTGGCCGTTTCCTGGTCATTGCGATCACGACCTATCTTGGTCTGCTCGCGGTCACCTTCTTCATCGGGCGCGTCATTCCGATCGACCCGGTGCTGGCGGTGCTCGGCGACCGGGCGCCGGCCAATGTCGTCGAGCGCACGCGCCGCGAGATGGGCCTCGATTTGCCGCTGGTCGAGCAGTTCTACATCTATGTGAAAAATGCCCTGAACGGCAATTTCGGTGTCTCTGTGCTGACCACCAATCCTGTCATGACCGACATTCGCCGGGCGCTTCCGGCAACCACGGAACTTGCGACGCTGGGGACGCTGATCGGCGCGTTTTTCGGCGTGCCGCTCGGCGTGCTGGCGGCGGTCAAGCGCGGCAGCCTCATCGACCAGATCGTGCGCGTCATCGGCCTGATCGGCTATTCCGTGCCGATCTTCTGGCTGGGGCTGCTGGCGCTGGTGCTGTTTTACGCCAAGCTGCAATGGGTTGCCTTCCCGGCGCGGCTCGACATCGTCTACGAATACACCTTTACGCCGATCACTGGCTTCTATCTCCTCGACTCTGCGATGCAGGGGCAGTGGGACGTTTTTTACGACGCCTTCCGCCACATCATCCTGCCGGCCTCGCTGCTCGGCTATTTCTCGCTCGCCTATATCAGCCGCATGACACGCTCGTTCATGCTCAACGAATTGTCGCAGGAATATATCGTCGCGGCGCGCGCCAAGGGCCTGTCGGAAACCCGCATCATCTGGGGCCACGCGCTGCGCAATGCGGCGGTGCCGATGGTGACGGTGATCGCGCTCTCCTATGCCGGGCTGCTCGAAGGTTCGGTGCTGACCGAGACCGTCTTCTCATGGCCGGGCATCGGCCTTTACATCACCAACTCGCTGCAGAACGCCGACATGAATGCGGTGCTCGGCGGCACCATAGTCATCGGCTCGGTGTTCATCGCCATCAATCTCCTCTCCGACCTTCTGTATCGGGTCCTCGATCCGAGGACGAAGGTTCAATGAGCAGAGGTATTCCACTTTCGGGCCTAGAGCAGTTCACCGTTTCACGGAAGCGGCGACCCGCTCTAACCCCTTGTTTTTACGCAATTCCGGACGGAAAACCGTTTCACACTTTTCCTGGAATTGCTCCAGCTGCGGCCAATCACCCCCACCCCAGCCCTTCGGGCCATCTCTCCCCCTGCCCGGGGGAGAGGAAAAGCCGGTCGCACGCCTGGCGCCTTTCCTCTCCCCCGTCGAGCCGGAGAGAGGTGGTCTGCGATGCAGGCCGGAGTAGGGGTCGACAGCTCCAAGAGGCATCGTCATGACCGCCTCCGACGCCCGCCCTCTCTCCCGTCGCGACTGGCTGCTTAGCGAGCGGCCGGCCTCGCGCATGCAGGCAAGGCTCGGCCGCGCCTATGTGGCGTGGCGGCGCTTTTCCGCCAACCGTCTGGCCTTTCTCGGCCTGCTCATTATCATTGCCTTGCTGGTCGTTGCCGCCCTTGCCGGCGTGCTGGCACCTTATTCTCCGACGTTCGGCGACCTGAAGAACGCGCGCCTGCTGGCGCCGAGCGCCGAGCACTGGTTTGGCACCGACGATCTCGGCCGCGATATCCTGTCGCGCATCCTCTACGGCTCGCGCTGGACCCTTTATGTGGTCATCCTGGTCGCCATCATCGCGGCACCGATCGGCCTTCTGGTCGGCACGGTGGCCGGCTATGCCGGCGGCTGGACCGATGCCATCCTGATGCGCATCACCGACATCTTTCTCGCCTTTCCCAAGCTGATCCTGGCGCTGGCCTTTGTCGCAGCGCTTGGCCCCGGCATCGAGAATGCGGTGCTGGCCATCGCCATCACCTCATGGCCGCCCTACGCCCGCATCGCGCGGGCAGAAACGCTGACGGTGCGTAATTCCGATTACATCAAGGCGGTGCAGCTGATGGGCGCCTCGCCGTTCCGCATCGTGCTGCGCCATATCATGCCGCTTTGCATTTCGTCCCTGATCGTCAGGGTGACGCTCGACATGGCCGGTATCATCCTGACCGCCGCCGGGCTCGGTTTCCTCGGCCTCGGCGCGCAACCGCCGCTGCCGGAATGGGGCACGATGATCGCGTCGGGCCGCCGCTTCGTGCTCGACCAGTGGTGGGTGGCCGGTGCGCCGGGCTTCGCCATCCTCATCGTCAGCCTCGGTTTCAACCTGCTCGGCGACGGCCTGCGCGACGCGCTCGATCCTCGCAGTGGCGACCAATGAGCAGGGAAACGAAGACGCTGCTCGAGGTCGACGATCTGCGTGTCACCTTCCCGACCCGCACCGGGCTGATCGAGGCGGTGCGCGGCGTTTCCTTTTCGCTCGGCCGCGAAAGGCTCGGCATCGTCGGCGAGTCCGGCTCGGGAAAATCGCAGACTGGCCGCGCCATCATGGGCCTGACGCCGCCGCAGGCGCGGATATTGGCCAACAAGCTCACCTTCGACGGCATCGACCTGCTCAGAGTCTCGCCACGCGAACGCCGGGCGCTGCGCGGCAAGCGCGTCGCCATGATCCTGCAGGATCCGAAATACTCGCTCGACCCGGTGATGAGCATCGGCCGCCAGATCGTCGAGACGCTGCGCACGCATGAAAAGATCGGCAAGGCCGAGGCGCGCGACCGCGCGCTGGCGATGCTGGAAGCGGTGCAGATCCGCGACCCGGCCCGCGTCTTCGACCTGCATCCGCATGAAGTGTCCGGTGGCATGGGCCAGCGCGCCATGATCGCCATGATGCTGATCGCCGGTCCGGAAATGATGATCGCCGACGAGCCGACCTCGGCGCTCGACGTCACCGTGCAGCTTGATGTGCTCGGCATTCTCGACCGGCTGGTCAGTGAGCGCGGCATGGGGCTGATCTTCATCTCGCACGACCTGCGCCTGGTCTCATCCTTCTGCGACCGCGTCATCGTCATGTATGCCGGCAAGGTTGTCGAGCAGCTCAAGGCGTCCGAACTCGGCCATGCCCAGCATCCCTACACGCGCGGCTTGCTCAATTGCATGCCCAAGATCGGCGCCGACCGCCACCCGCTGCCGGTGCTCGACCGCAAGCCGGAGTGGGCGGCATGACTTCTGCGATTGCCGTCGACAGGCTGGAAGTGATCTTCGACCGTTTTCGCGCACTGAAGGGCGTCGGCCTCGACGTGCAACCGGGCGAATCCTTCGGCCTGGTCGGTGAATCCGGCTCCGGCAAATCGACGCTGCTGCGGGCCATCGCCGGTCTCGCGCCAGTCGCTTCGGGCAGCATCGCCGTCAATGGCAAGACGCTCGGCGCGCGCCGCGACAAGGCGTTCTACCGTGAAGTGCAGATGGTCTTCCAGGATCCGTACGGCTCGCTGCACCCGCGCCAGACCGTCGACCGTCTGCTGCAGGAGCCGCTTGCCATCCACGGCTTCGCCGATGGCGAAAAGCGCATCCAGCGGGCGCTCGACGAGGTCGGGCTGGGAAACGGCTTTCGCTTCCGCTATTCGCACCAACTATCGGGCGGCCAGCGCCAGCGCGTGGCGATTGCCCGTGCCCTGATCCTCGAACCTTCGATCCTGCTGCTCGACGAGCCGACCTCGGCGCTCGACGCCTCGGTGCAGGCGGAGGTGCTCAATCTGCTGGAAGAGATCCGCCGGCGGCGCAAGCTAACCTTCCTGATGGTCAGCCACGACCTCGCCATCATCACCCATATGTGCGAGCGGCTGATGGTGATGCAAAGCGGCGAGGCGGTGGAGAATCTGACGGCTAACGATCTTGTCGAGCGCCGCGTGACGAAGGACTATACGCGCAATCTGTTGCGGGCCAGCGATGGGTTTGTGAGAACCGCCTGAATTCGTCTTCCTGTGTGCAGAACCAACCGTCTTCAGGGATTCCGATGGAGGAATGGAAGTTTGCGGATCCGCCCAACCTCGCGGTGTTGTCGGACAAGAGCCTATTTAAACGTGGCGACTGGATCGCATACGTTGTGCATGAAGATGACGACGACGACAGCTACAACGACGAAGGTGGCAGTTGGCAATTCTACAGCAGCGACACTCGAGATTGGGATGAACGCGAGGTAATGCTCGTAGGCCTGCAAGAGGTGGTTCAACTGGATGAAACCATCGTGGAGTTGGCCGATTTGCCGAAAGGTTGGCATGCCTGGCGCACCTCAAAATCGTCGCCGTGGCAACGCGCCAAGTCACGCCCCGTACCCTCCAACGACAACGAATGACCCGGCAAAGCCTTAAGTCTGAGCTTGCACCGGTTCGCCGCTCTCCACGGGTAGCTCTTCCTGGGCTTTCGGCTCCTTGATCCTGAACCACGTCACATAAAGCGCTGGCAGGAACAGCAGCGTGATCGCCGTGCCGGCGATGATGCCGCCCATCATGGCATAGGCCATCGGGCCCCAGAACACTTCGCGCGCGATCGGGATCAGGGCGAGACTTGCGGCCGCCGCCGTCAGCGCGATTGGCCGCATGCGGTGTTCCGTCGCCTCGATGACGGCCGCCCAGCGGTCCTTGCCTTCCCGGACGAGATCCTCGATCTGCACGATCAGGATGACCGAGTTGCGGATCAGGATGCCGATCAGCGCCAGCACGCCGAGGATGGCGACGAAGCCGAGCGGCGCGCCGCTCGGCACCAGGGCGGCCACCACGCCGATCAGGCCCAGCGGCGCCACCGCCACCACCAGGAACAGGCGCTGGAAGCTCTGCAACTGCACCATCAGGATCGTCGCCATGACGAACAGCATCAACGGCACGACGGCGGCGATCGGTCCCTGGCTTTTAGCGCTTTCCTCGACCGAGCCGGCGGTGGCGATCGAATAGCCCGGCGGCAGCTTGGCGGTGAAGGCATCGACCGACGGCTTCAATTCGTTGACGACGGTGGCCGGCAGCACGTCGCCGACCAGTCCGGCGCGTACGGTGATGGTCGGGATGCGGTCGCGTCGCCACACCGTTGGCTGCTCCAGATCGTAGCGGAAGTTGGCGACGGCCGCGAGCGGGATCGCCTCGCCGGTACTGGTCGGCAGCTGCATGTTCTGCAACGTTTCGATCGAGCCGCGTTCGGACCCACGCGAGCGCGCCACGACATTGATCAGATAGGTGGCGTCGCGCACCTGCGTGATGGTGGCGCCGCCGACCGTACTGTTCAGCGCGCTGGCAATGTCGGAGGAGGTGATACCGAGCTGGCGTGCCTTGTCCTGCAGCACGTCGACCCTCAGCACACGCTGCGGCTCGTTCCAGTCGAAGGTCGGCGCGGCTAGCTTTGGATTGGCGGAGATGACACCGGCGAATTGCTGCGCCAGTTCGCGCACCGTCTGGATGTCGGGACCGCCGATGCGATACTGCACCGGGCGGCCGACCGGGGGCCCGAGTTCGAGCGGCTTGACGAACGCGTCGGTGCCGACGAACTCCTCGCGCAGCAGTTTTTCAAGCGCCGGCTTGACCCGGTTGCGGGCCGCGATGCTCTTGGTGACGATGACGGTCTGGCCGAAATAGGGGTTGGCCGGCTGCACGTCATAGGCGAGCACGAAACGCACCGCGCCCTGGCCGATATAGGACGAAAAATGGTCGATGTCGGGATTGCCGACCAGCGCCCGCTGCTCGAACCGCTCCATCTGGTCGCGCGTATCGGCGATCGAGGCATTCTGCGGCAGGTTCCAGTCGACGATCAGCTCCGGCCGGTCCGATGGCGGAAAGAACTGCTGCTGCACCAGCCCGAAGCCGGCGATCGAGCCGGCAAACAAAAGCACGGTGACGATGATGGTCAGCCAGTGATGGCGCACCGAGCCGACAAGCACGCGCCGGAAAAGCGAGGTGAAGCGGCCGGGCTGGTCGTGATGCTTGGTTTTCATCGTCGCCGGCAGGATGGTGACGCCGAGCAGTGGCGCAAACAGCACCGCCACGACCCATGACACCAGCAGCGAAACGGCGATGACCACGAACAGGGTGAAGGTATATTCGCCGGCGGCGCTGTTGTTGAGGCCGATCGGGATGAAGCCGGCGACCGTCACCAGCGTACCGGTCAGCATCGGAAAGGCGGTCGATGTGTAGACATAGGTCGCCGCCTTGCGCAGATTGTCGCCGACCTCCAGCCGCGCCACCATCATCTCGACCGCGATCATCGCGTCGTCGACCAGAAGCCCGAGCGCGATGATCAGCGCACCCAGGGAAATTCGCTGCAGCGAAATGCCGAGATAGGCCATGACCGTGAAGGTGATGGCCAGCACCAGCGGGATCGACAGCGCCACGACGAAGCCGGCGCGCATGCCGAGGCTGATGAACGACACCGCGAGCACGATGGCGACCGCCTCGAACAGCGCGCGCGTAAAGCCCGAGACGGCCTCCTCGACAATGACCGGCTGGTCGGCCACCAGATGCACGCCGACACCGACCGGCAGGTCGGCCAGCACCTTGTCCATCTCCTTGTGCAGCGCCTCGCCGAATTCGAGCAGGTTGGCGTTGGGTTTCATGCCGATGGCGAGCCCGATCGCGTCCTGGCCGTTGAAGCGGAATAGCGCCGTAGGTGGATCGACATAGCCGCGCGTGATCGTCGCCACGTCGCTGAGGCGGAAGAAGCGGTCATTGACGCGCAGATTGATGGCGCGCAGGCTGTCCTCGGAGGTGAACTGCCCGCCGACACGCACGCTGATGCGCTCCGGCCCGGACTGAATGACGCCGGACGGCGTAATCGCGTTCTGCGCCTGCAGGCTCGCCACGATCGCTTGCTGGTTGAGGCCGAGGGCGGCGATCTGGCGGGTCGAGAATTCGAGATAGATCGCCTCGTCCTGGGCGCCGACCAGGTCGACCTTGCCGGCATTGGGCACGGTCAGGATTTTTGTTCTGGCGTCCTCGACATAGTCGCGCAATTGGCGCGGCGTCAGCCCGTCCGATGTGAAGGCGTAGATGTTGCCATAGACGTCGCCGAAGCGGTCGTTGAAGAACGGTCCCTGCACCCCCTGCGGAAACTGCGCCCCGATGTCGTTGACCATGTTGCGCACCTGAATCCAGTTCGGCACGACATCGCGTGCCTTGGTGGTGTCCTTCAGGTTGACGAAGATGACGGTCTGGCCGGCCGTGGTGACAGACTTGGTGTAGTCGAGGCTGTCGAGTTCCTCGAGTTTCTTCTCGATACGGTCGGTCACCTGCTGCACGGTTTCCTTGACCGAGGCGCCCGGCCAGTTGGCCTGGATGATCATCGTCTTGATGGTGAAGTTGGGGTCTTCTTCACGGCCGAGATTGAGGTAGGAGAACACGCCAGCCACGACGAAGACCAGCATGAAATACCAGACCATGGAGCGGTGGTTGAGCGCCCAGTCGGAGAGATTGAAGCCTTTCATGAGGCCCCTCCCTCGGGCACTGTCACCTTCTGGCCTTCGCTCAGGCTGTGGACGCCCGCCGTGACAACACGCATGCCGGCCTCCAGCCCCTCGGCCACCGTGAAGGTGCCGCCATTCTTCGACGCGACCTTTATGTCGCGTGCGTTCACGCTGGATGTCTGCGGGTCGACGATCCACACTTTCGCGGAACCGTTCTTTTCGAACAGCGCCGACATCGGCAGTTCGATCGTCGGTGCCACCTTGGTCACGCGGGTCGCCGTCACCGTCGAGCCGAGCCGGAAGGCCTGTGGCGGATCCGTGAGCGTCAGCTTGACGCGCCGCGTGCGGGTCGAGCCCTCGGATTGCGGTGCGATCTCGCGCAGCTTGGCCCCGGTCTGGATCGTCGGCAGCGACTGCAGGATCACCTGGAAGGGCGTGCCGGCCTCAAGATCACCGGTCAATTGATCGGGAATGTCGACCACCGCCTCGCGCAGGTCCGAACGCGCCACGGTGACGACGGTCTGGCCGGGCGAGACCGTCTGGCCAACTTCGGCGCCGACCGCGGTGACGACACCGTCGAAATCAGAGAACAGCCTAGCATAGCCGAGCTGCTCCTGCGATTTGGCAAGCGAAGCCTTGGCCCGCTCGACACCTGCCTCCGCAGCTTTGCGCGCCTGCTGCGCGGCATCGAAGACAGCTTGCGTGGCGTTGGCCGAGGCGAGCAACTGGCGCTGCCGTTCCTCGCTGGCGGCGGCGTTGGCGAGCTGCGCCTCGGCATTGGACAGTTCCGCCTTGGCCGCCTGGAGGCCCAACTCCAGCGCGGTCGGATCGAGTGCCGCTATCGTCGTGCCCTTGCTGACGATGTCGCCGACCTGGACGTCGCGCGAGACGACCCGGCCAAGCAGGCGGAAGGCCAGGTCGGCGCTGACCTGCGGTTCGACGGATCCGGCAAAACCGAAGATTTGCGTGGTGCGCGGCTCGATCACCATCGACAGCACCGGTCGGATGATCTCGGGCGGCTTTTCCTCCGACTTGGAGCAGGATGCCAGCGCGCCGAGCATGAGCACGCCGAGCAGGATGCGTGGCGTTCGGCTCATTGGCCCGCTCCCGATATCTCGATCGTCTGTCCAGGGCTGAGCAGCTGTCCTCCAGCGGTGACGACGCTCTGGCCCGCGTCCAGCCCCTTGGCGATCACGACCGTGCCCGAATTGAACGCCAGCACTTCGACCGGCGCCATCGTCACCGCCTTGGTCGAGGGATCGACGATCCAGACCGCCGGCTTGCCGCCGCTGGACGTCAGCGCCTGCCAAGGCAGCAGGATCGCCTTCGCCGGCTTGGCGCTTACCGAGCCGATGACGGCTGCCCCCAGCGGCATGCCGGCGGGCGTGTCGGGAATGGCGACCTTGACCCGGATCGAGCCCGAAGCCGGGTCGACCGCAGGCGAGATTTCGCGGACCTTGCCCGTCGCCCTGACCTGCGGATCGGACAACAGCGTGATCGTTACCGCAGGCGATGCCGGTGTCCTGGCGATCAGCGTCTCCTGCACGTTGAATACCGCGTCGCGGTCACCGTCCTCGGCGACGGTGAAGACGGTTTGCGCGGCTTGCACCACTTGGCCGGTTTCGACTTGGCGGGCGGTAATCACGCCGGCGGCACCGGCCTTGAGCTCGGTGAAGGACAGGTTTTGCTGGGCGTTGGAGAAAGCGCTCTGCGCGGCATCGACGCTGCCTTGTGCCACCTTCAGGGCCTGGTCCGCGGCGTCATAATCGCGCCTGGTGGTGAAACCCTGGGCGAGCAGCGTCTTCTGCCGTTCGAAGGCGGCGGCGGACTGGGTTAATTGCGCCTGTGCCGCGTCGAGATCGGCTTGCGCCGAGCGCAAATCGGATTCCTGCTCCTGCGGATCGATCCGGGCAAGCACCGTGCCTTGATCGACATGCTGGCCGACATCGACAAACCGTTCGGCGACGCGACCGCCGACCCGGAACGACAGATTGTTCAGCGTACGCGCCGCGATCACCCCGGTCAGCGAGGTCCTTGGCGAATAGTCGGCCATCGCCACCGTTTCGGTGCGCACCATGATCTGCAGTTTCTTGTCCACCGCTTCCTGCTTCTGGCAGCCGACCAAAAGCAGCGCAGCCGTGCAGGCGATAAGCGCCGGGGCGGCTGGAAAAGACAAAAGACCGGGAGCTTGGACCGATGGCTGCGAGACGGGCGAAGTCACGTTCCTGCTCATGGGCTCCCCCGGCCGCGGGCAGCTCGCTGAGCGCGATGCCTCGTGGACATCCAGAGGATAGTCGATCCCCGGGAAAAGGAAACCGGTCTCGTACGTGTATCGCCTGACTGGTTAAGCGCCGGGATCTGCCCACCGCAGGCCCAATCGCCTGCCGATGGTGCCGACTTGAGGAAAACGTGAAATAAGGTCAGAAGACGTCTCAACGGCATCAAACAGGACGGGCGCCGGCCCGGTGAGGGATACGATGAAGAATTCAGCCATTTCCGAACGCAAGAACCAATCGATTTCCCGCGGTGTCGGCATGACCACGCAGATCTATGCCGACCGGGCTGAAAATTCGGAAATCTGGGATGTCGAGGGGCGTCGCTATATCGATTTCTCGTCGGGCATCGCCGTCGTCAACACCGGGCATCGCCATCCCAGGGTGATCGAAGCGGTCAAGGCACAACTCGACCGCTTCACCCACACCTGCCACCAGGTGGTGCCCTATGAGAGCTATGTGCGCCTGGCCGAACGGCTGAACGGCATCCTGCCCGGCAAGTTCGAGAAGAAGACGATCTTCGTCACCACCGGCGCCGAGGCGGTCGAGAACGCCATCAAGATCGCCCGCAATGCCACCGGCCGTCCGGCGGTCATCGCCTTTGCCGGCGGCTTCCATGGCCGCACCTTCATGGGTATGGCGCTGACCGGCAAGGTCGTGCCCTACAAGGTCGGCTTCGGCGCCATGCCGGGCGACGTCTACCATGCGCCGTTCCCGGTGCCGCTGCATGGCGTATCGGTCGCCGATTCGCTGGCGGCACTTGACCGGCTGTTCAAGGCCGATGTCGACCCGGCCCGCGTCGCAGCCATCATCATCGAGCCGGTTCAGGGCGAGGGCGGCTTCTACGAGGCGCCGCGTGACTTCCTGGTTGCGCTGCGCAAGCTTTGCGACCAGCACGGCATGCTGCTGATCGCCGACGAAGTGCAGACCGGCTTTGCCCGCACCGGCAAGATGTTTGCGATGGATCACCATGAGGTGGCGGCCGACATCACCACCATGGCCAAGAGCCTTGCCGGCGGTTTCCCGCTGGCGGCGGTCACCGGCCGTGCCGAAATCATGGATGCGCCCGGCCCCGGCGGGCTCGGCGGCACCTATGGCGGCAGCCCGATCGGCGTTGCCGCCGCGCACGCCGTGCTCGACGTGATCGATGACGAAAAGCTGTGCGACCGCGCCAACACGCTGGGCGCAAGGCTGAAGCAGCGGCTGCAGTCGATCCGCGACGACGTGCCCGAGATCGTCGACATCAGAGGCCTCGGCTTCATGAACGCGGTCGAGTTCAACGACGTCAAGAAGGGCCTGCCGTCGGCCGAGATCGCCAATGCGATCCGGTTGAAGGCGCTCGACAAGGGCCTGATCCTGCTGACCTGCGGTGTCTACGGCAACGTCATCCGCTTCCTGGCGCCGATCACCATCCAGGACGAAGTCATGAACGAAGCACTCGACATCCTGGAAAGCTCGATCCGCGAAGTTTGCGCCGCCTGATCGGCGGCGCCCATTTCTCCTGACGGCCTACGCGAGCGGGTGAACGTGCCGTCAGGAGCTTGGATTCTGTAACCAGGCTGGAATGTCCATCTTGGCGTGCAGGACCCGCCACACATCGATATGGTCGATCTGCTCAAGATAGAAAAGCAGGTATGGGTAGCGCTTGAGTTGCACGCTACGCAGCCCAGGCAATCCGATTTCATAACCATATCTGAGAGAGCCCGATGCCGGATGGCTGGCTATCAGTTTGTAGGCGTTTTGAAGGTCCTCGACATAGCCCAACGCCATATGCGAACCAACTTCGCGTGCATAATAATCAACGGCGTCCTCGATATCCCGCAGAGCAAGGCTTCGAGGAATAATTGCCTTCGTGGCCACTTAATTTATTGGCCCTGCGCTCGTTTTCGAAGCGCGGCGAAATAGTCATCGTCTACGGGAGCCCCCGGCGCGGATGATGCGCCCTCGAGGAGCAAACCGCGCAGAAGTTGACGATCCTGATCGTGGCGGATCAATTCACGCACATACTCGCTGCTCGTGCCATAGCCGCGATCCGTCACTTGCTGATCGACAAAATGCTTCAAGCTGTCGGGCAGTGAGATATTCATGGTGCTCATTCATGCATTTTATTGCGTATGGCAAAAATTGGCAACCTACGCACTGGCCTTGACTGGCTCCATGTTCTGAAATGCCGCCAGTGCCGCTTTCAACCCCTCGGGGCCAGCCGCGATCGTTTCCGGCGTCGGCGAGAAGCCGGCGCCGAGCATCTTGCGGCCAAGCATGTGGTCGCCGGGGCGGTTGACCGATTCGATGCCGAGCAGCCGGTCGCCGGCATAGTGGTAGATCGAGAATTTGTTTTCGGGCAGGTCGCCCAGCACGACATGGCTGTCGCCGCCGGCGGTCAGGCCGACCATCTGCAATTTCATGTCGCCGATGTCCGACCAGAACCATGGCACCGCCGAATAGGCGTCGGTGTGGCCTGATATCGTGCGCGTGGCAAGCCGGGCCTGGTCGGTGGCGTTCTGCACCGATTCCAGCCGCACGTCGCCGCCGGTGAACCAGTGACGGTAGGAGGCAACATCGCCAATGGCGAGAATCTCCGGCATCGACGTGCGCATCTGATGATCGACGCGGATGCCGTTGGCGATGCTGAGGCCGGCCGCCTGCGCCAGTTCTACATTCGGCACGGCACCAACGCCGACGATGACCATGCGCGCCGGCAGCCTTTCGCATGACGAGGTGATGGCGGCAGTGACACGACCGTTTTCGCCTTCGAGCCTTGCAATCGAAGTGCCGGTGAGGATGCGCACGCCTGTCGCTTCCAGCCGTTGCCGGACGTGGCTCGCCACCACCGGCGCCACGGCGCGGCCGAGTAGCCGGTCGACGGCCTCCACCACTGTCACCGTGCGGCCGGTGGCCCGCAGTGTGGCTGCTATCTCCAGCCCGATGAAACCGCCGCCGAGGATGACGATTTCGTCGCTTTGCGCGCTGAGGTCGCGGATCAGCCGCGCATCGGCCAGCGAGCGCAGCGACAGCACACCGGACAGGTCGGCACCGGGCAGCGGCAGCGTGCGCGGGCGCGAGCCTGTCGCCAGGATCAGGTGGTCAAAGGCCAGCGAACCACCGCCGGCAATATCCAAACTGCGGCGTCCGGCATCGATCCGATCGATCCTGACGCCAGGCCGGTAATCGATGGCGCTGCCGGTGTAAAAGGCCTCGCCGCGCAAGGGCTGCGGCTTGGCCTCGGCATCCTTGATGAAAGTCTTCGACAGCGGCGGCTTGTGATAGGGAAGTTCGTCCTCATCCCCGACGAGGATCACCAGCCCGTCATAGCCGTCCTCGCGCAGACTTGCGGCCGCTTGCACGCCCGCATGACCCGCGCCGACAATGACCACACCGTTCTTCATCGCACTCAATCCCGATTCTACCCTAGGATGTTCCGCCAGATGGCAATTGTCTGGCACCGCTGCAAGCGAGCTTTTGCGGGTCGCATCCGGGATGGCGGCTGTCAATCGTGCAGTTCAACGGCAAGACCGGTGCAGGAAATGCATAAAGTTGACATTCGCAGTTTAGAATAATTCTAAACTGTTGTTTCAATTGACTTTTCCTACGGATTGTCATTGACATTCGACGATGTCGCAGCTTTATGGAAGCTCACGCGTCAGCGCATCCCTTTAATGTCTGGGCCTTGAACCCTTTCGATTGGAGGCATTTTGGTGTCTTTCTTCCGCGAACCGCGCGCTAGCGCGGCATCTCTTGCGCCCAATGGCCCGCAGATGGCCTGGCGCCGGTTGCTGTGCGCGCCGTTTACAGAATTTCCGAGAAACTGGAGAGTGATTATGACAGCACGATATGGCAGCAGGCTTGCGGCGATCGGCGCCACTGCCCTGCTGACGGCGGCGGTATTCGTGTTGCCGGCAAAGGCCGAAACCGATGCAAAGGCCGTCATCAAGACCTATTCCGACATCGCGCTCGCCAAATATGAGGATTCGCTGACCACCGCGCAGGCGCTCGACAAGGCGGTCGACGCGCTGCTCGCCACGCCATCGGTGGAAACCCTCAACGCTGCCCGTGACGCCTGGAAGGCATCGCGCGTTCCCTACCAGCAGACCGAGGTCTACCGCTTCGGCAACAAGATCGTCGACGACTGGGAAGGCAAGGTGAATTCCTGGCCGCTGGATGAAGGCTTGATCGACTACGTCGCCAAGAGCTACGGCACCGAATCGGACGCGAACGCGCTCTACACGGCCAATGTGATCGCCAACAAGAAGATCGAGATCAACGGCAAGAAGGTCGATGCATCGAAGCTTTCGCCGGAATTCCTCTCCGGCACGCTACAGGGAGCCGGCGGCATCGAGGCCAATGTAGCCACCGGCTATCACGCCATCGAATTCCTGCTCTGGGGCCAGGACCTGCATGGCACCGGCCCGGGTGCCGGCGAGCGCCCCTTTACCGACTACGACCTCAAGAACTGCACCGGCGGCAATTGCGACCGCCGCGCCCAGTATCTGAAATCGGCCAGCGACCTTCTGGTTTCGGATCTTCAGGAGATGGTCGGCAACTGGAAGGAAGACGGCGGCGCCCGCAAGGCTCTTGTCGATGGCGAGCCGAACACGGCTATCTCGACGATCTTCACCGGCATGGGCTCGCTGTCCTACGGCGAACTGGCCGGCGAGCGCATGAAGCTCGGCCTGTTGCTGCATGATCCGGAAGAGGAGCACGATTGCTTCTCCGACAACACCTACAATTCGCATCTCTACGACGCCATCGGCATTCGCGCGGCCTATCATGCGAGCTACACGCGTCTCGACGGCACCGTCGTTTCGGGTCCCTCGGTAGCTGATATGGTGAAGGCGGCCGATCCGACGATCGACAAGGAACTGTCTGACAAGCTCGATGTTTCGGTCGCCAAGATGGAGGCGATCAAGGCGCGTGCACTGGCCGGCGAGGCCTATGACCAGCAGATCGCCGAGGGCAACATTGAGGGCAACGCCACCGTGCAGGCGGCGATCGATGCGCTGATCGATCAGACCAAGTCGATTGAGCGCGCCGTCGGCTCGCTGAAGCTCAGCACCATCGCCTTCGAAGGGTCCGATAGCCTCGATGCGCCGGACAAGGTGTTCAAGTAAGGGTCGAAAGACAGGAGACTGATCCGGAGGCGAAAACCGGCTCTGGAACGGCCTCCGCTAGAAAATCAAGCCACACGGCGCGGGAGACGCCGTCAGCCAGCCGAGCAAGCCAATGCTGATTTGTCATTGCAATATCATCACCGAGAAGGAGATCGAGCAGACGATCGTCGGGCTGCTGGACCAGGATCCCTGGCAGCTGATCGTGCCGGCGAAGATCTATCATGCCATGCAAAAGCGCGGTCGCTGTTGCGGCTGCTTCCCAAATGTGGTGGAAACGATCATTCGGGTCACCGAAAATTACCACGCCCGCTCGGAGGCGAGCGGCGTGGATGTCGTTTCACACCTGGATCGCGTCAGAGGCCTGCGCGTCCAATACGGGAGCAGAATTCATGAAAGGCGATCCGCAGATCATCGAGCGGCTTAACGAGGCTCTTTTTCTGGAACTCGGGGCCGTCAATCAGTACTGGGTGCATTTCCGTCTGCTGGAGGACTGGGGATACGCCAAGCTGGCAAAGAAGGAGCGGGCGGAATCGATCGAGGAGATGCACCATGCCGACAAGCTCGTCGCCCGTATCATCTTCCTCGAAGGCCATCCGAACCTGCAATCCGTAGCGCCGCTGCGCATCGGACAGAACGTCAAGGAAGTGCTCGAATCCGACCTTGCCGGCGAATATGACGCGCGTACCGCCTACAAGCGCTCACGCGAAATCTGCAACGACGCCGGCGACTATGTGACGATGAAGCTGTTCGAGGAATTGCTGGCCGATGAGGAGGGTCACATCGACTTTCTCGAGACGCAGCTCGACCTGCTTGCCTCGATCGGCGAGGAGAAATACGGCCAGCTCAACGCCGCATCGGCGGACGAGGCGGAGTAAGGGCATGCGGGAATGCGGCGCCTGCTAGAATTCGTGCGCCGCTCGCGGCGGGCCGACGGCTCGCCGCTCCCTGAGAAGACGCCGGCCGGATTGGCGCGTCGGCGCTGTGTCGTGCTCGTGTTTGCGCTTGCCTCTTCGGCGATGGCCGGTGATCTTCAGCCGGCCGGGCTCGCCACCACGCGCACCGACCTCAATGCGAAGGATCAGGCGCGCGTCATCGCCGTCACCAGGCCGACCATGGATTTTTCCAGGCCAGAGCAGTTCGAACTGATGCAAGGTGGCGCCGGCACGTCCCGAAAGGACGTCAGCCGCGATTCCTTCTCGCAATCCTCGGCCAACATCACCTTCGAGGAAGAGGGCGACTTCAAGCTCGGCAATGCCCTTTTCCGCAAGAACTGGGTGTCGTCGCCATCCTCGACGCAGGCTTCGGACGGGCTCGGCCCGCTGTTCAACGAACGTGCCTGCCAGAACTGCCATCTGAAGGATGGCCGCGGCCGCCCGCCGCAAGGCGACGCCGGCACGACCTCGATGTTCCTGCGGCTGGCACGGGAGGCCAGCAACGCGGAAGAGAGGGCAGCGATTGCCGAACACAAGGTGCTCAACTTCCCCGACCCGGTCTACGGCACGCAATTGCAGGAGCTCGCCGTACCCGGTCTGCGCGGCGAAGGTGGGATGCATGTCGACTACCAGGAACGTAAGGCGGAGCTGACGGACGGCACCGTGATTTCCTTGCGCAAACCGAGCTATTCGGTCGTCGACCCTGCCTATGGACCACTCGACCCGCGCACCACGCTGTCGCCGCGACTGACGCCGCCAATGATCGGCCTGGGCCTGATCGAACAGATCGCGCCGGCTGATATTCTCGCCCACGCCGATCCGGACGACAGGGACGGCGACGGCATTTCCGGCAGGCCGAACATCGTGCGCGATAGCTTGAGCGGGGAACTGACGCTCGGCCGCTTCGGCTGGAAGGCGCAGACCGCGTCGATCCGCCAGCAGGCAGCGGATGCCTTTGCCGGCGACATCGGCATCTCGACGCCCGAAGAGCCGAAGCATTGGGGCGATTGCACTGCTGCGGAGGCAAAATGCATCGCCATGCCGAACGGCGTGCAGCAGCGCCTTGGCCCGGTCGAGGCGCCGCCGCCGGTGATGGATCTCGTCACCTTCTATTCGCAGAACTTGGCCGTGCCGGCGCGCCGCGACCTCGACACGCCGCAGGTGCTCATTGGCAAGAAAATCTTCTACGAGATCGGCTGCATCGCCTGCCATACGCCGAAATTCGTCACCCGTCGCGGCACGCCCCACAAGGCGCAGGCCTTCCAACTGATCTGGCCCTATTCCGACTTTCTGCTGCACGACATGGGGCCTGATCTGGCCGACGGCCAGGCTGTGGGAGATGCGACGGGCAATGAATGGCGCACGCCGCCGCTGTGGGGCATCGGCCTGACCGAGACGGTCAACGGCAATTCCTTCTTCCTGCATGACGGGCGTGCGCGCAGCCTGACCGAGGCGATCCTGTGGCATGGCGGCGAGGCACAGAAAGCGCGCGACCGCTTTGCCGCAGCCAATGCGGCCGACCGCAATGCGCTGCTCAAATTCCTGGAGTCACTGTGATGTTCAAGCGTTCTGCATTGTTTCTCGTTCTTCCGCTGGCTCTGCTGGGCGTTGTCCCTGCGTCGGCGGCGGTCAAAGCCTCCGATATCATCCAGCGCGCGATCGATGGCTTCGTCCGCCCGGCCTATGCCGGCCTGCACGAGCATGCGGAAGCCTTGACCGGATCCATGCGCGAGCTGTGCGTCACGCCCTCGCAAGGAGAACTCGATGCCGCACGCGCCGAATTCTCCGCCACCGTCTATGCCTGGTCGTCAGCCGAAATCATCGGCTTCGGACCGATCAAGGAGAACAACCGGCTGGAACGCATGCTGTTCTGGCCGGATCGCAAGAGCATCGGCCTGAAACAGGTACAGGCGGCGCTGTCCGCCAAGGATCCGACCGCGACCGATCCGGCACAACTGGCCGGCAAGAGCGTTGCCATGCAGGGGCTGGGCGCGCTCGAATTCGTTCTTTACGGCGACGGCGCCGATGCACTTGCCGGCAAGGATGATCCCTACCGCTGCGCTTATGGCACTGCTGTTGCCGGCAACATCGAAACCATGGCCGGCGAGGTCAGCGCCGCCTGGAACAAGCCGGGCGGCTTTGCCGCCCTTTGGGCCAATCCGGGGCCGCAGAACCCGCTCTACCGCGACGGCAATGAAGCGGTGACCGAACTGGTCGGCGTCTTCATCAATGAGCTGGAAATGGTCCGCGACGTGCGCCTGAAAGGGTTTTTCGGTGGCAAGCCGGATGCGGACAAGCCGAAACAGGCAATCTACTGGCGCTCGCAAAACA
This sequence comes from Mesorhizobium sp. M1066, assembly GCF_040318635.1. Lineage (NCBI taxonomy): Bacteria > Pseudomonadati > Pseudomonadota > Alphaproteobacteria > Hyphomicrobiales > Phyllobacteriaceae > Mesorhizobium > Mesorhizobium sp. M1066. The sequence continues at coordinate 388,850 of NZ_JAMYMR010000001.1, forward strand.
CCACCGCGTCACTGGCCGGCAATCTCTCCGGCATCGATACGCTGTTCCAGGCCTCGAAACTTGGTGACGCTCTGCCGGCCGATGCGCGCTGGATGGCCGAATCGATCCATATCCAGCTGGTCAACGGTGTCGCCACCGCCAAGGCGGTCAGTGGTCCAATCGACAAGACGCTTGCCGATCCGGCGCTGCGCGACAAGCTCGATCATTTCGCGCTGATCACCTCCAGCCTGTCGACCTTGATCGGCACCAGGTTGACCGCCGAATTCGGCCTGACCGCAGGCTTCTCCTCGCTGGATGGGGACTGAGCATGACCTTGAGATTGGCCGAAACGCCCATAGCTTCGTCATCCTGGGGCGAAGCAAGGAGCGAAGCGACGCAGCGCAGACCCCGGGATCCATGCCGCGACTTCAAAGCGCTGCCGCGGTCCAGAATTTTGCTCCGTTGCACCCGACGGTCAAGGTCACGGCATGGATCCTCGGGTCTCCGCGACGGAGCTTCGCTCCTGCTCCGCCCGTGGATGACGAAGTTCCGGAGGCTTCGGCTAACTTCCAATGTCTGCGATGGGTCATTCCAAGAATCGGTAGGTGCCAAGCGTCAGCTCCGATCCGTAATAATCACCGTGTCCTGGAGCGAGCCAGTGCAGGGGAGGATAGTCTCTTGAAAACCTCCCTCATCGATCGCCGCGATTTCCTGAGGGCTGCGGGTATCGGCTTTGCCGCGGCGATGGCGCCGTCGGCCTGGGCAAAGACGCTTGCGGCCGACGCCGTCTTCGCCACGGCTTTCGTCAAACGCGACGGCAGCTTTGGCGCTGCCGTCCTGTCCGAGGCCGGCAAGGTCCTGCATGCGATCGACCTGCCCGATCGCGGCCACGATGTCACCTTCGATCCCATATCGAAACGCTCGGTGGTCTTCGCGCGTCAGCCCGGCACCTTCGCCGTGGTTTTCGATCACTCGGGCCGTGACGCGCCGCTGACGATCGCCAGCATCGCCGGCCGGCATTTCTTCGGCCATGGCGTGTTTTCGGCCGACGGTGCGCTGCTCTATGCCACCGAAAACGACTTCGACAACGCCGCCGGCGTCGTCGGCGTCTACGATGCGCGGGCGAAATTCAGCCGTGTTGGCGAATTCCCGACCTATGGCATGGGTCCGCACGAGCTTCTGCTCCTGGGCGATGGCAGGACGATTGCGGTTGCCAATGGCGGCATCGAGACCCATCCGGATTACGGCCGTGCCGAGCTCAACATCGCGACCATGAAGCCGTCCTATGTGCTGATAGACCGCGTTACCGGCGATCTGATCGAGAAGCACGAATTGCCGGCGGCACTGCATCAGCTGTCGATCCGCCACATGGACACCGATCGGTCCGGAAGCGTCTGGTTCGGCTGCCAGTACAGGGGGCTGGGCACCGATCGTCCGTTGCTGGTCGGTCGCGCCGCGCGCGGCAAGGATCTGCACTTGCTCGACATGCCGCAGGACGTTTTGTCCGGCTTCCGCAACTACATAGGCTCGGTCGCCGCCAATCGGGCTGCCGGAACCGTCGCCGTTTCCTCGCCGGAAGGCAACTCGCTTGTCGTGATCGATGCGGCCAGCGGCCGGGTCGTTGCGAACAGCGCGTTGGTCGAGGTCTGCGGCGTGGCGCCCGATGGAACCGGCTTCATGGCCACCACCGGCGCCGGCGAGATCGTCGAGGGCAGCGGCGCGACACGCTCCGAACCGGACTATGTCTGGGACAACCACATGCTGCGCATCGAGCAGGTCTGATCGCTCGCCAGCCGGAGCGAAGCCGTTTAACAAATTATCCCCTTGCGGTGGCGGGCCGTGGCGGGCACAGGGGATTGTTTTTCGAACCGGTTGCCTCATGAAATTGCTTGCCATCGACTGTGCCGCCAACCTCTGCGCCGCTAGCGTCTATGACGCGGCGGCGAAGCAGGAGCTTGGCCGCTCGGTGCTCGATCTCGGCAAGGGCCATGCCGAGCAGCTGATGGCGGTCATCGCCGAAGCGCTGGAGGCAAGCGCAACCGACTATGCGGGTCTTGGCGCCATTGCTGTCTCCGTCGGCCCCGGTTCCTTCACCGGTCTGCGGGTCGGCGTCTCGACCGCGCGTGGCCTGGCGCTGGCGCTGAAGATACCGGCGATCGGGGTGACGACCCTGGAGGCGCTGGCCGCCGAAGCAGCAGCCGCATTTCCCGGTCGCGCCGTGCTGGCGGCGCTCGATGCCGGCCGTGAGGAGATCCACGCGGCCTTTTACGACGAAACGTCAGCCTTGGCTTACGGTCCGGCCGTGGCCACGCTGGCTGACGTGGTGGCCATGGCGATGGAAACGTCTCCGGTGCTTGCCGGCACCGCGGCAGCGCTCATCAGCGCATCGGCCGGGCGCGAATTTGATGTCGGCCCTCGGACGGCCACCGCCGACATTGTCACCTACGCCCGCCTGGCTGCCGCCAAGGGCGCAGGCGAACGGCCGAAACCACTCTATATGCGCGGCGCCGACGCCAAGCCGCAGGCTGGCTTTATTCTATCAAGGCAAGAAAGATAAATGCGCATACCTTTTCTCCAACCACGCCGCAGGGACTACGCGCTCGAGCCGCTGAGGATCGCCGACAGTCCGGCGGTCTCGCTGCTGCATCGCGAGGACTTTGTCCGCCCCTGGACCGATGGCGAATTCGCCGCCCTGCTCGAACAGGACACCGTATTCGGCTATGCCGCGCGCGAAACCGGACAGGGCTCCAAGCCGCCCGTCGGCTTCGTGCTGGCGAGGCTTGCGGCAGGCGAGGGCGAGATCCTGACCGTCGCGGTGGCGCGATCGCATCGTCGCCAGGGGTTGGGCTGGCAATTGATGGACGCGGTGTTGCGCGAACTGCACGCGCAGCGCGCCGAAGCGCTGTTCCTCGAGGTCGACGAGACCAATGTCGCGGCGATCGCGCTTTATCGTCGGCTGGGCTTCCGTGAGGTCGGCAAGCGGCCGAATTACTACAGATCGGCCGAACACGGACCGACCGGCGCGCTTGTCATGCGCCGCGATCTTCGCTAGCGAGACGGCCGGATGGGGCGATGATCAAGAAAATCAGGATTCTCCTGGCGCTGGGCCTCGTTGTCGCCGGTTCGCTGGTCCTCGTGCCGTTACAGATCCTGTCGATGAAGACTGGCTGGTGGCCGGAAACCTTCATCCTCAAGGTCTGGCACAGGCTGATCGTCAGGGCGCTCGGCATGCGCATCCATGTCAAGGGAGCGCTGTCCGACAAGCGCCCGCTGCTGGTTGCGTCCAATCACATCTCCTGGACCGACATCATGGTGCTCGGCTCTTTTGCCGACGTAAAGTTCATCGCCAGGGCGGATATGGAGGGCTGGCCGCTGATCGGCATGCTGTCGAAGCTGCAGCGCACCGTGTTCATCGAGCGCGAGCGCAAGCGATCGTCGGGCGACCAGGCAAGCGAGATTGCCAGCCGCATGGCCAAGGGCGATGCGATGGTGCTGTTTGCCGAGGGCTCGACCGGCGACGGCAATATGGTCCTGCCGTTCAAGAGCACGCTGTTCGGCGCCGCCTCGATGGCGATTTCCGAAGGCGCGGCGGAACAGGTGTTCATCCAGCCGGTGGCGATCGCCTATACGCGTCTGCACGGCGTGCCGCTCGGCCGCCGGCATCGCCCGCTTGCCGCCTGGATCGGCGATGAGGATTTGATGCCGCATCTCAAGGTATTGCTCGCTGAGGGCGCGCTCGACGTCGAGGTGCATTTCGGCGAGGCAATCGCCTTTTCCAAGGGTTCGAACCGCAAGGAGACGTCGAAACTGATGGAAAGCCAGGTGCGTGAGATGATGCAGGCGGCGCTTGCCGACCCGCGGCCGAGCCGGTAGCTCCGGCACGCCCTTGCTGGCGCGGGCCGAGAATCGTCTGTTTTTTGTCACGGAAAGGCGTTAGAAGCCGCCTTATGGACTTGAACACGATAGAAAGCGACGACATCGGCACTACGGCTGGACAGCCGGCGGTGCTTCCCGCGGCAGCGAGAAAAGTCTTCATCAAGACCTATGGCTGCCAGATGAACGTCTATGATTCACAGCGTATGGCCGATGCGCTGGCTGCCGACGGCTATTCCGCGACCGATGCCATTGGCGAGGCGGACCTGGTGCTGCTAAACACCTGTCATATCAGGGAGAAGGCTGCCGAAAAGGTCTATTCCGAGCTCGGCCGTATCCGCGACATGAAAGCCGAGCGTGCCCTGGCCGGCCGTGAGATGCTGGTCGGCGTCGCCGGCTGCGTGGCGCAGGCTGAAGGCGCCGAGATCATCCGCCGTTCGCCGGCCGTCGACCTGGTCATCGGTCCGCAGACCTATCACCGGCTCCCGGACGTGCTGGCGCGGGTGCGCGGCGGCGAAAAGATCGTCGAGACCGACTACGCCATCGAGGACAAGTTCGAGCATCTGCCGCAGCCCAGGCGCGCCGAGGTCATCAAGCGCGGCGTCACCGCCTTCCTCACCGTGCAGGAAGGCTGCGACAAGTTCTGCACCTTCTGCGTTGTGCCCTACACAAGGGGCTCCGAAGTCTCCCGGCCGGTGGCGCAGATTGTCGCGGAGGCTGAGCGCCTGGCCGAAGCCGGCGTGCGCGAAGTGACGCTGCTTGGCCAGAACGTCAATGCCTGGCATGGCCGGGGCGAGAACGGCGAAGAATGGGGCCTTGGCCGCCTGCTGTTCAGGCTGGCCGAAATCCCCGGGCTGGCGCGTCTGCGCTACACCACCAGCCACCCGCGCGACATGGATGACGAGCTGATAGCGGCCCATCGCGATCTGCCGTCGTTGATGCCCTATCTGCATCTGCCGGTGCAATCAGGCTCCGACCGCATCCTCAAGGCGATGAATCGCCGGCACACGGCGAGGGATTACCTGGCGCTGCTCGACCGTATCCGTGCCGCGCGGCCGGATATCGCGCTTTCCGGCGACTTCATCGTCGGCTTCCCCGGCGAGACAGAAGCGGATTTCGAGGCGACCATGGAACTGGTGCGCCAGGTGAATTACGCCTCGGCCTTTTCGTTTAAATATTCGCCGCGTCCCGGCACGCCAGGCGCCGAAATGCCCGACCATGTGCCGGAAACGGTCAAGGACGAGCGCTTGCAGAGACTGCAGGCTCTGCTTGTGAAGCAGCAGCAGGATTTCGGTTTGAGCCTCGTCGGCACCACCATCGACACGCTGATCGAGAAGCCCGGCCGTCAGGCCGGCCAGAAGGTTGGCCGCTCGCCTTGGCTGCAGCCGGTTATTGTTGATGAAAAGGCCGGCGAAATCGGTGACATTATCCAGGTGCGAATCACGAAGACGGGCTACAACAGCCTGTTCGCCGAATTGGCCTGAGGGTCTCGGCAGATGAGGAGAGACGGTTGAGCGCAGCAGAGCTGAAGAACCTGCCCCCGGTACCGGCATCTGGGGCTTCTGACATGGCGCACATCGTTCTGACTTTCGACAACAACAAGCTTGCCAGCGCCCTTTATGGTCAGTTCGACGAAAACCTCGCCAGGCTGGAGCAGAAGCTTGGCGTCGACATCCGCTCACGCGGCAACCAGCTGACCATCAAGGGCTCGGCATCGGCCGCCGAGCAGGCGCGCCGCGCCCTGGACAACCTCTACGGCATTCTCCAGAAGGGCGTCGATATCGGCCAGTCCGACGTCGACGGCGCCGTGCGCATGGCCATTGCCGCCGATGATCAGCTGACCCTGCCGACGCTGGAGCGCAAGGGCAAGGTTTCCGCCGCCCAGATCGCCACCCGCAAGAAGACGATCTATGCCCGTTCACTTAACCAGGACGCCTATATGCGGGCGCTGGAACGGTCGGAACTGGTGTTCGGCATCGGCCCGGCCGGCACCGGCAAGACCTATCTGGCGGTGGCGCATGCGGCGATGCTGCTCGAGCGCGGCATGGTCGAGCGCATCATTCTCTCGCGGCCTGCGGTCGAGGCCGGCGAACGGCTGGGCTTCCTGCCCGGCGACATGAAGGAGAAGGTCGATCCCTATCTGCGGCCGCTCTATGACGCGCTCTACGACATGATGCCCGCCGACAAGGTCGAGCGCGCCATTGCCGCCGAAGTGATCGAGATCGCGCCGCTCGCCTTCATGCGCGGCCGCACGCTGGCGCATGCCGCCGTCATCCTCGACGAGGCGCAGAACACCACGCCGATGCAGATGAAGATGTTCCTGACGCGTCTGGGCGAAAACTCGCGCATGATCGTCACCGGCGACCCGACCCAGATCGACCTTCCCTCGAACACCAAATCGGGCCTGGTCGAAGCCTTGCGGGTGCTGGACGGCGTGGCGGGCGCGGTCACCGTGCGCTTCAACGACGGCGATGTGGTCCGCCATCCACTGGTGGCGGAAATCGTCAGGGCCTACGACCGGGACGCCAAGCTGGCGCGCGGCCTCGGCGCCGAGAATTGATGTTGACGATGCGGCTTCATGCCTGAGGACATAATATCCGGCGACGGGAATGTTCCCGTCGACATCGACATATCGGTTGAGGCGGGCAACTGGCCCGACGAGGTGAGCCTGACACGGCTGGTCGATGGCGCCGTTAAGGCGGCTTTTGCCGAAACCGGCGTGGCGGGCCGTTCCGAACTCAGCCTCGTTTTTACCGACGACGCCCATGTCCAACTCCTCAATGCCGGCTGGCGCGGCAAGGACAAGCCGACCAACGTCTTGTCTTTTCAGGCTTTTCCGTTTGCGCAAGGCGGTCCGTTGCCGCCGATGCTGGGCGACATCGTGCTGGCCGCCGAAACGGTCGCCCATGAAGCGGCACTGGAAGACAAGCCGGTCGAGAACCATATCACCCATCTCGTCATCCACGGCCTGCTGCATTTGCTGGGCTACGATCACGAGACCGAGGCCGAGGCCGAGGCGATGGAAGCCGTCGAACGCGCGGCGCTTGCAAGGCTTGCCATTCCCGACCCCTACGCGTAACTACATCTGACCAATTGACCGGACGACGATGAACGACAAACCAGAGACTGCCGCCCGCCCCGACGCCGGCAGTGCGACCAAGGCTTCCGACACGTCGGAAGAGGGATCAAGTCCGAGTACCGTTACCTCTGGCGCTAGCAGTACATCCGCTGCTGCCGGCACCGGCAGCGCTGCCGGCGAGACATCGCCTGCCGGTCCCTCCCTGTTCGACCGCGTTCTGGGCCTGTTCAGGCAACGCAACGGAACCAGCCTGCGTGAGGAAATTGCCGGCGCGCTTGCCGAGACGACGAGCGATGCCGGCGCCTTTTCGCCCGGCGAACGCGCCATGCTCAACAACATCCTGCGGCTGCGCGAAGTGCGCGTCGAGGACGTCATGGTACCGCGCGCCGACATTCAGGGGGTCGAAATCACGACGACGCTCGGCGATCTCCTGGGCACTTTCGAACAATCCGGCCATTCCCGCATGCCGGTCTATTCCGAGACGCTCGATGATCCGCGCGGCATGGTCCATATCCGTGACGTGCTGGCCCACATCACCAAGATCGCGCGCGTCAAGAAGGGCCGCACGACCAGGAAAACGCCTGCCGCCACGGTACTCGACCTCGCCCAGGTCGATCTTGCGCGCACCATTGGCGACCTCAATCTGATCCGCCCGGTGCTGTTCGTGCCGCCGTCGATGCTTGCCTCCGACCTAATGGGCCGCATGCAGACGACGCGCACCCAGATGGCGCTGGTCATCGACGAATATGGCGGCACCGACGGCCTCGCCTCGCTGGAAGACATCGTCGAGATGGTGGTCGGCGACATCGAGGACGAGCATGACGACGACGAGCCGATGATCACCCAGAGCGGCGACGGCGTGTTCATCGTCGACGGCAAGGCCGAGATCGACGACGTCGCCAAGATGATCGGCGGGGATTTCGCCGCCGGCGAACATGGCGAATATGTCGACACGATCGGCGGCATGATCTTCAACACGCTTGGCCGCGTTCCGGCCCGCGGCGAGGTGGTGCAGGCCATACCCGGCTTCGAGTTCCACGTCCTCGATGCCGATCCGCGCCGCGTCAAGCGCGTGCGCATCGTGCAGAGCCAGAAGGGTGAGCGCCGCCGGCGCGCCACCGCGCGCACCGAACAGGCGTAAGCGTTACGCTCGCCCGATGACTGTCGACGACCCGTTCAAGCATCCAAGTCTGGGTTCCGGTGTTTTCTATAAGGACCCTCGTGCCGCGCTGGACTGGCTGGAAGCAGCCTTCGGCTTCGCGCGCAGCATGGTGGTCAGCGATGCCGAGGGAAAACTCGTCCATGCAGAGATGCGATTCGGCGACAGCTACATCATCGTCGATTCCGAATGGAGCGATTATGTTGCCAGCCCGGCTTCGGTCTTGGGCAAGAACACGCAGTCGATCTATGTCAGGCTGAAGCGCGGCCTGGATGCGCATTGCGAGAAGGCGCGGGCTGCCGAGGCTGATATAATCCAGGAGCCGGCGGATCAGTTCTACGGCGAGCGCCAGTATCGTGCACGCGACCCCGAGGGCCATGTCTGGACCTTCACACAGACCATTCGTTCGGTTCCGCGCGAGGAGGCCGAGCGGCTGGGCGGCGTTCAAATCGAGGGTTGGCACCGGTAGGGCAGAGCCGAAGCTGTGCATCTCAGCCAGCCCATCCGCCGTTTGGAGCGCGGAGCGCAGCCTGTTAAATCTTGTGTCCTGATTCGCGACTCGGAAGTAAGTATGGAGCGCCTCACCGGCCGGATAATTCTGCTTTGGGGTTGGCGGCGTGCGCTTGTGGCGTTTCTCGCGGGCGCTTTTGCCGTGCTTGGGCAGGCGCCTTACGACTTCTTCGCCGCCTGTTTCGTCTCGTTTCCGCTACTGGTCTGGCTGCTGGACGGCGCCACCGGCGAAGCTTCCGGCAGCTTGGTTCGTCGCCTGCGGCCGGCTTTCGCCGTCGGTTGGTGGTTCGGTTTCGGCTATTTCCTCGCCGGCCTCTGGTGGATCGGTTCGGCGCTGCTGGTCGAGGCCGACAGCTTTGCCTGGGCGCTTCCCTTCGCGGTGGTCGGCATTCCTTTCATGCTCGCCTTTTTCTACGGCTTTGCGGCAATCGTTGCCCGGCTGCTGTGGAGCAACGACATTGGCCGCATCGCCGCCCTTGCCTTCGGCTTCGGCCTGGCGGAATGGCTGCGCGATTTCCTGTTCACCGGTTTTCCCTGGAATGCCGTCGGCTACGCGGCCATGCCCGTGCCGCTGCTGATGCAGAGCGTCTCGGTGACGGGCATGATTGGCATGAACGCGCTCGCGGTGTTCGTCTTCGCACTGCCGGCACTGCTGGCGGCACGTCGGCACCTGCGCCTCGGCGCGGCACTGTTTGTCGTGCTCGCCGCCGCCCATGTCGGCTTCGGCTATATCAGGCTTGCCGCTCCCGAACCGCCAGCTTCACGTAGCCTGGATGTCCGCATCGTCCAGCCGGCCGTGGACCTGTCGGAAAAATGGGATGCCTCGGTGCGCGACCGCATCTTCGCGGTCCTGATGGGGCTCTCGGCCAAGGCGCCGGACCCAGGCCATCAAAAGCCGCAGCTGATCCTGTGGCCCGAAACCTCGGTGCCGTTCCTCTTCACCGAGCGTCCGGACGCATTGACGGCGCTGGGGGACATGCTCGGACCCGGCCAGATGCTGATTGCCGGCGTCGTTCGCGAGGAAGGCGGTTCGGCCGCGAATGCCGACAGCCGTTACTACAACTCCGTGGTGGCGATCGACGACAAGGGTGAAATCACGGACGCAGTCGACAAGGTTCACCTGGTGCCGTTCGGCGAATACCTGCCTTTCGCCGATCTGCTCCAGCGTTTCGGCATCGAGCAACTGGTTGCCGGGCCGATGAGTTTCGCGGCCGGCAATGAGCGCCACGCCATCACGCTGCCCGATGGCATCCGTGCGCTGCCATTTATCTGTTATGAGGTGATCTTTCCCGATCTTGTGGCAGTTGACGCTGCGTCAGCGCAGCTTATTGTGAACGTTACCAACGATGCGTGGTTCGGCGACACGCCGGGTCCGTATCAGCATTTCAGGCAGGCCCAGATCCGTGCGGTGGAAAATGGATTGCCATTGGTGCGTGCTGCCAACAACGGCATCTCGGCCGTCGTCGATCCGCGCGGGCGCATCGTCGATGCGCTTGCGATCGACGCACGCGGCGCCATCGACGCCCACATACCGATTTCCGGACAGGCGCTCATATCTCCCGGCCAACGGCGCATTAACGGAATGCTGATCATGTTGCTGTTTGCCGTTGGGGCAGCGCTGTTGAACGTAAGGCAAAGACTACGGGTGAATTGACAGCCAACACATTAGAAACTCATACTGTAAGTGCCTGAAAATTTCTCGAAGCCGGTGGATCGTTCTGTTGGGGCAGTTGCCTCCGGCTTTGTTTGGGCAGGAAAAAAATAGAGAAAGCCGAAAAAATTCGGCGAGGAAAAAATGACAGAAGACAACAAGAAGAAACCGAATCCGATCGACATCCATGTTGGCAGTCGCATCCGGCTTCGCCGTAACATGCTGGGAATGAGCCAGGAAAAGCTGGGAGAAAACCTCGGCATCACATTTCAGCAGATTCAGAAATATGAAAAAGGCACCAACCGCGTCGGCGCCAGCCGATTGCAGGCGATAGCGTCCATACTCGGCGTGCCTGTCGCCTTCTTTTTCGAGGATGCGCCCGGCCAGGAGCCCGTGGCGGGCCGTGGATTTGCCGAGGACGCGTCGATGGCTTTCGCCGTCGAATTCTGCGGCAGTCCCGAAGGACTCCAGCTCAACCGGGCCTTTGTCAAGATCGCGGATGCCAAGGTGCGCCGCAGGATCATAGACCTGGTCAAGTCCCTCTCCTCCGACGATCCCGACTGATCGGCAATCACGCCAGGACCGGCGGCGTCTTGCCGCCGGTGGCACAAGATAACTGCATCGACATTCATGCCAGAACCGAAGCACCGCTTGACGAGCGGCGCTTCGCCCCGCTAACACGTGGCGCGCCAAAATCGGCAGCCTGCCGATCGTTTTTCAAGAGGGGACACCCGTGACGCGGCAGAACTACTTCTTTACCTCGGAATCCGTTGCCGAGGGCCATCCCGACAAAGTCTGTGACCGGATTTCCGACGAGATCGTCGATCTGGTGTATCGCGAAGCCAAGAAGACCGGCATGGACCCGTGGAAAGTCCGTGTCGCCTGCGAGACGCTGGCCACCACCAACCGTGTCGTGATCGCCGGCGAAGTGCGTGTTCCCGACACGTTGCTCAAGCGGGACAAGGCCGGCAATATTCTCAAGGATGCCGCCGGGCATTCGGTCGTCAATCCGGCCAAGTTCAAATCGGTCGCCCGCAAGGCGATCCGCGAAATCGGCTACGAGCAGGCCGGCTTTCATTGGAAAACGGCGAAAATCGAGGTTCTGCTGCACGGCCAGTCGCCTGACATCGGCCAGGGCGTCGACAACGCCTCCGACCGTCAGGGCGAAGAGGGTGCCGGCGACCAGGGCATCATGTTCGGTTACGCCTGCCGCGAGACGCCGGATTTGATGCCGGCGCCGATCTACTACAGCCACAAGATCCTCGAACTGCTGGCTGCCGCCCGTCACGAAGGCAGCGGTGAAGCCGGCAAGCTCGGGCCGGATGCCAAGAGCCAGGTCACCGTTCGCTATGTCGACGGCAAGGCCGCCGAGGCGACGCAGATCGTGCTGTCCACGCAGCATCTCGATGCGAGCTGGGATTCGAAGAAGGTCCGCAAGGTCGTCGAACCCTATATCCGAGAGGCGCTGGGCGACCTCAAGATCGCCGACGATTGCATGTGGTACATCAACCCGACCGGCAAGTTCGTCATCGGTGGGCCGGACGGTGACGCCGGCCTGACCGGCCGCAAGATCATCGTCGACACCTATGGTGGTGCCGCACCCCATGGCGGCGGTGCCTTCTCCGGCAAGGACACCACCAAGGTCGATCGTTCGGCGGCCTATGCGGCACGCTATCTGGCCAAGAACGTCGTGGCGGCGAAACTCGCCGATCGCTGCACCATCCAGCTTTCCTACGCCATCGGCGTTGCCCAGCCGCTGTCGGTCTATGTCGACCTGCACGGCACCGGCAAGGTCGACGAGGCAAAGCTCGAGGAGGCGCTGCGTAGCGTGATGGATCTGTCGCCATCCGGCATCCGCCGCCATCTCGATCTCAACAAGCCGATCTACGCCAAGACGTCGTCCTACGGCCATTTCGGCCGCAAGGCCGGCCGCGACGGGTCTTTCTCCTGGGAAAAGACTGATCTCGCCAAGGCGCTCAAGGACGCGGTCGCCGCCTGACAGCGGCACCGCAAAGTCCCGCCATGGATCCGAAGGACAGACCAAGCCGCGCGACCGAAGCCTTTTTCGGTCGCCGGCGCGGCAAGACCATGCGCCCGCAGCAGGCGGCCGCACTGGAAATCGGCTTTGGCACATATCGGCTCGATCTGGCGGCCGAGCCGCTGGCTGATCTCAGCGCTTTGTTTGAGACGGATGTCCGCGCGGTTCGCCTCGAGATTGGCTTCGGCGGTGGCGAGCATCTCCTGCATCGTGCGACCGAGGCCCCAGCGATTGGCTTTATCGGCGTCGAGCCCTTCGTCAACGGCATGGCCAAGATGATGATGGCGATGCGCGAGAAACCGCTCGCCAATTTGCGGGTTTATGACGACGACGCCACAAGGCTGCTCGACTGGCTGCCGCAAGCCTCGCTCGACGGCATCGATCTGCTCTATCCCGATCCTTGGCCGAAGAAGAAACACTGGAAGCGGCGCTTCGTCAGCCCGGTCAATCTCGGGCGGTTCGCGCGTGTGCTGAAGCCTGGTTCAAAATTCCGCTTTGCGTCCGACATCGACACCTATGTCAACTGGACCCTGCTGCATTGCCGCGCGCATGGCGCGTTCGCATGGCAGGCTTGCGAGGCGGCGGACTGGCACCGGCCCTATGAAGGCTGGCCGAGCACCCGTTACGAGGCCAAGGCCATTCGTGAGGGCCGGCGGCCGGCCTATCTTACCTTCATTCGGAAATAAGCTTGCAGTCTTAGAGCAATTCCAGGAAAAGTGTGAAACGGTTTTCCGTCCGGAATTGCGTCAAAGCTAGAAGCGGCGGCCGATGCGATCGAAGGCGGCAGGCTCGACGCCGAGGTTGCGCAGGTCGTCGGCGCGCGGCCTGCGACCGGCTTCCACGGCCCGTGAAGCGGCCACGGCGCTGCCGAATACGGTGAAGAAGTCGCCTATTGCAGAAAATATCTTGCGGTTGCTCATGATCATGTCCTTTCGCGCACGTGTGACGCACGGCCACATTTGTGCAGCGCAACATAGGTAGGTGCGTTTCGGCGCCAATCCATGGGGGTCGCCGCATAGGCGCCATGCACCCCATGCAACGCTGGCGCGGGCCGCCTCGATGGCGGGCGTTGCCCGACCAGCATAGCGGGCTTGAAACACAGGCCATGATCGTTTATATCAGCCTCAAATTCTTGGTCGGTATGACGAAGAGTGGGTCCACCCGGTCCCGCTCTTTTTTATTACCTGCCGATAACTTGGTAGAACGACAGGGCTTCAATGACTGTAACGGCAAGCGAGGGCGACGATCGCATCATCCGCGAAAGCGGCATCGATGCGCGCATCGCGCTGATCGTCCAGCCGGTCCTGCGTGGCATCGGCTTCCGCCTCGTGCGGGTGCATCTGTCGGGCCAGAACGGGCTGACGCTGCAGATCATGGCCGAACGCGAGGACGGCACCATGACCGTCGAGGATTGCGAAGAGGTCAGCCGCGCGGTGTCGCCGGCGCTCGACGTCGACGATCCGATCGAAAAGGCCTATCATCTTGAAGTCTCGTCGCCCGGCATCGACCGGCCGCTGGTCCGCAAATCGGATTTCACGACCTGGACGGGTCATCTGGTGAAGATGGAAACATCGATCGTCCTTGCCGACCGCAAGCGCTTCAAGGGCAAGATCGCCGAAGCCGGCGAAGACGATGTGCTGATCGAGCGCGACAAGGCCGCCTATGGCGAGGAGCCGACGGTGCGCGTCCCCTATGATGCGATTGCCGATGTGCGCTTGATCCTGACAGACGATCTTATCCGCGATGCCCTGTCGAAGGACAACAGGGCGCGCAAGGAAGCTAAGAAACGCCGCGGCGAACCGGACGACGACGAGTCGGGTGCGGAAGCGGACGCCACGGAAGAACACGAACAGGAACTATGATTGAGCTGCCGGGCGCAAAGGTCCGGCAAACAGGCTCGGGAGAAAAACGATGGTTGTAAGCGCCAACAGACTTGAATTGCTGCAGATCGCCGACGCGGTCGCGCGTGAAAAGTCGATCGACAAGTCGATCGTCATCGCCGCCATGGCCGATGCGATCCAGAAGGCGGCGCGCTCGCGCTACGGTCAGGAGACCAACATCCGCGCCGACATCAACCCGAACACCGGTGAGATGAAGCTGCAGCGGCTGATGGAAGTGGTCGAGAAGGTCGATGACTACGCCACGCAGATCGCCATTTCCTCGGCGCGCGAGCGCAATCCCGACGCTCAGCTCGGCGACTTCATCGCCGAACAGCTGCCGCCCATGGATTTCGGCCGCATCGCCGCCCAGTCGGCCAAGCAGGTCATCGTGCAGAAGGTCCGCGAGGCCGAACGCGACCGCCAGTATGACGAGTACAAGGACCGCATCGGCGAGATCGTCAACGGTACCGTCAAGCGCGTCGAATACGGCAACGTCATCGTCGATCTCGGCCGCGGCGAAGCGATCATCCGCCGCGATGAGCTGATCCCGCGCGAGAACTACAAATATGGCGACCGCGTCCGCGCCTATGTCTACGATGTGCGCCGCGAGCAGCGCGGCCCGCAGATTTTCCTGTCGCGCACCCATCCGCAGTTCATGGCCAAGCTGTTCACCATGGAAGTGCCGGAAATCTATGACGGCATCATCGAGATCAAGTCGGTCGCCCGCGACCCAGGTTCGCGCGCCAAGATCGCCGTCATCTCGCGCGACAGCTCGATCGATCCGGTCGGCGCCTGCGTCGGCATGCGCGGCAGCCGCGTCCAGGCCGTCGTCGGCGAATTGCAGGGCGAGAAGATCGACATCATTCCGTGGTCGCCTTCGGCGGCGTCCTTCATCGTCAACGCGCTGCAGCCGGCGGAAGTCGCCAAGGTCGTGCTCGACGAGGATGCCGAACGCATCGAAGTCGTGGTTCCTGACGACCAGCTGTCGCTGGCCATCGGCCGCCGCGGCCAGAACGTGCGCCTGGCTTCGCAGCTGACCGGTTGGGATATCGACATCCTGACCGAGGCCGAAGAATCCGAGCGCCGCCAGAAGGAATTCGTCGAGCGTTCGTCGCTGTTCATGGAAGCCCTCGACGTCGACGAGATGGTCGGCCAGGTGCTGGCCTCCGAAGGCTTCACCAGCGTCGAGGAAGTCGCTTATGTCGATTCTGGCGAGATCGCCTCTATCGACGGTTTCGACGAGGACACCGCTTCGGAAATCCAGACCCGCGCTCGCGAATATCTGGAGAAGATCGAGGCCGAGCACGATGACAAGCGCAAGGCGCTTGGTGTTTCGGACGAATTGCGCGAAATCCCCGGCGTCACCACCGCCATGATGGTGACGCTTGGCGAGGACGGCGTGAAGACGATCGAGGATTTCGCCGGCTATGCCGCCGACGACCTGACCGGCTGGAAGGAACGCAAGGACGGCGAGACAAAAGTCTATCCGGGCGTGCTGGCCAATCATGGCGTGACCCGCGCAGACGCCGAACAAATGGTTCTGGCCGCCCGCCTCAAGGCCGGCTGGATCACCGAAGACGAGCTTGCAGCCGAAGAAGTCTCGGCTGACGAAGCCGTTGGTGCGTGAGGTGAAACCGCATCGCACCGAACCCGCCCTTGGACGAGATGAACGATCGCACCTGCATCGTTACGCGCAAACAAGCCGAACCGGATGATCTGATCCGGTTTGTCGTCGGCCCGGATTCGGCCGTCGTTCCCGACATCAAGAGAAATCTGCCCGGCCGCGGTTGCTGGGTGAGCGCCGACCGCCTACATATCGACAAGGCTGCGGCGAAGAACCTCTTTGCCCGCGCCTTCAAGGCACAGGTGGTCGTGCCGCTCGATCTTGGCGGCATGATCGACGGGCTACTTTCCAGGCACGCTCTGGGCATGCTTGGTCTTGCCCGCAAGGCAGGCGCAATTTCGCTTGGTGCTACCAAGGTCGAAAGTGCTGTCCGCGGTGGATTGGCGCTTTTCGTGCTCCACGCGACCGAGGCGTCCGACGACGGCGTGCGCAAGATCAGCCAGGCGCGACGGGCGACAGTCCATCTCGGTGGGCCCGCCATCCTTGCCTACAAACTTTTCTCCGAGGCCGAGTTGAGCTTGGCATTGGGGGGTACAAATGTGATACATGCTGCCGTTCTCGCGGGAGACGCGGGCAGGGCGGTCCAGAAGCGCATGGTTGCGCTCGACCGGTATCGGGGCGGTTCCCCGGACGATCTGGCAATGCTTGCGGCTGTTGCTGACGAAGATGATGCCGCAGAGGATATGGAATGAGCGATACGAAATCGGGTGACGACAATACGCTGAGTGTGACGCCGAAGAAGACCTTGACGCTGAAGCGCCCCGGTATGGAACAGGGCACTGTGCGCCAGAACTTCTCGCACGGCCGCACCAAGCAGGTCGTCGTCGAAACCAAGAAGCGCAAATTCTCGATGCCCGGCGACAAGCCGGAGCCCGTTGCCGCCCCCGTCTTCACACCGAAGCCGGCGGTCGTGGCCGCACCCGTCGTCGTGCCGGAAGCACCGAAGGCGCCACCACCGCCGCCAGCCCCGGTCGAACGCGGCGGTATGGTGCTGAACGAACTGTCGCGCAGTGAAATGGAAGCGCGCCGCAGGGCGCTCGAGGGCTCGAAGGTTCGCGAGGTCGAGGACCGCCAGCGCGCCGCCGAGGATGCCAAGCGTCGCGCCGAGGACGAAGAGCGCCGCAAGCGCGAACGCGATGAATCCGCACGCCGCCAGGCCGAGGAAGAGGCGCGGTTGCAGACCGAGGCCGAATCCCGCCGTCGGGCTGAGGAAGAGGCCCGTCGACGCGCGCCATTGGCCGCCGAACTGGCAACAGTCGATGACGAGGAAGTGGCCAAGCCGAAACGTGTTGGTGCCGGCGCACCGGTGCGCCGTCCGGTCACGCCCGAAGTGGCGCGTCCGGCCAAGCCGACCAAGGCCGAGGAAGACCGCCGCCGCGGCAAGCTGACGCTGAATTCAGCATTGTCCGACGAAGACGCGCGAGCCCGGTCGCTGTCGTCGATGCGTCGCCGCCAGGAAAAATTCAAGCGCGCGATGCACAATGAGCCGCGCGAGAAAGTCATGCGCGAAGTGATCCTGCCAGAGACCATCACCATCCAGGAACTGGCGCAACGCATGTCCGAGCGCGCGGTCGACCTGGTCAAGTTCTTCATGAAGCAGGGCCAGATCCTGAAGCCGGGCGACGTCATCGACGCCGACACGGCCGAGCTGGTTGCTACCGAATTCGGCCATACGGTCCGCCGCGTCGCCGAGTCCGACATCGAGGAAGGCCTGTTCAACATCGCCGACAATGCCGAGGACCTGGTTTCGCGTCCGCCGGTCGTGACGATCATGGGTCACGTCGATCATGGCAAGACCTCGCTGCTCGACGCGATCCGCAACGCCAATGTCGTCTCCGGCGAAGCCGGCGGCATCACCCAGCATATCGGCGCCTATCAGGTCGAGAAGAATGGTCACAAGATCACCTTCATCGACACGCCCGGCCACGCCGCCTTCACGGCGATGCGTGCTCGTGGCGCCCAGGCGACCGACATCGCCATCCTGGTGGTTGCGGCCGACGACAGCGTCATGCCCCAGACGATCGAATCGATCAGCCATGCCAAGGCGGCTGGCGTTCCAATCATCGTGGCGATCAACAAGATCGACAAGCATGATGCCGATCCGCAGAAAGTGCGCTCCGAACTGCTGCGCCACGAGGTCTTCGTCGAATCCATGGGCGGTGAAGTTCTGGACGTCGAAGTGTCGGCGACCAAGGGCACCAATCTCGACAAATTGCTCGAGGCGATCCTGCTGCAGGCCGAAATTCTCGACCTGAAGGCCAATCCGGATCGTACCGCCGAAGGCGTCGTCATTGAAGCCCAGCTCGACAAGGGCCGTGGCCCCGTCGCCACCGTGCTGGTGCAGACCGGCACGCTGATGCCGGGCGACATCCTTGTTGCAGGCAACGAATGGGGCCGGGTGCGCGCGCTGGTTAACGATCGTGGCGTGCAGATCAAGGAAGCGCCGCCGGCGATGCCGGTGGAAGTGCTTGGCTTGCAGGGCACCCCGCAGGCCGGCGACCGCTTCGCCGTGGTCAACAACGAGGCCCGTGCCCGCGAGATCACCGAATACCGCCAGCGTCTGGCGCGCGAGAAGGCAGTTGCCAAGCATGCCGGCCAGCGCGGGTCGCTCGAGCAGATGATGTCGCAATTGCAGACAAGCGGGCTGAAGGAATTCCCGCTGGTCATCAAGGGCGACGTGCAGGGCTCGATCGAGGCGATCAACGCCGCGCTCGACAAGCTCGGCACCGACGAAGTGCGTGCGCGCATCGTCCATGCCGGTGCCGGCGCCATCACCGAAAGCGACGTGTCGCTGGCGGAGACCTCGGGTGCCGCGATCATCGGCTTCAACGTCCGCGCCAACGTCCAGGCACGTGCCGCCGCAGCGGCGGCTGGCATCGAGATTCGCTATTACTCGATCATCTACAACCTTGTGGATGACGTGAAGGCGGCTCTGTCGGGCCTGCTGTCGCCGGAGCGTCGCGAGACCTTCATCGGCAATGCGCAGATCCTCGAAATCTTCGACATCACCAAGGTCGGCAAGATCGCCGGCTGCCGTGTCACCGAAGGCAAGGTCGAGCGTGGTGCGGGCGTGCGCCTGATCCGCGACAACGTCGTCATCCACGAAGGCACGCTGAAGACGCTGAAGCGCTTCAAGGACGAAGTTTCGGAAGTCCCCGGCGGCCAGGAATGCGGCATGGCTTTCCAGAACTACGAGGACATGCGCGTTGGCGACGTCATCGAGTGCTTCCGCGTCGAGATGGTGACCCGGACACTCTGAGTTCGAGTGACTTGTCCATACCGGGCGGTGGCCGAAAGGCCGCCGCCCAAGGTCTATTGAGAATGGCCCATATGAGACATGCGGCACGGTCCCATCCCGCGCCTCACGCTTTCAGGATTGAGAAAAATGCCCCGTCCAACCGCATCCAGCCCATCCCAGCGCATGCTGCGCGTCGCCGAACAGGTGCGCCATGCGCTGTCCGAAACCCTGCAGCGCGGCGAGATCATCGATCCGCTGATCGAGAACACCGTGGTGTCGGTCTCGGAAGTGCGCATGTCGCCCGATTTGAAGGTCGCTACCGCTTTCGTCTCGCCGCTCGGCGCCAAGGATACCGATGCGGTGGTCGAGGCGCTGAACAAGCATGCGAAATTCGTCCGTGGCCGTGTCTCCGGCGCGCTGCGGCAGATGAAGTTCATGCCGGAATTCCGCTTCAAGCTCGACACCTCCTTCGACAATTTTGCCAGGATCAACGACCTCTTGAAATCGCCGGAAGTGGCGCGCGATCTGGGTCCTGAGGACCAGGAAAACGCGGACCAGGACAAAGACGGCAACAAGGACACCGAATAGTGGCGCGTCGCGGCAAGAAGAAGGGCCGGCCGATCTCGGGCTGGCTGATCCTGGACAAGCCGGTCGGCATGGGCTCGACCGAAGCCGTCTCCAAGATCAAATGGCTGTTCCAGGCGGAAAAGGCCGGCCATGCCGGCACGCTCGACCCGCTGGCGTCCGGCATGCTGCCGATCGCGCTTGGCGAGGCCACCAAGACCGTGCCTTACGTGCAGGACGGCGCCAAGATCTATCGCTTCACCGTTGCCTGGGGGCAGGAGCGTTCCACCGATGACCTCGAGGGTCCGGTGACGAAGGAGTCCGACCTGCGTCCGGCGGAAGCGGAGGTCAAGGCGCTGCTGCCGAAATACACCGGCGTCATCATGCAGACGCCGCCGCAATTCTCGGCCATCAAGATCGCGGGCGAGCGCGCCTATGATCTGGCCCGCGACGGCGCGACAGTCGACATACCCGCGCGCGAGATCGAGATCGGCCGTCTGGACGTTGTCGAGCATGGCGCCGATCATACTGTTTTCGAGGTCGAGTGCGGCAAGGGCACCTATGTGCGCTCGCTGGCCCGCGACATGGGCCGCGACATGGGCTGTTTCGGCCACATTTCCGAATTGCGCCGGGTCGAGGTCGAGCCGTTCACGGCGGAGGATTTCGTCACTATCGCCGAACTGGAAGCCGCCCGTTTCGGTGTCCAGGACGAAGACAGCACGACGGACATCACTGACGCAACGGAGGCCGCTGACACGACAGAGGTTGTCGACAAGGTGGAAGTACCAATCGACTTCGACGCCATCGATGCACTTCTGGTCGATACGTCGGCGGCTCTCGATTGCCTGCCGCAGATCGCCATCAGCGACGACGCGGCGACCAAGATCCGCCTTGGCAACCCGGTCATCATTCGTGGTCGCGATGCACCGGTGGAAGCCGAGGAGGCCTGCGCCACGGCGCGCGGCAAGCTGGTCGCCATCGGTGCCATCGAGCAAGGCATGTTCAAGCCCAAGCGGGTCTTTGCCGGGTGACTCCTGTCGTCTAATGTCGAGGCGAGGACTCGCACGAGGGGCATATGGCAAAGGCTGAGACCGTGAAGACGCGGGCGCCGGTGAAAACGCGGCGGCCGCCGGTCGGTGCGTCGCCCGGCACGCTGATCGCCGATCCCTCGGCGCGGCGCAGCGAACTCAGGCTGACGCTGATCTCGCCCGAAAAATTCAAGACTGTCGAAAATGCCAGCATCGACGACCTCAACACCCATTGCGATAAATGGCCGGTCCTCTGGCTCGATTGTACCGGCCTCGCCAACATCCCGCTGATCGAGGAGATCGGCCGCATATTCAGCCTGCATCCGCTGGCGCTGGAGGACGTCGTCAACACCGGCCAACGGCCGAAAGTCGACTTCTTCGAGGACCATGCCTTCGTCGTCGTCAGGATGATCGACGATGTCACCTCGCACCGCTATGAGCAGATCGCCGTCTTCTTCGGCAACAATTTCGTCGTCACCTTCCAGGAGAGGGAGGGCGATCCGTTCGATCCCGTGCGCAAGCGCATCGAAAGCTCAGCGCCCAACCGGTTGCGCGCCCGCGGTGCCGATTACCTCGCCTATGCGCTGATCGACGCCATCGTCGACAGCTACTTTCCGCCGATCGAGGCAGCCGGCGACATGGTCGACAGCATCGAGGACCAGATGCTGCATTCGCCGCACAAGCATCAGATGCGGCAGCTGCATGAATTGCGGCGCGACGCCAACGTGCTGAAAGGCGTGCTGTGGCCGATGCGCGATGCGCTGGCGACGCTGATCCGCAACGATGTGCCCTATGTGAAGGCCGAGACCAAGATCTTCCTCAACGACACGCTCGACCATGCGCTACGGTTGATCGAGCTGGTCGAAACCCAGCGCGACATGCTGACCGGCCTGATCGAGATGCATCTGTCGCTGAGCCAGGCGCGCACCAACGACGTCATCAGCTATCTCACCATCGTCTCGGTCATCTTCATGCCGCTCACCTTCCTGGTCGGCATCTGGGGCATGAATTTCGATCCGGAGTCTTCGCCCTGGAACATGCCGGAACTGAAGGCCTATTATGGCTATCCCTTGTCGCTGTTGTTCATGGCGCTTGTCGCGTTCGGGCTGATCGCCTTCTTCAAATGGAAGAAATGGCTTTGACAAGGCTAAAACCTGCCATTTTGGCCTGAAAAGCTGGCTTGTGAATTGGGCTGGTGTTTTCCGGGGAATTGCACTATATGCGCCGCAGCATAGCGCTATGACGTTTTGCTTGCACCGGCCCCTGCTGGACGACATCCCGGCTGAGGGCGACCCGTTTCCTCAAACAGATAAGGAAAAACACGATGTCGATTACTGCCGAGCGCAAACAGGAATTGATGGGTGAATTCGCAACCGCCAAGGGCGATACCGGGTCTCCGGAAGTCCAGGTGGCCATCCTTTCCGAGCGCATCAAGAACCTGACCGACCATTTCAAGGACCACAAGAAGGATAACCATTCCCGCCGTGGTCTGCTTGCTCTCGTCTCCCAGCGCCGCAGCCTGCTTGATTATCTCAAGCGCAAGGACGACGCGCGCTACCAGACGCTGATCGAGAAGCTCGGTCTGCGCCGTTGACGAATTGACCGGCGGGCTTTCGAAGGAGAGCCCGCCGGTCGCGCATTCTGCCAGTCGTATCGACTGGCCAGACCCGGTTTCGATCGTGCAGAGGGCACTCGAAACCGCCCATGGACGGTCATGGGGCAGGATTGCAGGACGCTCGCGCGCGCACCGCGCCGAAATCACCCGAGCCTCCCGTTGTCTTGCCCGTGGCTGCCCGAGAAAGGAAGCCAGGGAAAGGGCATCTCCGCGCACCGTGAAACGGCGCGGCCCTTTCCTCATATTAAGGACAAGAGATGTTCAATCACCACAAAGTGGAAATCGAATGGGGCGGCCGTCCGCTCATCCTCGAAACCGGCAAGATCGCGCGCCAGGCTGATGGCGCGGTGCTCGCCACCTACGGCGAGACCAAGGTCCTCGCCACCGTCGTTTCGATGAAGGAGCCGAAGCCCGGCCTCGATTTCTTTCCGCTGACCGTCAACTACCAGGAAAAGACCTACGCCGCCGGCAAGATCCCGGGTGGCTATTTCAAGCGCGAAGGCCGTCCGAGCGAGAAGGAAACGCTGGTTTCCCGCCTCATCGACCGCCCGATCCGCCCGCTCTTCGCCTCCGGCTACAAGAACGATACGCAGATCGTCGTCACCGTCGTCCAGCACGATCTTGAGAACGATCCCGACATCCTGTCGATCGTTGCCACTTCGGCGGCCCTGACGCTCTCCGGCGTTCCCTTCATGGGTCCGATCGGCGGCGCCCGCGTCGGCTACATCAACGGCGAATACGTGCTCAACCCGCATGTCGACGAGATGCAGGAATCCAAGCTCGATCTGATCGTCGCCGGCACCACCGACGCCGTGCTGATGGTTGAATCCGAAGCCAAGGAATTGGGCGAAGAGCTGATGCTCGGCGCCGTCATGTTCGGCCACAAGGGCTTCCAGCCAGTTATCGACGCCATCATCAAGCTGGCCGAAGTTGCCGCCAAGGAGCCGCGCGACTTCACCGCGCCGGACTATTCCGCGCTTGAAGCCGAGATGCTGAAGATCGTCGGCGACGAACTCAGCAACGCCTACAAGAACGTCGACAAGCAGAAGCGTTACGCCGCCGTCGACGCCGTCAAGGCGAAGGTCAAGGCAGCGTTTGCCCCGGCCGAAGGTGAAGACGCCAAATACACTTCCGAGCAGATCGGCAGCGTGTTCAAGGAACTCCAGGCCAAGGTGGTTCGCTGGAACATCCTCGACACCGGCTCGCGCATCGATGGCCGCGACCTGAGCACGGTTCGCAAGATCGTTTCCGAAGTCGGCGTTCTGCCGCGCACCCACGGTTCGGCGCTGTTCACCCGCGGCGAGACCCAGGCGCTGGTCGTTGCCACGCTCGGCACCGGTGAGGACGAGCAGTATGTCGATTCGCTGACCGGCATGTACAAGGAGAAGTTCCTCCTTCATTACAACTTCCCTCCCTACTCCGTCGGTGAGACCGGCCGCATGGGTTCGCCGGGCCGCCGTGAAATCGGCCATGGCAAGCTCGCCTGGCGCGCCATTCGCCCGATGCTGCCGAGCGCTGACCAGTTCCCCTACACGCTGCGCGTCGTCTCGGAGATCACCGAGTCCAACGGTTCGTCGTCGATGGCCACTGTGTGCGGCACCTCGCTGGCACTGATGGATGCCGGCGTGCCGCTGGCCAAGCCCGTCGCCGGTATCGCCATGGGCCTGATCAAGGAAGGCGAGCGTTTCGCCGTTCTCTCCGACATCCTGGGTGACGAAGATCACCTCGGCGACATGGACTTCAAGGTCGCCGGCACCGCCAGCGGCATCACCTCGCTGCAGATGGATATCAAGATCGAAGGCATCACCGAGGAGATCATGAAGATCGCGCTGGACCAGGCCAAGGATGGCCGCCAGCACATCCTTGGCGAGATGGCGCATGCTCTGACCGGCGCGCGTTCGGAACTGGGTGAGTTCGCACCGCGCATCGAAGTGATGCACATCCCGACCGACAAGATCCGTGACGTGATCGGCTCGGGCGGCAAGGTGATCCGCGAGATCGTCGAAAAGACCGGCGCCAAGATCAACATCGAGGACGACGGCACGGTCAAGATCGCTTCGTCCAACGCCAAGGAGATCGAGGCGGCGAAGAAGTGGATCCACACCATCGTCGCCGAGCCGGAAGTCGGCGAGATTTACGAAGGTACGGTCGTCAAGACCGCGGACTTCGGCGCTTTCGTCAACTTCTTCGGTCCGCGTGACGGCCTCGTCCACATCTCCCAGCTTGCCAACGACCGGGTCGCCAAGACCTCGGACGTGGTCAAGGAAGGCGACAAGGTCTGGGTCAAGCTGATGGGCTTCGACGAGCGCGGCAAGGTCCGCCTGTCGATGAAAGTCGTCGATCAGGCCACCGGCAAGGAACTCGCCCGCGACAAGAAGACCGAAGGCGAAGAAAACGCCGCCTGATTGGTCTGAGACCATGAATCGAAACGGGCGCGGCTTATGTCGCGCCCGTTTTCATTTTAGCTCCGTTCACTTTCAGATCGTCTAGACAGGTCGAGATCGAACAATGTCCGCCGAGCCGTTGAAGACGCTTTTCCATCCCTTTGAGGCCGAGGCTGTTGCTTTGCCGGTAAAGGGCGAGCGCGTGCTGTTTCTCGGCGCTGAGCCGGGATTTCGCCTGCCTGAAGGCTTCGAGGCGACGCTTCACCTCGTGCAAGGCTTCCGGCCGGATTTTCGTGCGTTGCAGGCCTCCGGCGTCACCGCGCAACCGGAAGGCGGCGGCTTCGATATGGCACTTGTGCTGGCCGGCCGGCATCGCGGCCTGAACGAAGTGCGCATCGCCGATGCGCTTGAGCGCGTGGCGCCGGGCGGCCTGGTCGTCATTGCCGGCGGCAAGGACGATGGCATTGCCAGCTTGCGCAAGCGCGTTGACGAGCTTGTGCCGCTTGAAGGCCATTTGCCCAAATATCACGGCATCGCCTTCTGGTTACGCCGTCCCGCGGATCTCGCCGCCGCGGAAGAACTGCGCGCCGCCAATCCCGCTCTGCTGGTTGAAAACCGGTTCCGCACCGCGCCCGGCATGTTTTCCTTCGACCGGGTCGATACCGGCTCCAAATTGCTGGGCGAGAACCTGCCCGATGATCTGCGGGGCAGCGTTGCCGATTTCTGCGCCGGCTGGGGGTATCTGGCTGCCGAGATCGCCGCCCGCTCACCGGGCATTTCAGCGCTCGACCTCTATGAGGCCGATTTCGCCTCGCTCGAAGCCGCAAAACTCAATCTGGCAGGGGTCGGCCAGTCGATCGCCAAGAATTTCTTCTGGATCGATCTGCTGAAGGAACCGGTCGAGAAGCGTTACGACGCGATCGCCATGAACCCGCCCTTTCACCGCAGCCGGGCGGCCGAGCCGGAGATCGGCGCCGGCATGATCCGCGCGGCGGCCAAGGCCTTGAAACCAGGTGGGCGGCTGTTCATGGTCGCCAACCGCCAGCTTCCCTATGAGCCGATCCTGGCGGCCGCTTTTTCGAGCCATGCCGAACTCGCTCGCGACGGCATGTTCAAGGTGCTTGTCGCTCGTCGTTGAAGCATGATCCCGAAAAGTGGATACCGGTTTTCGGAAAAGGTCATGCTCAGACGAAAACAGACATCGCGTCGCACTCAATGCAGATTGGCGACGCGCCGGACCTCATCGGTGATATGCGCGTCGCCGACCCTGATCTTGAGGGGGGCGGGCCTGCCGTAAAGGTAGCCTTGCACCACCTCGCAGCCGGCTGCCCTGAGCAGCGTCGCCTGGCTTTCGGTCTCGACGCCTTCGGCAATGATGCTGACGCCGAGCGCGCGCGAAAGCCCGACGATCGTCGAGACGACCGCGCCGGAGCTGGAGTCGGTGTCGAGGCGGCTGACGAAGGACCGGTCGATCTTCAGCTTGCCGAATGAGAAATCGATCAAGTAGCTCAAATTGGAATAGCCGGTACCGAAATCGTCGACGGCGACCGAGATGCCCATATCCGCAAGCTCCTTCAGGATGGCGGCGGCGCGGTCGCGGTCCTGCATCATCGCCGTCTCGGTCACTTCCAGCTCCAGCCGCGACGGCTTGATGCCGGTGCTCGTCATAGTGTCGCGCACGATGCCGACGAAGTCCTTGGTCATGAACTGGACGGGCGAGATGTTGACGGCGACGAAGCAGTCATCGGGCAGATGCTGTGCGTCGCTGCAGGCTTTGCGCAGCACCCATTCGCCGATCGGGCCGATCATGCCGGTTTCCTCGGCGATCGGAATGAACTCCATCGGCGGGATCATGCCGCGTTCCGGATGCCGCCAGCGGATAAGCGCTTCATACCCGACGATGCGGCCGGTCGGGAGATCGAGCTGCGGCTGGTAATGAAGGTCGAAGTCACCACGCTCGAAGGCTATATGCAGTTCGGATTCGATCCATTGGCGATGGTCGGCGACCCTGCCCATTTCGGCATGGAAGACCGACCAGTTGCCGACGCCGCTGGCGCGCGCGTTCTGCAGCGCCAGATTGGAGCGGCGCAGGATGAGGACCGGATCGACGCCGTCCTTTGGCATCGCCACGATGCCGACCGACAGGCTGACCGATTGCAGGTGCGTACCGAGATCATAGGGCTCCATCATCTCGTCGATGAGCCTCTCGACGGTGCTTTCCAGCGATCCGGACACCTGATTGTCGGGCAGCAGGATCGCGAATTCACCGGCGCCGATGCGTCCGATCAGCGCGCGCGGCGGCACGCACGTCTTCAAGCGCTTGGTGAAGGCGCGGATCAGCTCGTCGCCCTGGCTGTAGCCGATCGCGTCGTTGATCTGTTTGAACCGGTCGATGTCGATATCGATGAGGAACATCGGCTCGCCGGTCCGGCTGGTCGCGCATGCCGCCTCGGCAATCTTGCCGACCATCGCCGGGCGTGCCACCAGACCGGTCAGCTTGTCGAAATGGGTTTCCGTGAAGACGAAATCCGCCGATTCATCGACGCCGGCGAAGAAGGACATCGCGGCGACCGACGCCGCCAGTGCGCAAAGAGCGGCCATCACCGAGACCATCATGTCCGCGGAGATGCCGGCAAAACCATCGCCGAGGCCGAGCTTCAGGCCCCAGAGCCCGAGGACGAAACTGCCGAGACCCGAACTCGCTATGGTGAGCAGTCGGAACACCGGTGTTCGCTTCGGGTTGCTGACGGCGAGCATTGAAAGTTCCCCTGAGTACGGGGCTTTCTAGCGGATATCTCCTTAAAATGAGTTTCCGCGAATGAATCCAATTTTACTGGACCGAAAGTATTTCTTGAGCAGATCAATACGCCTAGCGCTGAAACGGATTCAGTTGGCGCGCTTTAAGCTTCGTGTCTTCAATGTCGCCATTCCAAAACCGCCGCGCACCTTTGGGCGACAGGCGTTAGTCTCGTCCGCCGTCGGTCTGCTTCAATTCGTCGAGTGTCGGCATGGAAACGATGTGATAGCCGGAATCGACATAGTGGATCTCGCCGGTAACCCCGGAAGACAGATCCGACAACAGATAAAGTGCCGAGCCGCCGACCTCGTCGATGGTCACCGTGCGGCGCAGCGGCGAGTTTCGCTGCTGGTAGGAGAACATATGGCGCGCATCGGAAATACCGGCGCCGGCGAGCGTGCGCACGGGTCCAGCCGATATGCCGTTCACCCTGATGCCGCGCGGACCGTAATCGTTGGCGAGGTAGCGGACACTCGCCTCCAGCCCTGCCTTGGCGACGCCCATGACATTGTAGTTCGGCATGACGCGGACGGAGCCCGCATAGGTCAGCGTGATCATCGATCCGCCGTCCTGCATCAAGGTGGCTGCATGGCGGGCGACCTCGGTGAAGGAGTAGCAAGAGATCACCATGGTACGGACGAAATTGTCCCGGCTGGTGTCGGCGTAGAGGCCTTTCAACTCGTTCTTGTCGGAAAAGCCGATGGCGTGGACGATGAAATCCAGCCCGCCCCATTCCTTGCCCAGGGTCTCGAATGTGGCGGCGACCGAAGCGCTGTCCTCGACGTCGCACGGCACCACCAGCGAGGCGCCGAGCTTGTCGGCCAGCGGCTTGACCCGGCGTCCGAAGGCATCGCCCTGATAGGTGAAGGCGAGTTCCGCCCCATGTTCGGACAATTTCCGGGCAATTCCCCAAGCGATCGAATGATCGTTGGCGACACCCATGACAAGCCCGCGCTTGCCCTTCATCAATCCGTCCATGGCCGGCAAATCCTTATGCAGAATAGCGCTGGAAAACGAGCGTGGCGTTGGTGCCGCCGAAGCCGAACGAATTGGACAAGACAGTATCGATCCTGGCGTCGTCGATGCGCTTTCGCACGATCGGCATACCCTCGAATTCGGGGTCGAGGGTCTCGATATGGGCGCTTTCGCCGATGAAGCCGCCCTGCATCATCAGGATCGAATAGATGGATTCCTGCACGCCGGCCGCGCCCAGCGAATGGCCGGTCAGCGACTTCGTCGAGGTGATATACGGCATCTCTGGGCCGAACACCTCGCGGATCGCTCCCATTTCCTTGGAATCTCCCACCGGCGTCGAGGTGCCATGGGTGTTGATGTAGTCGACCGGTGTGGAAACCGTGGCCAGCGCCTGGCGCATGCAGCGGACCGCGCCCTCGCCTGAAGGAGCAACCATGTCGTAGCCATCCGACGTCGCGCCATAGCCGACGATCTCGGCATAGATCTTGGCGCCGCGCGCCTTGGCATGCTCAAGCTCTTCCAGCACCAGCACCCCGGCGCCGCCGGCGATGACGAAGCCGTCGCGATTGGCGTCATAGGCGCGGGAAGCGGTCGATGCCTTGTCGTTGAATTTCGACGACATCGCGCCCATGGCGTCGAACAGGTCCGACATCGTCCAGTCGAGATCCTCGTGGCCGCCGGCAAAGATGATGTCCTGCTTGCCCCACTGGATCAATTCGTAGCCATTGCCGATGCAGTGCGCCGAGGTCGAACAGGCCGACGAGATCGAGTAGTTGACGCCGTGGATCTTGAACCAGGTGGCAAGCGTCGCCGATGCGGTTGATGACATTGCCTTCGGCACCGCGAACGGACCGATGCGCTTGGGACTGCCATTCTTCAGCGTCGTTTCGGCAGCTTCGACGATGGTGCGGGTGGATGGTCCGCCCGATCCCATGACGATGCCGGTGCGCTCATTGGTGATGTCGCTCTCGCCGAGGCCCGCATCCGCGATCGCCTGATCCATGGCGACATGGTTCCAGGCAGCCCCCTGGCTCAGGAAGCGCATCGCACGGCGGTCGATCATCGCCGACGGATCGAGCGTCGGCGCTCCCCAGACCTGGCAACGGAAGCCGTGTTCGGCGAAGGAATCCGAGAAGCTGATGCCGGATTTGGCGTCATGCAGAGAGCTCTGCACCTCGTTGGCATTGTTGCCGATCGACGACACGATGCCGATGCCTGTGACTACGACACGTCTCATTCGCAACTCCTTCCAGGGGTGCTGACCAGAGAACTGGCCAGGGATGCCGGTCAGCCAACCGCCGACTGCTTGGACAGACCGACTTTCAAATCCGTTGCCGCGTATATGGGTTCGCCATCCGCCTTCAGCCAGCCATCGGCGATGCCGAGCACCAGCCGGCCCCGCATCACGCGCTTGAAGTCGATGCCATATTCGACCTTCTTCACTGAGGGCGTGACCATGCCCTTGAATTTCACTTCACCGGTCGACAGCGCCATCCCCTTGCCGGGTTCGCCCAGCCAGCCAAGATAGAAGCCCGTCAATTGCCACATGGCGTCGAGGCCGAGGCACCCCGGCATGATCGGATTGCCGATGAAATGGCAGGCAAAGAACCACAGGTCCGGCTTGATGTCGAACTCCGCGCGGATGAAACCCTTCTCGAAGGCGCCGCCCGTCTCGCTGATCTCCGTGATGCGGTCGAACATCAGCATAGGCGGATAGGGAAGCTGGGCGTTGCCCGGTCCGAACAGTTCGCCGCGGGCGCAGGCCAGCAATTCGTCATACTCGTAGCTGGATTTACCCGCCATCAATCTCATCCCCATATCGTTCCGGGCTATCGGGTGCCCTTGTCGTTGGTTTCCTAACACAATCTGTTTCAGGCCGGAAACCGGCGTTTGCGCTTAGCCTGCTCGTCTGCCTGGGTCAATGCGCGCTATTGATCGCATTCGGGCGACAGAATATATGTCCTGAGAGGGCCGGTTTCGGCAGACGTTCGTTTTTTTGCCATTCTGGGCGTGTCTTGGGGCGGAACTGTGGGGTTCGACGAGAAGATGGACCTGGACGGCCGGAAGGAAAATGTCGCTGTGGACAAGCGGGTCCGTGAAGCCGGCCTGAGGCCGACGCGTCAGCGCATTGCGCTGGCCGATCTGCTTTTCGCCAAGGGCGACCGGCATCTGTCGGCCGAGGAACTGCACGAGGAGGCGGTTGCCGCCGGCGTGCCGGTGTCGCTGGCCACCGTCTACAATGCCCTTCACCAGTTTACCCAGGCGGGGCTTTTGCGCATCCTCGCCGTCGAGGGGGCGAAAACCTATTTCGACACCAACACCTCCGATCACCACCATTTCTACATCGAAGGCGAAAACCGCATATTCGACATCGACAGTGGTCCGGTGACGGTTGCCAACCTGCCGGAGCCTCCGGAAGGGATGGAGATCGCCAATGTCGACATCGTCGTGAGGCTGCGCCCCAAACGCCGCGAATGACCGGCGAGGCCGGAATGATTGATCAGGCCAGAATCATCGGCCAGGCCGGAATGATCCGTCAGGGATGAAACCCCTCGATCTCGTAATCCGGCTCGAATGGACAATCATGGCGGTTGCTGCCGTTGTTTTCTACGGCTCAACCGGTATGTCCTGGTGGCTGTTCGGATTGCTTATCCTGGCGCCTGACCTGTCGATGTCGGGCTATCTGGCCGGACCGCGCGTCGGTGCTCTTGCCTACAACGCCTTGCACATCCTGATCGTGCCCGTGCTGCTGCTGCTCGGCGGGCACATGTGGGGCAATGCGGCCGCGATGGCGGTTGCGCTGATATGGATCGCCCACATCGCCATCGACCGAGCACTGGGCTACGGCCTGAAGCTGTCGACCGGGTTCCAGGACACGCATCTCGGCCGTATCGGGCGCTAAACCACGACCCGCGAGGGATCGCGGTCAAAGGGTCAAAGAGGTCAAAGAATCAGTCCTTGACCCGTTCGCCGGGATAGGCGCCCCAGACGATCGACTGGGCAAGCCAGCCTGTGTGGCCATCGAATGTCATTTCGCACCACTGGCCGTCGCAGGATTTGATCGTACCCATGACGCCAGGTTCAATCATCGCGACCACTCTTGCGTCCTTGTCGGGACTGTTGAGAAGGTCGATCTGGGCGCCCTTGCCGCGCTGCCATGGTGCGACGATTGCCGTGCGTCGGCCGGAAAGCAGCGACTGGTTGATCCAGCCTTCCGAACCATCGGCATCGCGCACGCGGCGCCATGTGTCGAATTCCTGGATGATCTCCATCGGCAGGCCGGCCTTCATATACATCCAGTCGACCGAGTAGTTGGCCCCGGGACCGACGCGCGAGTTGACGCGGCCGGATTTCAGGCTGACGAAGCGCGGCAGCGGCAGGCCACTCGGACCAAGCGTGACGACGCCCTGGGCAGGTGCAGCGGCACTCTGCGCGCCCGCAAGCGAAGAATAAAGCAGGGCGCCGAGAAATGCTGCGCTGACAATCAGGCGAAGCGACGCGAAACCAGACACTTTCATTCCTTTCGGCGCTTGCCCATCGGCCTCGGCGCCCCTTTTTCTTTGTCTTCGGCGGCACCGCTTGTTACAGGGAGTAATCGGCACCGCGACCGGCTTCAGTTTCGCCGGTCTTGGTTAAAGAGGTCTCAACGAGATCGGGTTAGAAGCAATTCCAGCAAAAGTGTGAAGCGGTTTTGCGTTCGGAATTGCGGCAAGTACTCGAGAGGGAAACAATGGCAGGCAAAAAGAAGCCTCTCGTCGTCATCACGCGAAAGCTGCCCGACCCCGTCGAGACCCGCATGCGCGAGTTGTTCGACGCAAGGCTGAATGTCGAGGACCGGCCGATGACGCAGCCGGAACTGGTCGCGGCGGTCAAGGAGGCCGACGTGCTGGTGCCGACGGTAACCGACCAGATCGACGCCGCACTGATCGCCCAGGCCGGCGACAACCTCAAACTGATCGCGAATTTTGGCAATGGCGTCGACAAGATCGATGTCGCGGCCGCGGCCAAGAGGGGCATCACCGTCACCAACACGCCGAATGTCCTGACCGAGGACACCGCCGACATGACCATGGCGCTGATGCTGGCGGTGCCGCGGCGGCTGGCGGAAGGTGCCAATGTGCTCACCGGTGACAAGAAATGGGCTGGCTGGTCGCCGACCTGGATGCTGGGCCGGCGCATCTGGGGCAAGCGGCTCGGCATTGTCGGCATGGGCCGCATCGGCACCGCCGTCGCCAGGCGAGCCAAGGCCTTCGGACTGTCGATCCATTATCACAACCGCCACCGCGTGCTGCCGGCCGTGGAAGACGGGTTGGAGGCGACCTATTGGGAAAGCCTCGACCAGATGCTGGCCCGCATGGATATCATCTCGGTCAACTGTCCCTCGACGCCGGCAACCTTCCATCTGCTTTCAGCGCGGCGGCTGGCGCTGCTGCAGCCGACTGCCTATGTCGTCAACACCGCACGTGGCGACATCATCGACGAGGAAGCGCTGGTCAAGCTGATTCAGGACGGCAAGATCGCCGGCGCCGGGCTCGATGTCTACGAGCATGAGCCGGCCTTGAACAGCAAGCTGCTGAAGCTCGCCGCCAAGAACAAGGTCGTGCTTTTGCCGCATATGGGCTCGGCGACGCTCGAGGGCCGCATCGACATGGGCGAGAAGGTCATCATCAATATCCGCGCCTTCGTCGACGGCCACCGCCCGCCGGATCGGGTGCTGCCGCTCAGGACCTGACGCTGTCGCGGCCCACAAACCGTAAGATAAACCTTACGGGATAGCTTTGCGCATGGTGATCGAGGTCGGCCTGGCATAGCCCTCGTGCGCCGTCCGTTCAGTTTCGCGAAAGCCGAGGCGAGCAAAGGCCGCATGATTCCCGGTCAGCTCGATCCGCGTCTGAAGCTCGATTGCCGCCTCGCCGCGGCTGCGGGCAAGGTCTTCGACCGCCTGCATCAGCCGCCGGCCAATGCCTTGTCCCTGGCAGTCCGGCGCGACCGCGAGCTTGCCGACATAGAACTCTGTCACCTTTTCAAGGGCAAAGACGCAGCCGACGATCCGATCGCCCTTGAGCGCGACGAAGCCGGTCTCCCACCGCGCCTTGTCCCGCAGAGTGTCGGTGGTCAAAAGGTGGGCCGAGGAGGGCGGGTCGATGACGCCGTCCATCGAGGCGAAAGCGCGCATGATCAATGCGAGCACATCGTCCCAGCGGTCGAAATCGATGGGGATCCGCGTGATGGAGACAGCTTCGATCCGGTCCAAGAATTCAGCTTCTCTTGTAGCGGATGGTGTCGAAGCGCGCCGCCAGCCCATCATAGAGCAGCAGCCGGCCGACCAGCGGTTCGCCGACGCCGGTGATCAGCTTGATCGCCTCCATGGCCTGCAGCGTGCCGACGACGCCGGTCAGCGCGCCAAGCACGCCGGCTTCGGCGCAGGACGGCACCAGGCCCGGCGGTGGCGCCTCGGGAAACAGATCGCGATAGCTTGGGTTGGGCTTGCCGTCCTTGCCGTCTTCGAATGGCTTCAGCACCGTTACCGAACCATCGAAGCGTCCGACGGCGGCATGCACCAGCGGCTTGCCTTCGCTCGCGCAGGCATCGGCCACGGCATAGCGCGTTTCGAAATTGTCGGAGCCGTCGACGACGATGTCATAGCGGGCGACGAGGGCGGGCGCGTTGTCTGTGGTCAGCCGGATTGCGTGCGCTTCAACAATTGTGTTGGGATTGATGCGAGCGATTGCCGCCTTGGCGCTATCGGTTTTCAGCAGGCCGACAGTGTCGGTACCGTGAATGACCTGACGCTGCAGATTGGACAGCGAAACGGTGTCGTCATCGATCACGCCTAGTGTGCCGACGCCGGCGGCGGCGAGATACTCAAGCACCGGCGCGCCCAGCCCGCCAGCGCCGATAACCAGCACCCGGGCCTGTTTCAGCCTTTGCTGTCCGGCTCCGCCGATCTCCGGCAGCACGATGTGGCGGGCATAGCGTTCGATCTCGTCTGCGGTCAGGGCGGCAGTGGTCATTGCCTGATCATACAGGGACTGAAAAACCTTGTCAGGGGTCTTCGGTTGGCCCAACCGTCCCATGGTCGACAGTCAGGAATTGCGCGCGTCCCTGGAGACTGGAAAACAGCGCAGCATCGGTTCCTGTCATGAACGCCTGGCAGTTCAGTTCCTCCAGGATGGAAAACAGCGCCGTGCGGCGCCGGCTGTCGAGATGCGCGGCGATCTCGTCGAGCAGCAGGATCGGCGTCATGCCCGACATTTCGCCGGTCAGCCTTGCATGGGACAGCACGATGCCGACCAGCAGCGCCTTTTGCTCGCCTGTCGAGCAAAGCTCGGCCGGCATCGCCTTGGGGCGGTGCCGAACCATCAGGTCCGAACGATGCGGACCCTCGAGCGTGCGCCCGGCAGCGCGATCGCGGTCACGACCCTCGACAAGGGTCCGGCGGAAGCGCTCCTCGACATCGACTGCCGGCGCGGTCGCAATTTCGGCTTCCAGGTCTCCCGAAAGGCCGATATCGGCCTGCGGAAATGGCCCCGTGTCGGGCAGCCTGTCGATCATGGCGGTCAGAAGGCGCACCATCTCGGCTCGCGCGGCGGCGATCGCCACACCGGTTTCGGCCATCTGCGTCTCGATTGCGTCGAACCAGCGGTCGTCTCGAGAGCCTTCAGTAAGCAAGCGGTTACGGCCACGCATCGCCTTCTCGTAGTCGATCGCACGTTGCCCGTGGCCGGGATCGATCGCCAGCACCAGCCGGTCGAGAAAGCGCCGGCGATCCGCGGCAGGCCCGGTGAACAACGCGTCCATGGCCGGCGTCAGCCACACCACGCGCAGCCATTCCAGCATGTCCTCGGCCGAACGCGCCGGAGCTCCATTGATGCGCACCCGCCTGCCGCCTTCGCCGGCGGTGTCGCCGCCGGAAATGCCTGTTCCGATCTCGACCTGGCCGTCAGGTCCGTCGAGCCGGGCATGCAATGCAAAGCCGCCGTCGCCGCCCTCGCGTGCGACATCCGCGTAAGGGGCGCGGCGCAAGCCACGCCCCGGTGTCAAAAAGGAGATCGCTTCGAGGAGATTGGTCTTGCCGGCGCCGTTGTCGCCGGAAAAAACCACGGCACCTTGCGCCAGATCGATCGTCAGCGCCGCATAGTTGCGGAAATTAGTAAGTGTTAGCTTACTTATATGGTTCTGTGCCGGCAACCGCTATCCGCCTATAGAGCGCTCCATCGTTTCACGGAAACGCAGAACCGCTCTATCTCTTTGTTTTGACGCAATTCCGGACGGAAAACCGCTTCACACTTTTCCTGGAATTGCTCTAGGAGTTGCCGTAAATATCGCGCTTGCCGCCGGTCCACAACAGGACCAAGCGGTGACACGGCGCCGCTACACCCGCATCGGCATCAGCACATAGAGTGCGGTCTCGTCGGCCATGTCGTGGATCAGCGTCGGCGAACCGGCGTCGGCCAGCATGAACTTGGCTTCCGTGCCGGTCAGCTGCGCGGCAACGTCGAGCAGGTACTTGGCGTTGAAGCCGATCTCGATCGGATCGGATGAATAGTCGGCGGACAGCTCTTCGGTGGCGCTGCCTGAATCGGGATTGTTGACCGCAAGCGTCACCTGACCCTCGCTGATCGACAGCTTCACCGCGCGGCCGCGTTCGGAAGAGATGGTCGAGACACGATCGACGGCGGCGGCAAAACTCTGGCGGTCGATGATCAGCTTCTTGTCGTTGCCGGTCGGAATGACCCGCTGATAGTCGGGGAAGGTGCCGTCGATCAGCTTCGAGGTCAAAACCACGCTGCCGATCGTGAAGCGGATTTTGGTGTCCGACAGTTCGGTGGTGACCGCGACATCCGGATCGTCGACGAGCTTCTGCAGCTCGCTCACCGTCTTGCGCGGAATGATGATGCCCGGCATGCCTTCGGAACCCGCTGGCGCGTCGATCTCGGCGCGCGCCAGGCGGTGGCCGTCGGTCGCCACCGAGCGCAGCTTCAGCTTGCCGCCGACCTCATGCGTGTGCAGGTAGATGCCGTTCAGGTAATAGCGCGTCTCCTCGGTGGAGATGGCGAATTGGGTCTTCTCGATCAGGCCTTTCAGGGCAACCGAGTCGAGACGGAAGATATGCGAGAAGGATCCGGCCGAGAGCTCCGGGAAGTCGGATTGCGGCAGACACTGAAGGCGGAAGCTCGAGCGGCCAGACGTCACCGTCATGGCGTTGCCGTCCTCGTCCGTCTTCAGCATCACCTCGGCGCCATCGGCAAGCTTGCGCACGATGTCGTAGAGCAGATGTGCCGGGACTGTCGTCGCCCCGCCGCGCTCCACCTTGGCGGGCGTCGCTTCGGTCACCTCGAGGTCGAGATCGGTCGCCTTCATTTCAAGGCTGGCGCCTTCGGCGCTGAGCAGCACGTTGGACAGGATCGGTATGGTGTTTCGCCGCTCGACCACACGATGGACGTGGTTGAGCGACTTCAGGAGATTTGACCGTTCCAGGATAACACGCATGACGAAACAGGCTCGCTTGAATGAATGACGGGTCACCAGTGAGCGGCGTCCCGCGAAAGGTCTGAACAGGCTCAGAATCTGCGTAAACTGACAGGAAAAAACCAGCAAACGCAAGCCCGCGCCACCGGTTCAGGCCGGCTACGCGGGCTTTCTGGGGATAACGCGCCCGAAGTCCGCGAGCCAGTGTCGTAAAACCGAAATCCAGATCGCTTCCAGGCGGCGCCACGAGCCCGATCCAGGCCCAGCGCCGCACTGGCAAGCCATTGAATTCCGGTATTGTTCCGGCTCTGCCATCCCCGGAGGATCAGGCCTGGTCGTTGATCAACCGCCTCAGAAGCTCAAGTTCCTGCGCCAGCGTGTTGTCGTTGCCGGAAAGGTCCTCGATCTTGCGCACGGCATGCAGCACCGTGGTGTGGTCGCGGCCGCCGAAACGCCGTCCGATCTCAGGCAGCGAGCGCGGCGTCATCACCTTCGACAGGTACATGGCGACCTGCCGCGGCTTGACGATGGTGCGCGTGCGCCGGTTGGACAGCAATTCGGTCTTCGACACATTGTAGTGACGCGCCACGATGCGCTGGATGTCTTCGATACGGACACGCTTCGGCTCGCCGGTGCGATAGATGTGGCCGAGGATTTCGTCGATCCGGTCGATTGTGATCTGCGGCTCGAAGGATTGACGGAACAAAAGCTGATTGAAGGCGCCTTCCAGCTCGCGTCCGCTGCCGGTCACGGTGCGGGCGACGTGATTGAGGATCTCCTCCGAAATGTCGAGCGATGCGTCGTCGCCCCTGGCCGTGGCAAGGCGCAATTTGAGCATGCCGAGGCGCATGGCGAAATCGGGCGCCGACATTTCAAGCGCGACACCGCCATTGAGGCGCGAACGAACCCGCGGTTCGAGCGATTCCAGTTCCGATGGCGGCCGGTCGGCGGCGACGACGACCTGTTTGGCGCTGTCGAGCAGCATGTTGATGAGGTGGCAGAATTCGTGCTGGATCGACTTGCCCTGCAGGAACTGCATGTCGTCGATGATGAGCAGGTCGATGTCGCGCAGCTGTTCCTTGAGCGTCAGCGCGTTGTTGTCGCGGATCGCGGTGGCAAAGCGCCACATGAAATACTCGGCCGTGAGATAGACGACGCGCGACTTGGGGTTCTGCTTCAGCGATTCCGCGGCGATGGCCTGCAGCAAATGTGTCTTGCCGAGCCCGACGGTTGCGTGAAGGAAAAGCGGATTGAAGCGCACCGCGCTCGATTGCGATTCCGCCACTGCCTTGGCGGCGGCGAAGGCCACCCGGTTCGACGGTCCCTCGATGAAGGAGCCGAACGTGTAGCGCGGATCGAGCGGTGACCCCAGAACGTTGTGGCGGAATTCGCTCTCGATCGGTGTGCCCGGACGCGGAGCCGGTGCGCGCTCCACCCGGCTGGGGCTGACTGTGCCGGCAGCGAGTGCCGTCTGCGTCTGCCGTGTCACCTTGCTGCGTGCTGGCGTTACCTCTGGCTCGGCCTGGCTGCGTCCCTGACGGGTTGCCGTGCGCACGACGATGTCGATCTTGAGGAGATCGGGATCCTCCTGCTTCCACAGCTCGGAGATGAGGTCGAGATAGTGGCCGTTTATCCATGAGCGCAGGAAGGCAGTAGGCACCGAGATGCGGACGATGCCCTTGGAAGCCTCGGCGACCTTCATGCGGCCAAACCAGCTCGAATAGACTTCGGTTCCCAGGCGCGCCTTCAACTGGGTTTTGACCCGGTCGAATTTCTGTTCCGCGTCGCTGGACACCGCCATGTCGTTTGCTCCGATCAAAGTTCCAGGAAATGGGAGGTCGCCCGTAAGCTCCCTTTCGATGCCGCTCTGCATGATCTTTTCCTTGTCCTTCCGTACCTGTTTCCACCGGGGATGCGCCTCCTGCATCCGGTTCCGGCGACCTAAGTCTTTGCTACGATGTCCGCTGCCGCCGCCGGCAGATGAACGTCGCCCATTATCCGTGGGAACCGGTGCCGGCCCATGGAAGCCAGTCCGCGTTGGGTATGTCAGGGCAATACAACACCGTCCGGCGAAAGGAGCGCCGGCGCGCCGTCTACCTGCCATGTCTAGTTACGCCAGTCCCCTACCGTATCGAAAAAGACAAACCAAACCTGTCCGCGGACTTGATCCGCGTTGCAAATCCCGCCAATTTAAGCTGGCCGATTCAGGCTTTGGTTGAGAGCCAGAGCCCGTCCCTTTCGATAGACCGACACTACCGAAATCGCTGTGGATAGGGCAAGGCCACGTCTAACGCATTTTTAAGGAATCTGGTTACTGGAGGCGGGTTCGAGTGGCGTGCCGCGACGGCACATTTTAACAAAGCCATTGTGATTCAAACCCTTTTCCGGCGAATATGAAAAACCGGACGCTGAGAGAAATATTCTGAAATAATTCGCTTGACAGCGACTTGTCCCCGATCGGGTCGGTCCGGTGTGGACAAGCTGTGGATCACCCTCAGTAAGTAACTGAAAAATATCAGCTATTTCTGACAGCTAAGAATCATTAGGCCGTCCCTTTTCAAGCATGCCGATCAACAGCAGGCATGCATATGCCGGCAAACTATTCCCAATTGTGAAATCCGCCTAAGACGGCGTTTCCGGACATTCTTTTTAAGTGCTTGCCGGCAAACGAAAAAACCCGGCACAAACGGCCGGGTTCGAAGAACGTCAGTCTAGGCAAGTAATGTCAGGCCGAAAGTACCTTGACCCGCTGAGCCAGTCGCGACACCTTGCGGGACGCCGTGTTCTTGTGAATCACGCCCTTGGTCGCGGCGCGCATCAATTCCGGCTCCGCGATCTTGAAGGCGGCCTGTGCGGCAGCCTTGTCACCGGAGGCAAGCGCCTCTTCGACCTGGCGGATATAGGTGCGGACGCGCGAGCGGCGGTTCTTGTTGATCGCTGCGCGGCGGACGATCTTGCGCGTTGCCTTTTTGGCCGAGGATGTATTGGCCATGATGCCTCTCTTCTGATCTGGTCGGCGCATGCGGGATGCCGCAGGGCGCAAAAAACAAACGGGCAGCCACGGGGCCACCTCGGTTGGTGCGGCTTATAGTTCAGCTTTTCCGGCGCGTCAACGCTGCCCGGCCTTCTTTTTGGCGGCCAGCAGCCATCTTCTTCGCGGCCAAGGGATTGGCGTCAGCGGTTGGTGAAATTCGGCTTCCGCTTCTCGGCAAAGGCCGCCATGCCTTCCTTCTGATCGTCCAGTGCAAACAGTGAGTGAAACAGCCGGCGCTCGAACCGCAATCCCTCGGCAAGCGTCGTCTCGAAGGCGCGATTGACAGCCTCCTTTGCCATCATCACCGATGGTCGCGATAAAGCGGCGATCTTGGCCGCGGCCTTCAGCGCCTCCTCGACAAGTTCGCCGGCAGGCACGACCCGCGACACCAGGCCAGAACGCTCGGCCTCGGCGGCATCCATCATCCGCCCGGTCAGGCACATGTCCATCGCTTTCGACTTGCCGACGAAGCGGGTCAGCCTTTGTGACCCGCCCATCCCTGGAATGACGCCGAGGGTGATCTCGGGCTGGCCGAATTTGGCCGTGTCGGCGGCGATGATGAAATCGCACATCATCGCCAGCTCGCAGCCGCCGCCGAGTGCATAGCCCGCCACCGCCGCGATAATTGGCTTTCGCGCCCGCGTCAGTTCCTCCCAGCCGACGAAGAAGTCTTGGGCGTAGGCGTCCGCGTAGGAGATGGACTGCATCTCCTTGATATCGGCGCCGGCGGCGAAAGCTTTTTCGGAACCCGTGATGACCATGGCGCCGATACCTGGATCGGCGCTGAACCCGTTCACGGCTGCCACCACTTCGGTCAGAATCTGCGAATTCAGTGCGTTGAGCGCCTGCGGCCTGTTCAGCGTGATCAGCCCAACCTTGCCGTGCGTCTCGGTGATGATCGTCTCATAGGCCATGGCTGCTTCTCCTTGCTCACGCTCGCCTGGAGCGGTTCATCGTTTCACGGAAACGCAGAACCGCTCCCATCTCCTTGTCTCGACGCAATTCTCGACGGAAAACCGTTTCACACTTTCCTGGAATTGCTCCAACTCACCGCTGACATGTCCGGCAATAAAAGGTCGATCGGCCGCTCTGCACGATCCGTTCGATGTGGCCGCCGCAGCCGGGCTTGGAGCATGCCTCGCCTTCGCGGTCGTAGACGGCGAAGGCGTGCTGGAAATAGCCCAGCGACCCATCGGTCTGCATATAGTCCCGCAGTGAGGAGCCGCCGGCTGCGATCGCATCCGATATCACCGAACGAATGGCTTGCGCGAGGTGTTCGCTTTGGGCCTGGGCTTTCTTTCCGGGCCTGGCGATCGTGCCCGCCTCGCGCAGCGGCGACAGGCCGGCACGCCACAACGCCTCCGACACATAGATGTTGCCGAGCCCGGCGATCAGCCTCTGGTCGAGAAGCGCTGCCTTCAGCGGTGATCGCCGCCCCTTCATCAATGAGGCGAGCAGCGCACCGTCCAATGTGTTGCCCGTAGGCTCGACGCCAAGTCCAGCCAGCATCGGATGAACGTCCGGCAGTCCCTCCGCAAACAACATGAAGCCGAAGCGGCGCGGATCATTGAAGATCACGCGGGACCGGGCACCGGTTGGAGACTCGATATGGAAGACGACGTGGTCGTGATTGGAGCTTTTCGAGCGGTCGTGCCGGAAGATGCCGGGCATGTCGCTGCCATCGGCCGTCTCGACGCGGAATGAGCCCGACATGCCGAGATGGCAGATCAGCACGGGCCCGCCTTCCAGGTCCATCGTCAGATACTTGGCCCGGCGGCCGAGTGCCGTGATCGTCTTGCCGGTCAGCCGCTGCGCGAATTTCTCGGGAAATGGAAAGCGCAGATCCGGTCGGCGCGCCTCGACGCGGGCGATGGTGGCGCCTTCAAGAACCGGCTGAAGTCCGCGCCGGACGGTTTCGACCTCCGGCAATTCAGGCATGACCGCCGATCGCCGTATAGAAAGAAGTGCCGTAGCGTCCGGGCGCCAGCCCGAGATGCTCGGCCAGGGTCTCGCCAATGTCGGCGAATGTCGTTCTCAGTCCGATGTCGCCGCCCTTGAGACCCGGTCCAGTGCCGATCACCGGAATGCGCTCGCGCGTGTGATCGGTCCCGCCCCAGGTAGGGTCGTTGCCGTGGTCGGCCGTCAGGATGAGAAGATCGCCTTGCCGCAGCCTCGCAAATGCCTCCGGCAGCCGCAGGTCGAAGGCCTCGAGCGCGGCAGCATAGCCCGCGACATCGCGGCGGTGACCGAATTCGGTGTCGAAGTCGACGAAATTGGCGAAGACGAGGTCACCGTCGCCGGCATCATCCATCGCACCCAGCGCCTCGTCGAACATCGCCATGTTGCCCGCCGCCTTGCGCACTTGCGAAATTCCGCGATGGGCGAAGATGTCGCCGATCTTGCCGACGGCGATGACACGGCTGCCACGCGCCGTCAGCCGGTCGAGCAGGGTCGGTTCCGGCGGGGGCACGGCGTAGTCATGACGGTTGTATGTCCGCTCGAAAGTGGCGGTGGTTTCGCCGACGAACGGCCGCGCGATCACCCGTCCAATCCTCAGCGGGTCAACCAGCCTGCGCACCACCTTGCAGAATTCATAAAGCCGGTCGAGGCCGAAATGGACTTCATGCGCGGCGATTTGCAGGACCGAGTCGACCGACGTGTAGCAGATCGGCTTGCCGGTCCGGATGTGCTCCTCACCGA
This sequence comes from Mesorhizobium sp. M1066, assembly GCF_040318635.1. Lineage (NCBI taxonomy): Bacteria > Pseudomonadati > Pseudomonadota > Alphaproteobacteria > Hyphomicrobiales > Phyllobacteriaceae > Mesorhizobium > Mesorhizobium sp. M1066. The sequence goes on from NZ_JAMYMR010000001.1 coordinate 431,450, forward strand.
AGCGCTCGATGATCTCGGTGCCCGGCGCATGGCAATTGCCGAGAATGCCCGGCACCTTGCCTTCACGGATGATCGCCTCGGTCAGTTCGGCCGGAAAGGCCGGAACCGTATCCGGGAAATAGCCCCAGTCGAGGCGCACCGGCAGGCCGGCGATTTCCCAATGGCCGGATGGCGTATCCTTGCCGCTCGAAACCTCCTGTGCGGCGCCGTGAAAGGCAGTTGGGAGCATATCCGCCCCGCTGTTGGCAAACCCCAGTCCCGCCGCGGTTTCGGCAGCCTTGCCAAGCCCGAGCGAGGCCATGTGAGGGACAAACAGCGGTCCACTGCGAAGCCCTTCGCGATCCGCACGGCCCTCCGCACAGGCCTCTGCGATGTGCGCGAATGTGTTGGCGCCGGCGTCACCGTAGCGGTCGGCGTCGGCCGCGCCGCCGATGCCGAAGGAATCCAGGACGAAGAGGAAAGCGCGCGCCATCAAGTTATTGCCAGTTTGACCGACCAGACATAGGGTTCCGCAACTTCATTGGCAATTCGGAAACCAAACGGCAACGGGCAGGCGTGATAATCAGTGCATATCGCCCAAAAGTGCGCAGCGGTTTTGGGAATGACGATCTGAGCATCGATCCGGGAAAACAGACGGCGGTTCTGTCATGAGGGTTGCGTTAAAGACATATGCCGCTCTGTTGCTGGGGCCGGGCGCGCTCGTCGGCCTCTGGTCCAACCCGGCGCATGCCGACTGGCGCGATGATATCGGCACGTTTCGCATAGGCATCGTTGCCGAGCCAGGTGCCGGCAACGCCGTTCCGGGGCTGGCTGTGTTGACGGACGCCTACACCAAAGCATTGGGTATGAAGGTCGAGTTTGTCGTTGCCCGCAATTATGCCGCGCTGATCGAGGCGCAGGCCGATTCCCGCATCGAATATGCGATCTATTCGGCCACCGCCTATGCAACGGCCTCGCAGCGCTGCTTATGTATCGAACCGCTTGTCGCTCCGGTCGATTCAGACGGCGCGATCGGCATCCGCTCCGTTCTGCTGACGCGGGACGGCAAGCTGCCCGACCTTGCGGCGATGGACCGCCATCGTATCGCCATGGCGCCTTCGGACAGCGTCGGCGGTTCTCTCCTGCCATTGGCGGCGTTGGCGGCGGAAGGCCGCAAGATCGCGGAAGATGCACCGTTTTTGGTGCGTGCCGATTCGGCCGCGACGGCCGAGACGATGCTGGTCGACGGCAGGGCCGATGGCCTCTTCGGCTGGGTGACGGCCGCTGCCGACCGCCCGCGAGAACCGTCGGGCACGCAGGCGAGGTTGGAGGCGGCAGGGCTCTCAGTGACGGCGCTTCGTGTCGTGTGGACGTCGGGTCTGCTGAGATACGGCCCGCACGCGGTCCGCAGCGATCTCGACCCCGAGGCCAAGCGCCGGCTTGCCGTGTTCCTCACCAACCTCAAGTCGACGACGCCCGATATCTACGATCTCCTGGAATCGAGACATCCCGGCGGCTTCGCCACCGTGGCGCCAAAAGACTACGAGATGGCCGCTGCTATCGTGCGCTTCGTTTCGGACCGTGGACAGCAGCAGTAGCTGGAGCGGCCTTGCGCAACGCCTGGCTGCCTCTATTCAACAGTCGCTGCAAGGGATCGTCACGCTTCTGCGGGGGCGCAGATAATAGGTTTCGCCCATGGTTATGTTGCTGAAAGCCGAGGTCAGTCCAAGCTTCTGTTGACTGCTCGCGCTCCACGCGATGACCGGCGTATAGCCGAGGTTGCTTTCAACGCGGATGAGAAAAGTGTTGGCGACCTTGAGCGACGCCGGGACCGTTGTCTCGGTGGTGGCGGCGGCGCCACGGCTGGCGACGCCGGCTGCCAATTTGCGTGACCACACCACCAGTGCCTGTGTCCCATCGGCTGAGACCTGGATTGCCGTGATGGTGATGGTCGGGTTTGAGCGATTGTAGGGTTGAAGGGTGACGCTGCCGATCTGCATGATGGCGTCGACATCCGCTTTGAGGACGCTTGTCTGCTGGGTGACGAGATCGGCCACCATGCTGCCGATACGACTGACCTTCTTGCTGGTCTCGATGGCTTGCGACGCTTCCATTGTCAGGAAATACATGATCAGCAGAATTGGCATGATCAAAGCGAATTCGACCGCCGCGATGCCGCGGCGATCGGACCAGAATCGACTTGCTTTGCGCCAAACTCCCGTAATCATAAGATGTGCCCCCGCACGCATCATGCTCATTGCCCTTTTCTTATACTGCTCGTGCATTCCGCTCAGTTGTCGAACGGCTCGTTCTGCCAGGTCACCGATGCGAAATGCAGGGTCTTGTTGCCCCCCATCGACTGCGCCAGCAGATCGGTCATGATCGGCCACTTGTAGAAGACCCGAAGCATGTTCCTCGACTCCGCCGCACCCGCTGTCACTGAGAACGATTGGGTTGCGGTGCCTTTCGTCAGTACGACATCGCCGTTCTGGATCTTGAAGCCTGCCGTGGCCGCATCGGCGAACGACGTATATTGGCGAAGATCCACCAGCAGTTGATTGGGACAATCCTGGGAGACGATGATCTGCAGTTTCGTGCAGATCATGTCCCGCAAATTGGTTCCGGCAACGTCAGCCGCCCTCAACTGGCCGGTGCGCAGCTTGCGCGCGACATCGTCGGTGACGTTGGCCATCACCTCCTGGCCGGCAAACGAGATGCAGCTTTCCAGAATGGCAAAGACAAGCAGCGCGAAGGGGACTGAAAGGATCGCGAATTCGATTGCCGTGGCGCCGCGCCGGTCACGAAGGAAGCGGGCGAAAAACCTTGGGCGTCTCACTTTGTGGTCGCCTGCGCGACCGAATTCCTTGCTCATGTCCGATCCTGCCGATCTCTATGCGGTCTCGGAAGGAGCATTAACGCAAACCGATTGAGGTCCGGTATGGATGATCGTTAAAGTCGGCGCAGGCCTCTTAACCAGACAATAACCGGAACGGCAGTCGGCAACGCCACCTATCGGCTGACGCTCATCTCCGCTTCCGAAGACTTCTCCGCTTCGCTCTTGTACGAGCTTTCGCAATAGGGTGTGCACGACATCGTCTGGATTTCGGCGCGCCGATAGATGCGCACGGACGAGGCGGCTTGCCGCACCACGGTAACCTGCTCGTCGACAATGGGGCTGCCGTCCGTATCGAGCACGACCAGATTGGTGACCCCGAAGCCTTTGCCGGTGAGCACGATCGTCGAAGCGTCCTGCACCGAAGCGTCGGCGATTGCCGGGTTGCCGACCACGATGGTGTCGGCGGGACGCGACAGTTTGACGATCTTGGCCTGGTTCATCGTGACCTCGATGCCGGCGCCGGCCATGGCGGGCGCGACGAAGCTCGAGACGGCAAGAAGCGCGGCAATCAGGATTGACGATCTCGGCTGGGCCATTGAGGCGCTCCACGCAGGCGGACTGATCAACGGAACATGAACGAGATTGGTGAACCAACGGTTAAGCATGCGATGTTGCCAATCGTGCAATGGCCGGCAAGGGCGCCCGCGAGGCGCGGTCCCGTCGGGTCAAGCCTGGGACTGGAAGGCGCGGCGGTACCTTAGCCCGAAGTTAACCACGCAATATGTTCGAACCGGGAAAGGAATCGGTAAGGCTGTTTCTTAAGCCGATCGAAAGAGCTTCTCCCTAGATTGGCAGCATCCGATCAACCATCACAGAAGTTGACGGAAGTGCTGTAACACGTGGAGTAGGAGCTCTCGAATGTCTAATCTTATCGCACGTTTTGTGAAAGACGAATCCGGCGCGACCGCTATCGAATATGGTCTGATCGCCGCTCTCATCGCGCTCGCCATCATCACTGGCGCCGGCACGCTCGGCAATGCGCTGAATGCCAAGTTCACCAACATCGGCACCACCCTGAACAACGCGCCGACCGGCGGCAGCTGATCGGTTTACCGCCGAGCATTTGCATTACGTTTCTGGAAAAGGGCCGCCGCGTGGCGGCCCTTTTCTATGCCGCTGCCAACATAGGCCGTCTTTTCGTCCCTGGCCTCATCAATCGTTAATCGAACATACTTAGATTGAGTCGCGTGAAATCGGACAATAGGCATAGCGCCGATGCTTGAAGCCCTGATCTTCGTCGTTTTTCCGTTCTGCATGCTGTTTGCCGCGATCTCCGACATGCTGTCGATGACGATCGCCAACCGCGTGCCGGTGCTGCTCGTCGTCGTTTTCGCGCTGGTCGCACCCCTGACAGGCATGGACTGGGCGGCCTATGGCGGACATTTCGCCGCCGGCGCCCTGGTCCTGGCCGTGACGTTCGGCCTGTTTGCAATGGGCGGCATGGGCGGCGGCGACGCCAAGCTTCTGGCCGCCACCGCGATGTGGATGGGCCTCAATATCAATCTCGTCGAGTATCTTGTCGCCTCGACAATCATCGGCGGCCTGCTGACGCTGGCGATCATCCTCTACCGGAAGTCGCTGCTTGCAGCCGTTACCGGCCAGAATCCGTTTCTGCGCCATTTCGCCGACGAGGCAAAAGGTGTCCCCTATGGCGTCGCGCTCGGCCTTGGCGGGTTGCTGACCTATCCGGATTCGCCTTTGATGGTATGGGCGCTTGCCAGGCTGGCGGCTTGAGCACGATCTTATTTTTATTGTCTGTCAGCATTGCCGAAACCCCTTCTCAGCAGGGCCGGCCCGGTTGTTTTGGCCGATCAGGCCACATTCCAGCCAATTTGTGTAAACCTTAAATTAATCACGATCGTAAGTATTACATTAACCTTGTTTTGACGATTGCCGCTGCAAAGTCCGGCTTGGCTACGTGGTTTGCCAGGGCAAGGGTTCGGACAGATGCCAGCATCGCGATTGATAATTCTGAGCGTGGCGGTGGCCGCGGCGGGTGGCGCTGGCTATGTTGCGAAGAACATGGTGGCACCCCCGCCACAGGTCGTCGTCGATTCCTCTCCCCAGGCCCCGGCAGTGGCACTCCAGGATGTGCTTGTGCTTTCAGGCGATGTTCCGATGGGCAGCCCGATCCAAAACAACATCGCCTGGCAATCCTGGCCCTCCGACGGCGTCAACGCGAATTTCATCACCCGCACCGCCGAGCCCGAGGCGCTGGACAAGCTGAAGGGTTCCATTGCCCGTGTGGCGATGTATGCCGGAGAGCCGCTGCGGCGCTCCAAGCTGATCGGCGAGGGGCAGAGCTTCATGTCGTCGATCCTGCCTTCCGGCATGCGGGCGGTGGCCACGGCCATCTCGGCCGACACGTCGGCCGGCGGCTTCATTCTTCCCAACGATTTCGTCGATGTCATCATGACCCGCAGGGCCGATGCCGCCAGCGGTGCCGCCGGCTTCAACACCGAGACCATCCTCAAGAATATCCGCGTCCTGGCCATCGACCAGACCATTCAGGAGGACGAGGAAGGCAAGAAGACCAGGGTGGGCCAGACCGCCACGCTGGAACTGACACCCAAGCAGGCGGAGATCATCACCGTCGCCCAACAGATGGCGGATCGCCTGACCCTGGCGCTGCGGGCAGTCGCGGACACGCAGGAAAAGAATGTGGGTGAGGCCGACTATCTCGTTTCCGGCAATGGCCGCAGGGGAACGGTGAGGTTGATCAAGTCGGGCGAAGTTTCCGAAGTGGGAGCAAGGAAATGAAGCTAGGTGGCAAACTGCCGGCAATCGTAGCCGCGGCATTCGGCCTGCTGCTCGTCGGAACGAACGTGCAAGGCAGCGTCGTCGAGGCAAAGACCGCGCAGGTCACGGCATCGACGGCCACCCAGCGCGTCAAGCTCGGCCTCAACAAGTCGGTGGTCATCGACCTGCCGAGCGATGCCTACGACATCCTCGTCGCCAACCCGGCGGTGGCCGATGCGGTGACCCGCACCGCCAGGCGCATCTACCTGTTCGGCAAGGCGGTCGGCGAGACGAACATCTTTGTCTTCGGCCCGAATGGCGAGCAGATCGTCAGTCTGGATCTGGCCGTCGAACGCGACGTTGCCGGCCTTGAGGATTATATCAGGCGCTTCCTGCCGACGTCGGCGGTCAAGGTGGAACTGCTGAACGACAACGTCGTTCTCACAGGAACCGTGGATACTCCCTTGGATGCCAAGCGCGCCGAACAGCTGGCAAACATGTTCGTGTCAGGTGGTGAAGCGACGACGGGACAATATTCACAGACGGCGGCCGGCGGCTCGGCCCAGAGCGGTGTCGACATCAACAACCCGGACCAGGAGCGCCGCACCAGCCAGATCGTCAACCTGATCCAGATCATCGGCGACGATCAGGTCACGCTGAAGGTGACGGTCGCCGAAGTCAGCCGCTCGGTGATGAAGCAGCTCGGCGTCAACATGGTCGGCAGCGGCGGCAGCAACGGCATCAGCTACAGCGCTGCCAGCGACAATTTTACCGGTCTCGGCAAGCAGCTGTCGAATTCGGGCTTTCAGATCGGTGCGTCGGGGCTGCAGGCCTATGTCAACGCCATGGAGCAGTCCGGGGTCATGAAGACCTTGGCCGAGCCGACCTTGACCGCCGTATCCGGCGAGAAGGCGACCTTCAAGGTCGGTGGTGAATACAACATGGTCACAAATGTCGACCAGAAGGTGTCCGACGACAACCGGACTGGGTTGAAGACCTACAGCGTCGAAAAGATCGAGTACGGCATCGGCCTGGAATTCCAGCCGGTGGTGTTGTCTCCCGGCCGCATAAGCCTGAAAGTCCGAACCTCGGTTTCCGAGCCGACAACCGAGGGATCCGTGTCGTTGTCCGAAGGCGTGACAAGTGCCGGCATGAACGCCCTTTCGCTGCGCAAGCGTCTTGCCGACACGACGGTGGAGCTGCCCTCCGGTGGCTCCATGATGATCGCGGGCCTGGTCCGCGACGATGTCAGGCAAGCCGTCAACGGGCTGCCCGGACTGGCCAAGATCCCGGTGCTCGGCGCGCTCTTCCGCAGCAGGGACTTCGTGCGCAACGAGACGGAGCTCGTGATCATCATCACGCCCTATCTGGTGAAGCCCGTGGCGCGCAACGACCTTGCCAAGCCGGACGACAATTTCAACGCCGCCAGCGACGGCGCCGGCATGTTCCTTGGCCGCGTCAATCGCGTCTACGGCACTATGCAGACCGACAAGCCCAACGGCCGCTACCACGGCGTTGTCGGCTTCATCTACAAGTAAACGGGGAAGCGGACATGTCTCAGTCAGCAGTGAAGGCAAGCACCATCGCCACAACGATGCGCTTTGGTCGTTCGCGGGTCCGCCGGCGGTTCGTTCCGGTCCTGGCGGTTGCGGTGGTGGCGCTGCTCGCCGGCTGCGCCCAGCGCGACAGCATCACGGTCGGCGCCATTCCGGATGACTATCGCACCAACCATCCGATCGTGATCGCGGAGAAGAATCAGAAGATCGACCTGCCGGTTGGCGCGGGTGACCGCGGTATGACCGGCTCCCAGCGCGATACGCTTCTCGGCTTCCTCGACGGCTATGACAAAAGCGCCGCCCCGACGTTGACGATTGCAATCCCGGTCGGCTCGGCCAACGAGATCGCCGCGGCCGCTGCCGGACGCGATTTCGCCAGGCTGGCGGTTGCCAGCGGTATCAAGCGCAACCGGATCGTCATGACCTCCTATCAGTCCGCTTCCGCCGAAGCCTCGGCCCCGATTCGCGTTGCCTATATCTCGGTGAAAGCCCAGACCGACAAATGCGGACGCTGGCCCGAAGATCTGATGGAGTCCTCGGAAAACAAGCACTATGCCGACTTCGGCTGCTCCTATCAGAACAATCTTGCTGCCCAGATGGCCAACCCGACCGACCTGCTCGGCCCGCGCAAGCCTGCCAATATTGATCCGGCAAATCGTAGCCAAGCCATCGAGGTCTACCAAAAGAGAGGCATCTCAGATGAGTTCCTCGGCAATTCGGAAGTGACGTACTGAGCCGCAGTCTCGAACAGAACAGGCTACGCGAAAGAGCATGACGATGAGCAACCTTGCCTACGACGCCCCGGTGGATGGCAGCGATACCTCGCAGCAGGACATCGCCGCGATGCAGGCGTTGCGGCCGATCCCGCGCATCTCGATCCAGGCGTTCTGCGAGACCGAGGGCGTTGCCAATCCGGTCGAGCGCGCCGGCGAGGACCGCCGCATGACGAAGGCGCATCTCAAGGTCCATATGGGCGGCGTCCCCACTGCCATCGAATTCTACCAATCGGCGCCGACGCCCAATTTGATCCTGCTGGAATCGCGCAGCGAGCCCAAGCAATTGCTGGAACAACTCGCCCAGCTTTCGGAATATTGCGATCCGACGTCGAAGGTGGTGGTGATCGGTCACTACAATGATGTCGGTCTCTACCGCGAGCTCATCCGCAACGGCATTTCCGAATATGTGATCGCGCCGGTCTCGATGGCCGACATCGTCAGCGTGGTGTCGTCGATTTTTATCGATCCGGAAGCCGAGCCGCTCGGCCGCTCGATCGCCTTCGTCGGCGCCAAGGGCGGTGTCGGCTCTTCGACGATCGCCCACAATGTGGCTTGGGCGATGTCCTCCCTGTTCAAATCCGAAGTGGTCGTCGCTGATCTCGATCTGGCTTTCGGCACCGCCAACATGAATTTCGACCAGGATCCGGCGCAAGGCATCGCCGAAGCGGTGTTTTCGCCGGAGCGCATCGATGAAGTCTATCTTGACCGGCTGCTGACCCAGTGCGCCGAGCATCTGTCGCTGCTGGCAGCACCTTCGACGCTCGAACGGGTCTATGATTTCGATCCCGAGGCCTTCGTTCAGCTCATCGACACCGCCCAGCGCAGCGTGCCGCTTCTGGTGCTAGACGTCCCCCATGCCTGGACGGGCTGGACCAAGAACACCCTGGTCAAGGCCGACGAGATCGTCATCACTGCGACACCGGAACTTGCCAATCTGCGGAACACCAAGAACCTCGTCGATATGCTCAAGCGGCTTCGTCCCAATGATCCGCCGCCCAAGCTGATCATCAACCAGGCAGGCGTGCCGAAGCGCCCGGAGATTTCGCCGTCCGATTTCGCCGAGCCGCTCGGCCTGTCGCCGATGTCGGTCATTGCTTTTGATCCGTTGCTGTTCGGCAATGCCGCCAACAACGGACGCATGCTTGGCGAAATGGATGCCAAGAACCCGGTTGTCGCGATGATCAACGAAATGGCGCATGTGCTGACCGGGCGCAGCGAAATCAAGATCAAGAAGAAGGCCGGGCTCGGCAGCCTGCTCGGCAAGCTCTCGCGCAACAAGAAGTGACGCTTCAGCAGTGGAATCGGTAGTCGATCATGTTTGGTAAAAGAGGCAGCGACGACGGCAACCGGTTCACGCCGGAATTTCGCCAGCCAGCACCGGCGCCTGTTGCGCCGCCGGCTGCAGGTTCCATGGACACGGCGGTTCTGACCCGGCCCGCGGCGGCGCCAAGCGCGCCTGTCGCGCCGCCGGCGCGCCGTGCGGTCGAGGCACCGCCATTGGCGCCTGAGCCGAAGCGGGCACAGCGCGAAAAGAGCGAAACTTATTACGATACCAAGAGCCAGGTCTTCTCCGCGCTCATCGACACCATCGATCTGTCGCAGCTTTCCAAGCTTGATCCTGAAAGCGCGCGCGAGGAAATCCGCGATATCGTCAACGACATCATCGCGATCAAGAACTTCGCAATGACGATCGCGGAGCAGGAAGAGCTGCTCGAGGACATCTGCAACGACGTGCTCGGTTATGGGCCGCTCGAGCCGCTGCTCGCCCGCGACGACATCGCAGACATCATGGTCAACGGCTCCAGGAACGTCTACATCGAAGTCAACGGCAAGGTCGAACAGACCGGCATCCGCTTTCGTGACAACCAGCAGCTCCTCAACATCTGCCAGCGCATCGTCAGCCAGGTTGGCCGCCGCGTCGACGAATCCAGCCCGATCTGCGACGCGCGCCTTCCCGACGGCTCCCGCGTCAACGTCATCGCGCCGCCGCTCTCCATCGACGGTGCCACGCTCACCATCCGTAAATTCAAGAAGGACAAGCTGACGCTCGATCAACTGGTCAAGTTCGGCGCCATCTCGCCGCAGGGCGCCGAAGTTCTCAAGATCATCAGTCGTGTTCGCTGCAACATCGTGATCTCGGGCGGCACCGGTTCGGGCAAGACCACGCTGCTCAATTGCCTGACCAACTATATCGACCGCGAGGAGCGCGTCATCACCTGCGAAGACTCGGCCGAGCTGCAATTGCAGCAGCCGCATGTGGTACGCCTCGAAACCCGCCCGCCCAATTTGGAGGGCGAGGGTGAGGTGACGATGCGCGACCTGGTCAAGAACTGCCTCCGCATGCGTCCCGAGCGCATCATCGTCGGCGAAGTGCGCGGACCCGAAGTGTTCGATCTTCTGCAGGCGATGAACACCGGCCATGACGGCTCGATGGGCACGATCCACTCGAACAGCCCGCGCGAATGCCTGAACCGCATAGAATCCATGATTGCCATGGGCGGTTATTCGCTGCCGCAGAAGACAGTGCGCGAAATCGTCGTCGGCTCCATCGACGTGATCATCCAGGCGGCGCGCCTGCGCGACGGATCGCGCCGCATCACCCACATCACCGAGGTGATCGGGATGGAAGGCGACGTCATCATCACGCAGGATATCGTCCTCTACAACATCAAGGGTGAGGACGCCAACGGCCGGCTGTTGGGTGAGCACGTATCGACCGGCATAGGCCGTCCGCATTTCTGGGAGCGCGCACGTTATTACGGCGAGGAGCAGCGTCTCGCCATTGCGCTCGAGGCGATGGAGAAACGCGCTGACTGACGTGTGCTGGGGTGTAAGGGTTCGGGCCAATGTTTGGAATTGACGGCACAGTACTGGCGTTTGTCGTGCTCGCCGGCTTCAGCGCCGGCGCCGTCGCTTATGCATTTCTGTTCACCCGGATCAGCAACGAGAAACAGGTCGGCAAGCGGCTCGAAACGATCAGGACCGCCGAGACGGATCGCTCCGTGGTCAAGGCCTCGCGCGACCGCGTGGCGGAAGCCACCAAGCGGCGCAAATCGGTTCAGGATTCTCTCAACGAACTCGACGCCAAGCAGAAAACCAAGGACAGCCGCGTCAAGAAACCGCCGCTGAAAGCCCAGCTTCGTCAGGCCGACCTCAAGACCACCATCGAGCGTTTCTATATATATTCCGCAATATGCGGCATCGTTTTGACGATGGTCGCCTTTGTGGCCGGAGCCCCGCTGATCGCCTTGCCGGGCGTGCTGCTGGCCGGGGGGCTGGGCCTGCCGCGCTGGTTCGTCACGTTTCGTCGCGCCCGCCGGGTCAAGGCATTCCTCAACGAATTTCCAAATGCGCTCGACATCATCGTGCGTGCGGTCAAATCCGGCCTGCCGCTGAACGACGCCGTGCGCCTGATCGCCAACGAATCGCCCGAACCCGTGAAGACCGAGTTTCGCCGCATCGTCGATTCACAGCAGATGGGCCTCTCTATCCCCGACGCGACCTTGCGCATGCCCGAAACCATGCCTTGCACCGAGGCAAGCTTCTTCGGCATCGTTATCCAGATTCAATCGCAGGCCGGCGGCAATCTCTCCGAGGCGCTGGGCAATCTTTCGCGCGTGCTTCGCGATCGCAAGAAGATGAAAGCCAAGGTCGCGGCGCTGTCGATGGAAGCGAAGGCGTCCGCCGCGATCATCGGTGCGCTGCCCTTCATCGTCGCCTTTCTCGTCTACCTGTCGAGCCCGGCCTACCTGATGCCGCTGTTCAACACCAGCGTCGGAAACCTGATCCTTGGTTGCTCTGCGGTTTGGATGTCGATCGGCATCCTGGTGATGCGCAAGATGATGAACTTCGAAGTCTAGGATGCTGGCATGACCGAGCAAGTCATCAAGACCCTGACGGATCCGAGCTTCCTGATCGCGATGCTGGCCGCGATAGCGGTGTTTGCGACCGTCCTCACCTTGCTGCCGGCGTTTGGCGGAAACCAGCTCAAGTCACGCATGAAATCCGTTGCGCTGGAACGCGACGAACTGCGTGCGCAACAGCGCGCCCGGCTTGCGGTCGAGGCCGACCGCCGTCGCAAGGGCTTGCGCGAGGAACAGTCGATCGGCATGCGCAACATTGTCGACCGGCTGGATCTGAGACGCGCGCTCGCCGATGAGAGCACATTGCAGAAACTCAAGGTGGCCGGTTTTCGTGGACAGAATCCGCTGACGCGGTTCCTTTTCTTCCGTCTCGTGCTTCCTTTTGTCGGTTTCGCGCTGGCCGCAATCTACATCTTCGTGCTCGGAGGGCTGCCCGACAAGCCACTGGTCATCAGGCTGTTCGTCTGCGTCCTCGTTGCTTACGGCGGCTTCTACGCACCGGTCATCTACGTCAACAACCGCGCCACCAAGCGCAAGCAGTCGATCCAGATGGCATGGCCGGATGGGCTCGATCTGATGCTGATCTGCGTCGAATCGGGCATGTCGGTGGAAGCGGCACTGCGCAAGGTCGCCGACGAGATCGGTGCGCAATCGGTGGCGCTGGCGGAAGAATTCATCCTCACCAACGCCGAGCTTTCCTATCTGCCGGAGCGCAAGCAGGCCTACGAGAACCTGGCAAGCCGCACCGGCCTGGATTCGGTCAAGTCGGTGTCGCAGGCGCTCGTCCAGGCCGAGCGTTACGGCACGCCGGTGGCGCATGCACTGCGCGTGCTTGCCGCCGAAAGCCGCGACATGCGCATGAATGCGGCCGAGAAGAAGGCGGCCGCCCTGCCGCCAAAACTTACCGTGCCGATGATCCTGTTTTTCCTGCCGGTGCTCTTCGCCATCATTTTGGGTCCCGCCGGCATTCAGGTCAGCCAACGCGGTATCTTCGGCGATCATGCGGCGCCGGCAACAAACGCCCAGTAGCGGCGAGGTAAATTCCTGCATTCCCTCAAACGAAGAAGCCGCGCATGCAGCGCGGCTTCTTCGTTGGGCATCGGGATTGTGGTCTCAGTTGGTCGCGGATTTCGGCTTGTCCTGGTCCTTGAGCTGGCTCCAGGCATTCTGCTGGGCCAACATCTGCCTGAGATAGGCGACGTTTGCCTGCGCCTGTTCGGGCGAGAGCTCCTGCGAGGCGATCTTCTCGGCCTCGTCGAACCGGCCTTGCAGGCCGACGACCAGTGCCAGGTTCTGGCGGACGCGGCTGTCCGCATTCGGCTGCTGCGCGGCCGAGCGCATATAGGTTTCGGCGGTGCGCAGGTCACCTTCCAGCACATACGACATGCCAAGATTGGAGAGCACGGAAGGCTCGTTCGGCTTGAGGTCGAGCGCCTTGCGGTAAAGCTGGCGTGCATCGTCCTTCTGGCCAGTCTGGTCGAGAATGGCCGCTTCGGCCGACACCAGCTTCCAGTCGGGATATTCCGGTGTTTGAGCGCGGCGCACGGCGTCGAGCGCCGCCTCGAACTGGCCATTGGCGGCCAGCGCCTTGCCATAGGAGGCAAGCACGTCACGATCCTTGGGCAAAGCGATGGCGAGCTTGCGCATCACGGCGAGCGACTGATCGGCGTCGCCATCCATCTGCAATGCCGCCGCATAATTCGTCGCGATCCGCTTGTCGTTGGGGTTCTTCGCGTAGGATTGGCCGAGTGCGCCGGTGGCATTGTGCAGTTCCCCGGCCGACATGCTTTCCAGCGGTTTGCCGCCGGTGCGTGCGATAGAGCCGGTGGAGAGCTTGTCGGTTCCGCAACCGGCGACGCCCGCCGCCAGCGCCAGCACAAGGGCCGTGATGATGAGCCGTTTTCCCCTGGCATCGATCCTGCGGTTGGTCGGCATGGCCACCTAAGCCTCCATTCATGCGCGGCCATTGCGTGGCCGTCTTCCCTCCCGCAGAAATATTCTGTTAACCCTAACGGACGGTTAAGAATGGCGACTCACACGGAGAACATCGCATGCCTGTCGAACTCGTCGGGAAGACATTGCCGGGCGCGCTGCCGGTCCATCTGATCGCCAGGGACGGTCTGGACGCGGCCGGCCTTGCGCCGGCCGCTGTCGCCTGGGCCAGGGCCAACGGCTTTTCCGGCGAGGCAGGCAGGACGCTGGTCGTGCCCGGCGAAAACGGGGCGCTCGGCGGCGCCTTGTTCGGCCTCGGCGATGGCGAGGGCGCGCTCGCCCTCGGCGCACTGTCGAAGGCCTTGCCGGAAGGCGACTGGCATTTCGCCTCGGCGCCGGTCGAGCCCGAACTCGCGGCCACCGCACTGGTGCTCGGCGGCTATGTCTTCACCCGTTACGGCAAGAAGTCAGGCAGGGCGCTGCGCTTCGGCCTGCCGGCAGGCGTCGATGCCGGGCGCGTTCGCCGCATTGCCGATGGCGTCTTCCTGACACGCGATCTGGTCAACACGCCGACCAGCGATATGGGCCCGGAAGATTTGGAGGAGGCGGTGCGGACCCTGGCTGCCAGGCACAAGGCCGAAGTCTCGGTGGTCAAGGGTGACGATCTCCTCGACCGGAATTTCCCGATGATCCATGCTGTCGGCCGTGCGTCGGCCGGCGCGCCGCGCCTGATCGATATGCAGTGGGGGCAGCAAGGGGCGCCGAAGGTGACGCTGGTCGGCAAGGGCGTCTGCTTCGATACGGGTGGTCTCGACATCAAGCCATCGTCCGGCATGCTGCTGATGAAAAAGGACATGGGCGGTGCCGCCAATGTGCTTGGCCTCGCCTCGATGATCATGGCTGCCGGGCTGAATGTGCGACTGCGCGTGCTCATTCCCGCAGTTGAGAATTCGATTGCCGGCAACGCCTTCCGGCCTGGCGACGTGCTGGTGAGCCGCAAGGGCATCACTGTCGAGATCGGCAACACGGATGCCGAGGGACGGCTGGTGCTGGCCGATGCGCTGGCGCTGGCCGACGAGGAGGAGCCGCAGCTTCTGGTCGACATGGCGACACTGACCGGGGCTGCCCGTGTCGCGCTCGGCCCCGATCTGCCGCCGTTCTACACAAGTGACGAAGCGCTGGCATCCGATCTTGCGGCGGCTTCCGTCGCGGTCGAGGATCCGCTGTGGCGCATGCCGCTGTGGCAGCCCTACGATGCAAAACTGTCGTCGAAGATCGCCGACATCAACAATGTCACCCCGGATGGTTTCGCCGGCTCGATCACCGCGGCGCTGTTCCTCAAGCGCTTCGTCGAAAAAACCGCGGGCTGGGCGCATTTCGACATCTTCGCCTGGAACCCGGCTGACCGTCCGCATGGCCCCGCCGGCGGTGAGGCACAAGGCATCCGCGCGCTGGAGCGGATCATCGCGAAACGCTACGGCTGACAGTCGCAGGCGAGAGACGGCAATCGCTTTGACTGAAACGGAACCGAAACAATTTGCCGTCATGCTGGCGCGATGTCGATTGCGATGCGCCCGAGCCAGGCCTTGCGACTGTGGCAGCAGGTGATGCTGTCGCAGGTGCGCGACGACGCGCCCGATCTGACCATGCGCCAGACGGCAATCCTGTTCACCATCTATCTCGATCCGCCGCCGCACACCGTGCGCGGGCTCGCCGCGCGCCTCAATGTCACCAAGCCCGTGATCACCCGCGCGCTCGACACGATGGGCGCTTTGAAACTCGTCTCGCGCCATCGCGACGAACTCGACAAGCGCAATGTTCTGATCAGGCGCACGGTCGAGGGCGCGCTCTTTGTCGAGCGCTTCGGCGATGGTATCATCGCCAAGGCGCTCGAACTGCCGATGTGAGCGAATTACCTTTTCAACAGAGTGCTCGATTTGACTGCCAGGGATGCCCGCCTTCACGCTTTTCGCTCCGACCTTGCCGATGCACGGCTGAAGGGTGAGGTCGTCGCCGACCGCTTCGTCGCCGGCCGGCCGGCGCGGGTCACCGCTTCAGTGGCCGATATGCGCAAGGCGCCGCGGCCGGACGCCGGGGTCAACACGCAACTTTTGTTCGGCGACGATGTCCTGGTCTTCGATGTCGCTGAAGGCTGGGCCTGGGTCCAGGCCGAACGCGACGGCTATGTCGGCTATGTCGCCGACACGATGCTGGGCAAACGGGACCATGCGCCGACGCACATCGTCTGCGTGCCGCGCACCTTCCTTTACCCCGGGCCGGATCTGCGCTTTCCGATCGCCGGACAATTGTCGATGGGGTCGACGGTGACAGTGACGGAGGCCGCCGAGACGCGCGGTACGCATTATGCGGTCCTGCCTTCCGGCGAGGCGCTGATCGCAGGTCACCTGCGGCCGCTCAGCGAAGCTGCCTCCGACTATGTCGCGGTTGCCGAGGCGTTTCTAGGAACACCTTATCTCTGGGGCGGTACTTCCGGTTTCGGCATCGACTGTTCGGGGCTGGTGCAACTGGCGATGCGTATGGCCGGCAGAGACGTGCTGCGCGATTCCGATATGCAGGCGGCGACACTTGGCGAGCCGCTGGAACCGGGACCTGGTTTCTCAGGGTTGCGACGCGGCGATCTGGTGTTCTGGAAGGGCCATGTCGCCGTCATGACCGATGCCGACACGATGATCCACGCCAACGGCCACACCATGCTGGTGTCGCGCGAAGGGCTGAAGGACGCGGTTGATCGCATCGGTTATCTCTACGGCGGTCCGACAGGGTTTCGGCGGCCTTAGGGAAGAACGATCCCCTTTTGTTCCGATTCTTCTTGGCGATTAGCCGCCGTCGCGCTACCTCTGGCGGGTGACAGAGCAGCCGCGCCTTGCCGAACAGAATGCCGCCGTGGCCCTGCCCGAACCATTCATCAGATGGTTTGGCGAGAAAGGCTGGTCGCCGCGCGCCCATCAGATCGAACTTCTGGCGAAAGCCCAGGCCGGGCAATCAGTCCTGCTGATTGCGCCGACCGGTGCCGGCAAGACGCTGGCCGGGTTCCTGCCTTCGCTCACCGAACTGGCCAACAGGCCCAAGAGAAAGCCGGGCCAGGCGCGTCGCGGTATCCACACGCTCTACATCTCACCGCTGAAGGCACTGGCCGTTGACATCGAGCGCAATCTCGGCAAGCCGGTGGAGGAAATCGGCCTGCCCGTCACCATCGAGACGCGCACCGGAGACACGCCGGCGCACAAGCGCCAGCGCCAGAAGCTGGTGCCGCCCGACATCCTGCTGACCACGCCCGAGCAACTGGCGCTGCTGATAGCGGCAGGCGATGCAAAACGTTTCTTCGAGGATCTGCGCTACGTCGTGCTCGACGAACTGCACTCGCTGGTGACGTCGAAACGCGGGCATCTGCTGGCGCTCGGTCTGGCGCGGTTGCGCAGCTTTGTCCCCGGTCTGCAGACAATCGGCCTGTCGGCGACTGTGGCCGAACCGGACGAGTTGCGGCGCTGGCTGGTCAGCCAGAATCCGCCCAAGGGTTCGACAGGCCATGACATGGCGGAACTGATCGTCGTCACCGGGGGCGCGAAACCGGAGATTTCCATCCTCGATTCCGAAGAGCGAGTGCCATGGGCGGGACATTCGGCGCGTTACGCCACGCCGGAAATCTATCGCGAGATCAAGCGCCACAAGACGACCCTGCTGTTCGTCAACACGCGCAGCCAGGCGGAGCTGCTGTTCCAGGAATTGTGGCGGGTCAACGAGGATACGTTGCCGATCGCGCTGCATCACGGTTCGCTCGACGTCGCCCAGCGCCGGCGCGTGGAAAAGGCGATGGGAGAAAACGCGCTGCGTGCCATCGTCGCCACCTCGACGCTCGACCTCGGCATCGACTGGGGCGATGTCGATCTGGTCGTGCATGTCGGCGCGCCGAAGGGGGCGAGCCGGCTGGCGCAACGCATCGGCCGCGCCAACCACCGCATGGATGAGCCCTCCAAGGCGATCCTCATCCCGGCCAACCGCTTTGAGGTGCTGGAATGCCGGGCCGCCCTCGATGCCAACTATCTAGGCGCGCAGGACACGCCTCCCTTGATCGATGGCGGGCTCGATGTACTGGCCCAGCATGTGCTCGGTTGCGCCTGCGGCGCGCCGTTCCGTGCCGATGATCTGTTCGAGGAAGTGCGAACGGCAGCACCCTATGTCAGCCTCGACCGGCCGACTTTCGACCGCGTCATCGATTTCGTCGCCACCGGCGGCTATGCGCTCAAGAATTACGAGCGCTACGCCCGTATACGCCTGAACAAGGATGGATTCTGGCGGGTGTCCAATCCGCGCGTCGCCCAGCAATACAGGCTGAATGTCGGCACCATCATCGAGGTTCCGGCGCTGAATGTGCGCTATATCAAGGCCGGCGGCAAAGGTGCGGCTTCGCGCGGCGGCCGGGTTCTCGGCAAGATCGAGGAGGCCTTCCTCGAAACGTTGACGCATGGCGACACCTTCATGTTCGCCGGCAAGGTGCTGCGCTTCGAAGGCATCCGCGAGAATGAATGCTTCGTGTCGAACGCGCCCGGCAGCGATGCCAAGGTGCCTTACTATGGCGGCGGCAAGTTCCCGCTTTCGACCTATCTCGCCGAACAGGTCCGCATCATGCTGGACGACCCGCAGCGATGGAAGAAGCTGCCCGAGCAGGTCGCCGACTGGCTGCGATTCCAGGCCGACAAATCGGTGCTTCCCAAACGCGACGACCTGCTGATCGAGACCTTTCCACGAGGCAACCGCCACTATCTGGTGGCTTACCCGTTCGAGGGCAGGCTGGCGCACCAGACGCTCGGCATGCTCCTCACCCGCCGTCTCGACAGGGCAGGAGCCAGGCCGCTCGGCTTTGTCGCCACCGATTATGCGCTGGCGATATGGTCATTGGGCGACATGGGCGCGATGTTCAAAGCCAGGAAGCCTTCGCTTGGCGCGCTTTTCGACCAGGATATGCTGGGCGATGACCTCGAAGCCTGGCTGGCCGATAGCTGGCTTCTCAAGCGCACTTTCCGCAATTGTGCACTGATTTCGGGATTGATCGAGAAACGCCACCCCGGCCAGGAAAAGAGCGGCCGCCAGGTCACGGTCTCGACCGACCTGATCTACGATGTGCTGCGCAGCCATGAACCGGACCACATTCTGCTGCAGGCAACACGCGCCGACGCAGCGACCGGTCTGCTCGATGTCAGCAGACTTGCCGACATGCTCTCGCGCATCCAGGGTCGAATCGTGCATAAGGCACTCGAACAGATATCGCCGCTCGCCGTGCCGATCATGCTCGAGATCGGCAAGATGCCGGTCCATGGCGAAGCCGATGAAACGCTTTTGATGGATGCGGCGACATTGGTCGAGGAGGCCATGGGGCCGGGAATGGCTGAGGAATGAATTTTTCGCTGGCGCGCACATCGCTGATCGCCGAGGCCGATCTCGTCGGCATCGCCGGCGAGCGCGCTGTCTGCGACCCGCGCGGCGTGCTCTATTTTCCGGATCTGCGGCTTCTGGCCGTGTCCGATCTGCATCTGGAAAAGGGTTCGTCGCTGGCACGCCGCGGCACGCTGATTCCGCCCTACGACACCGGTGCGACCTTGCTGCGGCTTCAGGCCGTGATATCGGACTACCAGCCGTCGATCGTCATCAGCCTGGGCGACAGCTTTCACGATGGCGGCGGCGCCCAACGTATGCACGCAAGTTTCCGCGAGCGGCTGGAAGCGCTGATATCAGGCCGGCAATGGTTCTGGGTTGCCGGCAATCATGATCCGGAAGCGCCAGCCGATCTGCCCGGCGAAACGGTGCGTGAACTTGCTATAGGCTCCCTGCTGTTTCGGCATGAGCCGTCGAAGCAGCGTGTCGAAGGCGAAATAGCGGGCCATCTGCATCCCTGCGCCCGCATAGTCCAGCAGGGCCGCTCGGTGAGGCGCCGCTGCTTTGCCGGCGACGGCGGCCGCATGATCATGCCGGCCTTCGGCGCCTATACCGGCTCGCTCAACGTGCTCGACCGCGCCTATGCCGGGCTGTTCCGGCTGGACACGCTGATGGCTTATATGCTGGGCGCCCAACGCATCTTTGCCATTTCCGGCTCGATGCTGCGGCCGGGCTAAACAACCTTACCTGCCATAGTAGAGCGTAACCGTGTGCTTCGCCTCGGCGAAGAACAGCCAACGTTCGACCAGCATGCCGGCGAACTGGATTGCAGCAGCAAGTACCGGCAGCAACGCTGCCAGCGGCCATGGCAGGGCGAACACAATGGCGAGCAGCCCCAAGGGCAACACGAAGGCCAGAAGCTGGGTGATCTGGCGCAGTCGCGTGCCGTGCTTGCGCGCGATGCGGAAACCCATTTCCTTGAGCAGATAATTTTCCTCGGTATGCGGCCATTCCAGCGACCGCACCGTGCCTCCGGCCAACCCGGTCGCGGTGTTGGCGGTGGTCGCGATCTCCAATCGGTCGTTGTAGCGCCAGGTCGCCACTTTCCAGCCCCAGCCGAGCAAAGTAAGCAGCAAGCAAGCCGCCAGAAGCATCTTCGAGCCGAGAGCAAACCCCTGCAAAAGCGCGTTCAGCAGCACGCTGCCGGTCATTGCCGAGAAGATGAGATAGCCGGGCAAGGTGAAGCGGCTGTGCCATTGGGCGATCGGCTTCAGCGACGCATAGATCATGCCGGTGGTGCAGACGGTGATGATTGCGCCGATGGCGGCCAGAGATCCGGCGATGCCGGCCCAGCCATCGGTCTTGCCGAAGAATATCCAACCGATGCCGAACAGTCCCGCCGGAATGAAGGTGATGACCGAGGCAACACCTTCGCGCGACAGCCATGAACTGCGCCATTGCGAGAACGCCCGCCAGGCGCGTTCGGGTCTGCCGAGGTGGCCGGTCGAGGACAACAGTCCGGCTACGATCAAGCCGAGCGCCAGCCCCATGCCGATGAAGCCCAGCCAGAAATCGGGCGGGATGATCTGGAAGCCTCCGAGCACGCCCAGCAGCGCGAGCAGGCCGTAGCCCGCGCCGGTGGCGGTGGTGAAGAAGACGACGGAGAAGGCTGGATGCATGGGTCAGTTCGAAAGCATGCGGTCGACCCAGCCGAGGAAACCGCCTTCGGCCCGCACCGGTTCGAGGGCGGGCGCGGCCACCGATGCGGCGCGCGCGGTGTGGGCGCGCGGCGGCAGATATTTGTTGGTCGGACGATAGCCGAGCTCAGGCATCAGGTCGACGCCGCCACGCTCCGCCACCAGTTGCGAAACCGCCGACAGGGGATCGCCGAGATCGCCGAAATGCCGGGCGCTGGTCGGGCAAGCGGCGACGCAGGCCGGCACGCGGTCTTCCTCGGCCAGATTGTCATTGTAGATGCGGTCGACGCACAGCGTGCACTTCTTCATCACCCCGACGTCCGTATCGAATTCTCGCGCGCCATAGGGACAGGCCCAGCTGCACAATTTGCAGCCGATGCATTTGTCCTCGTCGATCAGCACGATGCCGTCCGAAGCCCGCTTGTAGGAAGCGCCGGTCGGGCAGACAGTGACGCAGGCCGGCGTCTCGCAATGCAGGCAGGAGCGCGGAAAATTGACGGTGCGCCCGCCCATTTCGGTCGTGTGCTCGTAAGCGTGCACGCGGTTGAACCAGACGCCGTCGACATGGCCGCCATAGGGGTCGATGTCGGTCAGCGGCGCCATGTGCCCGCCGGTGTTCCATTCCTTGCAGGCGGTGACACAGGCCTGGCAGCCGACGCAGGTATCGAGGTCCATGACGAGGCCGAGCTTCTTGCCGCTTTGGCTTGGCAGACAGGTCATTCGGTCGCCTCTCTTGCCCGGCGGAATTCAGCGCCGAAAGTCAGTCTGTCGGGTGAGGGTTCGAAATGCGGTGGCTGCTGGAAACGCTGGAACTGCGGCTCGGTGAAGCCGGCTTCCTCAGCCGCGCATTTGACGATGCGCACGCGCAGGTCGAACCATGCCGCCTGGCCGGTGACCGGATCGGAATTCGAATAGCGCTTGCCCTGAGCGTCAGCCGAGGTCTGGTCGCCGATGATATGGTTGAGCAGGAAGCCACGGTTGCTCTCGGCCGCGTCGTCCTTCAGCCCCCAGCTGCCGCGCCGCTTGCCGATGGCGTTCCAAGTCCAGACCGTGCTTTCGTTCACCCCGTCGATCAGCTTGATCTGCCCCTTCACCCTGCCGTTGATGCTTTCGATCCACACCCAGTCGTCATCGACAAGGCCAAGGCCGGCTGCCGTCCGGTGATGCACGAACAGCCGGTTCTGGCTGGTGATCTGCCGCAGCCACGCATTCTGCGAGCCCCAGGAATGGTACATGTGCATCGGCCGCTGCGTCAGCGCATGCAGCGGATATTCTTCCAGGTCGACGGCCGCTTCCTCGAAGGGCATGTGCCAGAACGGCAGCGGGTCCATGTAGGTCTCGACGCGCTGGCGGTCACCCTTTGGTGGCAAGACAGGGCCATGCCCACGTGCGGCAAGGCGGAAGCGCTGCAGCGGCTCGGAGTAGAGCTGGAAGACGATCGGCTCAGCCTTCGGGATGAAGCCCATGCTCTCGGCGAAGTCGAGATAGGATCTGTTGGCCATCTTGTAGTAGCGCTGGTCGTCGGCGAAATCGTGATGCCAGAAGCCGCCATTGTCGATGTAGCGCTGCAGCTGGTCCGGGTTGGCCTCGCCCCTGCCGGTCGAGGTCCCGCCCTTGCCGCGCCAGCCGGCCAGCGGGCCGATACCGGGCGTGCGCTCATGGTTGACGATGTAGTCGGCGTAGTCGGTATACTTGGCCGAGCCATCGTCATTGATGAAACCGGGCAGGCCGAGCCGCGCGCCGAGTTCGATCAGGACCGACTGGAACGGCCGGACGTCGCGGTCAGGTTCGACGACGGGATGGCGGATGGCGTCGCCCGGTCCGTCGGCATGGCTGATCGGCCGGTCGAGCAGGCTGATGCAGTCGTGGCGCTCGAGATAGGTGGTGTCCGGCAGCACGAGATCGGCGAACGGCACGGTCTCGGAATAATAGGCGTCGGAATAGATGATGAAGGGGATCTTGTAGTTGCCCGCATCGTCGCTCTCGGTCAGCATGGCAATGGTCTCGACGGTGTTCATCGAGGAATTCCACGCCATGTTCGACATATACATCATCAGCGTATCGATCGGGTACGGGTCGCCGGCCCAGGCATTGCGGATGACGGTGTGCATCAGGCCGTGTGCCGCCAGCGGTGCGTCCCAGGAATAGGCCTTGTCGATGCGAAGCGGCGTGCCGGCCTCATCGACCAGCAAATCGTCCGGCCCACAGACGAAACCGAGTGGCATGCCGTCAAGCGGCGTCATCGGCTTGACGGTCTTGCCGGCTGGCTTGGGACCGGGCGGAGCGGAGCGGGGGTAGGGCGGCTTGAAACGGAAACCGCCGGGAACATCCACCGTGCCCAGCAACACTTGGAGGAGATGGATGGCGCGGCAGGTGTGAAAGCCGTTCGAATGGGCCGAGATGCCGCGCATGGCGTGCATCGAGACAGGCCGCCCTTTGATGGTCTCGTGCCGGCGCCCGGCCCAGTCGGTCCAGGCGATCGGCAGTTCGATCGTCTGTTCGAAGGCGACATGCGCAAGTTCGGCGGCGATCCTGCGGATCGTATCGGCGGCAATGCCGCAGCGCTCGGCGACCGCGTCCGGCGCATAGCTCTCATCGAGGTAGCGGTCGGCGATGAGCTGAAACACCGGGACGCAGTGGCGCCCGCCGATCGTGAAGCTGCCCGTCAGTGCCGGTTTCGCATTGGCATCGGTGGCGCTGACCGGTCTTTTGGCTACTCTGTCCCAGGCCAGCGGGTTACCGTCGGCATCGCGCACGAACAGCCCGTCATCGGCGGCACCTTGCTCCTGCACGACGAGGACATGGGCATTGGTGTAGCGGATCAGATAATCGAGATCGACGCGGCCCGCCCTGAGCAATTCGTGGATGAGGGCAAACACGAGCAGGCCGTCGGTGCCGGGCCGGATGCCGATCCAGTCGTCGGCAATGGCGTTGTAGCCGGTGCGGCACGGATTGATCGACACCACCTTGGCGCCACGCGCCTTGAGTTTGCCGAGGCCAATCTTGATCGGGTTGGAATCGTGATCCTCGGCGACGCCGAACAGCATGAAATACCGGGTGTTGTCCCAGTCGGGCTCACCGAATTCCCAGAACGAACCGCCGATCGTGTAGAGACCGCCGGCCGCCATGTTGACCGAGCAGAAGCCGCCATGGGCGGCAAAGTTCGGCGTGCCGAACTGGCTCGCCCACCAGCCGGTCAAGGATTGGGATTGATCGCGGCCGGTGAAGAAGGCGAGTTTCCTGGGGTCGGTCCGGCGGATGGCCGAGAGCCGTTCGGTGGCGATCGAAAACGCCTCTTCCCATTCGATCTCGCGGAACTCGCCAGAGCCGCGCGGGCCGGTGCGCAGCAGCGGCTTCTTCAGCCTTGCCGGACTGTAGTGCTGCATGATGCCGGAGCTGCCCTTGCCGCAGATCACGCCGCGATTGACCGGGTGGTCCTTGTTGCCGTTGATGTAGCGGACCTTGCCATCCTTAATGTGCACATCGATGCCGCAGCGGCAGGCGCACATGTAGCAGGTCGTCTTGGCGATGCTGTCGGAAACATCAGGCGAGGTGTCGACGCCGTCGCCTTCGTCAGGCGCGCGCGTGTCGGCAAGCGGGCGTTGCGATGGTGCCGAATTCGCGCCGCGCGGCGGTCCCTGCATCATGATCCGGTGGCGCCTGTACGACCCATGGATTTGGCCCGCGTCTTCGGTCCGGGGCCGCGCATGTAATGCTCTTCAGGGTGGTAGCGATCACCGGCCAGCCGCCGCCTTATACCGCGGGTCCCGATCATTCTGCTCTCTGCGATCTCTCGGCGAATTTTTTCTAACTTCGTTCAAAAACTTAGAATAAAGATATCGATCTGTCTAATCAGTTGTTCTTGTAAATTCGATCGATATTGGTTCTTAATGCAGACATGACCCTGGACCAGTTGCGGATTTTCGTCGCCGTCGCCGAGCGCGGCCATATGACCAAGGCGGCGGAACTGCTGGGCATTTCGCAGTCGGCCGCATCGGCCGCCATCCGGGCGCTTGAAGAACAGCACGGCGTCCATCTGTTCAACCGCGTCGGCCGCAACATCGAGCTTGCCCAGACCGGCCACCGGTTCCTGCCGGAGGCCAAGGCCGTGCTCGAGCGGGCCGCCGCCGCGCGCAATGTGCTGGAGCATGTCTCACAGACCGTCACCGGCAGCCTTTCGATCGCCGCCAGCCAGACCATCGCCAGCTATTGGCTGCCGCGCCGGCTGGCTTCCTTCCACGAAGCCTATCCGGCCGTCAGGCTGAGCGTCTCCATCGGCAACACCAGGCAGGTCGAGGCCAATGTCCTCGATGGCGCCGCGGATCTCGGCCTGGTCGAAGGCCGCACCGAGTCCGACATATTGCGCCGCACCAAGGTCGACGTCGACAGGCTGATGCTGGTGGTTGCCAGCGCGCATCCGGAGATCCCCGAAGTCGCGCCCGGCCGCCCTGACATCAAGGGCCTGCGCTGGATCATCCGCGAGGGTGGTTCGGGTACGCGCGAGGTGCTGGAGGATCTGGCGCGCCACGAAGGGATTTCGCTCGCCGACCTCCAGATATTCCTGGTGCTGCCGAGTAATGAGGCTATCCGCCAGGCGGTCGAGGCGGGGGCCGGCGCGACCATCATTTCGGAGCTTGTCGTGGCGCGCGCCGTGGCCGAAGGCAGTCTGAGATCGGTGCCGCTCGAACTGCCGAAACGCGACTTCGCCATGATCACTCATCGCGATCGCCAGGCAAGCCTGGCCCAGATGGCGCTCAAGGCGCATCTGGGTACGGAGATGAACGGGTCCGCGCCAAGGTAGGGTCCGTTGAGATTCAGGTCAGGCCGAGTCGAAAATGGCTGATGCCGAGAACCGGAGCGGAGCGTACTTAAAGTACGTGAGCACCGGAAGCGCAGCTACCAGGCCGGCATCACCTGAATATCAATGGACCCTGATCAGCCGAACTTCCGTTGGGCATCCAGCGCCAGCCCAAGTCCGACCGAGCCGAACATGTCGCCTTCGATGACGGACGCCTGCGGCACCAGCGACAGGATTTCTCGTCTGGCCAGCGGGATCGCGGTCGATCCGCCAGTCAGGAACACCGCGGTGATGTCGGATGGCTTCACCTGGGCGTCCCGCATGGTCTGCGCCACCGTTGCTGTGACACGCTCGATATCCCTGGCGATCGTGGCATCCAGCCCGTTGCGCGTGATTTCGGCGGCGAACTCCGCACCCGGCAGCTTCACCGCGACATCTGCGGACGATCTGTCGGTCAGCTGTATCTTGGCCTTCTCGACGAGAGCCGCCAGCGCGTGTCCGTAGCGGTGTTCGACGATGTGGATGAAACGGTCGACCAAGTCGGCGCGCTCGGCCTCGTAGCGGATCTGGCGCAGATGCGTCATCGCCTTGGCGGTGTAGACCAGGTTGATGCGCTGCCATGTCGCCAGATCGATGAAATAGCTTGCCGGCAGATTTCGCTTGCCGTCCTTGGTCGGCGTCAAATAGCCGAGTCGCGGCATGACATGGGCGATGCTCAGCAGGCGGTCGAAATCCGTACCGCCGATATGGACGCCCCGGCTGGCCAGGATGTCGTCCTTGCGGTCGAGCGACCGGGAGCGCTGCGGCGAGACGCGCACGATCGAGAAGTCCGACGTGCCGCCGCCCATATCGATAATCAGTGCCAGTTCCTCGCGTGTCACCTTCTGTTCGTAGTCGAGCGCCGCTGCGATCGGCTCGAACTGGAAAGCGATGTGCTTGAAGCCCTGGGCGCGCGCGGCGTTCTCGAGTTCGCTTTGCGCCTTCGCGTCGGCTTCCGTGTCGTCGTCGACGAATTGCACCGGCCGGCCAAGAACGACGGTCTCGACCGTATCGCCGGCATCTGCTTCCAGCTGTTTCTTGAGATGCCCGAGGAACAGGCCGACGATCTCCATGAAGCCGATCGACCGCGATTTGATGCGGGTCTTTTCATGGGCCAGCGAACTGCCGAGCACGCTCTTCAGAGAACGCATCAGCCGGCCTTCGACGCTGTCGGTGTAGTTGGCGATGGCGTGGCGGCCAAAGCAGGTGCGGTTGTCCTCGAAGTTGAAGAACACGGCACTGGGCAGCGTCACCTGGCCATCCTCAAGCACGACGAGCCGCGGCTGCCCGTTGCGGACCACGCCAACGGTGGAGTTCGAAGTCCCGAAGTCGATGCCGCCGAAGGCTGGTCGCATGACAAGTTCCTGTATTTGTCGTCGGCGAGCCGAGAGGCGCCATGAGAAATCGCGCGCTGCCCGGGGACGGGCTGCTCTGCCGAACCGAATTGTTTGTGTCTGCCATTTGGCTGGGGAGCGCGGTCTACCGCATGCCCCGGTAAAGGGAAACCACTTTTCGGGAAAAGTTCTGAAGTGCGTCGCGTTTGAGTGGATTCACGCGACGCACTTTAGATCTTTGATTCGATGCATGTCGTCTCCTAAAACCGGGGTCACTTTCGGGCGACATGCATTAATCCCGCCGGAAGATCAGCCTTCCGAGCCAGCCTGTCAGCATGGCCAGCGATATCGCGAAGACGCCATAGAGGAACGAATAATTGTGGGCGACACGGAAGATCGACTGTTCGAAACCGGATTTGCGGATTTCGAGCTGGGCCGAGCTTTCCTTGATGAACAGGCCGCTCTTGAACAGGAACGCGCGGGCTTTATGGGTTCCAACTGGCACATTTGGCGCCAGCCTCACTGTGGCGCGGAAAAGGTTCTGCGACAGGAATTGCACGCCGCCGACATTCTCACTGTAGAGGCCGGTCGCCGACTTGCGCTCACGCAGTGCCGCCGTGAACTCCTCGACCGTCGCCGGGCTATCGCCGGCATCTGCGGGCTGCATGTAGAGGTTGGAGGCGCCGAGCGACAGCTGCTTGTAGCTGTTGGGTTCGGTGATGTCCTGCAGCGGCCGCGTCGTCGCCACCGAATAGGAGACGGGCACGTTCTCGAAGGTCTCGGAGTCCAGATTGACCCAGACGCCGAGCACCCTGTCCTTGCGGCGCACCACCACCGGCTTGGGCGGGCCTTCGAGCACGACGATGACGTCGTAACGGCCCTGGCGCGCGACGAGTGGATCCGGGTTTTCCAGCGAACCGAAGATGGTCAGATCGGCCCCGGAAAAGCCGGCGGTGATCGAGACGTTGTCGGTGGAGAGCCCGATCTGGATGCCTTCGGTCAGCGGGACCTGTGCCTTCGCCGGCACGGCGGCCGCAAGCAGCGACAGGACAATAGCGGTTGCGAATGTGTTGCGAGCCCTCATCAGTTGAGGCCCGCGGCAGACAACGAATAGAGGTTGGGCGGGGTGACGAAAAGATCGATCGCCAATCGTATCGCCACCGCCAGCACCAGCAGCGCCAGCAAGGCCCTGAGCTGCTCGCCGCGCAGCCTCTGGCCTGCCTTGGCGCCGTACTGCGCACCGGCAACGCCGCCCGCCATCAGCAGGAAGGCCAGCACGACATCGACCGTCTGGTTGGTGGTGGCGTGGACCAGCGTCGTGTAGGCGGAGGTGAAGATGATCTGGAACAGCGAGGTGCCGATGACGACGTTGGTCGGCACTTTCAGCAGATAGATCAGTGCCGGCACCATGATGAAGCCGCCGCCGACGCCCATGATCGACGACAGGAAGCCGATGCCGGCGCCAAGGCCAAGTACGGGGATGACGCTGACGAACAGTTTTGATGCCCTGAAGCGCATCTTCAGCGGCAAGCGGTGGATCCAGTTGTGCTGGCCGGATTTCTTCAGCACCGGCGCCGCACCGCTGCGCGTGGCGCGCAGCGCATTGACGCTTTCGACCAGCATCAGCCCGCCGACGGTGCCGAGCAGCACGACGTAGAGCAGCGAGATGAACAGGTCGAGCTGGCCGAGCCTGCGCAGGAAGGCGAAGACGTAGATGCCGCCGGTGGAGCCGACAATGCCGCCGGCCAGCAACACCCCGCCGAGCTTGAAATCGAGCGTACCGCGCTTCATGTGCGAAAGGACGCCGGAGACGGAGGAGGCGATGACCTGGTTGGCGCCGGTGGCGACAGCGATCGCCGGGGGTATGTTGTAGAAGATCAACAGCGGCGTGATGAGGAAGCCGCCGCCGACGCCGAACATGCCCGACAGGAAACCCACCGCCGCGCCCATGGCCAGCAGGACGAAGATATTGACGGAAATTTCCGCGATCGGGAGATAGATGCCCACCCGTCAGTCTCGATCAGTTCTGCCTGTCGGCGAATGCAACCGTTGCGGGCATCTTGGACCGACAAGCCAATTCGTTCTTGCGCCGGAGGTGCTGCGAAGTCAAACCGCGCTACGCCGCCGAAACAAAAAACATCTCAATCAGTTAACAGGCGAATGTGTGGCAAGGGCGTCGTGGAAACGACGCCTCTGCCGTTATTTGCGCGCCAGCAGCGCCTTGACCAGTTTTTCATCGACTTCGCCGGTCGCCGGCATCTTGTTGTCGGTCTGGAAAGCCATGATCGCGGTCTTCGTCTTCTGGCCCATCTTGCCGTCGGCGCCGCCGGCGTCGTAGCCGTTCTTGTTGAGAATGCGCTGGATGTTCTGGACGGCTTTCTTCATGTCGATGCTGGCTGTCGTCTGCGGTGTGCCGTCCTGCCAGGATTCGGGAATGTCGGCCGAATTGGCCGCCGCATCCAGCGGCTTGGCCTTCCACAGTTCGGTCGCGGCGCGGGCGCGTTCGAGCTGCTCGGGCCGCAGCGCATTGGCGATCTCGTCACGCTTGGCCGCCGCATCCTTGTCGCCGGCCTTGGCGACGAGCGCGAACCATTTGTAGGATTCCTCGAGGTTCTGTTTGATGCCGACGCCCTTGGCGGCGAGGATGCCGAGATTGAACTGGCTGTCCTTGACGCCGACATCGGCCGCCGCCTGGAACCAGTGCGCGGCCGATTCATTGTCGGTCACGCCATCTGCCGCCATGGCGAACAGGACGGCCAGATTGTGCATGCCGCTGGCGTTGCCCTGTGCTGCGGCAAGCTGGTACCAGGTCTTCGCCTTCTTGATGTCGCGCGCGACGCCGATGCCCTTTTCGTAGAAATTTCCGATGCGGTATTCGGCCGGCGCGAAGCCGAGTTCCGCCGATTTCTCGTACCACTTGGCCGCTGCCGCCATGTCTTCCTTGACGCCGCGCGACTCGGCATAGCGCGAGCCGACCTCGAACAGCGCCTTGGCGTCGCCGCCGGCGGCGGCATCGCGCAAGGCGGGCGGGCCGGCGTCAGCGGGAATGTCGAACTTTGCCGTCGTCGCCGGCGAAGCGTCCACCGGCGGAACCGCGCCCGTGGTGTCCTTGGCGATGGTCGGCTCTGCCGCCATAGGCTGGATGCCGGTGTCGGTATCGGCAGCTTCCGGGGCAACCGGAACGGTCGAGGGCGGCGCAGCCGGGGCTGTTGTCTCGGACACCGCTGGGTTCGCATCGGCCGATGTGGCCAAGGCGACGGGCGCGGGAACCGGCTCGGCGGTCGGCGCGGCACCCATCGACGGCTCGACGCCTGACGGAGTGGCAATCATGCTTTGCGCGGCCATGTCGTCCTTGGTTGCCGGTGCGGACGGCTCGGCCTGTCTGACGGCATGGTCCGGCGCGCTTTCCACTGCCGCGGGCTGCGCATCCGTCTTTGGCTGGCTCGCGGCATCGAGCGAGGCGGTCTGCACCGGCTGCGACGCGACGATCGGCGCGATATCGTTGCTCGCCACCTGGGCCGGATCGGCGAAGAAGGCTTTGCCCAATTGGAGTGCGCCCAGCGCCAGCAGGATCGCGGTTGTCCCCATCAGGATCGGCTTGCGCCGTGCCTTGAGCAGGTCGCCGATCCGCAGCGCCTTCACCGGTCCGGTCACCGTCGACTGGCGCTTCAGCGCATCGGCCTCGGCGGCCGCGGCCTGCGCGGCGCGCCGGGCCGCGGCGATGAAATCCGATTTGGCGGCATCGGTGTCGCTGGGCTTGGCCGGCTGGCCGCGCTCGTCACGCACGCGCTTCATGATGGCATTGAGGTCAGGTGCGCCGGAGCCGGGCTCCAGCGGCCGGTTGGCCATTTTCGGATCGAGCGGCTCGTCGAGATCGACGCTCGGGATCGGGGCACTCGGCGCCGAGCCGGCCAGTGGCGGCATGTCCGCCTCCTTCTTGCCCTTGAAGGCGCGAGCCAGGCCACCGAACAACGACTTGCGGCCGCCTGCCTGTTCGCCTTTCTCGGCGATCGTGTCCGAACCGAGCGCGGCCATGGCAGCCGCCGCCGCAGCCTCGGCCGGCGTGCGCGTGCCGATACCAATACCCAGGTCGCCACGCGTACCCAAGTCGCTACGCGTACCCAGGTCGCCACGCGTACCCAGGTCGCCACGCGCACCCGGCTCGTTGCGCAGGATGGCGGCGGCGCGGCCATCGAGATCGGCCATGTCTCCAGTCAATGGC
Source organism: Mesorhizobium sp. M1066 (assembly GCF_040318635.1). Classification (NCBI taxonomy): domain Bacteria; kingdom Pseudomonadati; phylum Pseudomonadota; class Alphaproteobacteria; order Hyphomicrobiales; family Phyllobacteriaceae; genus Mesorhizobium; species Mesorhizobium sp. M1066. The sequence goes on from NZ_JAMYMR010000001.1 coordinate 462,672, forward strand.
AGGGGCTGATCGATATCCATCGACGGTGCGTCGACGGCCATTTTGGGCCGCCGTGCGCCGCGCCAGTTGCTCGGCTCGGCCGGTGCCGCATCCAGCAATTCGCTCATCGCCTCGACCGGCTCGCCGGGTTCGAGCGAACCCAGCCGGTCGACGATCTTGAGCAACGTGTCGTGGATGGCCTCGAACGTTCTCGAATTGCGCTCGTCGGAGCGCCGCGTCAGCGTTTCAAGCGTCTTCAAATCCTGGGCGAGGCCAGAAACCGCGGTCGTATTGGCGCTCGAACCGGCCAGCGATTGCACTGCGTTCTCGGCCGCTTCGCGCGCCGCGCCAAGGATGGAATCGCGGGTTCCTGCGAGCGATTTTTCAATTTCGTTGAGACGCGGGCTGATGTCCTCGAATTCAGGCAGCGGGGTGCTGGGCTTGGAAAGATGAGCGGACAGGCCGGCAACCTGTGCTTCCAGGCTGCGGATCAGCGCCGGATCGATGCCGGCGACCTGTGCGGCCGATGCGTCCAGCCGGCTTGAAATGTCTTCGAGCCGGCTCTCCAGGCCGCGGATCGCGGCTTCGCCCGCGGGATCGGGTAGACGCGTCTCCATACGCTTGGCGAGTGCCGTAAAGCGGGCATCGATGGCTTCCATGATGCCGGCGCTGTCGACCTGCGGCATGCGCTGGTCGAGCCTGTCGGCAACCTCGTCCAGTCTGCGCTCGAGATCGCGGAACAGCATGTTGCCCTGTTCGATGGCGTCACCCTGGCGGCGTTCCATCATGCTCGACAGCACGTCGAAGCGTTGCTCCAGCCCATGGAAGATGTAGTCGGCGTCAGGCATGGCGGGTGCCTGGTCGATCTTGTCGGCGATGAGTGCGATCTGCTTGGCAAGGCGCTCCATCGCCTGTTCCGGCAGATTGGCGCGGCCGGCGAGTTCGTCGACCCGGCCCGACAGCGTGCTCAACCGGTCCATGACCGCGTTGCCCGGCCGGTCCTGCGCCACTTCCTCGATTTGGTTGGCAAGCGAGTCGATCCGCTTCTCGATGCGCTCGAAAGCCTCGTGGTCGAATGAATTGGCTTGCGCGGCGACCGTGGATGCAACGATGGCGCGGGAAATCTCGTCCAGCCGCTCGTCGATCATGCCAAGCGTGTCGCTGCCGCGATTGTCCTGCTGGCTGGCGAAATGGTCGACAGCGCCGGCAAGCGTGCGCACCTTCTCCTCCAGCGAGCGCAGCGACAACGATTCCGGCAAATTGTTGACGGCATTGCTGATCTGCTCCAGCCGGGCGGTCAGAGCGGACAGGCCCGGGTCGTCCGAGCGCTTGCGCTGGTCGGCGTCGACGCGGTCTTCGAACGCCGTCCAGCGGCGATCGAAATCGTCCCAGCGGCGGTCGACCTTCTGCACGCTCTCTTCGCGTGCCAGCGTTTCGAGTGCGGCTTTGACCTGTTCAAGCTCGAGCCGCAGCATGTTGACGCTTCTGTCGTCGCTCTTCTCGGCCAGGGTCTGGATGGCGCCCGAAAGCCGCTCGAACTCAAGGCCGAGTTCAGCGCTGCCCTTGGCCGAAGCACCGGGCCTTGCGCCTGACTGGAAAGCCCGCTCGATATCCTTGCGCAGCGCTTCGAATTCCCGCTGCAGACCTGCGGTCATCTGGTGGCGCAATTCCTCGCGCATGCCGCGCAATTCGCCGGCGATCTTGCCGACCATGGCAACGCCATCCTCCTGGCCGCGCACGCGATCGATATCGCGGGCAATGGCCTGGTAATTCTGCTCGAAAGCGGCGGCTCCCTGTAGCGGGCTCTTCGGACGCGGCGCGGGCTGGGGGTCCTCATACCAGCGCTGCTGGCCAGAGGGCCGGGCGGCGGGATAGCGCGCGTCGGCACCATATTGGCGGGGATCGGGTTGGCGCAGATCTGGTTGGCGGGGATCGGGACGTGCCATCGGATCCTCGCGCGTCCGCTCCAGCCGCTGCTCCAGCGTCTCCAGCGACTGGTTCAACTGCTCGAGCGTGGTCTGCGGCCTGCGCTGCCTGCCGGCATTGAGTGTATCGAGATAGGACCGCTTGCTGTTCATCGGTGCGTCCGTCTTTCAGAATGGCTGGCTCGCGGCCAGTTCCCCCAGGTCCCTATCGGAACGAAGGCGACCGGCGGCGATGCCGCGGCGGAAGACGAGCTTCCCGGGCTCTCGCCCGCGCTCCGAAAAACCGTGAAAAATTCGATACAGGATAAACACGGGTAGCCGACGCGCCCACATTTCCCCCAACGTGGTAAACAACGCGTTAACCAAACTTAAGAAATCGAAAGGATGTCGGCTGCTGGCCTGACGGTGCGGCATAAAGGGCGGCGCGCAGAACGCCCTTGCGTCATCATGCGGCAATCGGTATAGAATTGACGTAAACGTAAAAGGCGTATTGAGCGCATGTTGCGATTTGTTTGTTGAAACCACGACTGGAAGCAGGCCCCCGCTTCCAGTCAGGCGACGCACGGTCCGGGACCGCGACGCCACCAGACGGGGAAGCCAGTGACCATGAAGCTTATCTCGGCCGGCGAGACCGCGGCCAATACCAATATGTCTGCCGAAGCCGGCGAGGACCTCGTCCGCATCGGCGAGATGGCGAAGAAATATGGAGTGACGCTGCGCACGCTGCGTTTCTACGAAGACAAAGGCCTGCTCAACCCGCAGCGTGACGGATCGACCCGTCTCTACACGCGCCGCGACAAGGCCCGCCTCAAGCTGATCCTGCTTGGCCGCAAGGTTGGATTCTCGCTGCGCGATGTGAAGCAGATGATGGATCTCTACGATCCGACCGGTTCAAACACCAAGCAGCTCAAGCTCGCGCTGGACAAGTCGGAAAAGCAGCTTGCCCGCCTGCAGAAGCAAAAGGCGCTGATCGACGACGCCATCAACGAGCTGAGCGGCTCGATGTCGGCGGTGCGACAGATGCTGAGCGAGCGTTCGGCACCACAGGCGAGCGCCGCCAGCTAAAGCAATTCCGTCCGGAGTTGCGCCAGACACCAAGTCGTCTGCTGATTGTCCGAGTTCTGTCGAGCCGCGTGGCCTGCCACGCGGCTTTTCATTGTTCTGGCCCACTCCTATGGCCTTTCGGCGCTGGCTTGCGCAACGTCGCGCCGCTACGCTCATTGCTCCAGTGGATGGGGAATCTTGTCGCATCGAAAAAATTGACGTTTACGCAAACGTCAATTTTTGCTATCCCGCTCCCAACATGGGTCCGCATGCCGCCCCTGGCTTGTCTTCGGGGCATTCGGACCGGGTTTGCAGGGTGGAGAAAAAGCATGCCGACATACAGGGCTCCGGTCCAGGATACGCTGTTCGTGCTCAACGAGGTGTTGGGTTATCAGCGTTATTCGAACCTTCCCGGATTTGCCGACGCCACCCCCGATGTGCTCGAGGCGATCCTGGCCGAAGGCGCCAAGCTCGCCGAAAACGTCATGCATCCGCTGAACCGTGTCGGCGACATGGAAGGTTGTGTGCGTCACGATGATGGCTCGGTGACCACGCCGAAAGGCTTCAAGGAGGCCTTCGACCAGTACCGCGAGGGCGGCTGGATGGGATTGGCCGCACCCGTCGAGTTCGGCGGCCAGGGCCTGCCCTATGCCGTGCATACCGCCGTCGCCGAATATATGGTCTCGGCCAATATGTCCTTGATGATGTATCCGGGCCTGACGCAGGGGGCGATCGCCGCGATCATCACCCACGGCACCGACGAGCAGAAGGCAACATGGTTGCCGAGGATGATCGAGGGTGCCTGGACCGGCACCATGAACCTGACCGAGCCGCATTGCGGCACGGATCTCGGCCTGTTGCGCACCAAGGCGGTGCCGAACGGCGATGGCACCTATAAAATTTCAGGCCAGAAGATCTTCATCTCGGCCGGCGAACACGACATGTCGGACAACATCGTCCATCTGGTTCTGGCCCGCATCGAGGGCGCGCCGGAAGGCGTCAAGGGCATCTCGCTGTTCATCGTGCCGAAGCTCAAGCTCGACCCGTCGGGCAATCCGGGCGCCAGGAACACCGTCTCCTGCGGCTCGATCGAGGAGAAGATGGGCATCCATGGCAATTCGACCTGCGTCATGAACTATGACGAGGCTGAGGGCACGCTGCTCGGCGAGGCCAATGGCGGCCTGAAGGCGATGTTCACGATGATGAACGAGGCGCGCCTTGGTGTGGGCCTGCAGGGGCTGTCGCTGTCGGAGATCGCCTATCAGAACGCAGTTGCCTACGCCAAGGACCGCCTGCAGGGCCGCTCGTTGTCGGGGCCGAAGGCGCCGGACAAGAAGGCCGACCCGATCATCGTCCATCCCGACATCCGCCGCAGCCTGATGACCATGAAAGCCTTCAACGAGGCCGGCCGCGCGCTGGCGCTGTGGACGGCGATTAAGTCCGATATTGCCCACCGCTCCGGCGACGACAAGGACCGCCAGGCCGCTGACGATTACACCGGCCTGATGACACCGGTGGTCAAGGGCGTGCTCACGGACAAAGGGTTCGACCACGCCGTCATGGCGCAGCAGGTGTTCGGCGGTCACGGCTACATAGAAGAGCATGGCATGAGCCAGTTCGTGCGCGATGCCCGCATCGCCATGATCTATGAAGGCGCCAACGGCATCCAGGCGCTCGACCTCGTCGGCCGCAAGCTCGGCCTGAATGGCGGCCGCGCCGTGCAGGCCTTTTTCAAGGAGGTCGGCGAATTCTGCGAGGAGAACCGCGCTAACGAGAAGATGGCGCCGTTCACCAAGGCGTTGAAGAAAGGTCTCAACGATTTGCAGGCGGCGACCATGTGGCTGGTGCAGAACGGCATGGCCAGGCCCGACAATGCCGGTGCGGCCTCGACCGACTACATGCATCTCTTCGGCCTGGTCGCTCTGGGCTATATGTGGGCGCAGATGGCCAAGGTGGCGCTTGGCAAGACTGACGCCAATGGCGCGCAATCCTCTTATGAAAACAACGTGGCTTTCTACGACAACAAGGTCGTGACGGGGCGCTTCTTCATGGAGCGGATCATGCCGGAGACGTCGGCGCATCTCGCCCGCATTTCGAGCGGCGCCGACACATTGATGGCACTGCCGGCGGAAGCGTTCTAAAATTGATCCGCGTCCCCCTCCCCCTCGAGGGGAGGGTGGCCCGAAGGGCCGGGAGGGGTCGTTGCGGCAGTGCGCCGACTTCAGTTTCGATGATGCATCTCGGGAGGAGTATCATACCAGCATGACCAACCCAGCTGAAATCCTTGGCCTTCCGAAGCCCGCTTGGGCGGCGGACGAAGTCGGCATGCTCTACGACATGGCGCACCGCTTCATGTCGGAGGAGATCGCGCCGCGTTACGACGAGTTCGAAAAGAACGAGACGGTCGATCGCGAAAGCTGGCTGAAGGCCGGTGCCGCCGGCCTGCTCTGCGCCTCTATGCCGGAGGAGTATGGCGGCTCCGGCGGCACCTTCGCGCATGAGAGCGCCATCATCGAGGCCATCGGCCATGTCGGCGTCGACGGTTTCGGCATCGGCCTGCACAATTCGATCGTCGCCCCCTACATCCTCCACTACGGCTCCGAGGAGCAAAAGAAGAAATGGCTGCCGAAACTGGCGACCGGCGAGCTGATCGGCGCCATCGCCATGACCGAGCCCGGCGCCGGCTCCGACCTGCAGGGCGTCAAGACGCGGGCGCAGAAGGATGGCAATCAATACAAGATCAACGGTTCCAAGACCTTCATCACCAATGGGCAGCTTGCGAACTTCATCATCGTCGTCACCAAGACCGATCCGGAGAAGGGCGCCAAGGGCACCTCACTGATCGTCGTCGAGACCGACGAGGTCGAAGGTTTTCAGCGCGGCCGTAACCTCGACAAGATCGGGCTCAAGGCCAACGACACGTCGGAGCTGTTCTTCAACGACATGCGCGTGCCGACCTCCAACCTGCTCGGCCACGAGGAAGGGCAGGGCTTCGTACAGTTGATGCAGCAACTGCCGCAGGAGCGACTGCAGATCGGCACCGGCGCCATTGCGATGATCGAGCGGGCGCTGGCGCTGACTATTCGTTACGTCAAGGAGCGCAAGGCGTTCGGCAAGGCGATCGTCGATTTCCAGAACACCCAGTTCAAGCTGGCCGAACTCAAGACCGAGGCCACCATCGGCCGCGTCTTCTACAATGATTGCGTCACCCGCCACATCGCCGGCGGCCTCGATCCTGTGACCGCGTCGATGGCCAAGTACTGGCTCAGCGACCTGCAGGGAAAAGTCGTCGACGAATGCCTTCAACTGCATGGCGGCTATGGCTACATGAATGAATATCCGATCGCCCGCATGTTCCGCGACGCTCGCGTCCAGCGCATCTACGGCGGCACCAATGAGATCATGAAATTGCTGATCGGCCGCTCTCTCTGAGGGCAACGACCGGCAAACCCAAGGAGCAAGCAAATGGCTGAAGCTTATGTCTATGACGCTGTGCGCACACCGCGCGGCAAGGGCAAGAAGGACGGATCGCTGCACGAGGTGCCGGCGGTGCGGCTTGCCGCCAAGACGCTCGAGGCGCTGCGCGACCGCAATGGGCTCGACACCGGCAATGTCGATGACATCATCTTCGGCTGCGTCGATCCGGTCGGCGAAGCCGGCTCGGTCATTCCGCGCGCCGCCGCCTTCGAGGCCGGCTACGACACCAAGGCGCCCGGCATGCAGATCTCACGCTTCTGCGCTTCCGGGCTCGACGCCATCAATTTCGGCGCCGCCAAGATCGCGCAGGGCGCCGATGAGATCGTCATTGCCGGCGGCGTCGAATCGATGTCGCGTGTCGGCATGGGCGCCTCGGGCGGCGCCTGGTTCATGGATCCTTCGGTCGGCCTGCCCGGCTGGTTCGTGCCGCAAGGCATCTCGGCCGACCTGATCGCCACCAAATACGGCTTCAGCAGAGACGACGTCGACGCCTATGCGGTCGAGAGCCAGAAGCGCGCCGCCAAATCCTGGGCCGATGGCCGCTTCAAGAATTCCGTCGTCCCGATCAAGGACCAGAACGGCCTGACTATCCTCGACCATGACGAACATATGCGCCCGTCCACCGACATGCAGTCGCTGGCCTCGCTCAACCCGTCCTTCGTCATGCCAGGCGAAATGGGCGGCTTCGATGCCGTCGCCGTGCAGAAGCATCCCGAGGTGGAAGAGGTCAATCACGTCCATCATGCCGGCAATTCGTCCGGCATCGTCGACGGCGCCGCCGCCGTGCTGCTCGGTTCGAAGAAGGCGGGCAAGGCGATGGGGCTGAAGCCGCGCGCCCGCATCCGCACCTTCGCCAATATCGGCTCCGAGCCGGTGCTGATGCTGACCGGCCCGGTCGACGTCACCGAGAAGCTGTTGAAGCGCGCCAAGATGAAGCTCTCGGACATCGACCTGTTCGAGCTCAACGAAGCCTTCGCTTCGGTGGTGCTGCGCTACATGCAGGCGTTCGACATCGATCACGACAAGATCAATGTCAATGGCGGTGCTATCGCTATGGGTCATCCGCTCGGCGCCACCGGCGCGATGATCTTCGGCACGGTGCTGGACGAACTCGAGCGCCGCGATCTCAACACCGCTCTGGTGACGCTGTGCATCGGCGCTGGCATGGGAACCGCAACCATCATCGAACGCGTCTGACGGGGAGAGAAACGATGAGCTACACCAATTTCATCTTCGACATCGACGCCGACGGCATTGCGCTGGTCACCTGGGACATGCCTGGCCGCACGATGAACGTTTTCACCGAAGAGGCGATGCGGGAATTGAACGCCATTGTCGACAAAGTGGCTGGTGATGCCGCCATCAAGGGCGCCGTGATCACTTCCGGCAAGGGTACCTTCTCCGGCGGTGCAGACATCACCCTGCTGCAGAAGATGCTGACGACCTTCGCTGCGGAAAAGGGCAAGGACGCCGAAAAGGCGACCAAGGCGCTGTTCGACAATGCCGGCATGATGACCGGCCTGTTCCGCAAGCTGGAAACTTGCGGAAAGCCGTGGGTGTCGGCGATCAACGGCACCTGCATGGGCGGTGCCTTCGAATTGTCGCTCGCCTGCCACGGCCGTGTCGCCGCCGACAGCGACAAGGTGAAGATGGCGCTTCCGGAGGTGAAGATCGGCATCTTCCCGGGCGCCGGCGGCACCCAGCGCGTGCCGCGGCTGACCGATCAGCAGCAGGCGCTGCAGATGCTGACCTCCGGTCAGACACTGTCGCCGCAGAAGGCCAAGTCTATGGGCCTGATCCATGAGATCGCCGAGCCGGTCAGACTGGTCGACGCTGCCAAGGCGATGATCAGGAACGGCCTGAAGCCGGTGGCGCCGTGGGACGAGAAAGGTTTCAAGCTGCCCGGCGGCCAGATCTATTCGCCCGCCGGCTTCAATCTGTGGCCGCCGGCCATCGCCATCCTGCGTCGCGAGACCTACGGCAACTATCCGGCTGCCGCCGCGATCCTGAAATGCGTCTATGAAGGCCTGCTGGTGCCATTCGACACCGCCTTGCGCATCGAGCAGCGCTATTTCACCGAGATCATGCAGACCAAGGAAGCGGCGGCGATGATCCGCTCGTTGTTTGTGTCGCTGCAGGAACTGAACAAGGGCGCCCGCCGCCCGGCAGGCGTGCCCGAAACCAAGTTCAAGAAGGTCGGCATTCTCGGGGCCGGCTTCATGGGCGCAGGCATCGCCTATGTCACCGCCAAGGCCGGCATCCCGGTGGTGCTGCTCGACCGTGATCTGGAGTCGGCTACCAAGGGCAAGGCGCATTCCGACGGCCTGATCTCGGATCAGGTTAAGAAGGGCCGCGCCAAGCCGGAGGACAAGGACAAACTGCTGTCGCTGATCACGCCGACGGCGGACTATGCCGACCTTGCCGGCTGCGATCTGGTGGTCGAGGCGGTTTTCGAGGATTCGAGCGTGAAGAAGAGCGCCACCGAACAGGCGGAAGCCGTGCTGAAGCCATCGGCGATCTTCGCGTCGAACACCTCCACCATCCCGATCACCGGCCTGGCGAAGAATTCAGCGCGGCCGAAGAATTTCATCGGCATCCATTTCTTCTCGCCGGTCGACAAGATGATGCTGGTCGAGATCATTTTGGGCAAGAAGACCGGCGACAAGGCGCTGGCCACCGCGATCGACTTCGTTCGCGCCATCAAGAAGACGCCGATCGTCGTCAACGACACGCGCGGCTTCTACGTCAATCGCTGCGTGCTGCGCTACATGTCGGAAGCCTACAAGATGCTGATCGAAGGCGTTCCCGCGCCGATGATCGAGAATGCCGCGAAGGCCGCCGGCATGCCGGTCGGTCCCCTGGCGCTGACCGACGAGACGGCCATCGACCTTGCCCAGAAGATCATGAAGCAGACCATCAGGGATTTGGGCGACAAGGCGGTCGATCCCAAGCAGATGGCGCTGATCAACACCATGGTCGACGATCACGGCCGCTTCGGCCGCAAGAACGGCAAGGGTTTTTACGATTACCCGGCAAAGCCCGCCAAGAAGAAGCTGTGGCCGGGCCTTAAGGATCTCTATCCGCAGCTTGCACCCGAGAAGGTCGATTATTGGGAACTGCAGCAGCGGCTGCTGGTCACCATCGCGCTGGAAGCGGCGCGGGTGATGGAAGAAGGCATCGTCACCGACCCGCGCGAGGCCGATGTCGGCTCGATCCTCGCTTTCGGCTTCGCTCCCTACACCGGCGGTGCGCTGTCCTACATCGACGGCATCGGCGCCAAGGCGTTCGTCAAGATCGCCAAGAACCTGCAGAAGAAATACGGCGCCGAGTTCAAGGCACCCAAGCTGCTGCTCGACATGGCCGAGAAGGGCGAGACCTTCTACCAGCGCTTCGATCCCTATGCGAAAGGCGACGTGAAGCAGGCAGCCTGACGCATGGGCAAAATCAAGCGTCTTGCAGCGACCTTTGCGCGTCCAAGAGGACACGGGGCGCTGTAATGTATGTCTGGGCGCGCATGGTGCGCATGATGGCCACGGCACGCAGCCGTGGCCCCTACGTGATGGGCGGCGAAGGCCGGCTGGCTTTCCGCTGCCTGCCGACCGACATCGATTTCAACATCCATCTCAACAATGCGCGCTACATGATGCTGGCCGATCTCGGCCGCATCGACCTGTTTGTTCGTGCAGGCCTCATCACGCTGGCAAGGAAGAATGGCTGGGCGCCGATGATGGGCGGACTGCAGGCGGTCTATGCACGCGAGATCAGGCTGTGGCGCCGCTTCGAAGTGGTGTCCTCGATCGAGACCTGGGAAGGCACCCAGCTTGTCGGCAAGCACCGCTTCGTCCTCGACAATGGCGAGACGGCCGCGTTGATCCTGACGACAGCCGGCGTCTACGATCGCAAGGCTCGCAACTTTCTTGAGATTGACGAGGTCGTTGCGGCACTTGGTCGTGCCGTGAACCCGCGGCCACCGACGCAAACGGAGCGGATTTTCATGACATCGCACCAGGGTCTGCGCAGCTTGACCAAGGGCGTCGATCGATCCCGGTAATCGGACTTTCCGCGATCGACGGGAACGTTTGCAACCACTCCACGACCGGTGGACAAAACGACATTCCAAGACTAGAAGGGAAAGGTATTTTTTCCTGCACCGAAGGAGAGCGAGCATGCTCTCGCACGACCGAGTCTGGGCTGCCATCGATGCTCTTGCCAAGCGCTATTCGCTTTCGGCCTCGGGTTTGGCCAAGCGTGCGGGGCTCGATTCCACTGCCTTCAACAAGTCGAAGCGTTTGTCGTCGGATGGCCGGCCGCGCTGGCCCTCGACCGAATCACTGGCCAAGATCATCGAGGCGACGGGCGCCTCACTCGACGAATTCACCGGTCTGATCGAAGGCCGGCCCGGGATAAGCAATGGTACTTCGACCAGCCATGCCGCTTCGGTCGCCCGCAGAAGCTCCGTGCCGTTGCTCGGCTTTGCCCAAGCCGGCGCCGGCGGCTTCTTCGACGATGCCGGCTTTCCAGTCGGGCAGGGTTGGGATCTGGTCGAACTGCCGGCGCAATCGACCGAGAGCTCCTACGCGCTGCAGGTGCAGGGCGATTCCATGCTGCCGCTCTACCGCAATGGCGACGTCCTCATCGTCGAACCGGGCGCCGTCACCCGCAAGGGCGATCGCGTCGTCGTCAAGACCACATCAGGCGAGGTGATGGCCAAGGTGCTCGAGCGCCAGAGCGTCAAGTCGATTGCGCTGGTCTCGCTCAATCCCGATCATCCCGACCGCGATATTCCCATGCGCGATGTCGAGTGGGTGGCGCGGATTGTCTGGGCAAGCCAATAGGTCAGGCTGGTGCGGCTTCTCCATCATGCGCTGGCGGTTCTGATGGTCCCTGTGATGGCGGCCATGGTCGTCACCGGCGGTCGCACGTTGAAAGGAAGTGAAAGCGTCATTGCCGTGGACCAGCTTGATCCGGGCGCCGATACGATGGCGCAGCAGGCTGCCGGGACGGTGCCGCAGGAGCCGGCCACCTCAGCCATCGCAGCTCCACAGCCGCCGAAGCCGGGGCCGCATTCAAGGGCAATCGATCCCGAAATCGTCGCGCCGCCGGAACTGCCCGCCGACGGGCTTGAACGGGTCGAGCCGCGCGAGCCGTTGAGCAAGCTCGCGCTGGCTGTGCCGCCCAAGCCGAAAATGCCTGACGATTGGAACGGCACAAAGCTGTTCCAGCCGGTTGCGCCGGCCGCCGGCCTGATCGAGGCAAAGGGTTACTCGGTCGCGGTTTCCGGCATCGATATCGTCAGGCAGGACGAGACCTGCAGCGAGGACGGCAAGCCCTGGCCGTGCGGCGTCCGGGCGCGGACGGCGTTCCGCGCCTTCCTGCGCGGCCGCGCGGTGGTCTGCACGGTGCCGCCGGAAGGTGGCCGCGACCTGATCGCAGCCGAGTGCCGGATCGGCAAGCAGGATGTCGGTCAGTGGCTGGTCGAAAATGGCTGGGCGCGCGCCGCCAAGGGCGGCCCCTATATCGAGGCCGGCGACAGGGCGCGCACGGCGAAAAAGGGCATTTTCGGATCGGCGCCCGATTTGTCCGGGATGCCGGCGATGCCGGCCCCGCCCGGCCCGGCGCCTCAGGCGCCGGGTTCGATCCTCGAAGAGGTCGATGGCGTGCTCAAGCCAGCTGACCAGCCAGCGCCCGCTCAATGAGCGCACGTGTCTCGGCAACGCCGTAGAGCGCTGCGAACGAGCCGAAGCGCGGGCCGCGCTCCTGGCCGATCAGCACCTGGTAGATCATCTGGAAGAAGGCGCCCGATACGCCGGGGCCGCCTTCCGGGCTCTGCTTGGAATGATCCTGATAGCGCTCGATCCTGCGTGCGACATTGAGCGAGGCGTTCTGGATCGCTTCGCCGCTGGCGTCCACCGGCAGCGCGCCAAGCGCTTCGTCGAGGGCTGCCAGCGCCTCGCGCTCGACCTCGTCGGCGGGCCGGAAGGTTTTCGTCGGCTTCACGAAATCGTCGAAATAGCGGATCGCATGGCCGACCAGCCGGTCGAGCTCGGGATGCGTCTTTGGCGTCACGCCTTGCGTATGACGTGAAATGAACCCCCACAGCACATCCTTGTTCTGCGCGTTGGAGGCGCTGACCAGATTGAGCAGCAGCGAGAACGGCACCGGCATGTCGATCGCGGGCGGGTTGCCGTCATGCATGTGCCAGACCGGGTTGCCCAGCCGTTCCTTCCAGTCCTGGCGGGGATAGGCGGCCAGGAACGTATAGTATTCGTCCACGGCCCGCGGGATGACGTCGAAATACAGCTTCTTGGCCTGCCGCGGCCGCTGGTACATGTAGAGCCCGAGGCTTTCGGTCGGCGCATAGGTCAGCCACTCGTCGATGGTCAGCCCGTTGCCTTTCGACTTCGAAATCTTCTGGCCGTTCTCGTCGAGGAACAGTTCGTAGACGAAATGCTCCGGCGCCCGTCCGCCCAGAATGTTGCAGATGCGGTCGTAGACCACCGCATTGGTCTGGTGGTCCTTGCCGAACATTTCGAAATCGACGCCAAGCGCTGCCCAGCGCATGCCGAAATCCGGCTTCCACTGCAGCTTCACGCGGCCGCCGGTGATCGAAAGCGTGGTCTCGGTGCCCTCGTCGTCGAAGGTGATGGTGCCGGCCTCGGCGTCGACATGCTTCATCGGGACGTAAAGCACCCGGCCGCTCTTCGGCGAGATCGGCAGGAACGGGCTGTAGGTCGCCTGCCGCTCGAGCCCGAGCGTCGGCAGCATCACCGCCATGATCTGCTCATAGCGTTGGGCGGCGCGCAGCAGCATCGCGTCGAAACGGCCGGCCTTGTAGTATTGCGTCGCGCTGGCGAACTCATAGTCGAAGCCGAACGTGTCGAGGAAGCGGCAAAGCATCGCGTTGTTGTGGTCGGCGAAGCTGGCATAGTCGCCGCCGAAGGGGTTGGGGACCGACGACAGCGGCTTGTGCAGATGCGGCTCGAGTGCGGCGCGGTCCGGCACGCTGTCGGGTATCTTGCGCATGCCGTCCATATCGTCGGAAAAGCACAGCAGCTTGGTCGCGACCTTGTCCTGCGTCAGGACGCGGAAGGCATGGCGCACCATCGAGGTGCGCGCCACCTCGCCGAACGTGCCGATATGGGGCAGGCCGGACGGTCCGTAGCCGGTCTCGAACAGGACTGTTTGCGGGAAGTCGGCGCCTTTGTAGCGCTCGATGATCTTTTTGGCCTCCTCGAACGGCCACGCCTTGCTTTCGGTCGCGGCCGCCAGCAGCTCCGGGTTGAGATCGATGATGTTTGATCCCGCCATGTCACAGTTTTCCAAATCATTTGCCGGCCCGAAGGCGGGCCGCAGCAAGGGTTTTTCAACCGGTCTCTAGGCGTGCAGCGCCGGAGCGTCAACGCGTGCGGCGCTTTTTCCTTGCGGTGCAGAATGGGCGTTCCTAACTTCGAGGCCCGGTTCAAGGAGAAAAAATTGCCGACACCTCATGAAGCCCTGATCTATCTGATGGTCATCACCTCGGCCTCCGACCGCGACATGACCGATGTCGAACTGGCGCGGATCGGCGAGGTCGTCCGCTCCTGGCCGGTGTTCGAGGATTTCAACCACGACAGGCTGGTCGGCGTCGCCCAGGACTGCCAGAAGCGTCTGCACGAAAAGGATGGGCTGGAGGGCGTGCTGGCTGAAGTCTCGGAGATCTTGCCTGAGCGGCTGCGCGACACCGCCTATGCCGCCGCCTTCGAGGTTGCCGCCGTCGACCTCGAAATGCGCATAGAAGAGGTGCGGGTGCTGCAGCTGATCCGGCGGCAGCTCGACCTCGACACGCTGACGGTTGCTGCCATCGGCCGCGCGGCCAAGGCGCGGCTGCGCACGCTGACCTGAAAGTCCTTGGCCGGCGCTGTTGAGATTCAGCTCAGGCCGGCAAAGCTGACGGAACCGGATCAGAAAAAACTGACCGGAAAGTAGCGCAGATAAAATTCGGCAAACGTGCCTTTCATCGAAATTTCCTGCAGCGCGTAATCGATCGCGGCGGCCAGCGCCGGATTGTCCGCTTTGGTGGCGATGGCCATGCCAGTGCCCAGATATTCGGGCGCCAGATAGGGCCCGCCGGCAAAGCGGCAGCAGCCCGCCGCGTCCGAGCCGCCCAGCCAGAAAGCCAGGCGCATGCCGTCGCCGAAGGCGGCGTCGACCTTGCCGGCCTTGAGATCGGCATAGAGGTCTTCCGGCCTGTCGAAAGGGATGACCTGAACCGTGCTGAAATAGTCGCGCAGCATGCGCTCATGCGCCGAGCCTGATATCACGCCGACACGCTTGCCGTGCAATTTGTCAAAGACGGGCTCGGTCAGTGCCTTGCTCTTCGGCATGATGAAGCGCGCCGGAAACTGCAGATAGGAGCGCGAGAAGGCGTAGGTCGCGCGTGATTCCGGTGTTGCGGCGATGCCGGCGATGATCGCCTCGCCTTCGTCTTTCCGCAGTGCGCCTTCCAGCTCGGCCCAGGGCAGGGCTTGGATCTGGCATTTTTCGACGATGCCAAGCTCGGCGCAGATGGCGCGTGCCAGATCGATATGGAAGCCGGACAGCTTTCCCGCACCGTCGAGGAAGTTGAAGGGCGGGAAGTCCGTGGTGGTCAGGAATCTCAGCCGGGGCAGCGTCGAAAGGTCTGGTTTGGGCAGCCGCTCCTTGGCATCCCACAGCATCGGAACCTGAGGCGCCGCGGCGCGGGCGCCGTCGGCGAACGACAGCAATCCGATCAGCATCGCAAAGGCGAAGGATCTCCACCGGAACGCCAAGATAAAACTCCGCCACAGTCGTGCTCGCACCGGTTTTGGTACGAAAATGGTACAGGCACAATGGTTTTTGATTTCAACACGCCGATTTCAGGATATGATTTAGCCGGTTTGCAAATCAGCTTCGGTCGCCTCGGTGAGAGGGAGCCACAAAATAAGTATGCGATTTGCAATCCGTGGTCGGTGGCGAAGTGTAAATCAGGCACGCATCATTGGCCGCAATGCACGAGGCAACATGGGGTTGATGTTGCGATGGGTCAGTTCGATCGCACGCTGGAATACATAGACCAACTGCAGCACGCCGCAACGGCGGCGGCGGTCTGTGAAAGGCTGCTGGGCATAACATCGGATTTCGGCCTCACCGCGCTGATGGCTGGAACCGTACCGCAGCCAGGCACGCCGGCCGGCCAGCAAAAGCAGCATGTGCTTCTCTGCGATTGGCCGGGAGAGTGGCTGGAACGCTATGTCGCGCGCAACTATGTCGATCATGACCCAGTCGTCAGCCATATGAAACAGTTGCAGGCACCCTTCCAATGGCACGAGGCGTCGCAGGGCATCCGGATCGACAAGAGCAGCGGCGAAGTGATGGGCGATGCCGGCGCCTTCAAACTGCGTGATGGATTGGCCTTTCCGTTGATCACGCTCGACGGCCAGATCGTCATGGTGTCGCTCGGCGGCGAGGCCGTGGAATTGTCCGTCGCCGAATTCGGTCAGGTGTCGCTGGTCTCGACCTACGCGGTTGGCCGCGCCATGCAACTCCACACCATGGCGAACAGCACCATCGATCATATCGTGCTGACGCCGCGCGAGCGCGAATGCCTGCAATGGGCCGCCGTCGGCAAGTCCGAATGGGAGATTTCGCAAATCCTCGGCATTTCCGAACACACCTCGGAGAAACATCTTCTTAACGCCAAAAGCAAACTAGGTGCCGTCAACAGGGTGCAGGCCGTCGCGGAAGCGATACGGCGCGGCTACATTAGTTAGGTCGGCCGTGCCGACCTGGAATTTTTGCCTACGCGATCACGCAATTTTCTCATCAAAGCACGGCCGTATCTTCCTCTGAACGCAGGAGACGGCGGAATGCTTTTTTCCCTTACAACCCAGGAATTGATGGAACGTCCCGACCTTTGGGAGGCCGTCCATCGGTTGCGCTACAAGATATTCGTCGAAGAGATGGGGTGGGATGACCTCAGGCGCCCCGACGGGCTCGAACTCGACCAGTTCGATCACGACGAGGCGGTCCATCAGATCGTCATCAGGGGCGGTGAAGTGGCGGGTTATCAGAGGATGTTGCCGACGACGCGGCCACATCTGCTGACCGAGGTCTTGACCGATCTTTCCGAAGGAACGCCGCCATCGGGTCCAAACATCTGGGAATTGACCCGCTACGCGGTGGCTCCCGGTTTTCGTGACGGCCGTCGCGGCGTTTCGACCGTCGGCACCGAACTGATTGCCGGTTTCGTCGAGTGGGGGCTGAAGCGCGGCGTCGACAAGGTGATCATCGAGTTCGAGCCGATGTGGGTGCTGCGCGCCTTGCAACTGCATTTCCTGGCGACCCCGCTGGGCTATCAGCGCACCTATGGCAACCAGCAGGTCGTCGCCACCTTGCTGACCTTCAACGAACACACCCTCGATGTGGTGCGGTCGCGCCGCAATCATTTTGCTCCCGTGCTGGCCAGGGGATATCCTGACATGCTCGGGCAAAGGCGTGCGTCATGAGATCGGAGACAGTCATGAGCACACACCCGCAACCTGAACTTCGCAACCACACGCTGGTGGTCACCGTGTCGTCGAGTGACGGCCGGCCGGTGCTGGACAGGAGAGCCTATGAAAGCCTGGCAAGGACCTTCCATGAAGCCGCCGACAATGAGGAGGTTCGCGTCGTCGTGCTGCGCGGCCTGGCAGGCTGTTTCTGCCTGGGCGGCGACTTCTCCGAATTCCTCGACGCCACCAAGCACCAGAAACTGATTGCCGCCGTCACCGACCTGTTCCGCACGCTGGCGACGTTTCCCAAGCCCATCCTTGCCTGCGTCGATGGCGATGCCGTCGGTGTCGGCTGCACCATCCTGTTCCATTGCGACATGGTGATCGCGTCCGATGAGAGCACGTTCAGGGTGCCGTTCGTCGATTTCGGTCTGGTGCCGGATGCGGCGACCAGCATCCTGGCGCCGCAGAAGCTCGGCTATGCCGGTGCCTTCCGCTTCTTCTGCCTCGGCGACACGCTTCGTGCCGAAGATGCCAGGGCGCTCGGCCTTGTCGCGGAGATCGTGCCGGGAGGCACCGTCGAGGAGGCGGCCCTCGGCCGGGCAAGACAACTCGTCAAGAAGCCGGTCGCCGCCTTGCTGCAGACGCGCGGCCTGCTGAAGGGGAACACCGAGGCCCTCTGCGACCGCATCGATCAGGAGATTTCGCTTTTCCAGCAGGCGCTGCAGGACGACACCACGCTGCGGCGATTGCAGCGCATCGCCCGGCTCGCGGCCTGAGCGAAAGCAACGCGCCGCGCGGCCAAGGCCGCGCGGCGCGGAAGCCTCAATCCTGCTTACCGAGGAATGACGGCCCTTCGCCGATGATCTTCTTGTCTTCCTTGCCGATGATTTCGAGATCGCGCCCCTCATAGGGCAGAGACGACAGGATCCGCCGCATGATCGCCAGCCGCGCGCGCCGCTTGTCATTGGCCCGTACGATGATCCACGGCGCGAATTCCTTGTGGGTGCGCTCGAACATTGTGTCGCGCACCTTGGTGTAGTCGTCCCACTTGGTGATGCCTGCAACGTCGATGGGCGAAAACTTCCAGCTCTTCAGCGGGCTGTAGCGACGGTCATGGAAGCGCTCGAGTTGCGTTTCCCGGCCGATGTTCAGCCAGAATTTGAAAAAGTGGATGCCCTCGTTGGAGATCATCCGTTCGAAATGCGGCGTCTCGTCGAGAAACTGCTCGTGCTGCTGCGGCGTGCAGAAACCCATCACCGGCTCGACACCGGCGCGGTTGTACCAGGAGCGGTCGAAGGTGACGAATTCGCCTGAAGTCGGGAAGTGGTCGACATAGCGCTGGTAGTACCATTGACCAAGCTCGGTCGGGGTCGGCTTGGTTAGCGCCACGTTGCGTGCCGTGCGCGGATTGAGGTATTGGCGCACCACGAAGATCGTGCCGCCCTTGCCTGCAGCATCGCGACCCTCGAACAGCGCCATCACCCGTTTGCCGGTCGACTGCAGCCAGGCCTGCGCCTTGACCAGCTCGATCTGCAGCTTCTCGAGCATCTCGTCATACTCGTCGCTTTTCATCTTCTTGTCGTAGGGATAGCCGCCGGCGGTCAGCTTGTTGTCCTCGACCCAGTCGGGAAGCACGGGATTTTCGATGTCGAATTCCCTCTCCTTGCCGCCGATCCTGATCTTCAGCGGCCCCGAAGTTGGCGCGGCGGGACTTTCCTTGGCTTTTTTCATCGAGACGAACCCTTTCCAGCTTCCGGACTCATGCTATGGGGAGCCACTACAGCGCCGCGCGTCCGTTTGGATGCGCAAAGGACGCTGTAGCACTTTTAATTTGCGCATGATCCTTTCCGAAAATCGATTCCCGATTTTCGGGGTCATGCGGCAAGCGATCTGGTGGAAGTTTTCCGCCACCGTGCGACCGGATGCGAAGACATTGGGGGGCAGGTCACGAGCGAATGGCTGACCTGGACACAGAGCAGAGAGGCGTCACGCAAACCATGGCCGCACGGCTGTGGAATAGCCGCTGGCTGCTTGCGGCCGGTATTGTTGCGGTTCTCGCTGTTTATGCCTTGGCCGGGATTTCAGCCCATGTCGTCCCCGCGGCGCTGCTGTTGCTGCTTGCAGCGGCAATACTGCCGACCGCCGGCGCGCGCCAATCCACCGGCAGCGGCGCTGCCATCGAGGCCATCGGCCTGCAGCGGCTCTCGGGTGAATATCTGGCCGCCGCCGTCGCCGATCCGCTGATCATCTTCGACCGGGCTGCCACCATCGTGCATGCCAACGCCGCCGCCTTCGCCGCTTTCGGTGGCATTGCGCCAGGCATGTCGCTGTCGCTGAAATTCCGGGCGCCGGAGATGCAGACCCTGCTGGATGGCGTGCTATCGGGCGATGTCGCCTCCGATGTCGTCGACTACGTGGAGAAGCTGCCGGTCGAACGGGCCTACCGGGTGAGCGTGTCCTCGGTCGGTCACGCCACCGATCTCTATGTGCTGGTGTTCAAGGACCAGAGCGAAGCACGCAGGATCGACCGCATGCGCGCCGACTTCATCGCCAATGCCAGCCATGAACTGCGCACGCCGCTCGCCTCCATCGCCGGCTTTATCGAAACGCTGCGCGGACCAGCCCGCAACGACGCGGCGGCGCGCGACCAGTTTCTGCAGATCATGCAGAGCCAGACCGGTCGCATGGCGCGTCTGATCGACGATTTGTTGTCGCTGTCGCGGCTCGAGATGAAACCCTATCTGAAGCCGGGAACCGAGGTGAACCTGCGCCAGACCGTCGACAGCGTCATCGACTCGCTCGGACCGCTGGCCAGCGAAAACGCCGTTGCCATCGAGCGGCACTACGTCGATGGGCCGCTTCATGTGCCTGGCGATCGCGATGAGCTTTTCCAGGTTTTCGAGAACCTCCTGGAAAACGCCTGCAAATACGGGCAGTCTGGTGGGCGCGTGGTTGTATCCATAACGCATGGCGATGCCGGATCAGAGCCGGGCATCGACGTGACGATCAGGGACTTTGGCCCCGGCATTCCCGAGGAGCACATTCCGCGCATTACCGAGCGCTTCTACCGCGTCGACGTCGAGACCAGCCGGACCCAGAAAGGCACCGGCCTCGGCCTGTCGATCGTCAAGCATATACTGACGCGCCACAACGCCCGGCTTTCGATCAAGTCCGAAGTCGGCAACGGCGCGGCATTCTCGGTTCATTTGCCGACGCACTGATATCGCCCTAATTCAAGGGGACTGTTTCTTTTTTCTGTCATCCGGCTAGCGTATCAGCGGGGATTCGAGGAAACGACTCAAAATCAAAACACCCCGTGGGAAGGCATTTTGCCATGCAGTCCGTGCACATCGTCAGCGCCTATGACGAGGAGTTGAAATATCTATCGAAGCGCATCGCCGCGATGGGCGGCCATGCCGAGCGCATGGTCGAACAGGCGGTCACTGCTCTCGTCAATGCCGACCCAGGCCTTGCCCAGAAGGTCATCCGCGACGATACCGTACTGGACGAGGGCCAGCGCGAAATCGACGACAAGGCGATCATCATCATTGCCAAGCGTCAGCCGATGGCGGGGGATTTGCGCGAGATCGTCGGGACCATTCGCATCTCCGCCGACCTCGAACGGGTTGGCGATCTCGCCAAGAACGTTGCCAAGCGGGTGGTCGCCGTCACCGACGGACGCCAGCCGACCAGCCTGTTCCGCGGCCTCGAGGCTTTGTCCAACCTGGCGTTGACCCAGCTCAAGGAAGTGCTCGACGTCTACGCGTCTCGCTCGGTGGAGAAAATCGGCTTCGTGCGCGATCGTGACGACCAGATCGACGCCATGTACACATCGCTGTTTCGCGAATTGCTGACCTACATGATGGAAGATCCGCGCAACATCACGCCCTGCACGCATCTGCTGTTTTGCGCCAAGAACATCGAGCGTATCGGTGATCACGCCACCAACATAGCCGAGACCATCTACTACATCGTCACCGGCGATCAGTTGCCGGCTGAGCGGCCCAAGGGCGACAAGACCGACAAAATCAGCCTTTCCGAGACGCAGCCGGTGAAGTGAACGCGCCTCTCGAACCGTCATCCGATTTACGCTAAGCTTTCCGGGCTTTGCTCTATCCTCGTCCGTGGATTTGCTCCGGGAGGTCGTGATGGAAAATGTTCGGAACCTGACCCCGGCGACTGGACCGATATCCGGCATTATCGCTTGCGGCGTCTACACGGCCGGGCGCCGCATCGCCGACATTCCCATCGAGGAAGCCGGCGAATGGGCAAAGAAATCCGGTCATGTCGTCTGGATCGGCCTGTTGGAGCCCGACCGTAACCTGTTGCTGCGCGTCCAGGCGCAGTTTCACCTGCATGAGCTGGCGATCGAGGATGCCGAGCACCCGCACCAGCGGCCGAAGATCGAGCAATATGGCGACGCCTTGTTCATCGTCGCTCGCACCGCGCAGCTGATCGACGGCCGGGTCACCTTCGGCGAGACCCATTTGTTTGTTGGCTCAGGCTACATCGTCAGCGTCAGGCACGGTCCCTCGACGTCCTATGCCGCCGTTCGTCAGCACTGGGAAAGCTGCCCGCACTCGCTGGCCAAGGGTGAGGATTTCGTCCTTTACGCCATTCTCGATTTCATCGTCGACAATTACATGCCGGTGCTCGAGCAGATCGAGGACGAGGTCGAGGCGATCGAGGACAAGGTTCTGCTGAAGCCGATGACCGCTCCCGACATCGAACGGCTCTATATGCTGCGCCGCGATCTCCTGCGCCTGCGCAATGCCGCGCTTCCGCTGGTCGAAGTCTGCCGACGGCTGACCAGCGCCGAGCTGCCGCAGATACACACCGCCATGCATCCGCTGTTCCGCGACGTCACCGATCACATCCGCACCGTCCAGGAGAAGATCGACAGCCTGCGCGAGGTGCTGGCGTTCGCTTTCGAGGCGAGCTTGCTGGTCGGCCAGAGTCAGGAAACCGCGAACACCAAGAAGCTCGCCTCCTGGGCCGCAATCCTGGCGGTGCCGACGGCGCTCGCCGGCATCTACGGCATGAACTTCAGCGACATGCCGGAACTGAAGATGGAATATGGCTATCCGGTGGTGCTGGGCGCTATCGTGCTGATCTGCACGTTTCTCTACTGGCGGTTCAGGAAGAACGGGTGGCTGTGAGAAGAGAGGGAATAAGGGAGTAGGGCAGTACGGGAGTAGGTAAAAATAGCGCCTTTGTGGGCGCAGCTCCCAACATACTCCCTTACTGCCCTATTCCCCTACTCCCCTACTCCTTTATCTGCTCCGCCGCCGCTCCGATGCCGGCTGGAATGCCACGCGGGCGTGGTACTTGCAGTACGGTCCGGTTTCGGCGGCATCGTTGCCGCAGAAATGGAAGTCCTCTGAAAGCGGGTCGCCGTTCGGCCATTTGCAGGTTCGCTCGGTCAGCTCGACCAGCTGCAGATGCCGCGAGATCGGCAGCACGACATTTTCGACTGGGCGGATGTAATGGCGCGCCACCGGTTCGGCGTCGAACTGTGTCTGCAAGGCCGTCGCGCCGATCGATGTCGTGACATGGCGTGCCGTGGTTGCTGCACGTGATACCGATTTCTGGACGGTTGATCCTTGTGCCGCCTTCTTCTGGCGTGCCGGCGTGGCGGTCGAGCGACCGCGGCCCGACAGTTTCAGCCGATGCACCTTCCCGATGACCGCATTGCGGCTGACCCCTCCAAGCTGCGCAGCAATCTGGCTTGCGCTCAGACCCTCCGACCACAGTTTTCTCAAGAGTTCTACCCGCTCGTCAGTCCAGTTCATGAGACCGCGCTCCTCTAAGCGTGCGGCAATCGGAATCCTTCTCCCGACCCGGCAACATTTGCCGGGGCAGACACCACATATATCTGGTGATTAGGTCCGCCGCACGAAATCTAGTTATTTCTCGACTACAACTACTCTATGCGCTGACTCGGTGACAAGAGTCCCAAGTGCAACACGAATCGGATTTTTCGGTTTTCCCCAACTTGCCCGGTCGCTTATGAGCCGGCGTCCCGTCAGGGGGGCTTGCCGCGCGCCACTACGCGACGTTTTCGTTGACTTCATGGCCGAAAAACAGGATAAGCCGCACAAGCCGCCGCTTTGGCGGCTTTTTTGATTTTCCGGTACCGGAGACGCATATAATGAGCGGTTCGGCGCTTTACGAGACCTTTGCTCGCGCACCCCTGACCTTCGACCACGGGGAAGGCACATGGCTGATTACCGACAAGGGCGAGCGATATCTCGACTTTGCCGGCGGCATCGCCGTCAATTCGCTGGGCCACAGTCATCCGCATCTGGTCGCCGCACTCACCGAGCAGGCCGCCAAGCTGTGGCATGTCTCCAACCTCTACGAGATCCCCGGGCAGAACCGGCTCGGCGAGCGGCTGGCCGACGCCACCTTCGCCGACAAGGTGTTCTTCACCAATTCCGGCGCCGAGGCGCTGGAATGCGCGATCAAGACGGCACGGCGCTACCATTTCGTCAACGGACATCCCGAGCGCTTCCGCGTCATCACCTTCGAAGGGGCCTTCCATGGCCGCACGCTGGCGACCATCGCGGCCGGCGGCCAGTACAAATATCTCGAGGGCTTCGGCCCCAAGGTCGAAGGTTTCGATCAGGTCGGCTTCGACGACATCGACGCCGCCGAAAAGGCGATCACGCCGGAGACGGCCGCGATCCTGATCGAGCCGGTGCAGGGCGAGGGCGGTATCCGCCCGGTGCCGACGCAGTCGCTGAAGCGGCTCAGGCAATTGTGCGAGCAGCACGGCCTGCTGTTGATCTACGACGAGGTCCAGTGCGGCATCGGCCGCACCGGCAAGCTGTTTGCGCATGAATGGTCAGGTGTAACGCCAGACATCATGGCGATCGCCAAGGGCATTGGCGGCGGCTTCCCGATGGGTGCCTGCCTTGCCACGGATGAAGCGGCCGTCGGCATGACCGCTGGCGTGCATGGCACCACGTTCGGCGGCAACCCGCTGGCCATGGCTGTCGGCAACGCCGTGCTCGATGTCGTGCTGGAAGACGGCTTCCTCGAAGACGTCCAGCGCAAGGCGCTGCTGATGAAGCAGGGGCTGGCGTCGGTCGCCGACGAGTTTCCTGACATCATCGAGGACATCAGGGGTGCCGGGCTGATGCTCGGGCTCAAATGCGCCATGCCCAACGCCAAGGTGAACATGGCCTTGCGCGACCAGCACCTGCTGGCGGTTCCGGCCGGCGACAACGTCATACGCCTGTTGCCGCCGCTCACCGTCACCGACGCCGAGATCCATGACGCGCTCAACCGCATCCGCGCCGGCGCCAAGGGCCTGTCGGAGGCGATCGCCTCCGCCGCCGCGAAGTAATCCGGAAACATTCCTGATGTCAGTTCGCCATTTCACCGATCTTTCCGCCGTTTCCGAAGGCGATCTGCGCTTGATGCTGGACGATGCGGTGGTGCGAAAGGCGCGCCTCAAGGCCGGCGAGCGCACCAAACCGCTCGAAGGCAAGGTGCTGGCAATGATCTTCGACAAGCCGTCGACGCGCACGCGCGTCTCCTTCGACGTCGGCATGCGGCAGCTCGGCGGCGAGACCATCATGCTGACCGGCACCGAGATGCAGCTCGGCCGTTCCGAGACCATCGCCGACACCGCCAAGGTGCTGTCGCGCTATGTCGATGCGATCATGATCCGCACCACCTCGCATGAGCGGCTGCTGGAATTGACCGAGAACGCCACCGTGCCGGTGATCAACGGGCTGACCGACGACACCCATCCCTGCCAGCTGATGGCCGACATCATGACCTTCGAGGAGCATCGCGGTCCGGTCGCCGGAAAGACCATCGCCTGGACCGGCGACGGCAACAATGTGCTGCATTCCTTGCTTGAGGCGTCGGCCCGGTTCCGCTTCAACCTCAACGTCGCCGTGCCCGAGGGCAGTGAGCCGGCGCAGAAGCATATCGACTGGTCGCAGGCGCATGGCGGCAAGCTGCACTTCACCCGCTCGCCCGAGGAAGCCGTCGATCAGGCCGACTGCATCGTCACCGATTGCTGGGTGTCGATGGGCCAGGAGCATCGCGCCCGCGGCCACAATGTGTTCTCGCCCTACCAGGTCAACGCCAAGCTGATGGCCAGGGCCAAACCGGACGCGCTGTTCATGCACTGCCTGCCGGCGCATCGTGGCGAGGAGGTGACCGACGAGGTCATCGACGGGCCGCATTCGGTGGTCTTCGACGAGGCCGAGAACCGGCTCCATGCCCAGAAGGCCGTGCTCGCCTGGTGCCTCGGCGCTTGATCTCCGGAGGTGTGATGCCTATCTGCGGGCCATCACGCAAAAACAGCGCGTTTCGACGCATGCGCCCCGGAGGGCGGCATGGCCGCGCCCCGGAGCTTTGTCATGTTGGAAACCTATCAAGTGACTGAACATCACCCCAAACTCGGCGAATTCGGCTATGCCGGCGACGATCACGTCGTGCCGTTCGAGGTCGGCCCTCTCGATGTGCGAGGCCGCACGGTCCAACTCGGGCCGATGCTGGACGCCATCCTCGGCCGCCACGATTATCCCGAGCCGGTCGCCCGCCTGCTGGCGGAGGCCTGTGTGCTGACCGTGCTGCTCGGCACTTCGCTGAAGTTCGAGGGCAAATTCATCCTGCAGACCCGCACCGACGGGCCTGTCGACATGCTGGTCACGGATTTTTCCACGCCCTCGGCATTGCGCGCCTATGCGCGTTTCGATGCCGACCGGCTGGAAGCGCTGGTCGCGGCCGGCGAAACCTCCCAGCAGACGCTGCTCGGCAGCGGCGTGCTGGCGCTGACCATCGACCAGGGCGCTCACACGCAGCGCTATCAGGGCATCGTCCAGCTCGACGGCGAGACGCTGGAGGATGCTGCGCGCACCTATTTTCGTCAGTCGGAGCAGATCCCGACGGATCTCAGGCTGTCGGTGGCCAAGCTTTTGACGCCCGGTCCTGGCGGTGCCCGCGAGCAGTGGCGCGCCGGTGGTATCCTGGCGCAGTTCCTGCCGCAGTCGCCCGAGCGCATGCGCGTCCCGGACCTGCCGGGTGGCGATGGCGACCCGCGCGAGGAGGTCCACGACCCGGTCGACAATTCCTGGCAGGAGTTGCTGGCGCTGCTCGGTACGATCGAGCCGACCGAACTGATCGACCCGACGATCGGCGCCGAGCGGCTGCTCTACAGGCTGTTCCACGAACATGGCGTGCGCGTCTTCGGCGGCGTTCCGGTCGCCGACCAGTGCTCGTGCTCCAGGGACAAGATCCGCGGCATCCTCGAGGGTTTTTCCGCGCAGGAGATCAAGGACAGTACAGAGGACGGCGGCATCCACGTCGCCTGCGAATTCTGCTCGAAGCAATATGACTTCGATCCGGCGGAATTTGCGGCCCAGTAGAGAAAAAACCACGCCTCACTGGCCGCGGAGCGGCCGGTGAGGCGAAATCAATTCACCGTCCGCCGCGTCCCCGGCAGGTCCAGCGAAAACGCCGGAATGGCGATGTCGAACGTCTCGCCCCGCTTGTTGCGCATCGTGTAGTGCCCGACCATGATGCCGGATGGTGTCGAGAGCGGGCAACCGGACGTGTACTGGTAGCTGTCGCCGGGATTGAGTTCGGGCTGGTCGCCGACGACGCCGGGACCGCGTACCTCTTCGACCCGGCCGGTGCCGTCGGTGATGTGCCAATAGCGCGACAACAGCTGCACGAAGTCGTCCGACTGATTGTCGATCGTTATCTGATAGCCCCAGACATAGCGGTTCTCGGACGGATCCGAGCGGTCCTCCAGATAGAACGGCCTGACCTGCACTTCGATGTTGCGCGTGACGGCGCTGTACATAAGCGGCTCCAAAACAATCTAGAGCATGATCCTGAAAAGTGGGAACCGGTTTTCAGAAAAGATCATGCTCCAAGAAACAGAGATAGAGCCCCATCCCGGTTCAATCGGGATGGAACAGGCTCTAGGTCGAACTTTCGGCGCTCCACGCGGGCTGGTCAACGGTGCGCGTCCTGTCATTGCGGACGGAACCGCAGGTGGCGGCAAAGAATGTCATTTAAGTGACACATGACAATGATGGTGTGCGCCGACCAGTGCCGCACGACTCGGGCGCTCTGTCGAATTGTTGAATCGGTCGTCATGCCAGCCAGATTGTTCTGACGGACCGGTTTTCCTGGAGTGACCGGATCTCGATGGAACTCACTCTCATAGCCGCCACGCTTTCAACTGCCCTCATCCTCTCAAATCTCGCCAGCATCGTGCTCGCCGCTTCGCGTCTGAAACGGCGCCGCGCCATTGCCGCGCCGGCCGGCAAGCCACGGCCGGTGTCGATCGTCGTGCCGTCGCGCGGCGTCGAGCCGTTCACGCAGGAGACGCTCGAACGCGCCTTCTCGCTCGACTGGCCGCGCTACGAGTTGATTTTCTGCGTTGCCCATGCCGACGATCCGGTGGTCAAATTGATAAACAGGATGATCGTCCTGTTTCCGAAAGTGCCGGCCCGGCTGCTTGTCGGCGACGACCGCATCAGCGCCAATCCGAAACTCAACAATTGCGTCAAGGGCTGGGAAGCGGCGCGACACGACTGGGTCGTCCTGGCCGATTCCAACGTGCTGATGCCGAGAGACTACGTCCAGCACCTGATGGCTGCCTGGCGGCCCGGCACCGGCCTTGTCTGCTCGACGCCGATTGGCTCGCGGCCGGCCGGCTTCTGGGCCGAGGTCGAATGCGCTTTCCTCAACACGCTGCAGGCGCGCTGGCAATATGCCGGCGAGGCGCTCGGCCTTGGCTTTGCCCAGGGCAAGAGCATGCTCTGGAACAAGCCGATGCTCGACGCCAATGGCGGCATCCGCGCGCTGGCCGCCGAGATCGCCGAGGACGCCGCCGCGACCAAGCTGGTGAACAGTCTCGGCCTGCGCGTCAATCTCGTCGCTGCGCCCTTCGAGCAGCCGCTTGGCCGGCGCTCGTTTGACGAGATCTGGTCGCGTCAGGCCCGTTGGGCGCGCCTGCGCCGCGTCACTTTCCCGCTGTTCTTCGCACCCGAAATCCTGACCGGCGCCTTGGTGCCGCTGGTGCTTGCGCTGATTGCCGCGGCCAGTGCCGGTTTCAGCCTCTGGGCAACCGCCATTGCCGTACTGGTGGCCTTCTACCTTCCGGAGTGCGCCCTGGCCTGGTCCAAGGGCTGGTACCTGTCGCCACGCATGGTCGCCGCGATCATGGTGCGAGACCTGATCTTGCCGGCGATGTGGGCGCGCGGCTGGCTCGGCGGCGCCGTCGACTGGCGCGGCAATGCGATGACCATCGGCACCAAGACGGCCGAGCTGGAAGAGACGCCGTCCGGCGCCTGAAAGCGTCAGCTAGGTTTGACGCCTGGAATAATTATCGTATATACGGAAATGTTGCGTTAAGCTCTATTTTTGTGTATACATAATTTATGGAAATGCACCGGCGGCGATGCAGTTCGAGTGGGATGAAAACAAGGCCAAGAGGAACAGGGCCAAGCATGGCGTGGATTTTGCGATCGCACCATCCTTCGACTTCGCCAACGCCATTATCAGACTCGACGACAGCGAGGACTTTGGCGAGGACCGCCTCGTTGCCATCAGTCTGATCGGAGTTGGCGTCTATGTGATGGTTTATGTCGAGCGACACCACGCCATCCGCGTTATTTCACTACGCAAGGCCACTAGGCAGGAAATTACGGACTATGTCGAAAACCTCTAAGACGATCGTACGCCGCGAGGCTGCTCCGCCGAAACAGTCACGTGCTGACGCTTTGGCGTTAGCCAGCAAGGCGCTTGCCGCGATGACCGACGAAGAAGATGCCGCGATCACTGCCGCGGCCGAAGCCGATCCGGATGCACAGCCAACCGATGCCGTTTCGCGCCGCAAGGTTGGCAGACCGCCGCTAACTCGGCCCAAACGTGCCGTACAGCTACGCCTCGACGCCGATGTTCTGGACCGTTTCAGGGCCGATGGCGATGGCTGGCAGACCCGCATGAACGAAGTGCTGCGCAAGGCGGTCGGCCTGTAATCCTCTGATGCTGCTCACCGCTATTTGGCCCTCAGCGCCTGTTCGATATCCTCAAGCAGATCGTCGGTGTCTTCCAGGCCGACCGAAAGCCTGAGCGTGCCCGGCCCGATGCCGAGCTCGGCGCGCGCCTCGTCGCTGAGATTCTTGTGCGTCGTCGTCGCCGGGTGGGTGATCAGGCTCTTGGCGTCACCGAGATTGTTGGAGATCAAGACGATGTCGAGCGCGTTCTGCAAGGCAAAGGCCGCCTGCTTGCCGCCCTTGACGTCGAGGCAGATCAGCGTCGAGCCGCCCGACATCTGCTTCTTGACGATGTCAGCCTGCGGATGGTCGGCGCGGCCGGGATAGATGACGCGGGCGATTTCCGGCCGCTCGGCCAGGAAATCCGCGATCCGGCCGGCACTTTCCGTCTGCTGGCGCACACGCAGCGGCAGCGTTTCCAGGCCTTTCAGCAGCGTCCAGGCGTTGAACGGCGAAAGGCTTGGGCCGGTATGGCGGAAATAGTCGTGCAGGTTCTCGTCGATCCACTTCTTGTCCGACAGGATCACGCCGCCGAGACAGCGCCCCTGGCCGTCTATGTGCTTGGTCGCCGAATAGACGACGATATGGGCGCCGAGCTGCAAGGGCTTCTGCTGCAAAGGCGTGGCGAAGACATTGTCGACGATCAGCCTTGCGCCGATCGAATTGGCAAGCGAAGCGACAGCGGCGATATCGACCACTTCCAGCGTCGGATTGGTCGGGCTTTCCAGGAAGAACAGCTTGGTGTTCGGCTTGACCGCCCTTTCCCAGTTGGCGATGTCGGTGCCGTCGACCAGCGTCGCCTCGATGCCGTATTTCGGCGCCAGCGTCTCGACCACCCAGCGGCAGGAGCCGAACAGGGCGCGCGCCGCCACGATATGGTCGCCGGCCTTGGCGCTGCACAGAAGCGCTGCCGTCACCGCCGCCATACCGGAGGCGGTGGCGCGGGCGTCCTCCGCACCTTCCAGCGCGCACATGCGCTTTTCGAACATGTCGACGGTCGGATTGGCGTAGCGCGAATAGATGAAGCCCGGCTCCTCGCCCTTGAAACGGGCTTCGGCGGCCTGCGCCGTTTCGTAGACGTAGCCCTGGGTGAGATAAATCGCTTCCGACGTTTCGCCGAAACCGGAACGCAGCGTTCCGCTGTGCACGAGTGCCGTCTGAGGCTTCCAGTTGCGCTTGTTGGTGCTCATCACTTTTCTTCCAGACACAAAAAAACCGGCCGCGAAAGTCGCAACCGGTCCATACGGCCTTGCGGCCCGACGGTCCTTTAGCGACTTGTTTAACGTGGCTGCAAGCCGACCGGCCAAATCACCACGGGATAACGACCCTTTAGACCCGCACCGCGCTTGCGTCAATTGCCGGCTTCATTAAGAGGTTTGTACCAAGCAGGTTCCGCAAAAGTGTTCCACGGTTTTGCGACAAGAACCTGCGACAAGAAAAACGTCTGACCTAGGAGTGGAGCCTTGCGGCAGACAGGCATTCTTCCCGATCAGGACATATCGGCGCTGTTCCAGTCCGGCGCGCTGAAGTCGGCGCGTGCGCTCGACGCCGACCAGATCCAGCCGGCCAGCCTTGATCTCAGGCTCGGCAACAAGGCCTGGCGGGTGCGGGCCTCCTTCCTGCCCGGCCCAAACCACAAGGTCTCGGAAAAACTCGACCGGCTGCAGCTGCACGAGATCAATCTTGCCGAGGGCGCGGTGCTGGAGACCGGCTGCGTCTATATCGTGCCCTTGCTTGAAAGCCTGGCGCTGCCGGCGGACATTTCGGCCTCGGCCAATCCGAAGAGCTCGACCGGGCGGCTCGACATCTTTACCCGGGTCATGACCGATCGCGGCCACGAGTTCGACAAGATCGCTGCCGGCTATCATGGCCCGCTCTTTCTGGAAGTCAGCCCGCGCACCTTCCCGATCGTCTTGCGCACCGGCTCGCGCCTGTCGCAGATACGCTTCCGCACCGGCAATGCGCTGCTCTCGGAAGCCGAGCTGCACGAGCTGCATCGCGCGCAGACGCTGGTCGCCACCGAGCCGCCGAACATTTCCGGCGGCGGCATCGCGCTGTCGATCGACCTCAACGGCGATCAGAACGGGCTGGTCGGCTACCGCGGCAAGCATCACACCGGCCTCGTCGATGTCGACAAGCGCGCGGCGCAGGAAGTCGTCGACTTCTGGGAGCCGATCCACAAGAGCGGCGCCGGCGAACTGGTGCTCGATCCCGACGAGTTCTACATCCTCGTCAGCCAGGAGGCGGTGCACGTGCCGCCGCTCTACGCCGCCGAGATGACGCCCTTCGATCCGTTGGTCGGCGAATTCCGCGTCCACTATGCCGGCTTCTTCGATCCGGGCTTTGGCCATTCCGCGTCCGGTGGTACCGGCAGCCGGGCGGTGCTGGAAGTGCGCAGCCACGAAGTGCCGTTCATCCTCGACCATGGCCAGATCGTCGGCCGGCTGGTCTACGAGCACATGCTGAAGCGGCCGCAGGCGCTCTACGGCACCGATCTCGGCTCCAACTACCAGGCGCAGGGCCTGAAGCTGTCCAAGCATTTCCGCGCCGCGCGCTGAGCGCCGCCGTCAGGCAAAATACTTGCCTGTACCGGCTCGCCATGCTTGGCTGCCTTGCTGGTCGTCAAGATGCCGGCGTTCAAGGGGAACCAAGAAAATGCAGATTTCGAAATGGATCATATCGGCGGCAGGCGCTGCCATGCTGGTGATGGCGGCCGGCTCGCTTTCGCAGGCGCAGGAGAAAATCAAGATCGGCACCGAGGGCGCCTATCCGCCGTTCAACACCATTACCGCTGACGGCAAGGTCGAAGGCTTCGACATCGACATCGCCAATGCGCTGTGCGCGCAGATGAAGGTCGAATGCGAGATCGTCACGCAGGACTGGGACGGCATCATTCCCGCTTTGCAGGCGAAGAAATTCGACGCCATCATCGCCTCGATGAGCATCACCGAGGAGCGCAAGAAGCAGGTCGCCTTCACCAACAAATATTATACGACACCGCTCGCTCTGGTGGCGCCGAAGGACAGCGACCTGACCTCGACCGAACCGGCGGCCCTTGCCGGCAAGACGGTCGGCGCCCAGGCTTCGACCACGCAGGCCGACTATGCCCAGAATGAATATGGCAAGGCGGGCGCGGAGGCAAAACTCTATCCGACCCAGGAAGAGGCGATCACCGACCTGACCAACGGCCGTCTTGACGCTGTGATCTCGGACAAGTTCGTGCTGATGGACTGGCTGAAGAAGGCAAGCGACGGCTGCTGCAAGCTGGTCGGCGACGTCAAGGGCACCGAAACGCAAGCCGGCATTGCCGTGCGCCTGGAAGACACGGCCCTGCGCGACAAGCTCAACGCGGCCATCGACGCGATCGTCGCCGACGGCACCTACAAGAAGATTCAGGCCAAGTATTTCGACTTCGATATTTATTGAGACGTCGAAGAGCGTCTCTTCCTTCTCCCACAAGGGGAGAAGGGAGGGTGCTACCTCACAGCGCCTTCACAGCCACCTTCACCGGCTGCTCGATCTCCAGCGGGTTGCGCAGCGGCAGGCCGAAATCCCCGGCCTCGATCTCGAACACATCGCCGGCCTCGGTCTTGATGCCGTCGGCGAAGGACAGTGTCGCCGTGCCGAACATATGCACATGCACGTCGCCTGGCTGGCGGAAGGCCGCGTATTTGAAATGGTGATGCTCGAGATTGGCGATGGTGTGCGACATGTTCGCTTCACCGGACAGGAACGGCTTTTCCCACAGCACCTCGCTGTCGCGCACGATGCGCGAGGTGCCGCGGATATCGGGCGGCAGGTCGCCGATCAGGATCTCCGGACCGAACGAGGCGTTGCGCAGCTTGGAATGGGCGAGGAACAGATAGTTCACGCGCTCGGTGACGTGGTCGGAAAACTCGTTCGACAGCGTGAAGCCGACGCGGAAAGGTGCGCCGTCGTCGCCGATGACATAGATGCCGGCCACCTCGGGCTCTTCGCCGGCGTCCTTGGCAAAGGCCGGTGACAGGAGTGCGGCGCCTGGCGCCACCGCCATCGTGCCATTGCCCTTGTAGAACCATTCCGGCTGCACGCCGACCTGGCCTTTCGCCGGCTTGCCGCCCTCCAGCCCCATGCGGAACATCTTCATGGAATCGGTGAGCTGCTCCTCGCCGTCGGCGCTCAGCTTCTTGTGCATGGAATCGCGCGTCGCCGCCGAGCCGAGATGCGTCAGCCCGGTGCCCGTCAGGTGCAGATGCGCCGGATCGGGGTGGTTGATCGGCGACAGCAGCCGCCCCTTCTTGTAAGCGGCTTCGAGATCGACCGTCTCGCCAAGTCCTTTGCGTTCGATCAGCGCGACGAGGCCGACGCCGGTGCGGGCGGCCTCCATCGCCAGCGAATAGACGCTGCGGGCGCCATTGATGATCCGGGTCTTGCCGCTATTGCGGGCGACGACGCGGATGGTCTCGGCGTCGTCAAGGATCTGGGAGATCAGCATGATGAATCCTCTCTCATTTGCCTTGGCAGGGCTGCCAAAACGGCAGACCTTGCTCGGCGCGGCCGGGACCTCGTCCATGCCACGGTTTAAATTCTCAGTTCGGATTGCGCTCGCGGGCCTGGTCCCTCAGGGACTTCTGTTACCGGGTTGCCGGCAGCGCCGCGATCGTATGCCTCCTGCTTGCCTCGACTAGAGCAGTTCACCGTCTCACGGAAACGGCGAACCGCTCCAACTCATTGTCTTGGTGCAATTCCGGGCGGAAAACCGTTTCACACTTTTCCTTGGAATTGCTCTTAAGCCCGTTCAGGCCTTGTTCTTGTTGTAGACGTCGAAGATCACGGCACCGAGCAGCACCAGGCCTTTGACCACCTGCTGCCAGTCGACATTGACGCCCATGATCGACATGCCGTTGTTCATCACGCCCATGATGAAGCCGCCAACGACCGCACCGATGACCTGACCGACGCCGCCCATGGCCGAGGCGCCGCCGATGAAGACGGCGGCGATGACGTCGAGCTCGCTGCCGAGGCCCGCGGCCGGCACCGCCTGTCCCAGTCGCGCCGCGATGATCAGGCCGCCGAGCGCCGACAGCACGCCCATATTGATGAACACCATCAGCGTCAGCCGCTCGGTGTTGATGCCCGACAGCTGCGCGGCCTTGGAATTGCCGCCCATGGCGTAGATACGGCGGCCGATGGTCATGCGCTTGGTGACGAAGACGAACAGCGAGATCAGCACGCCCATGACGAGCAGCACCACCGGCAGGCCCCTGTAGCTGGCGAACTGGTAGACCAGGAACAGCGCCAGCGCGCTGCCGACCAGCGTCTTGACGACGAACAGGGCAAAGGGCTCGGCTTCATAGCCATGGCGTTCACGCTTGCGGCGCGTCCTCACCCCGAAATAGGCGTAGGCCAGCACAGCGATCAGGCCCAGCACGATCGTTGTCATGTGGAGCGTCAGTCCGCTGCCCATGATGGTCTTGCCCGCCGCGTTCACCGTCGGCGGGATCAGCGTCAGCGGCCCGATGACATCCGGGATGAAGCCGGAGCTGAGCGCCTTGAAGCCATCGGGTAGCGGCCCCACCGAGGATCCGCCGCCCAGCAGGGCCTGGCAGATGCCGCGGAAGATCAGCATGCCGGCCAGCGTCACGATGAAGCTCGGTATTCGGTGATAGGCGATCCAGTAGCCTTGCGCGGCGCCGATCGCGCCGCCCACGATCAGGCAGATGATCGACACCACCAGCGGATTGCTGAACGGGCCGAGCGGCCAGATGACCATCATCATAGCCGCCAGCGCGCCGATGAAACCGGCGACCGATCCGACGCTGAGGTCGATATGGCCGGAGACGATCACCAGCAGCATGCCCAGCGCCATCACGATGATGAACGAGTTCTGCTGCACCAGATTGCTCAGGTTCACCGGCTTGAACAGCGTTCCGTTCGTGGTGAACTGGAAGAACACCATGATGGCGATAAGCGCCAGGATCAGGCCGTACTCGCGCAGGTTCGTCGCCAGCGCCGAGACGGCGATGCGTGGACCCTGCTGCACGTCTTCGGCGACTTTGCCCTGCGGGGCGGGGGCGCTTTCGGTACTCATGCTGCTTTTCCTTCTCCACGAACGATGGCGCGCATTATTTTTTCCTGGCTTGCTTCCGCGGCGGGCATTTCGCCCACGATGCGCCCTTCGTTCATGACGTAGATGCGGTCGGTGATGCCGAGCAATTCCGGCATTTCCGACGAGATGACCACGATCGCCTTACCCTCCGAGGCGAGGCGGGCGATGATCGTGTAGATTTCGTACTTGGCGCCGACATCGATGCCGCGTGTCGGCTCGTCGAGGATCAGCACATCCGGGTCGGCGAACAGCCATTTCGACAGCACCACCTTCTGCTGGTTGCCGCCGGAGAGATTCCCGGTCATCTGATAGACGCTGGACGCGCGGATATTGGTCTTCTTGCGATAATCGTTGGCAACGGCGAGCTCGCGCATGTCGTCGATCACGCTGTGGCGCGACACGCCGCCAAGATTGGCCAGCGTGATGTTGTGCTTGATGTGGTCGATGAGATTGAGACCGTAAGTCTTGCGGTCCTCGGTGACGTAGGCGATGCCGTGTTGGACCGCCTTGCTCACCGAGGATACGTCGACCGGCTTGCCCTTGAGCAGCACCTCGCCGGAGATGCGGCGGCCGTAGGAGCGGCCGAACAGGCTCATGGCGAATTCGGTGCGGCCAGCGCCCATCAGCCCGGCAATGCCCACCACTTCGCCCTTGCGCACGTTGATGTCGATACCCTTGATCACCTGCCGCTCGGCATGGATCGGGTGATAGACCGACCAGTTCTTCACTTCGAACACGACCTCGCCGATATCGGGCTCGCGCGGCGGATAGCGGTCGTCGAGTGAGCGGCCGACCATCGAAGTGATGATGCGGTCTTCCGAGATGTCTTTCTTGGCCAGCGTCTCGATGGTGCGCCCGTCACGGATCACCGTCACCTTGTCGGCGACCCGGTTCACCTCGTTGAGCTTGTGCGAGATCAGGATCGAGGTCATGCCTTGCCGCTTGAACTCGAGCAAAAGGTCGAGCAGCGCCTGGCTGTCCTTCTCGCTCAGCGAAGCCGTCGGCTCGTCGAGGATCAGCAGCTTGACTTCCTTGCTCAGCGCCTTGGCGATTTCGACCAGCTGCTGCTTGCCGACGCCGATATTGGTGATCAGCGTCTTGGGGTCCTCCTTGAGGCCCACCTTCTTCAACAGCGCGCTGGTGCGCTCCTCGTTGGCATCCCAGTCGATGACGCCGAATTTGGCGTGTTCGTTGCCAAGGAAGATGTTTTCCGCGATCGACAGCATCGGCACCAGCGCAAGCTCCTGGTGGATGATGACGATGCCCTTGTGTTCGCTGTCATGGATGCCTTTGAACTGGCATTCCTGGCCTTGGAAGATGATCTGGCCGTCATAGGTGCCTGTGGGATAGACGCCCGACAGCACCTTCATCAGCGTCGATTTGCCGGCGCCGTTTTCGCCGACCACGGCATGGATCTCGCCTTCCTCGACGCTGAGATTGACGTTCGACAGCGCCTTCACGCCAGGGAACGTCTTGGTGATGTCGCGCATCTCCAAAATCGTCGGGGCCATGGGGACTACCGCTCCTTGAGAGCTCGGCAACATTGCCGGCGAGGTCGGTGACAATACCGGGCTCGCTGGTGAACGAAAAGGGGCCCTACGTTGCGCAGGACCCCCTGACTTTGTAACCGGGATTACTTCAGTTCGTCGGCCTTGATGTAGCCGGAGTCGACGACCAGCGCCTGGTAGTTCGACTTGTCGACCTCATGCGGCGTCAACAGGATCGAGGGAACGACCTTGACGTCGTTGTTGTAGGTCTTTTCATCGAGGCCGTCCGGCTTGCCGCCCGAGAGCACCTTGTCGACGAGTTCGACGGTGGCCTTGGCCAGTTCGCGGGTGTCCTTGAACACGGTCGAGTACTGCTCGCCCGAGATGATCAGCTTGACCGAAGCGGTTTCGGCGTCCTGGCCGGTCACAACAGGCCACGGCTGAGCCTCGGTGCCGTAACCGACGGCGCGCAGCGAGGCGGTGATGCCGCGCGACAGGCCGTCATAGGGCGACAGAACGCCATCGACGCGGCTGCCGTCCGAATAGTTGGCCGACAGCAGGTTGTCCATGCGCGCCTGGGCGGTGGCGGCGAGCCAACGCAGCGTGCCGACCTTGTCCATGCCGGTCTGGCCGGACTTGATCTTGATCGAGCCGTCGTCGATCAGCGGCTGCAGGACGGAGATGGCGCCATTGTAGAAGAAGAAGGCGTTGTTGTCGTCGGGCGAGCCGCCGAACAGTTCGACGTTCCACGGCTTGGTGTTCGGGAAACGCTCCTTGAGGCCCTTGACCAGCGAATTCGCCTGGATCACGCCGACGCCGAAATTGTCGAAGGTGGTGTAGTAGTCGACATTGGCGGTCTTCTTGATCAGGCGGTCATAGGCGACGACGACGACGCCCGCGTCAGCGGCCTTCTGCAGAGCATCCGACAGGGTGGTGCCGTCGATCGAAGCGATGATCAGCGCCTTCGGGCCTTTGGTGATTTCGTTTTCCAGCTGGCTGAGCTGGTTGGGGATGTCGTCCTGCGCGTATTGCAGGTCGACAGTGTAGCCGAGAGCCTCGAGCTGGGACTTGACGGCATCGCCGTCGTTGATCCAGCGCTGCGAGGTCTTGGTCGGCATCAGCACGCCGACGAGACCCTTGTCGGCTGCGTGCGCCGAGTAGGTCATGGCAGCGATGCCAAGGGCCGCGACGGCGGCCAGTGTCTTGATGATTTTCACTTCAACTCTCCCTGTTTGATGGACGCGGCACCC
The DNA here is from genome assembly GCF_040318635.1 of Mesorhizobium sp. M1066. NCBI lineage: Bacteria > Pseudomonadati > Pseudomonadota > Alphaproteobacteria > Hyphomicrobiales > Phyllobacteriaceae > Mesorhizobium > Mesorhizobium sp. M1066. The sequence goes on from NZ_JAMYMR010000001.1 coordinate 500,450, forward strand.
CGGGGGTCGCGGGCCGCGCAATCGTGCAGAAGCGCCAAGGCACTGCTGCCGTCATATCGATCTCCGGTATCCTCCCATGGCCCCGAGACGCTGATTCAATCGATACGATTTTTCTCGTCAGCGACCGTCACGTCTTGGAACGCGCGGAGGGTGTGGGTCTTTGCCATAACTGTCAAATGCGATCTTTGATGGTTGCTATATCATGGTTGGTATATGTATTGGACGTGACGAGCTGACTCCAAGGTCGGCCTCACACGAGCAGAAGGCAGGGAAAAGCGATGGCGCCGCCCGGGAATCGGACAACAGCTTCAAATGGTTACAGAGAAGCACCGGGCGATGGCGAAACCCTGCTGCGCAGCGGTCTCAGTCTGCGTCACATGCGCATGATCGTCGCGCTCGACGACCACAGCCGAGTCAGCGCGGCAGCCCAGGTTCTGAACATTTCGCAGCCGGCGGCCTCGCGCATGATCGCAGAGATGGAGGCGGTGCTGGAGGTCAAGCTGTGCGAGAGGCTGCCGCGCGGTATCACCTTGACGCCATACGGCAAGGCTTTGGCCAGGCGGGCGCGCTCGATCCTGCTGGAGATGCGCGAGGTCGACCGCGAGATTTCCGAGCTCAAGGCGGGCAAGGGTGGTTCGGTTTTCCTGGGTGCCGTGACCGCGCCCGCAATCGAGCTGGCGGTGCCGGCAATTCGTGAGATCCGCCGCATCTATCCGCGCATCGAGATCACCATGCAGGTCGAAACCTCCAATGTGCTGGCACGCGAGCTGATCGCCACGCGTCATGATTTCATAATCGCGCGCATACCGGACGATCTCAATCCGCGGCTGTTCGAATCGCGCGTCATCGGCGTCGAGAAGGCCTGCCTGATCGTGCGCCGGGGCCATCCGCTCACCAAGGGCGAGGCGGTGCGGCTGGAAGAGACCGCCGCCTATGACTGGGTCTTCCAGTCTGGCGGCTCGCCCTTGCGCCAGGCCATGGAGAGCAACTTCCTCAACCGCAACATCGCTTTGCCGGATCGTATCCTGAACACCAGTTCGCTGCTCCTGACCCTGGTCATGGTCGCGCAATCCGATGCCATCGCACCGGTCTCTGTCCAGGTGGCGAAATTCATCCAGAACCCTGACGGGCTGGCCGGCGCCATCGACGTCGTCCAGACCGAATTCGACATCGAGGTCAGGCCCTACAGCCTGATCACGGTGAAGAATCGCGCGCTGTCGCCGGCCGCCAAGATGCTGCACGACTTCATTCTGAGAGAAGTGGGATGATGGCTCGCTCGGCTAAGGTTGTCCGGCGAAAGCACCGCCAGGCCGAGGCTAGAGCAGTTCACCGTTTCACGGAAACGGCTACCCGCTCTAACTCCTTGTTTTGACGCAATTCCGGACGGAAAACCGTTCCTGGAATTGCTCTAGCGAAAGCGAACTGGGAACATTGTTTCCCGCCAATGCGTTCATGATCTTGCAAGGGACGATTTCTTCTGGAGGCTGAACATGCGCAGCTTCGAAATCATCGATCTGCTTTGCGTGATCGAGGCCTGCAAGCACGATCGATCGGTCGGGAATTTCGTTTCCATGGCTGAAGGCGTGGAAGAATTGCGGGTGTTGACCGGCGATTTCGTTTCATCGGATGACGTGGCAGCAAACGCCCTCGCAACGGTGGCGCTTGCGCGAGGCTGCTCGGTCGTGTTCGACGAACAGGCAGGCGCTGAAATGGTTCTGACGCCTTAGACTGGAGCGGGTAGAGGGAATCGAACCCTCGCGTTCAGCTTGGGAAGCTGACAAGCTACCATTACATCATACCCGCGTGCGCCCTCGTTACCATGAGGGTTAGCCTTCGGGCAATCGCAAAGCGGTCTGTTCTCACGACGGTCGTGCTGCGGATCACGGCGCGCCCGCGGCCGTGAATTGCCGTTTTGCCTCCGCGACCTTATTGCTGGTGGCGAAGCTTGGCCAGTATTTCGAGATGGCCAGCGTCGCGCCGGCGGAAGAGAAGTGGCCATAGTCGAAGTAGAGAAATTCATTGGTCGTGGCATCGGCGTATGAACAACCGGCCGAGTCGCACAGATACGTCAGCGGATCTATGAAATCGGCCCCTTTTGTGAACGGCAGAACCCGTGCGTTGATGTCCGGATCCATAGCCATCGGCCAGGATGTGGTTCCGGCATGCTCCCGTTTCACCAAGAAAGCGATCTTCTGGACGTCGGCGATGAATTCCGGAGACTGGCCGACGGTATAGACCTTGACCCCCATCTCGCGAAGCCGATCGATCGTCTTCTGCAGGCCGTCGAAGCCCCTGGCCTGGTAGTCGGTCCATCGACCGCTCAAGATCACCGCCTGGATGTTGGCGTCGCGAATGATCGACAAGGCCCGTTCGTTGAAGCGGGTGCAGGCGGGCCGAGCATAGGAAAAATAGGTCAGGTCGGGCGGACAGCCGGCATAGGTGTATTGGATGACATTGGCCTGGATTTTCTGGGCGTTGGGCTCAAGTCCCGGAACATAATGGGCAGCGAAAGAATCGCCCCACAGCAGCACATTGGTGGCAAAGCCCGTTGTACGGGTGCAGTCGGCAAGGTTCCAGTCTTCGATGCGGGTCCCGTTTTCGTTGAAACAGATGCCGTTGCGCCAGTCGCCGACCCGGATACGTTCGGTCGAGAAATCCGGAAACCGTTGCGGGAAACCGTTGCCCAATGCACCGGCCAAACCACCGGCGCACAGCAGCGCGATTGCCGTCGCCGAAAAAGCGAAGATAGGCAGCGGGGCAGTATAGGCTCCTTTGTGGCGGAAGGGTTGCTCGACATATTTCCAGGAGAATGCCGCCAAGGCGAAACTGCCCAACGTCATCGCGATAATCGTTGGCACACCGACAGTCTTCAGGGAGAGATAATGGACGAACGAGTTGATCGGCCAGTGGACGAGGTAAAGCGAATAGGAAATGAGGCCGACCCAGACCAGCGGCGCCAACCGAAGCACGCGAGTGGCGACAGATGCCGGCCTGTCGGCGTTATCCTGGCCAGCATAGATCAGCAAAGCTGTTCCGATGCAGGGGAATAGGGCGTTGTAGCCGGGGAACGGATCGCTGTCCGAAATCATCACAAAGCCAAATGCAATCAGGGCAAAGCCGGCGAGGCCGATCAGGTCCGCCGCCAGCCGACTGGCTAGGACCGGAGGCTTCCGCAACATCAGCATGGCGCCCAGCGCCAGTTCCCATATGCGCGTCGGCAAGAGATAGAAGCCTGCCGTCGGTGCCAGCGAGGTTGCTATGACTGCCAGGGCAAAGCTGCCGATGGCCATCGGCAGAAGTACCGTCAGCCAGCGCTTCGAGACGTATCGGTAGATCAGATAAAGGAGGATCGGCGCGAAGATATAATACTGCTCTTCCACCGAAAGCGACCATGTGTGCAGGAGCGGCCGCAGTTCGGCGTCGATGGAGAAATAGTTCGTCGTTTTCCAGAAATAGATGTTCGACCAGAAGGTCGAGGCGGCGATCACACTAAGGCTGAATTCGTGGAGATCCGAAGGCAGAAGGATGAACCAGGCGGCAATGCTCGCGAGCAGGATGACGAAGGTCAGCGCCGGCAGGATGCGCCGTGCGCGGCGCCAGTAGAAGCGGCCGATCGAGAACTGGCCCCGCTCAAGATCATCGAGCAGGCTGCCGCTGATCAGATAGCCCGATATGACGAAGAAGATGTCGACACCGGTGAAGCCGCCAGGAATGGCGGACACGCCGAAATGGAAGAGCACGACAGGCAGCACCGCAACGGCCCGCAGGCCGTCGATGTCGCGCCGGTAGTTCATCCGGCCGGCCCGCACACGGCCACCAGGATCCGTGCGGCCGCACCCGACACGCTCATGCGGCGATGCCTTCGGTCGTGCTGAAAATCCCGGCTCGTCGATCTCACAGGCTTACCCTCAGGCAGCAATTTTGCTGCGCTGCAACATGCGTGTCAAGGCATATATTGGCCGTCGCGAAATTCGCCAGCAACGCACCACGATCAGGCGCCAGGCAGATAGATCACTGCATGGTCGTCCGCATAGGCCCGCTTCCAGCCCAACTGGTCGAAAAAGGGGATGCGGGCGTCGTCAGCCGACAGCAGCGCCCAGCCTATTGCGTATTTCTTCAACCGGGCTTCGAGGAGTGGCTTGCCGTTGCTGTGACCCGTCTCGTCATCGGCTTTTGTGAAACCTCCCAGGAACAGCTGGTCCGTCCGTCCGTCGATATAGGTCTTGAACCCGTGGAAAATCAGCGTGCCGCCGAAATTGTAGGAATTCAACACATTGCCGGATAGATGATGGCTTTGCGCGAAGGCCAGCGCCCCGCTGGCCGATGTCTTCGGGCTCGGCGCGACCTGATAGGCGCTGCCGAGCACGGCGACCCCGCCGATCAGCAGAACGGCTGCCGTGTCGCAGATGGCGTAGAACCGCCTGGCGAAGAATCTCTCCAGTCCGTCGCGCTTTTCGGCCAGCCATGCGGTGGCTGAAAGCGAGGGATATTGCTGTGCGACCTCGGCCGCCATCACCAGCGGAATCAGCAGGAAGAAAAGATACATGAAGCGCACATGGGCGAGATAGACATGCAAGGTGAAGACGACGAACAACGCCTTGGCCCAGCCAATTCGCAATCGGGACACCAGTAGCCCGAAAAGCGCCAGCAGCATCGCCGCTTCCTGGACGGGACTGTCCGGCTGATTGAACGGTTTCCACTCCATGATCAGCGACACTGCCTCATTGCCGTAGGCCACGGCGAGCGTCGCCAGGATGGCCTGGACGCCGTAGGGGTGGATCAGGCTGACCAGCGGGCAAAGCAGACCGAACGCGATCCACTTCGCCAGCAGGGACGGTTTCGACAGGCCCGTGCGCGCCAGCAGATCGAGACCGGCGAAAGCCGCGATGACGAAGCTCAAGGTGAAGGTGGCGTGCAGGTTCGCCCATAATACGACCAGCACAAGCAGCCACCAGGGCGGCGCCCGTTCTTCCCTTGCCGCACCAAAGAGCACCGCCGTCCAGATGACGATGATCGGGAAGGTGAAGACATGCGGGCGCGCCGTGAAGATCGGGTTGATCAGGAACACCGCCGCGAAGGCCAGTGTAATCGCCAGGATCGGTTTCAGCCATGCGCTGAGAAACCACCCCAGGAGGAAAACCGTCAGGGAGATCGAGGCGATGATCGCGGTGACGACCCCGTTCCAGCCGCCCGCCCGGTAAGCAATAGCCAGCAGAACCTGCCCCAGCCATTCCTTGGCAATCCAGGGCTGGCCGGCAAACGTGTAGGAATAAGGATCGACTGTCGGAAATGTCCGGTTTGTCAGGAAATCCAGACCGACCTTCACTTGCCACCAGCTGTCGGGATCCTGCAGGGTGGCGCCTGCCTGGGCACCCAGTGCACCCGCCATCGCCAAGGCCGCGAGCAGGCAGAAGATCAGCCTGTTCCGCTCGTTGTACGTCGCGGCCGCCGCACTGGCCTGAGCGTCGTTCATGGTGCGCCGCCTCTAATCGGTTCCGGTGACAGTTGGGTTCAAGGTGTTGGATTGGCGGGCTGCCGCCGAGGCTTGTCGGCCACCCGAACTGTGCGGTCGGTGCTGTCGTCCCCACGCCCCACAAACACGAAGCGAGCCGAGCCAAGATAGAAAACAACCGAATAGACGCAGATTCCCGCGAGGTGGACCAGCGGGTTTTCGACGATGCCTGCTGAACGGGCGGCGATCACGACGGCCAGATTGATGCTGTAGGCGACCAGAAAGACACCCCCATAGCGCAGCGCGGTCCCGGGCTGGAAGCCATCGGCTCTGCTGAAGGTCCATTGGCGGTTGAGGAAGAAGCCGAGGACAAGGCCGGCGGCATAGCCCGTGGCGTTGGCAAGGATGTCGCCCAGACCCAGCGCAAGCCCGGCCAGGATGACCGCGTATCCCAGCGCCGTGTTCAACAGACCGACGGCGCCAAATCGCAGCATCCTCGGGAAGTCAAACGGCAGTCTTGACCACATGCGCAAAATATTGGGCTCCGACAGGTATCTTGGTGAGGAAGCGCTCGAACGGCCTCAGTCTCGCAAGCATCCGAGGAAAGAAAATACGGTAGACGATCCTCGTATTGGCAAGGCCCGCCTCGGCCATGCGCCCGCGCATCTCGCGCGAATTTATCAAAACCGCGTTTTCGTCGAAGGCACAGTTTCTCACCGCGTGCGTGGTCAGCGGGTTCCAAGGATTGTGTTCGAAGACGAAGAAGCTGCCGCCATCGGCCAGCACCCTGCCGATCTCGGCGAACAGTCCGATCTGCAGGTTCTCGGGGATATGATGGAAGACGCAGGCGGCGAAGGCCAGGTCGAAGCTGCCGTCGGCAAAGGGAATTGTCTTGCCGTCGAAATGCGTGAAGGCGGCCTGGCCGGGAAAGCGCTTGCCGGCGATGTCGAGCGATTCCCGCGAAGGATCGAGCAAGGTGATCTCCGCGTCGGGAAACGCGTTGCGCATATGGCCGAGCGAATTGCCGACGCCGGCGCCGAAATCCAGTATTCGTCGCGGTTTGACACCGGCCCGCCGCAGCGTCGCGGCGACGTCGTCGATCTTGTACCTGGCGAAGAAATCCGGGTTTTCACCGCTCAGCCTTATGCTCGCGGCATGCTGCTCCTGATATTCCCGCGCAAACTGGTCGAACTCCGCCTCAAGCACGTGCGGCCCTCTTTGCCATCTCCTGCAGGCGATGGACCGGCAGTTCGCCGTCCTCCACCGCCTGGCTGCGCGAAACGATCTCGTTGACGAAATAAAGCGGCCGCCGCTTTGTCTCCATGTACATGCGCCCGAGATACTCGCCGAAGATTCCGAGCACCATAAGCTGGACGCTGCCGAGGATCAGCACGATCGCGGCAAGGCTGGTCCAGCCCGGCAACACGTTTCCGACCGACCATTCGAACAGGGTGTAGCCGAGCACGACCAGCCCCAGAAGCCCGAACATCATTCCGAGCAGCGAGGCGAAGCGCAAGGGCACGATGGAGAAGCTGGTCATCGCGTCGACCGCCAGAAGAAGCATTTTCTTCAGCGGATAATGGGTGGTTCCGGCAAAGCGGCGGTGCCGCTCATAGGGGAAAGCCACCTGTTTCAGCCCGATCCAGCTCACCATGCCGCGAATGAACCTGTAACGTTCTGGCATCGCGTTCAGATGGTCGAGCGCGCGACGGTTCATCAGCCGGAAATCTCCGGTATTCGGGGCTATGTCAACGTCGACCATCCGGCGCAGCAAGCGATAGAACATGGACGCGGAGGCGAGCTTGAACCAGCTTTCGCCATCGCGCGTCAGCCTCTGGCCGTAGACCACATCGAAGCCTTCGTTCATCTTCGTCATCATCGCGCCGAGCAGTTCAGGCGGATCCTGCAGGTCGGCATCGAGAATGAGAATGCGCTGACCGCGACAGAATTCGAGCCCGGCGCTCAACGCGATCTGGTGGCCGTAATTACGGGCGAGGTCTATGGCGACGACATGGTCGTCCTTTTCAGCCAGCTGGAGAATGGCTTCGCGCGTACCGTCGGTCGCGCCATCGATGACAAGGACGATCTCGTAGGAAGGGCCTTGTTGAAGACATGCGGCCGTTACCCGCCGATGCAGTTCGGCCACGCCATCCAGCTCGTTGTAGCATGGAATGACCACCGACAGCATGACGCCGCGTCGCGCGGTGTTTTTCTCCGTCTCCACCAAAGCCTTGCTCCCGCTATTCGATTGGGAATAGCGGCAATTGGTTAGAAAACAGATAAGCCAGTGGGATCGGCCGCGGGCCGTAGGTCAGCTGTCTTTCAGGTGTTTCGGCGCTGCTTGGGGGCCACACATGCTCGCTGAGGCCTTCAGCGTCCCGCAAAACTGTCGGCTTGAAGCGGGCAAGCCAAGTGCGTATGTCTGGGCCGACGCCCTCGAGCCTGGGTACCTCAATCTGGAGACGAGCCTTGTCCGCATTGACGCGCTTTCTTGGCGACTCGCCGCTCAAGGTGATCCTGAAACTGCTGGTGGTGTCTTTCCTCGTCGGTCTGGTCATGAATGCCTTCGGCTGGTCGCCGATGGATGTGCTCTACGGCATCCGGAAGTTCTTCATGGACCTGTGGAATCTCGGCTTCCACGCCATCGACCGCTTCCTCGGCTATATCCTGCTGGGCGCGGCTATCGTCGTGCCGGCGTTCATCCTGTTGAGGCTCGCCAACTACCGGAAGTAGAGCATGATCCCGAAAAGTGGGAACCGGTTTTCCGACAAGACCGTGCTTGAAAAGGACTATCAGGCGTAGCCCGCGGCGACCTCGAACAGGATGGCGTGGCGCGCCGCGAGTGCGGGCACATCCGTTGAATAGCCACCTCCGATGACGCCGCACACCGGAACGCCCTGCGCGCGAAAATGGCTGATGACCATGTCGTCGCGGGCGCGCAGGCCGTCATCCGATAGCGACAGCCTGCCAAGCCGGTCCTCGGCATGGACGTCGACGCCGGCATTGTAGAACACGATGTCCCAATGGGCTTGGGCGGAGAGCTCCGGCAGGATGGCGGCGAGCCTCTCGAGATAGGCAGCGTCACCCGTGCCGTCGGGCAGCGCGACATCGAGGTCGGAGGCGATCTTGCGCACGGGGTAGTTGCGGTCGCCATGCATGGAAAAGGTGAACACGTGCGGATCATCGGCGAGAATATCCGCGGTGCCGTCGCCCTGGTGCACGTCGAGATCGACGACCAGGATGTTTTGTGCCGCGCCTTCGGCGAGCAGCACCAGCGCGGCGACGGCGACATCGTTGAAGGTGCAGAAGCCCGCGCCTTGCGCGCGCCGTGCATGGTGGCTGCCGCCGGCGGTGTTGCAGGCGATACCGTGGCGCAAGGCCAGCCGCGCCGCCAGCACGGTGCCGCCGGTGGCAAGCTGCGCGCGCAGCGAGACGCGGGGTCCGATCGGAAAACCGATCTCGCGCTCGATCTTCTCGGGCACGCAGCAGTTGACGACCTGGTCGACATAGTCCGCCGCATGCGCAAGCTCCAGCCATGACGCCGGTGCCGGTTCGGCGGTGCTGAGCGCGTCGGGGCCGGCGAGGCCGCGCGTACGCAGCGCCTCCATCAGCAAGGGATATTTGCTCATCGGAAAGCGATGGTTGACGGCGAAGCCGGCGTCGTAGTCGGGATGATGGACGATCTGCAGGGGCATGAACTGGATCCGGCGGGCTCGCGCCAGACCGGGAAATTCGGTTGGCCCTCGCGGGAAGAGTGATTGCGCGGTGGCCGGAAAATGGGGCACATCGACGGTTCTATCAAGCCGCAATCAGCAAGGCAGCAATCCTTGGACAAAGGTGCAACACCAGCCGACGCCAGATACTTTGTCGTCACCAACCGTTCCGTGCTCGCCATCGCCGTGCCGATGACGCTTGCCTATCTGACGACGCCGATGCTCGGCCTGGTCGACACGGCTGTCGTCGGCCAGTTCGGCGATGCCGCCCTGCTCGGCGGCCTTGCGGCCGGCGCATTGATCTTCGACGTCGTCTTCACCTCTTTCAATTTCCTGCGCTCGGGCACCACCGGCCTTGTCGCACAGGCGTTTGGGCGTGGCGATGCCCTGGAGGAACAGGCGGTGTTCTGGCGCGCCGTGCTGATCGCGGTCGTCGCCGGCATCGTGCTCGCTGCCCTTGCCCCGCTGGTCGCCATCGCCGGGCAGAAATTCATGGGCGCCGAACCGCGCGTCAGCGAAGCGATGGGCGTCTACATCAGGATCAGGCTGCTCGCGGCGCCGTTCTCGCTGATCAACTACGCCATCCTCGGCTATGTGCTGGGGCGCGGCGAGGGTGGGCTCGGGTTGATGCTGCAGCTGGTGCTCAACGGCATCAACATCGCGCTCTGCTTCCTGCTTGGGTTGGAACTTGGCTGGGGTGTCGCCGGCGTTGCCTGGGCGACCGTCACCGGTGAGTTCCTGGCCATGCTGCTCGGCCTGGCGATCGTGATCCGCCGGCTCCGGTCGGCCCCGCCCTTGCCGCGCCACCGCCTGCTCGACATGGCCGCCTTCCTGCGCATGATGTCGCTCAACCGCGACATCATGATCCGCTCGTTCTCGCTGCTCGCCGCCTTCGCATTGTTCACCCGCCAGGGCGCACAGTTCGGCACGGTGACGCTGGCCGCCAACGCCGTGCTGATGAATTTCTTTCTCGTCGCCGGCTATTTCCTCGACGGCTTTGCCACCGCCGCCGAACAGCTGGCGGGCCGTGCAGTCGGCGCGCGCGCCGCCGCACCGTTCCGCCAGGCCGTCCGGCTGACGCTGTTCTGGGGTTTCGGACTGGCGGGAGCCGCGACGCTGGTAATGCTGTCTGGTGGCGCCAATCTGGTCGCACTCGTGACGACATCGGAGGACGTCCGTTCGGTGGCCGACATCTACCTGCCGTGGGCGGCATTCACGGCGCTGAGCGGTGTGCTGGCGTTCCAGATGGATGGCGTCTTCATCGGCGCGACTTGGTCCCGCGACATGCGCAACATGATGCTGCTGTCGTTCCTGGTTTTCGCGGCCGCGCTGCTGACCCTTGCGCCCGCCTTCGGCAACAATGGACTGTGGGCGGCGTTGCACGTCTTCCTGCTGGTGCGAGGCTTCAGCCTGCTGACGATCCTGCGGCTCAGGGTACGGACGGCGTTTTAGACGATGTCCCCGGAAGGCCCTGCGCCGTCCAGGCACCGAACGGCACCTGTTCGCGATAGGAATTTTTTCTTGACTCGGTGACCTCAGCTATGGTACATATTTGTTTATGGTGCTGATTTGCGCCGGTGACCCGCCGCACAGGCGGGTTTTTCGTTTGATGCTCTGTCAGCCAACGCCTCGGCGAGACTCCGAAGCAACCCGTTAACCCGGGTTCGTTGCCAATGCTGTGCGGTCGGATGCACTTGCACTTCCAGTCGATTTCCAACAGACTTGATGCACCAATTGTTCCAGGGCGAGCTTATGCGAAGCTACCTGCCATATGTCTTGGGCGCGGCGCTGGGATTGCTCGCTGCGTTCATTCTCTCCGCGGTTTCTGGCATCGGCGGCACCGCACAGTTGCTTCTCTTCGGGGTGTTGCCTGCCATCGGCGGCACCATCTGCGAGCGGGCCGTCAGTCGCAATCTACGCTCCTGAGAGCGGTTCAGAGTTGCCTGGACGCCCACAAGTCGAGGCGGCTGTCGCGCAACTCGCAAATCGACTTCAACCGTTCCTTTTCGACGAAACGGATCATTCCGGAAAGAACGCGGGCTGGTAGCGAGGGCCCGGCATAGATCATGCCGGTGTAGAGCTGCACCAGATCAGCGCCCGCACGGATCTTGTCCAGCGCCGTATCGGCGGAATCGACGCCGCCGACGCCGATGATGGCAAGCTCCGGTCCGAGCAGTTTGCGCATCTTCGCCAGCACGATGGTCGAACGCTCGAACAGCGGCTTGCCGGAGAGTCCCCCGGTCTCGCGCGCGGTGTGGCCGCGGCGCAGCGGCGGCCGGGAGATGGTGGTGTTGGAGACGATGACGCCGTCGATCCGCTTCTCGGTGACCTCGGCGGCGATGTCCTCCAGCTCGGCCTCGAGCAGATCCGGGGCGATCTTGAGGAACACCGGCGGCTGGGCTGTTGCCGCGGCGCGCGCTGCCATGACCCGCGACAAAAGTTCGCCGAGTTGTTCTCGCGCCTGCATGTTGCGCAAGCCCGGCGTGTTGGGCGAGGAGATGTTGACGGTCAGATAGCTGGCGTATTGCGCAAATCGGGCGACGCCGCGCTCATAGTCACTGACGCGGTCGGTGCTGTCCTTGTTGGCGCCGATGTTGACGCCGACGATGCCGCCACGCCCCTTGCGTGCGGCAAGGCGTTTTTCAGCCGCTGCATGGCCTTCATTGTTGAAGCCCAATCGGTTGATCACCGCTTCGTCCGCCGTCAGCCGGAAAATGCGCGGCTTCGGATTGCCGGCCTGCGGCAGCGGCGTGATCGTGCCGACCTCGGCAAAGCCGAAGCCCAGGCCAAGCAGCGCGTCGGCTACTTCGGCGTTCTTGTCGTAGCCCGCAGCCATGCCGAGCGGATTCGGAAACTCGAGCCCACAGACCGTCACCTTCAGCCGGGCATCACGGGTCGCCAACGCCCCAACCGGCAGACCGCATCGCAGCCCCGCGATCGACAGGCCATGCGCGGTTTCCGGATCGAAGGCGAACAGCAGCTTCTGGCCAAGCCGGTCGAGCATGCTCATTGCCCCTCCAGTGCCGGGAACTGGTGCATCCCATCGGCGCCAAGCGGCAGTGGTCGCACCCACAGCACGGCCTTCAGGTCCAGCACGCCATAGAGATGCGGAAACAGCGCGCCGCCGCGCGAAGCCTCATATTTCAGCGCTCCGCCCAGATTGGCGCCGTCGATGGCGACCAGCAGAAGGTCGGTCTGGCCGGCAAAGTGCCTTGCCGCCGTTTCCTTGACCTGCGCCGCCGTGGAAAAATGGATGAAGCCGTCGGCGACATCGATCGGCGCGCCGGTGAAGCGGCCATGTGTTTCGGCCTCGCGCCATGGCGCTTGCGGGGTTATCTTGTAGATAATCTGAGACATGGTTGCGCTATAGAGCAGTTCCAGGAAAAGTGTGAAACGGTTTTCCCGGGAAAAGCGCATAGCGCTTTCCCTTGGGAATTGCGTCAAGAAGATTCCGAACCAGCCATTCGGGAAAGGCCACGCCAAGGGTCTTCCCCATTTCCGGCGCAAACATGCGATATCTGAGGCCTTGGCCAAGGAGGACAACATGCGTCTGCAGCACATCTTGATCCCCGCCGCGCTCGTTTCGCTGATCGCGGCTTCAGCTTATTCGGAAGAAACCGACCGCTACCGGCTGGAAAAGTCTGACAACGGCTTTGTCCGTATCGACACGCAGACCGGCGCCATGTCGATCTGCGAGGAACGGTCCGGCCAGCTCGTCTGCAAGATGGCGGCCGACGAACGCGCCGCTTTCCAGGACGAGGTCGACCGCTTGCAGACCTCGATGAAGGCGATGGACGAGCGCGTCACCAAGCTCGAGAATTCGCTCTCCGCCCGCCTCGAATCGAAACTGCCGAGCGAAGAGGATTTCAACAAGACGATGAGCTACATGGAGCGCTTCCTTCGCGGCTTCATGGGCATCGTCAGGGATATGGACAAGGACAACGGCGCCCAGCCCAATTCGCAGAAGACCTGAGCGTTTCAACCACGGGAGGCGGCGCGCTGGCTTTGCCGCTTGAAAACAGCGCGCAGCCTCTCATAATCGTCCAATTGAACCCGAAAAGCCAAAAATCATCGGGGATTTGGGGAGGGACATTTGCCGGCAGGCTATTCTTTCGTCATCGCCGACGATCACCCGCTGTTTCGCGGTGCGCTGCGCGAAGCGCTCGCCGGTATCGGCAATGTCGCCGCCATCCACGAAGCCGGCGATTTCGAGAGCGCCAAGGCGCTGGTCGTGGCCAACGAGGACGTCGATCTGGTGCTGCTCGACCTGTCGATGCCGGGCGCCAGCGGCCTGTCCGGCCTGGTCTCGCTGCGTGGCATCCATCCGGCGGTGCCGCTGGTCGTGGTGTCGGCGCATGACGATCCGGCGACCATCAGGCGGGCGCTCAATCTCGGCGCTTCCGGCTTCATCTCCAAATCGGCCAGCATGGAGGAGATCCGCAGCGCGGTGCAATCGGTGCTTGCCGGCGACATCGCAGCACCAGCCGGCGTCGATCTCGGCATCGAGCGCGATCCCGAAATATCGGACCTTATCAAGCGGCTGCAGGCTTTGACGCCGCAGCAGACACGGGTGCTGGGCATGCTGGCCGAGGGCCTGCTCAACAAGCAGATCGCCTATGAACTCGGCGTATCGGAGGCTACCATCAAGGCGCATGTCTCCGCCATCCTGCAGAAGCTCGGCGTCGACAGCCGCACGCAGGCGGTGATCCTGCTGTCCAAGATCGGCAGCGACCCGCTGCAGCCGGCGGGTTGATCGCCAGGGCGCCTGTTCAATCAGAACATTGTTCAATCAGAGCACTGAACCTCCGTCCGCCGCATCGGCCGGCCGTTGAAGCTTGCGAAACTGATAGCGGCCATGATCCAGACGCCGATCCCGCCATAGAGCATGACCCAGCCAAAGCCGTTGCGCAGCGCATCCTGGGCGACGGTCCCGGCGAGCCCGGAGATGGGATTTCCAGCAGCGATAGCTTCGGCGAGAAGACGCAGTTGGGCAGCGTCGAGGTCGGGCAGCGCATGCCCCAGATGCGCCAGCACACCGCTGGCCAGGATGAAGCCCATCACCGCGATGTTCAACGCCAATGAAACCATGCGCGCGCTCATGTCGATGCCGGAGGCCATGCCGGCGCGATCGCTCGAAACGGAACCCGTCGTCGTGTTGGTGACAGGTGTGTTGGTTATTCCCAGACCCATCCCCGCGATCAGGCAGCCGGGCAGCATCGTCAGCCAGTCCGGTTGCGCGGCGGCGCTGCCGAACTTCATCAGGATGAACCCGACGCCGATGATGACGAGGCCCGCCGGAATGATGATGCCGGGCCGATAACGCAGCGAAAAGCGCTCTGCCAACGGCGGCAGCACAAGCGTCGGCAGCGTGTAGGCAAGCAGGGCAAGGCCGGTGGAGACGGTGTCATAGCCGAGCCCGGCGTGGAACCAGATCGGCAGGTAGATCATGAAAGGCCAATAGCTGAGGTTCATCGCCGCCGAGCCGACGATGGCGCCGGAAAAGGGTCGGATCCGGAAGACCGAGAAGTCGAACATCGGCCGCTGGCTGACCTTCTCGGCAATGAGGAAGGCGATGAAGCTCACTATCGAGATACCGAGGATCGCAAGCGCGGCAGGGCTGGAGAAACCCAGATCCGGCCCCTGGATGATGTAGAAGACGAGGCAGAAAACCGACGGCGACAGCGTCAGGATGCCTGCTATGTCGAGCTTGCCCGCCTGTGGATCCTTCGATTCGTGAACACCCATCAGAGCAAGGGCGAACGCCAGCGCCGCAACCGGCACGTGGACAAGAAATACCCATTGCCAGCTCGAGACCGCGACGATGCCGCCGCCGATGATGGGGCCGAAGCCGAGGCCGGTGCCGAAGATGACGCCCCACCAGCCCCATGCGACGGCGCGTTCGCGCCCTTCCCGGAATTCATGCGACAGCACGGCAAGCTGGCAGATCAGCATCGCACCGCCGCTCAGGCCCTGCAGAAACCGGGCGACGATGAGCGTGGAGACACTTTCGGCGAGACCGCAGATCAGTGACGTCAGGCCGAAGGCGGCGATGGCGACCAGAAAGACACGCTTGCGCCCGTAACGATCGGCGATCGTGCCGACCGCCATCAGCACCGTCGTGACCGCGATCGTATAGGCGTTCATCACCCATTGCAGTTGCTTGAAGTCGGCGTGCAGCATCTGCTCCAGTGTCGGCAGGATCGTGGGAACGCTTGAAATCTCCAGGCCGAACATCAGGCACGCCAGGCAGGCGGCAAGCAGAACGATGATGCCTCGGCGGGTCAATACAGTGGGCATGATTCAACCTTTCGAACGTATTGGCGGCAATCGGCGAATCCATCGCAGCTCGCCCGGCGCGCGTATGGCCAGGGTAGGCGAGGCTTGATCATTTTAGAATTGCATGGTTGGCTATTTCAGAGACAACAAGTGCGGATAGCTGACATGACGCTGGACGTAGATGCTGTGAAAACATTCGTTGCCATCGCCGATCTTCAAAGCTTTACGCGCGCGGCCGAGGCTCTTGGCAGCACGCAAGGGGCGATCAGCGTGAAGCTGAAGCGGCTGGAAGAGCGCGTCGGCCAGAAATTGATCGAGCGCACGCCTCGGCTGGTTCGCTTGTCGGCGCAGGGCGCGGTGTTTCTCCAGCCCGCACGCGACTTCCTCGCGGCACACGATCGCGCCATTGCCAGCCTGTCTTCGGTGCGCCGCCGCTTCACATTGGGCATCGCCACCCATGTCGGAGGCGCGGAAGTCCCGACATTGCTGGCGCGGCTCAATGCGCATGACCCGGCGCTCACCATCGAAGTGCGGCTCGATGATTCACAAGACCTGCTGGACGCTTTTGATCGCGGTGAGATCGACGCGGCGATCATCCGCCGGGAGGACGACCGGCGCGATGGTGAAGTGCTGGCGCCCGAACATTTCGGCTGGTACGCCGCGCCCGACTTCATCCACCGGGCCGACGAGCCGCTGCGCCTGGCGGCATCCTCGCCATCATGCGGTATCCGCAACATCACCACCCGCGCGCTCGACGCTGTCGGAATACCGTGGACGGAGGTGTTCCTCGGCTGCGGCTCCTTCGCCGTCGCCGAGGCCGTCTCGGCCGGCCTCGCAGCCTCGGTATTTTCCTGCCGGCTTGCCCCATCCGGCACCATCGAGGTCAGCCGGAAATTCGGGCTTCCGGCGCTGCCGCCTTCCGAGATCGTGCTGCTTTCGACGCTGACGGACGCCAAGTCCCGCGAGGCGCTGAGGACGCTTGCAATGGCCTTTCGCGAGCATCGTCCGCCTGTGGCGGGCAATGCCGGACGGCCCCGGTTCCGCAGTTCCCAGATGGTCCCCGGCCTGGCCTAGAGCAATTCTAGGAGAAGTGTGAAGCGGTTTTCCGTCTAGAATTGCGTTAAAACAAAGAGTTAGAGCAGAACGCCGTTTCGGTGAAACGGTGAAATGCTCTAGGACCCACCCTCGGACACCAGGGCTGAGACCGGGCGCCTTTGATGCTATTCGGCCGCCGGTGCCAGAGGCCTGACCCTGGCCATCATCGAGCGCAGTACCGCTGGTTTGAGCGGCTTGTTGATCACCGCAATCTCGAGCCCGCCGGCGGCCGTGCGCACCTCGTTGGAGCGGTCGGCGGTGACCAGCACGGCCGGCAGGTTGTCGCCATGGGTCGCACGCAGCCTGACGACGAGTTCGAGACCGGTTTCGCCGTCGAGATGGTAGTCGGCAAGGACGATGTCCGGGCGATGTATCTTCGCGGTCTCCAGATCCTTAGAGCCGGACACGGTGTCGACGTTGCAACCCCAGCCTTCGAGCAGGAGCCGCATGCCTTCGAGGATGCGGGCGTCGTTGTCGATGCACAGCACGTGCAGCCCGGCCAGCGAAGCCGTCGCGCGGGCAGGAGCCCTGGTTTCGATCTCGCGCCGCGGCTCCTGCACGGCCGCCACGGGCAGGATGACGGAGAAGCGCGTGCCCTTGCCAGGGGTGGAAAAGATCCGGATCTCCAGGCGCAGCACCCGGGCGATGCGGTCGACGATGGAAAGTCCGAGACCGAGGCCTTCGGCCTCGCGCGCGCCTTCGTCGAGCCGGGTGAATTCGTGGAAGACCGTGCTCAGCTTGTCGCCGGCGATGCCGATGCCGGTGTCGATGACCTGGATCTCGGCCAAATCGCCGCGCCGCCTGACGCCAACCAGCACGCGGCCGTGGCGCGTGTATTTGATGGCGTTGGAGACGAGATTCTGGATCAGGCGGCGCAGCAAATTGCGGTCCGTCATCACCGTCAGCGATGACGGCATGATGGCCAGCTCGAGCTTCTTTTCGGCGGCGAGCGGCCGGAAGTCGTTGCCGATCTGGCGCAGCAATCCGTCGAGGTTGAAGGCGGTATCGTCCGGCTTCATTGCGCCGGCATCGAGGCGGGAGATGTCGAGCACGGCGCCGAGAATCGTCTCGACCGATTCCAGCGAGGATTCGATGTTGACGGCCGCCTTGCCGGCAGGCCCTTTGCCGGCCTTCTCGATCAGCGAGGAGCAATAGAGCCGGGCAGCGTTCAGCGGCTGCAGGATGTCGTGGCCGGCGGCGGCGAGGAAGCGCGTCTTGCCGAGATTGGCCTCCTCGGCCAGCATCTGCGCCTGCGCCAGCTCCTCGTTGACCTGGGTCAACTCGATGGTGCGGGTCTTGACGCGCTGCTCCAGCGATTCATTGGCCCGCTTCAGCGCCAGGTCCTGCTCGACGCGTCCGGAAATGTCGGCATAGGTGGCGACGATGCCGCCGTCCGGCATCGGGTTGGAACGCAGTTCCAGGATGCGGCCGGAGGTTTTCAGCTCCATCTGCCACGGGCTGACGAAACTGGTCAGCCGGTTGAGCATGGCCACACGCTGATCGGCGGGGATGTCGCCGCGCTCGGCGAGATGGCGCAGGATGCGGTCGAGCGAGACGCCGACCTGGCCCATTTCATCGGGCAGGTCGAACAGCGCCCGGTACTGGCGGTTCCAGCAGATCAGGCGGAAATCGCGATCGAAGACGGTGATGCCCTGTTCCATCTGGTCGAGCGCGATCTGAAGCAGGTCGCGGTTGTGCTGCAGCGCCTCGGTGGCGTCGTCGAGCAAGCGGAAAGCATCCCGGGATTCGCGGTCGTGGCGCCGAAACAGCAGCGACAGGATCAGCCGCGCCGAGGAGGAACCGACGGCACTGGCGAGCAATTGCTCGGAGAAGCGGATGACGTCCATGCTCGCCTGCTCGTTGCCGTGCAGCGAGGCTCCGTTGGTCTTTTCGAACGACTGGAAAGAGCGCTCGGTGCGCTCGACGCCGAGATAGCGCCCGATCGTGTCCTTCAGGTCGTTGACGGTGATGGCGGTGCGGAAGCGGCGCAGGCTTGGCATCGGGCCGGCATCGCGCGGCACGAAGATCGACGCCTGTATGCGTTCCAGCGGCACCGATGCGCGCGACAGCGAACCGAGCACAAAGAACACCGCGTTGATCGACAGGCTCCACAACACGCCGTGGTTCAGCGGTTCGGCCACTGTGCCGAACAATGCCTGCGGCCGCAGCGCCTCGAAGCCGAACAGCCCGTGCACGATGATGCCGGTATCGGGTGCGGCAAGCGATGGAAACAGCAGCGTGTAGCCCCAGACGAGGATGCCGGCGATCATGCCGAGTGCCGCACCCCGGCCGTTGGCGCCGCGCCAGATCAGCCCGCCGATCAGGGCGGGCGCGAACTGCGCGATGGCCGCGAACGACATCAGGCCGATCGACGACAGCCGCGCGCTGTCGGTGCTCTCGCGATAATAGAGGAAGGCGATGAACAAGAGGATGAAGATCGCCCCGCGCCGCACATTGAGGATCAGCGTCGACCAGTCCTCCGTCTCGGAGGTCGAGGTCTTGAGCAGGCGGCGCACGAACAGCGGAATGACGAGGTCGTTGGAGATCATGATCGACAGCGCCACGCTTTCGACGATCACCATCGCCGTCGCCGCCGACAGGCCGCCGATGAAAGCCGCCATCGCCAGCACATCATGACCGCTGAACAGGGGCAGCGACAGCACGTAGAGATCGCTGCTGGTTCCGGTGCCGACCAGCGAAAGGCCGGCGAAGGCGATCGGCAGCACGAACAGGTTGATCGCCACGAGGTAGAGTGGAAACACCCATGTCGCGGTGCGCAGTTCGGCCTCGCCGCGGTTCTCGACGATGGTGACGTAGAACTGCCGCGGCAGCATGATGATGGCAAAACCGCTGAGGCACGTCAGCACCAGCCAGGTGGCGAGCGAGGTGTTGTAGCTCATCGCCTGTCGGACCTGCGCGTTCTCGGCGAGCTTGTCGAACATGTCGCCCGGGCCGCCGAAGATCAGGAAGGTGACCATCAGGCCGATCGCCAGGAAGGCGGCGAGCTTGACGACGGTTTCGACCGCCACCGCCAGCACCAGCCCGTCCTGGTGTTCGGTGGCGTCGGCGTGACGGGTTCCAAACAGCACCGCGAACAGCGCCAGGAGCATGGCGACGACCAGAGAGATGTCGCTGACGAAGGGATCGAACGAAGGCGGCGATCCCGTATAGTGCTCGACCATCAGGCTGACCGAACCGGAGATCGCCTTCAACTGCAGTGCGATATAGGGCACCGCGCCGATGGTGGCGATCAGCGTGGCGATCGCCGCGACGGTGAAACTCTTGCCGTAGCGTGCGCCGAGGAAATCCGCGATCGAGGTGATCTTCTCGGTCTTGGCCAGCCGCACGATGCGGTTGAGCAGCGGGAAGCCGAACACGAAGACGAGCACCGGGCCCGTATAGATGCCGAGGAATTCGAGGCCGCGTTCGGAAGAGAGACCGACCGAGCCGAAGAAAGTCCAGGATGTGCAGTAGATCGCGAGGCTAAGTGCGTAGATGAAAGGCCGCCCCCGGCTCGGCCCTGAAATGGCCGAGCGGCGGTCGCCGAGGCTGGCGATGGCAAACAGCAGCGTCACATAGGCGACCGCGATGATGACGATGAACAAGCCCTGCACGCCTGGACTTTCCTCCTCTGCCGCGTTTTATCCGGCTTGCCCGGACGCAACCACAGCTTGGCGTCCGAGTCCATTGCGGCTTTGGAAGCATGATCGCGACCGCGATATTCAGACAGTACAAGCAAGGGGCCGTCAGGTAAGGAGAAACCGGTTGCTTTCTCCTTTTTGCCGATGTTGCAACCGGAGGTTTTTGTTATGTTGCCTCAGGTCGATGCCCGCAAGGACGGAAACGGCAGCTCGGCCGGTCACGACAAGGAGGGTCGAATGCTGAAAGAATTCCAGGAATTCATTTCCAAGGGTAATGTGATGGACCTTGCGGTCGGCGTCATCATCGGCGCGGCCTTCAGCAAGATCGTCGATTCCCTTGTCAACGACATCATCATGCCAATCGTCGGTGCGATTTTCGGCGGATTGGACTTCAACAACTATTTCTTCGGATTGTCCTCAGCCGTCAACGCGACCTCGCTGGCGGATGCCAAGAAGCAAGGCGCTGTCTTTGCCTATGGCAGCTTCATCACCGTGGCGCTGAACTTCCTCATCCTCGCTTTCATCATCTTCCTGATGGTGAAGGCGGTGAACAACATGCGCAAGCGGCTTGAGCGCGAGAAGCCCGCTGCACCGGCCGCTCCGCCGCCAGCCGACGTCGCGCTGCTCACCGAAATTCGCGATCTGCTCGCCAGGCGCTGACCACGGGC
This sequence comes from Mesorhizobium sp. M1066, assembly GCF_040318635.1. Taxonomy (NCBI): domain Bacteria; kingdom Pseudomonadati; phylum Pseudomonadota; class Alphaproteobacteria; order Hyphomicrobiales; family Phyllobacteriaceae; genus Mesorhizobium; species Mesorhizobium sp. M1066. Next base: position 521,295 of record NZ_JAMYMR010000001.1, read on the forward strand.
AGCATTTGCTGGACCAAAACCCCGGTCGTTCGCGGCCGGGGTTTTCTGTTTTCGCATCTGATAAGGACCGCTGACGAAAACCGCAGACCAAAACGGACCCGCCAATGACCCTGATCGACAGCTTGCGCACCGAGGCCCGTGCGGCACCCGAAAGCGGCATTGTCGCCGTCGTCAATTACGGCCGCCTGCGCGAAGGCATGATTCCGCTCTGGGCCGGCGAGGGCGACCTGCCGACGCCGGCCTTCATCACCGATGCCGCGTCGAAGGCGCTGGCCGGCGGCGAGACATTCTACACCTGGCAAAGGGGCATCCCCGATCTCAGGCAGGCGCTCTCCCGCTACTATGCCAGGCATTTCGGCAAGACCTTCCCGGAGGAAGAATTCATCGTCACCGGCTCCGGCATGCATGCCATCCAGCTGGCGCTCGACGCGCTCGCCGGCCCCGGCGACGAAGTGGTTTATCTGTCGCCGGCCTGGCCGAATTTCGATGCTGCAGCAGCGATAGCGGGAGCCATTCCAGTCGCGGTCACGCTCGATCATTCCGGCAATGGCTGGTCCTGCGACGTCGAGAAGATCGCGGCTTCGATCACGCCGCGCACAAAGGCGCTGTTCATCAACACGCCGTCGAATCCGACCGGCTGGACCGCCGATCATGAGACCTTGCAGGCCATCCTCGATCTGGCGCGCGCGAAAAACCTCTGGATCGTCGCCGACGAGATCTATTCGCTTTTCCACTATGGCCACGGCCGCGCGCCGTCCTTCCTCGACATCGCGTCGGCGGAAGACCGCATCCTGTACGTCAATTCCTTCTCCAAGAACTGGGCGATGACCGGCTGGCGCGTCGGCTGGATCAAGACGCATCCGAGCTTGCAGCAGGTGTTCGAGAACCTGATCCAGTATTCGAACTCCGGCGTCGCCCAGTTCATGCAGCGCGGCGCGGCCGCCGCGCTTGACGGGGGCGATGCCTTCGTTGCCGAACAGGTGGAGCGGGCGCGCAAGGCGCGTGACCTTGTCTGCGGCATCCTCGGTGCCACGGATCGTGCTCGGTTCACCGTGCCGCAGGGCGCGTTCTATCTGTTTTTCACTGTCGACGGCATCACCGATTCACGCACCGCTGCCTTCGACATTGTCGACAAGGCTAATGTCGGCTTGGCGCCAGGCACCGCTTTCGGCCCCGGCGGCGAGGCGTTTTTGCGGTTGTGTTTCCACCGCCGCCTCGACCAGGTCGAGGAAGCGGCGCACCGGCTGGCAAATTGGATGAAGGCTATTTGAGCCGCCGACGAAGCGCGGATTGAAAATCGCTCCGGCGAGCCAGATAGCCGCCGGAGCAGAGTTTCAAACGGCTTCAGCCGCCTGACTTGGGCACCAGCAGGGGAATGATGCGGTCGCTCTTGGCCACCGAAGGCCGCCCGGCGGAGCCATAGGGGATGCCGAGCGCATCCCAGGTCTCGACCAGCGCATCCTGCAATTCGGCGATCAGTGCATCGGAATGGAACGGCGTCGGCGTGATGCGCAGCCGCTCGGTGCCGCGCGGCACGGTCGGGTAGTTGATCGGCTGGATGTAGATGCCGTGCACGCCGAGCAGGCGGTCGCTGGCCATCTTGCAGGCCTCCGGATCGCCGACCAGCAGCGGCACGATGTGGGTCGGCGAGTCCATCACCGGCAGGCCGGCGGCCGACAGGATCTGCTTGGTTCGGCTCGCCTGCTGCTGCTGGGCGTCGCGCTCGGCCTGCGAGCGCTTGAGATGGCGGATCGACGCGGTCGCGGCAGCCGCGATCGCCGGCGGCAGTGCCGTGGTGAAGATGAAGCCCGGCGCATAGGAACGCACGGCGTCGATCACGGCGCTGGTGCCGGTGATGTAGCCGCCCAGCGTGCCGAACGCCTTGGCGAGCGTGCCTTCGATGATGTCGATGCGGCCGGCCAGGCCTTCGCGCTCGGTGATGCCGCCGCCGCGCGGCCCGTACATGCCGACGGCATGGACCTCGTCGATATAGGTCATGGCGTTGTAGCGCTCGGCGAGCTCGACGATCTCTCTGATCGGCGCGATGTCGCCATCCATCGAATAGACGCTTTCGAAGACGATCAGCTTGGCGCGTTCGCGCCCCGCCGCCTGCAAAAGGCTTTCCAGATGCGCCACATCGTTGTGGCGGAAGATCTTCTTCTCGGCGCCGGAACGCCGCACGCCTTCGATCATCGATGCGTGGTTCAATTCGTCCGAGATGATCAGGCAGTTGGGCAAAAGCTTCGCGATGGTCGAGATCGAGGCTTCGTTGGAGACGAAACCGGAGGTGAAGACCAGTGCCGCTTCCTTGTCGTGCAGGTCGGCAAGCTCCACCTCGAGCTCGACCAGCGGGTTCGAGGTGCCGGAAATGTTCCGGGTGCCGCCGGCGCCCGAACCCATCTTGCCTGCCGTGTTCTGGAAAGCGGCGATGACGTCGGGATGCTGGCCCATGCCAAGATAGTCGTTGGAGCACCAGACGGTGATTTCCTCGGCGCGGCCATTGGAACGCCAGATGGCGCGCGGGAACTTGCCCGCGATCCGCTCCAGGTCGGCGAAAACGCGGTAGCGACGCTCGGCATGGAGCTGGTCGATCGCTTCCTCGAAGAACCGCTGATAGTTCATGTCGACTTCCCAATTTTTGCGCGGGATCATAATCATTGGCCTGTTGGTCGTCCACCTGGCCTTTTTGGTCAAAATGCCACGCCCCGGACCTGTTCCTAACGACCACGGATCGTGGCCTATTCCCTTGATGTGGATCAACTTTGTTTCAGGACGATGCCACTGGCCGGCGAGGCCGGTTACCACGGGTTCCAATGGTCATGCGGCGGGCTTTCCAGTAGAGCGGGGGTTGAGACAGTTTCCGATAAATCTTGGATAAGCGAGGACGCGGATGACGGTTTTGGTTACAGGCGGCGCCGGTTACATCGGCAGCCATATGGTCTGGGAGCTGCTGGATGCCGGCGAAAGCGTGGTCGTCCTCGATCGCCTTTCCACCGGTTTCGAATGGGCAGTGGCGCCCGAGGCAAGGCTGGTCGTCGGCGACGTTGCCGACCGGGAATTGGTCGGCGGGGTCATCAGGGAGAACAAGGTCGACGCCATCATTCATTTCGCCGGCTCGATCGTGGTTCCGGAATCGGTCGCCGACCCGCTTGGCTACTATGAGAACAACACCTCGAAGACGCGCACGCTGATCGAAACCGCGGTGCGCGAAGGCGTGCCCAATTTCATCTTTTCCTCGACCGCCGCCGTCTATGGCGGAGCCGGCCTGGAGCCGGTGCGCGAGGACGCCCGCCTGGCGCCGGAATCGCCCTATGGCCTGTCCAAGCTGATGAGTGAGTGGATGCTGCGCGACGCATCGATCGCGCATGGCCTGCGCTATACCGCGCTGCGCTACTTCAACGTCGCCGGCGCCGACCCGAAGGGCCGCACCGGCCAGTCGACGCCGGGCGCCACCCATCTGATCAAGGTTGCCTGCGAGACGGCACTCGGCAAGCGGCCGTTCATGCAGGTGTTCGGCACCGATTATCCGACGCCGGACGGCACCTGCATGCGCGACTACATCCATGTCAGCGACCTGGCGGCGGCGCATCGCCTGGCCCTGCAGCGGCTGCGTGCCGGGGGCACCAGCCTCGTCGCCAATTGCGGCTACAGCCATGGCTACTCGGTGCTCGAGGTCATCGACAGCGTGCGCCGCGCCTTCGGCCATGATTTCGAGGTGAAGATGGGCGATCGCCGTCCCGGCGATGCCGCGGCGGTGGTCGCCAATTCGGATCTCGCCCGCGCCGAGCTCGGCTGGACCCCGCAACGCGACGATCTCGACCAGATCGTCGCCGACGCGCTCGCCTGGGAGCGCATTCTGACCGGCAAGAACTCCGCGCGCGGCTGAGCCGGGTTCTCCCAAGGGCTCGCAAGGCGGGCAGTGAAGCGCTATTGAAGGCATTCGCGGCAAGGCGCGGAGGCGCCGCACCGCGAGGAGCTCTTGGGGGATGTCATGAAAATAACGGTGCTCGGGGCCGGTGTCGTTGGTACGGCGGCCGCCTATTATTTGGCCAGCGACGGCCATGAGGTGACAGTGATCGAGCGCCATCCGGCGGCGGCACAAGGCACCAGCCAGTCCAATGCCGGCCTGGTGTCACCGGGTGACGCCACCGCCTGGGCCTCGCCGGCGGCTTTGAAGACCTTCCTGCGCGGGCTCTACAACCATGATCTCGGCATCAAGGTCAGGCTGCGCCTCGATCCCTATTTCCTCGCCTGGAGCCTGCGTTTCCTGCGCCAGTGCACGGTGGCGCGCCTGCGCGCCAACACCGACATCAAGCTCAGGCTCGCGCTCTATTCGCGCGACTGCATCAATGCGCTTTCGGAAGCGACCGGCATCCACTACGACGAGCGCAAGAAGGGCATTCTCTATTTCTTCCGCTCGCAAAAGAGCCTCGACACCGGTACCGACAATTACCGTTATCTTGCCAAGCACGGCCTGCCGATCGAAATCGTCGGCCGCGACCGGCTGGTCGAGCTGGAACCAGGCCTTGCCGGCGTCAAGGACAAGATTGCCGGTGGCGTCTATTCGCCAACCGACCAGACCGGAGATTCCAAGCAATTTGTCGACAGGCTGGCCGCCTATGCTGCCGAGAAGCTCGGCGTCAAATTCCTGTTCGGAACGACAGTCGAAGGCCTCGACATCGAGGGCGATCATGTGCGCGCGGTGATGACTTCGGCCGGCCCGGTCGCCGGCGATGCCGTGGTCATCTCGATGGGACCGGAGAGCGGCCTGCTCGGGCGCCGCTACGGCATCGACCTGCCTGTCTATCCGGTAAAAGGCTATACCGCGACGATTCCCTTGGAGGACGAAAGCAAGGGACCGACCATGGGCGGCGCCGACGAGGACCGGCTGATCGGCTATTCCAGGCTGGGCAACCGCTTGCGGATGTCCTCGACGGCTGAATTCACCGGCTTCGACCGAACTTTCAAGCCCGCCGATTTCAAGACGATCATCAGCACCGGCAAGGATCTTTTCCCGGGTGCCTTCGACGAGAAGAAGGCTGTGTTCTGGGCGGGCCTGCGGCCGATGATGCCCAACTCGGTGCCGGTCATCGGCCAGGCGCGCTACAAGAACCTCTATCTCGACACCGGCCACGGTCATGTCGGCTGGACCATGGCCTGCGGCTCCGGCAAATTCCTTGCCGACCTCGTTGCCGGCCGCAAGCCGGAGATCGACCCGCAGGGACTGGTCTACGGGGGCTAGTGATGTCGGGACCGCAAGTCGCTATCGATCTTGGCCGCATCGAGCGCAACGCGCGCACCATCGTCGAGCACTGCGCGCTCTCGGGCATCAAGGTGTTCGGCGTCACCAAGGGCACGTGCGGCATGCCGCAAGTGGCGCGCGCCATGCTGCGCGGCGGTGTCGCCGGCATCGCCGAATCGCGATTCGAGAACATCCGCCGGCTGCGCGACAGCGGCATCAACGCGCCGATCATGCTGTTGCGCAGCCCGCCGATGGCGCGGGTTGAGGAGGTGGTACGCACCGTCGACATCAGCCTGCAGTCGGAACTCGCCACCATCCGCGAGATTTCGCGCATCGCCGAACGCATGGGCCGCGTCCACGACATCATGCTGATGATCGATCTCGGAGATTTGCGAGAGGGCATCTGGCCGAACGATCTCATTCCGACGGTCGAGCAGATACTGCAGTTCAAGGGCGTTCGCATTGCCGGCATCGGCACCAATCTCGGCTGTTTCGGCGCCATCATGCCGACGCCGGAAAATCTCGGCCAGCTCGTCGCCCATGCCTACAAGACCGAGCGCCTGTCCGGCAGAAGCCTCGACGTGATCTCCGGCGGTGCCTCGTCGTCGCTGCCGCTGCTGCTCGAAGGCAGACTGCCGGCCGGCATCAACAATCTGCGGGTCGGCGAGGCGATCCTGCAGGGCGGCGTCGAGACCTTCCGCGACACGCCGTGGGCGGAGCTCGAACCCGATGCCTGCCGGCTGACCAGCGACATCATCGAGGTCAAGCTCAAGCCGTCACGGCCGATCGGCCAATCCGGCTATGACGCCTTCGGCAACCAGCCGGTCTTCCCCGACGAGGGCGACAGGCTGCGCGCCATCGCCAATATCGGCCGCGAGGACGTGCTGGTCGAGGGGCTGACGCCGATTGCCAAGGGGATACGGGTGCTCGGCGCCTCCAGCGACCATCTGTTGCTGGATGTTGCCGATGCCGATCCGAGGCCCTCCGTCGGCGACCGCGTCGCCTTCCGCATGAGCTATGGCGCCATGCTTTTGGCGATGACCTCGGAATATGTCGAGAAGGCCCCAATGCACGACGTCGAGGATTTTTCCGGTCGCAAGATGGTGCAGATCACGGCCGGGCAGGGAGCTGCCGGCATCCTGGCCCGGGAAAGCACCGGCGCGCGGCTGGAAGCGATGAACTTCGATGTGGTGGAACTCGCCGATGTCGAGAGGCCGCCATCGGGGCTGGTCCGCCTCATCGCAGGCGCCGACCGGCGCATCGCCCACAAGGCGCTGACCGCGACGGCGCGCGCGACACATTCCTTCGGCCTGATCTGGATCGATTCCATCGCCGCCCTGATGCCGGAGGACGAGGAGGGCATCGACCTGCCGGAAGGCTCGGTGCTGGCGCGCACTCTCGGCCTCGACCACAAGGCGGGTGCGCTGCAGCCGCAGCTGTCGCCGGAAAATGTCGTCATCGTCGGCTTGCGTCACGCCGATCCGGCCGAAGCGCGGGTGCTGAAGGATTCGCGCGTGTCGGCATTCACCATGACCGATATCGACGCCATGGGCATGCGCGACCTGATGCATGAGGCGATCCGCATCGCCACCTCAGGCACGCAAGGCTTTCACGTCAGTTACTCGCCCACCGCGACCGAATTCGCCGGCTGGGCAGCAGGCTCCGGCGGGCTGACCGTGCGCGAGACGCATCAGGCGATGGAGGCGATCGCGCTCTCGGGTGGCTTGCTGTCGATGGATGTTTCGGGCCTGACGGCGGATCTGGAGCCGCGGATCGGCACCGACGCGGTCAACTTCGTCATGTCTGCCTTCGGCAAGCGGATTCTCTGATCAGCCCTGCGCTTCCACTGCCGCGCGCCATGCGCTGGCATAATCAACCCAGGCCGGGTCTACAGGCGGTTCTATTCTTTCGCCCTTGCCGTGCGTCGCCGGCTGATCGGATGCCAGCAGCGCGGCGCCGATGCTGGTGCCGGTGGCGGCCTCTGACGCAACCACGGCGCGCGCCGTGGCCGCCGCCAGCATGCCGACAAAGAGCCGGTTGCGGGCAAAGGGCCCTTCGACCGTGGTCGGACCGTCCGCGCCGATCAGGTCGAGGCAGGTCGCCGTCATCAACGCCAGATAGAACGAGATCACGGCAAAGCGCTGGCCGCTGTTCATGCCGTCAGCGTTGAGCCATGCCGCGGTCTGATGCGGGAACGGCCCAGACCCTTGCTGGGTCGACGGCAGCAGCAGCATCTTTCGCGCCAGCACGGCGCCGACATCATTCTCGGTCCACTGCTCCGGCTGGTCCTTTGTCAGCACGGAAAACTCGCGGCCGCCCATGAAGCGCGCCGAGGGAACGGGATTGCCGAGTGCGTTGACATTAACCAGCGTGTCGCGCGTGGCATCCAGCGCAATCTGTTTGCCGCCGACCGCCATCGACACCACCCAGGTGCCGGTCGAGACGACGGAGAAAGGCGGTTTGTCGGAGAGAAGATGCGGCAGCAGCGAGGCGTTGGAATCATGCAGGCCGCAGAACACCGGCGTTTGCGGATCCAGTCCGGTTCGCATCGCAACGATGGGCAGGATCGGGCCGAGGCGGTCGCTGGCTGGCCGCACCGGCGCCATCAGGCTCCGCCACTCCAGCCTGTCGACCAGTGATGAAAAATCCGCTGTCCACGGGTTCCACAGGTCGGTGTGGCAGCCGAGCGAGGTAACTTCGTTGGCGGCGATGCCGGTCAGGCGCAACGCCCAGTATTGCGGGTACATCAGCATCGCGGCGGCCCGAGCGAATTCGGCCGGGAAGCTTTTCTGCTGCCAGAAGAATTGCGCACCGAGATTGAGGCCGAGCGGCAGGCGCGGCGTGCCGGTCTCGGAAAAGAGCGGGCGGATCGCTTCATAATCCGCTGCCAGCCTGTCAGAGCCATCGAACTCATAGTCGAGCACAGGCAGCACCAGTTCACCCGCCGCGTCGACCAGCACGCCCGTCGCGCCGTGGGTGGTGATCGAAATGGCGTCGATGCGCTGTTCGTGGTTGAGGCCGGCAAGGCTTTCGAGGATGAATGCCCACAAGGCCTCGACATCGTGGTGCGTGTAGGGCGCCTGTCGCACCGGCGCATTGGCCATTCGGCGCAGCGCCGCCTCGCTCAACGTCGCGAGGTCGACCAGCGCCACTTTGGCGTTGGTCTTGCCGATGTCGATGACGGCGATGTGGCGCATAGCACTCATGCCATGTGGAACATTGTTTCCAGCGGCACCGCCACCGGCTCGTTGTCCGGTCTGGTTTCCATGATGTCGGCCATTTCAGCCCACCAGCGCTGCATCACCGGATATCCGGGCAATTCGTCCATGCCGTGGTCGTCTCGCCGCCACAGCACACCGAACAGGATATTGGTCTCCTCATCGAGATGAATGGAATAGTCGGAGACGCCGGCCTGCTTCAGCAGCGCGACCAGTGACGGCCAGATCTCGTCGTGGCGCTTCTTGTACTCGGCCTTCATGCCGGGCTTCAGCTTCATCTTGAACGCGTATTTCTCAGGCATCAGCTGTTACCACGCAGCCGCCGCCAGACGATCGGCAGCGCGATGACGATGATCAGCAGCAGGCCGATGAAGATCGACATGACGATTCCGGGCACGTTGAGCAGGCCAAGCCCGAAGGTCACCAGCCCCATGATGAAGGCCGCGAGCACGACGCCAACAATACTGCCGGCGCCACCGAGGATGCTGACGCCGCCGAGCACCACCATGGTGATGACTTCCAGCTCGTAGCCCTGTGCGATCGAGGGCCGCGTCGAGCCGAGCCGCGAGGTGATCAGCACCGAGGCGATGCCCGACATCAGCCCGGTCAGGCAGAACAGGATGAACTTGGTGCGGCCGACGCGCACGCCGGAAAACTGTGCAGCTATCGGGTTGTTGCCGATGGCGAAGACACGACGGCCGAAACTCGTGCGGTGCAGAAGGAACCAATAGACGACGGCCGCGATCAGGAAGAGCACCAGTTCGAACGACACCACCCACCAGACATAGCCCTGGCCGAAAAAGGCGAAGCTTGAGGGATAGCCCTTGTAGGCCTGGTCGCCGAGGATGATGAAGGCGATGCCGCGAAACAGGCTCATCGTGCCGATGGTGACGACGATCGACGGCAGGCCGAGCCTTGTCACCAGCAGACCGTTGAAGGCGCCGCAGCCGAGCCCGACGACGATGCCGATAGCCACCAGCACCGGCGTGCCGGCGCCGGCCTGCACCGCCATGCCCATCATCGTCGACGCCAGCGCAATGATGGCGGCCACCGACAGGTCGATCTCGCCCGAGATGATCAGCAGCGCCATGGCGAAGGCAATCAGGCCCTTCTCGGTGAAATTGAAGGTGAGATCGGACAGCGAGTAGGGATCGAGAAAATAGGGCGAGGCAAAGCTGTTGATGGCGAAGATGGCGACTGCCACCACGACCAGCAGCGCTTCCCAGGAAAAGATCGCCGAACGCAGCGGCTTGTCGAGCCGGTCGGGAATATGGCGCGGGGCAGGGATGTCGGTCACGCCTCCACCTTTCTGAGGATGATGCGGCCTTGCTGGCGTTCGCCGCGCGCATTGAGCACGACGGCCAGAATGATGGCGCTGCCCGAAATCGCCATCTGCCAGAAGGGCGAGATGTTGATGACCGGCAAGGCGTTGGAGATGATGCCGAGGAACAGTGCGCCGAGCACCGCGCCGCCGACCGAGCCGATGCCGCCGGCGATCGAGATGCCGCCGATGACGCAGGCGGCGATGATGTTGAGTTCATAGCCGTTGGCGACCTCGACCGAGGCGATCACATAGCGCGAGATCCAGAGGTAGCCGGAAAGCCCGCCGATCATGCCGGAGATGCAGAAGACGATGAACTTCGTTCGGCCGACATCGATGCCGGCATAGACCGAGGCCGTCGGGTTGACGCCGATGGCATAGATCGAGCGGCCGAGCGCGGTACGTGTCATCAGGACGAAGAACAGCGCGATAACCAGGATGGCGATCCAGGACAGCACCGGGATGCCGAGGAACGCCGCGCGCTGGAAGCCGATGAAGTCCGGGCTCATCTTGTCGGCATTGACCCAGGCGCCGCCGGACAGGACGAAGGTGGCGCCGCGATAGATTGTCAGCGTGCCCAACGTCACCACGATCGAGGGGATGTTCAGCCGCCAGACCAACAGGCCGTTGATGGCGCCGAGCACCAGGCCGACGGCCAGCGCAATGACGATCAGCAACGGGATCGGGATTGCCGGATGCGCGGCGTTCAGCATCGCCACCACCATGCCGGTGAAGCAGAGATTGGACGCCATCGACAGATCGATCGACCGGGTCAGGATGACCACCATTTGGCCAAGCGCCAGGATCATCAGGATCGAGGTGTCGTTGAACACCTGGCGCAGATTGCCGGGGTCGGCAAAGGCCGGGAAGCGCGTCGATATCAGCCCGATCAGCACGACGATGGCCGCGAGCAGCCAGATTTCACGGTATTTGAAAAAGGCCTTCATGCCGCGATCCCTGCTGCCGTCCTGACCAGCGTCTCGGCGTCCAGCCCCTTGTTGTCGTAGACCGCAGCGATGAGACCTTCCCGCATGACGACGACGCGATCGGACATGCCGAGGATTTCGGGCAGCTCGGAGGACACCATGATCACCGACAGGCCTTGCGCCACCAACTCGGCCATGAAGCCGTGCACGGCGGCCTTCGAGCCGATGTCGATGCCCTTGGTCGGTTCGTCCAGGATGATCACCTTGGGCGCGGTCGCCAGCCATTTGGCGATGACGATCTTCTGCTGGTTGCCACCCGACAGCGTGCCGACGTCCTGGCTCAGCGAGGAGGCCCTGAGGTCGAGCCGCTCGGTGTATGAGCGGGCCAGATCGAACTCCTCCGACAACCGCAGCAGGCCGGACTTCGACGTGCGCTTGAGCGAAGGCAGCGAGACGTTCTGGAAGATCGGCAGGCCGATCACCACGCCTTGCTTGCCGCGTTCCTCGGGCACGTAGACGATGCCGGCATCGATCGAATCCGCCGCCGATCTCGGCGCGATCGTCTTGCCTTCGAGCGTGATCGTGCCGCCTGAGGTGCGGGTGATGCCCGAAATCGCCTGCATGACCTCGCTGCGTCCGGCGCCGACCAGGCCGTAGAAGCCGAGGATCTCGCCCTTGTGCAATTCGAAGCCGATATCGTTGAATTCGGTCGGATGCGACAGGCCGGAAACGGAGAGCACGGGCGCGCCGATCTCGGCCTTGCGCTGCGGAAAGATATGGTCGACCGCACGGCCGACCATCAGGCGCACGATCTGGCTCTGGCCGGCATCCTTGATCAGGCCTTCGCCGACCATCTCACCATCGCGGAACACCGTGTAGCGGTCGGCGATACGGTAGATCTCGTCGAACTTGTGGCTGATGAACAGGATCGCCTTGCCGTCGCTCTTGAGGAACTCGATCAGCAAAAAGAGCTCCTCGATCTCCTTCATCGAAAGGGCGGCGGTCGGCTCGTCCATGATGACGATCTGCGCGTCGATCGACATGGCGCGCGCGACGGCGACCAGATGCTTGTTGGCGATGCCGAGGTCCTTCAGGCGCGCATCGGCGTCGATATGGCCGGCATGCATGGTGTCGAGCACTTCGCGCGCATTTTTGCGCATCGTGCGCCAGTCGATGGTGCGCAAACGCGTGCGGGGCGCGTGGCCGAGAAAGATGTTTTCGGCCACGCTCAGATCGTCGAACAGCACGGTTTCCTGGTGGATGGCGGTGACGCCATGGCCGAAGGCGGCATGCGCGCTGGGCAGGGTGACGGCCTCGCCGTCGATGCTGATGGTACCCCCGTCGGGCTGGTAGATGCCGGTCATGATCTTGACCAGCGTCGACTTGCCGGCGCCGTTTTCACCGATCAGCGCCGTCACCTGGCCGGGGTAGAGCGACAGGCTGACATTGTGCAGCGCGCGCACGCCGGGAAAGCTTTTTGAGATGCCGGACAGTGTCAGGCGTGGAGCCGCCTCCCCCTTGTGGGGAGGGTCGCGAACGACGTGAGCGGGGTGGGGGTTGTCTAGCATATCAAGGTCCTGGTGCGTGGAGATGTCGCCACTCCACCCCGTCTCGCCGGTTTTGCTTCGCAAGACCGCCTCGCCGACCCTCCCCACAAGTGGGAGGGTGCAAGCGCTCCAGATCAATAGATCTTGGAGAACTTTTCGATGTTCGACTTGTCGAACTGGAAGGGCGGAGCCATCGCAGCCGAGTTGCTGTCGTCGAGCGTGACCTTGCCGACGCGGCCGATCGACAGCGTGGCGCCGGGCTTTGCCTCTTCCTTCTTCACCGCCAGATCATGGGCGAGGTAGACGGCCGAGTAGCCGAGGTCGATCGGGTTCCACAGGGCAACCGCCTGGCTGGAACCGTTGTCGATGAACTTCTTGAACTCGGACGGCAGTGCGAGACCGGTGACATTGACCTTGCCGATCAGGTTCTCGTCGGTGACGACCTGGGCGGCGGCGACGACGCCGACGGTGGTCGGCGCTATGATCGCCTTGAGGTTCGGATAGGACTTCAGCAGGCCCTTGGCTTCGTCGGTGCTCTTAGCCGAATCGTCATCGCCGTAGACGGTGGCGACGAGTTTGATCTTGGGGAACTTCTCCGGCAGGATCTTCTTGGCCGCGTCGATCCAGGCGTTCTGGTTGGTCGCGGTCGAGGAGGCCGACAGGATGGCGACCTCGCCCCCTTCCGGCAGGTGGTCGGCGGCAAGCTTGATGATGGTCTCGCCGATCAGGCCGGTGTCGGACGGGTTGAGGTGAAGCTGGCGGCCTTCCTTGGCGACGCCCGAATCCCATGAGATGACGGTGATGCCGCGTTCCATGGCCTTCTTCAGCACCGGCACCAGCGCGTCGGCGTCATTGGCCGAAATGGCGATGGCGTTGACCTTCTGCGCGATCAGCGAATTGACCACTTCGATCTGCGCTTCGGCGGTCGCCTTGGTCGGGCCGGTGTAGATGATGTCGACATCGCCGAGTTCCTTGGCCGCCTCTTCGGCGCCCTTGTTGGCGGCGTCGAAGAAGCCGTTGCCGAGCGACTTCACCACCAACGCGATCTTGACGTTCTCGGCATAGGCGGCATTCACGAACATGGCGGCTGAGAATGCAGCCGTCACCATCAATTTCTTCAAGAAGCTCATCGAATTTCCTCCCTTGAGCGTTGCATTCCATCGCCGCTGCGAGCGCGAGTTGGCCTCAGGCCTGCAGTGAAGATTCTTCCTTGTTGGTTGCGGATGTGCGGGCGACGATCAGCGTCACGCCGGCGGTTTCCAGCATCTTGGCTTCGCGATCCTCGATGCCGTCATCGGTGATGACGGTGGCGATGCGCGACAGGCCGCACAGGATCAGGCTGGAGCGTTTGCGGAATTTTGAGGAATCGACCAACACCACCAATTCGTCGGCCTGGTCGATCAGCTTCTGCTCCGCCTGGATCAAAAGCGGATCGCCTTCCATCAGGCCAAGCGGCCCCAGCCCCTGCGCGCCCATGAACATGCGGCGCGCATAGAAATTGCGCGTCACGTCATTGTCGAAGGGAGACAGGATGATGTTCTGCTCGCGGTAGATGGTGCCGCCCGACAGCATCACCGTGTTCTTGGAGTGCTTGAGCAAATGCTCGGCGATCGGGAACGAATTGGTGAAGATCGGCATGCGGCGGCCGGTCAGGAAATGCACCATCTGGAAGGTGGTGGTGCCGCCATTGATGATGATCGGTTCGCCGTCCTTGCACAGTTCCACGGCTTCGCGTGCAATCGCCCGCTTCTGCGCGGCGTTGATGGTTTCGTTGACGGAAAAGGGCCGGCCGGCCAGCCCAATGAACTGCGGCGGTGAGATTGCCTCGGCGCCGCCGCGCACACGGCGCAGCCGCTTCTGGACGTGGAGAGCCGCGATATCACGCCGGATCGTCGCCTCGGAAGACTCCGTCAGGTCGACCATCTCCTGCACCGTCACCACAGGCTTTTCCTGGACGGCGGACAGAATGATCCTGTGGCGCTCTTTTTCGTGCATGGTTCCTCCCTGCCTGAGCATCTAGGCACCCAAAACGCGCAGTGTCAATCATTTCCGATCATATAATTTCATTGTGCAGTGCAATATGATCGGTCTTGATCGTTTGTGATTGACAAGCCGGCTGCTTCCGTGGAAATTCGAACCAAATGGCCGCGCCTTTTGCGTGCCTTCGGGAGGATTTCTTATGCTCGACAAGCGCACCGGCGCGCGCCTCGCCAATCCGTGGGACGAGGCCAAGGCTCACGCGATGAGCGGGCCGGAACTTCTGGTCTACCGCTCGAACACACTTGGTTCCGACAAGCGCGTCACTAACTATGGCGGCGGCAACACCTCCTCGAAGATATGGCAGAGAGACCCGCTCACCGGCGAGGATGTCGAAGTGCTTTGGGTCAAGGGCTCGGGCGGCGACAGCGCCTCGATCAAGCTGGACGGCTTTGCCACGCTCTACATGGACAAGCTGCGCGCGCTCAAAGGCCTCTATCGCGGCGTCGAGCACGAAGATGAAATGGTCGGCTTCCTGCCCCACTGCACCTTCAACCTCAATCCGCGCGCGGCCTCTATCGACACGCCGTTGCATGCCTACGTGCCGAAGCCTTTTGTCGACCACATGCATCCCGATGCCATCATCGCCATTGCCGCCGCCAAGGATTCGAAGGCGCTGACGAAAGAGATATTCGGCGACGCCATCGGCTGGCTGCCGTGGAAGCGTCCGGGTTTCGAACTCGGGCTGTGGCTGGAGAAATTCTGCCTCGAACACCCCGATGCCAAGGGTGTCATCCTGGAAAGCCACGGCCTGTTCACCTGGGGTGATACCCCTCGGGAATGCTACGAGACGACGATCTCGGTGATCAACCAGGCGATCGAATGGTTCGAGCGCCGCTCCGAGGGTGTCGCTATCTTCGGCGGTGAGGCGGTCAAGTCGCTCGACGCCACTGAGCGCCGTGCCATTGCCGCAAAGCTGATGCCGAGGATTCGCGGCCTGATTTCGGAAAAGAGCCACAAAACAGGCCATTTCGACGATTCCACTGCTGTGCTCGAATTCGTCAACTCCAGGGATCTGCGCCCGCTGGCGGCACTCGGCACCTCGTGCCCCGACCATTTCCTGCGCACCAAGATCCGCCCGCTGGTCATCGAGTTCGATCCGGCAAAACCCGATGTCGATGCGGTCATCGCGCGCCTTGCCGACGACATCGCCGAATATCGCGTCGGCTACCAGGCCTACTACGACAGCTGCAAGCATGCGGACTCGCCCGCCATCCGCGATCCCAATGCCGTCGTCTACCTGATGCCCGGCGTCGGCATGTTCACCTTCGCCGGCGACAAGGCGACGGCGCGCATTTCGGGCGAATTCTATGTCAACGCCATCAACGTCATGCGCGGCGCCTCCACCGTCTCGTCCTATGTCGGGCTGCCTGCACAGGAAGCCTTCGACATCGAATACTGGCTGCTCGAGGATCTGAAGCTGCAGCGTATGCCGAAGCCGAAGTCGCTTGCCGGCCAGATCGCGCTGGTCACCGGCGGCGCCGGCGGCATCGGCCGCGCCACGGCCAACCGCCTGCTGCGCGAAGGCGCCTGCGTGGTGCTGGCCGACATCGATGAGACAGCGCTGGCCAGCGCCAACGACGAATTGGCCAAGGCTTATGGCAAGGATTTCGTCCGTCCGGTGCTGATCAACGTCACCTCGGAGGACCAGGTCATTTCGGGCTTTGCCGAGACGGCGGTCGAGTTCGGCGGCATCGACATTCTGGTGTCGAATGCCGGGCTGGCCTCCTCGGCGCCGATCGAGGAGACGACGCTGGCGCTGTGGAACAAGAACATGGACATCTTGTCGACCGGTTACTTCCTGGTCTCGCGGGAAGCGTTCCGGCTGTTCCGCGCGCAGAAGATTGGCGGCAACGTCGTCTTCGTCGCCTCCAAGAACGGCCTTGCCGCATCGCCCAACGCCGCCGCCTATTGCACCGCCAAGGCCGCCGAGATCCATCTCGCCCGCTGCCTGGCGCTGGAGGGCGCAGAGGCGCAGATCAGGGTCAATGTCGTCAACCCGGACGCGGTGCTTCGCGGCTCGAAGATCTGGACCGGCGAGTGGAAGGAACAGCGCGCCGCCGCCTACAAGATGTCGACCGACGATCTGGAGGAGCACTATCGCTCGCGTTCGATGCTGAAGCGCTCGGTCTTCCCGGAAGACATCGCCGAAGCGATCTATTTCCTGGCGTCCGACATGTCGGCCAAGTCGACCGGCAACATCATCAATGTCGACGCGGGCAACGCCCAGTCGTTCACGCGCTGAGCGGAGGAGGACGATGGAACAGATCATCGCCGCCGATACCGTCGACAAGGACAATGCCGCGCGGAAGGCCGACCTCGAACGCGACTACGCCTCGCTCGGCGAACGCCTCGACCGTCGCGGCATCGCCATCGACGCCATCCGCGACAAGGTTGAGAAATTCGCGGTGGCGATCCCGTCCTGGGGTGTCGGCACCGGCGGCACGCGCTTTGCCCGCTTTCCCGGCGCCGGCGAGCCGCGCGACATCTTCGACAAGATCGAGGATTGCGCCGTCATCCAGCAATTGACGCAGGCGACGCCGACCGTTTCCCTGCACATTCCGTGGGACAAGGCCGACCCGAACCGGCTGAAGCAGGCGGCTTCGCGCTTTGGCCTCAGCTTCGACGCCATGAATTCCAACACTTTTTCCGATGCAAAGGACCAAGCGCTTTCCTACAAATTCGGCTCGCTGTCGCATGCCGATGCCGGCACGCGCCGGCAAGCGGTCGAGCACAATCTCGAATGTATCGAGATCGGCAAGACGCTCGGCTCCAAGGCGCTGACGGTGTGGATCGGCGACGGTTCGAACTTTCCCGGCCAGATCAATTTCGCCAGGGCGTTCGAGCGCTATCTCGACGCCATGAAGGAGATCTATGCCGGACTGCCCGCCGACTGGAAGCTGTTTTCCGAGCACAAGATGTACGAGCCGGCCTTCTATTCCACCGTCGTGCAGGACTGGGGCACCAACTACATGATCGCCAGGGAGTTGGGCGACAAGGCGTTCTGTCTGGTCGACCTCGGCCACCATGCCCCCAACGTCAACATCGAGATGATCGTCTCGCGGCTGATCCAGTTCAAGAAGCTTGGCGGCTTCCACTTCAACGACTCGAAGTATGGCGACGACGATCTCGATGCCGGTTCGATCGACCCCTACCGGCTGTTCCTCGTCTTCAACGAACTGGTCGATGCCGAACTTTCCGGCGCCGAGGGTTTCGATCCGGCGCACATGCTCGACCAGAGCCACAACGTCACCGATCCGATCGAAAGCCTGATGCTGTCGGCGGTCGAGGTGCAGCGTGCCTATGCGCAGGCGCTGCTTGTCGACCGCAAGGCGCTGGAAGGTTTTCAGGACTTGAACGACGCGCTGATGGCGACGCAGACGCTAAAAGCCGCCTACCGCACCGATGTCGAGCCGATCCTCGCCATGGCGCGGCTGAAGACAGGTGGCGCCATTGATCCGGTCGCGGCGTATCGTGCGGCGGGCTACCGGGCGAAAGTCGCGGCCGAACGCCCGGCGGTTGCGGGCGGTTCAGGCGGGATTGT
The DNA here is from genome assembly GCF_040318635.1 of Mesorhizobium sp. M1066. Lineage (NCBI taxonomy): Bacteria > Pseudomonadati > Pseudomonadota > Alphaproteobacteria > Hyphomicrobiales > Phyllobacteriaceae > Mesorhizobium > Mesorhizobium sp. M1066. The sequence continues at coordinate 539,130 of NZ_JAMYMR010000001.1, forward strand.
GTAGGCCTTTAGTTCGATTTTCCGTCGATTGGACAGAGAGGGCGGCACTTGAGCACCCCCCTCTGTCCTGCTGGACATCTCCCCCGCAAGGGGGGAGATCGGATGTCATTTCTGCTTTCGCCAATCGCCAACGATGTAGGAAGAGCGCCGCAGCTGAAGCTGCCAATCTCCCCCCTTGCGGGGGAGATGTCCGGCAGGACAGAGGGGGGTGTGAAGGAACGCCAATCATCACTATTGGCTGGACTAACCCATCCCAAGGGTCTTTTCTAGGCGTCCCCCGCCCGGAGAACCGCCATGCCTCTCAACCGTCGGATACTGATCGCCGCCAGTTTTTCCATCACCTTCGCGCTCGCCCCGTTGACGAGCGTCTTCGCCGCCTCACCGGCGCCTGCCAAGGGCGAGCACGGCATGGTGGTGACGGCCCAGCATCTGGCGTCCGAAGTCGGCATCGAGGTCTTGAAGAAGGGCGGCAATGCTGTCGATGCGGCGGTTGCCGTCGGCTATGCGCTCGCGGTCGTCTACCCCAATGCCGGTAACATCGGCGGCGGCGGTTTCATGACCATCCGCTTCAAGGACGGCAAATCGACTTTCCTCGACTTTCGCGAGCGGGCGCCGCTGGCGGCGACAAAAACCATGTATCTCGACAAGGACGGCAACCCGGTGAAGGGGGCTAGTCTCGACGGCTATCTTGCGGTCGGCGTGCCGGGTTCGGTGGCCGGTCTGGAACTGGCCCGTGAAAAATACGGCAAATTGTCCCGCCAGGATCTGATGGCGCCGGCAATCGGCTATGCCAAGGACGGCTTCATCCTCAACCAGGGCGACGCTGCCTCGTTTGCCGGCAGTGCCGACAGGCTGGCGAAGGACCCCGCGGCCGCCGCCATATTCCTGAAACCCGACGGCAAGCCCTATGGCATCGGCGAGCGGCTGGTCCAGCCCGACCTCGCGGCGTCGCTCGCCGCCATTTCCGAAAGGGGTGCGGATGCCTTTTACAAAGGCGCCATCGCCGATGCCATCGTCAAGGCGAGCGGCGCCAAGGGCGGCATTCTCGCCAAACCGGATTTCGAGCAATATGCGGTGCGTGAACTCAAGCCCGTGACCTGCACCTATCGCGGCTACGAGATCACCTCCTCGCCGCCGCCCAGCTCCGGCGGCGTCATCATCTGCGAAATCCTCAATGTGCTCGAAGACTATCCGCTCTCCTATCTCGGCGTCGGTTCCGCCGAGACCGTCCATGTCATGGTCGAGGCGATGCGCTACGCCTATGTCGACCGCAATTCCGCGCTCGGCGATCCCGATTTCATCGACAATCCGGTCTCCAAATTGCTTGATAAGGCCTATGCCAAGGATATCCGCGACAAGATCGACCCGTTTCGGGCCGGCGTGTCGCAGGACCTGATGCCGAAGGGCTTTGGCGAGAGCAAAGAGACGACGCATTATTCGATCATCGACGATGACGGCAACGCGGTCGCAGTCACCTACACGCTGAACGGGTCCTTCGGCGCCGGCGTCGTTGCCGACGGCACCGGCATCCTGCTCAACAACGAGATGGACGATTTCACCCAGAAGCCCGGCGTACCCAACCTCTATGGCCTGGTCCAGGGCGAGGCCAACGCCATCCAGCCGAAGAAGACGCCGCTGTCGTCGATGAGCCCGACCGTGGTGGCCAAGGACGGCAAGCCGTTCATGGTCATCGGCAGCCCGGGTGGTTCGCGCATCATCACCATCACGCTGGAAGCGATCGTCAATGTCATCGACCACGGCATGAACATCCAGGAGGCGATCGACGCGCCGCGCATCCACCATCAATGGCTGCCCGACACGGTTTATGTCGAGCCGTTCGGCCTGTCGCCGGACACAGAAAAGCTGCTGGCCGGCATGGGATATCACCTCGATCTCGCTGACCAGACCTGGGGGCAGGCGGCCGGCATCCTGGTCGGCGGCAAGAGCCTGGCGGAAATCGAGAAAGGCGGCGGCGCGCGCTACAACGGCGCCATCGACAGCCGCGCGGCCTCTGGCGAGGCGCTCGGATACTGATAGCTCGGAGGAAAAGCTTGGTGCAGCGTGGCGATTCGGGTTGATCGCCCGCTGCTCAAGTGGATCGGCTCACACCGATTTGACCGTCACAAGACCAGCGTGAGGGTGGACGCAACCAGCATCAAGGCGGCAATGCCGACGAACAGCGCATAGATACGCGGCCGGTCGAGCAGCAGCGCGTTTCCGGATATCCAGGCGGACGTGGCGCCGCCAAGCGCGAAGAGGAAGCCGTTGCGGTGCCCGAAGACCATCGATGCGGCCATCAGCCCGCCAATGATCAGCGCACCGAACACGATGATCACGGCAACGGCATATCTCTCGAAATCATTGCCGCTACCCATGCTCGGGCCGATTGCGTTCAACGTCGGCAGGTCGTCCGGATCGAAGGGGTTCGTCGACCCGTATTCGTCTTGACCGGCAGGCTCTCGCATCATTCGTTCTCCGTATAGCGGCAACAAATCATCAAGCCTTGCCGAGTGCAACCCGATCGCGCTGCCTTGATGCGTTCGACCGGTCCTTGACGTCTTCAGGCGGCGGCTTGCTGCCGGTTTTTTTTGTTCGTTCCTTGGCCGTCTTTGGTCTCTCAGGCAATCCAGGAAACGGCTGCCCAAAGGCGACCGTGGCTTCGTCTATCATGGAATGCCTTCGTGGAGGAAAAATGATGCGAGGCGCGGATTGGGTTTCGCGGGCGGTGATTTTTTGGTCGGCCACATCGCACAGCGCTGTTGTACGGGCGAATCGCCTTGCGGCCAAGCGGCGGCTGCGCCTGGCATGCGGTTGCGTAAAGTTGACTTGTCAGGCCATCAAAATGTTGACTATTGAACTCATGTTTCATAGTCCACCGGGCAGTGGTCACTGGAGACCGTATCCCGAAAAGCAGGGCACGCCGCATTGCAGAGAGACCGAGAGCCCAGAGCCGCGTCCGATCACTTGCGCAGCCGAATGACCCGGCGCCAGGCGCTCGAGCTTTTCACGCTGCCGTTCGCCGGCATGGGATTCTCCACGGCTGAAGCCCGTCCGTTGCGCATAGTCTGCCTGGATGACGGGTTGACCGAGACCTTGCTCATGCTCGGCGTCAGCCCGGTCGCCATTGCCGATCGGGAGGTCTGGGAGAAATGGGTGGTCGAGCCGCGGCTGCCGCCTGACATCGCCGATGTCGGCACGCTGCTCGAGCCCAATCTTGAATTCCTGCAGCAGCTCAGGCCCGACATCATCCTGTCCATGCCGTATCTCGACAGCATCAAGCCGCTGCTCGAACGCGTGGCTCCGGTGACGACGATCGGTCTCTACACCGAAGCCGGGCAGCCCTATCAGCGCGCCGTCGAGGCGACGCGCCAGCTCGCCGGGCTTGTCGGCAAGGAAAGCGAAGGCGAAGCGCTGATCGCGGCGACAGACGCGTATTTTACGGAGATTCGCCGGCAACTGGCGCCGCTGTCGGCACGGCCGATCTATGTCGTCAGCTTCCTGGACCCCCGCAATGTGCGCGTCTACGGCGCAAAGAGCCTGTTTCAGGAGGTGTTCGACCGCATCGGGCTCAGCAACGCGTGGACGGCGGAGACCAATTACTGGGGGTTTTCGACCGTCGGTATCGACGGGCTGGCAACATCCAGCGATGCGCGCCTCGCCTATCTCGAACCCTTGCCTGAGGGCGCCGGCGGCACGCTGACCGAAAGTCCGGTCTGGAACGCCATGCCCTTCGTGCGCAACCGCTCGATCATGCGCCTTCCTGCCGTCCTGATGTTTGGCGCGCTTCCATCCGCGCGCCGTTTTGCTCGGGTCCTGGCGTCGGCGATGACTCCGGAGGCCGCCCATGGCTGAGGATGCCGCGGCCGTCACTCAAGAAGGAAAGCTTGCGCCGTCGGGCCGCGCCTTGCCATGGGGCTCTCTTGGCAATCAGCCGGTAGGCGCGATCCTGCTTTGCGCGGTGCTGCTCGCGGCGGCGCTCGCGGCAACCGTCTCGAACCTCACCGTGCAGCTGCCATCGGCGCTCTGGCTCCAATCGCTCGCCGCCCCCGACATTGATGATATGCGGCAGGTGCTCGTCCACTACGCCTTCCTGCCCAGGCTTGCCGTCAGCCTTTTATGCGGTGCGGCGCTCGGGCTTGCCGGAACCGTCCTGCAGCAGGTTCTGCGCAACCCGCTTGCCTCGCCCGAAACGGTCGGCGTCTCAGCGGGCGCCTATCTGGCGCTGGCACTAGCAACGCTTCTGTCACCGTCGCTGCTTGCCTTTGGCCGCGAATGGGTGGCGCTGGGCGGCGCATTGGTTGCCCTTGCCGCCGTCATCGCTCTGTCCTGGCACAAAGGCCTGTCACCGCTTTCGGTCGTGCTGGCGGGACTTGTGGTCAGCCTTTATGCCGGCGCCATCGGTGCCGCTCTCATTGTGCTACGGCATGAATGGCTGGCCAGCCTGTTCATCTGGGGCGCCGGTTCGCTGGGCCAGCAGGACTGGTCGACGACACTGTGGCTGTTGCCACGCATCGGCGGCGCGGCACTGGCGATCTTCCTCATGGTGCGGCCGCTGGCCCTGCTTGGTCTCGACGATGAAGGCGCGCGCAGCCTTGGCGTGCCGCTCGGCGCCTATCGCTTCGCAGGACTGGCGGCCGCGGTCGCCCTGATCGCGTTTGTCGTTGCCGCCGTCGGCGTCATCGGTTTCGTCGGCCTGGCAGCGGCGACGCTCGCGCGCATCGGCGGTGCCCGGCGGCTGGGCCAACAACTGGTGATGGCGCCGCTGATCGGCGGGGCGCTGTTGTGGACAGCCGACCAGGCCGTACAGATCGCCACTGGACCGCAAGGCGACCTGCTGCCGACCGGAGCGATCACAGCACTTCTCGGCGCGCCTCTGCTTCTCTGGCTGCTGCCGCGCCTTGCGCTTGGCTCGGAAGCCCCGACCTTGATGGCCGCGCGCCTGCCGCGCGCAAGCCGGCCCGGCCTTATGCTGACGGCGATCGGCCTGGCCCTGCTTTTGCTGCTCGGGCTGGCCCTGCTCTATGGACCGGGTCCGCATGGCTGGACCTTCGCCTTCGGCGACGAGCTGCTGCCTTTGCTGTCGTGGCGGTGGCCTCGTGTGCTTGCCGCGCTGAGCGCCGGGGCGATGCTGGCGCTCGCCGGGCTGATGATGCAGCGGCTGACCGGCAATCCGATGGCCAGCCCGGAAGTGCTTGGCATCAGCGCCGGTGCCGCCCTTGGCATGATGGTGGCGCTGTTTGCGCTCGCCGATGCCGGACGTCCGGTTCAGACGGCGGCGGCAACCATCGGCGCCTTCGCCGCTTTGCTGGTGACGCTGGCGATCGGCCGCCGTGCCGCCTATGCGCCGGAGCGGCTGCTGCTCGCCGGCGTTGCTCTGACGGCCTTGTTCGACGCGCTGATCCTGGTGCTCACCGCCACCGGCGATCCGCGTGCCATGCTGCTGCTCAATTGGCTGACCGGTTCGACCTATGGCGTCGATGTCGGTGACGCCTTGCTCACCGGTGGCATCGCCGTCTGCCTCTTTGCGCTCGCGCCTTTCTTCATGCGTTGGCTCGACATCCTGCCGCTTGGCCCCGCCGCTGTGCAGGGCCTTGGCATTGACCTGAAGAGGATGCGGCTTCTCGTGCTGCTGGCGGTTGCGGCACTCACCGCAGCCTCGACCCTGATCGTCGGTCCGCTGACCTTCATCGGCCTGATGGCGCCGCACCTTGCCCGTCGCCTTGGCCTGTCCCGTGCGCTGCCGCAGGCCATTGGCGCGGTGCTCGCCGGCGCGCTGATCATGGTCGCCGCCGACTGGGTGGGCCGCACCGCCATCTTCCCGCGCCAGATCCCGGCCGGTCTCGTCGCCACACTGATCGGCGGCCCGGTGCTGATGTGGCTGCTGCGCCGCCGCTGACCTTTAGCCCTTGTGGAGATATCGATGTCCACGTCGATGCCAGCCTTGATCGCCGACACCACGGTCCACGACTTTATCCCGGCGCAGGGCGGCGCCCCCTGGCGGATATTCCTGCATGTGCCGTCCGGGCCGGTGCCAGAAGCCGGCTGGCCGGTCCTCTACATGACCGACGGCAATGCCGTCATCGGCACGGCGGTCGACGCCATGCGCGCGCAGGCCTTCTATCCAACGGGCACCAATGTCGGCTGGGGCGTCATCGTCGCCATCGGCTATCCCGTCGAGGGCGCCTACGACCCGCTGCGCCGCTCATGGGATCTCGGCCCGCCGCCGGGCAAGACCTACCCGCCCTTCTACGAGGGCACGCCCGAAGTTCGGACGGGTGGGGCAGCGGAATTCCTTGCCTTCATCGAAGACGAGCTGAAGCCATGGGTCGCCAGTCGGGTCACGGTCGACACAAACCGCCAGGCGCTTTACGGCCATTCTTTCGGTGGCCTGTTCGCGCTCTATGCCCTGTTCACGCGGCCGTGTGCCTTCCAGACCTGGATCGCGGCGAGCCCCGCCCTCTATTGGGAAGAGCGTGCCATCGACCGCTTTCTCGAAACCTTCGAGGCCGCCGTTCCCGCTGGTTTGGCGGCGACCATGATCCTGTCGGCCGGCGAGTACGAGACCGAGAAGCTGGCGCCGTTCCAGATTGGCGCCGAGGACGAGGAAAAGCGCCTGCGGCAGAAGAAGGTGACACGCACCGACGAATTCGCGCGGGCAATGGCGCAGCGGCTTGATGCTCTCCCGGGCGTCGGCGCGCGCTTCGAGCTGCACGCCGGCGAGAACCACATGTCGATCCTGCCGGTCACGGTCAATCGCGCGGTTCAGGCAGCGTTTGCGGTGAGGTAGGTGGATACCGCTCTTTGCTGAACGCCGCAGCAAGGCGGTCGGCGCCTCGCGCTGTCATTTCTGTGAAGGGGGGGCGCTCAATCGATGATAGGAGACGCCGCCGAAGTTTGCCGTCACAAAGTCCGTGACGGACATCTTGCGCTTGCCTCCGTCGCTGCAGGCGTAAACCGGCCAACCGGCATCGCTGCATTCGCTGGCAGCGCAGATGCGCGTCAGGCAGTTCCCGATAGTCAGCCGGAAGCCGCCCCTGCCGGCGAAGCCTTGCAACAGGCTGCCGTCTGCCGAACGCCATGTCCGCGCACGGAATTCCGCCCGCAAAAGCAGTGGTTCGAGAGGGACCGCAAGGTTGGTTTCTCCGGCACGCCCTGCGAGCTGCAGACGGAAGCGCGCCATCGCGGTCGTGTATGCGGTCACAAGATCCGCTTGGCGAAAATAGGCGGTCGCCAGGCTTGAGCGGTCAAGCAGATGAGATGTCCACTCGCCCGCCTCTACCGGCCTCACCAACGCAACAAAGGCAAGAAAGACGAAGCAAGCTCGTGACATTTTCCAGCAGCCATATCGATCTCGGCGTGCCGGTTTGCCCCCCGGTTGCCCTCCCACAACATCCCGCCAATCGGCGCCCGGCGCAAGCCGCTCGCCGAGGCAGTTCAAAAGGCCGCCGAGCAAGGGCGCCTGGAGCCCAAGACGGTGACCCGCATCGACGAACCTGTGCGGGCGATGGCGAGGTGGTGGCGACGTTTGCGGCAAGTCATCTTCACCAGCCCAGGGTTCCCTAGCCGATGCGAGCCGGCGGCAGCTCGAACAAAGTGGCGCCATTCTCCCGGCCGCGCTCGACATAGCCGATAACGCCAAACCATCTTGCGACATCCGGCCCCTGCAGCCAGCTGCGCGAGTGGATGGCGAGGTTGCCGGCGAGCGCCTGGATGTGCCTGATATGCCGCTTGCAGAAACGGACGGTCGTGGCACGGAAGAAGTCCTCCCGTGCGGCGAACAGGGTGTCGGCGGCGTCGCTGTTCTCATGCCAGGCGATGATCGCCACGGCCTTGTCGCCCTCGACAAGCGCGTGCGCGCGGCCCTCCTTCAAATTCATCATCAGATTGTCGTAGGCGATCTTGCTGTCCTTGCCGGCCGCCACGTATTCGTCCGACATCCGCTTGGACAGACCGCGAAAGACATCCTCCAGATCCCCAAGCGTTGCTGCGCGTGCTCTCATTTCACCTCCTGCAGCCCCGGCAGGCAGTTTGCCCTAGGGTTGAGGGGTGGCCAAGCAAATTAAATCCGTCGGCGGGCCAATGTGCGCAAAGTGATTTCACTTGGCGATGCTGGCGGCGACGCGATGGGGTGTGTCCAGAACGGATCTTGGGAAAATGGTGCCCAGAGGCGGAATCCAAGTGAAGAAAATCCCGTTTTCCTTTCAGAGACTTATACGAAGGCTAGTCGCATCTGCTACCAACAGAAATACCAACAAAATATTTCTGTGGATTGGTTCGGTTCCTGCTATTTCTCTCAATGCCTCGCACCTGCACCTTGTCTCTTCCGGTTCGGTCTAGTCGGACCTGCGAGTTTCAAGGATTAGGGGCTTCTCGCCGCTGCGCGAGGCGCTAAATCGCCTGCAGGCCGAGCGGCTGGTGACGACGGAATCGCTGCGCGGTTTTCGCGTGGTGCCACTCTCTCTCGACGAGTTGCGCGATGCTATGTCGGTGCGCATGATGGTCGAGACGCAGGCGCTGCGCGCTGCGATCCGCAATGACGACGATGCCTGGGCGACGGGGATCGTCTCGTCGCTCTACGCCCTCAACGTCCAGGCTGGACGCACCGGACCTGAGGCTGACATCTGGACTCTCGAGGCGAGGCATTACGCGTTCCACCGCGCCCTGTTGGCGGCGTGCAAATTACCGTGGACGTTGGAATTCGCTTCGACCGCCTCCACGCGGCGACGGAGCGCTACCGCATCCCGATCCTTTTGGCCGCCTCGCATCCGGCCGGCCGCGACGTGCAAGCCGAACACAGCGCCCTAAGAAGAACTGGCTTAATCTTCTCGACGTGATTTCAAACCCCAGCGCATCCAGCACAAACTGTATCGATCGGAGCAAAGGCGGCGCCGCCTTTATCCAGTGATGGCTTACCGTGGTTGCCGCATCTGCAAACGGATGAAGGGGCGTGTGGTGAGCAATACGGTGTCCTCTCGATCGACTGACAATGCAGACCTCGATAGGCTCGAAGGCGAGGCCCGTTTGGCCGAAGCTAGAGCCAAGTTGCTCACGGCGGAACATGTAACGCAGGATGGCAACAAAAAGACATGGTGGAAGGATGGGCAACTCAACCTGTTAATCATTGGTGGTATCGTGACGATCATGGGCAATCTCGGGGTTGCCGCCTACAACGGTTATGAAACGCGCTCTGAAGATAGATTGAAGGCCGTTAACGATCTCGACTTGCAGCGTGAAACGGCAAAGTCAGACCTGCTGTTAAGTGCCATGCGGATCAACGATTCGAAGGCGGCGCAACAGAACAACCTGTTTTTTATTGATTCTGGACTTATTGCAGACCCGGGCGACAAATTGAAAAAAGCAGTCACGAAGTACTTTCCGGTTTTGCCTGCCCCCAGCGGTGCTGTGCCATCCTTCCTCACCCTTCTGACTACGCGCAAGCCTTCTGGCAGGTTTCCCTAGACGCCAGCCAGATGTCCATGATCGACAACGAAGCCAACAAGATCACGGCCGGGCGCCAGACATTCGAAACCGTAGCCAAAGCAACCCATGCCCCTTGGTACGTCGTGGGCGTTGTATGGATGTTGGAGACCGGAGGCGATTTCAGCACTCACCTTCACAACGGCGATCCGCTCACGGCCCAAACAGTTCATGTCCCCGCCGGACGACCGCTCCAGGGGCAGCCTCCGTTTACGTGGGAGGCAAGCGCGATCGACGCGATCAAGCTTTACAAATTGGACAACGCTGACACGCTCGACCTAGGCGACATGCTAGATCGGCTCGAGGGATACAATGGCTATGGCTACCGTCGCCATCAGGTGTCGTCGCCGTTCCTTTGGGCTTTCACGAGTGGCTACGCTGGTGGATCGTACGTGGCAGACGGCGTCTTTGCGTCAGATGTGAAATGGGCAAGACCGGGAGCCGTTGCCTTGCTGCGCCGTCTCCAGGATCGCAGAGCGATTAACTTGAAGGGGACAAACTAGACTGGCTAGCTTCTTCGCGCCGCTTATCCACACCGACATCAGCTTCGCGAGACAGTGTATTGGGCCTGTTGTCCTATTCGCATAGGGGCTGATTGAAATTGGCGGGTGGGATTACCGGCGTATGCGTGTTGTAGAGCCGGACTGACGAGATGGAAGAAGAAGCAAGGATGACGACCGGCCAGATTTGCATCGATGGAAACCACTCCCGTGGTGCTCATCAATCACCTTGCATGTTGCGCTGACATTGGGCCGCGCGGCCGACCTGTTTCAGGACAACGCCTGACGAGCAGGTATCGGTCTAGCCATCTTTCAGAATTTCGCCCCGATGGGACCTCTATGGTACCGAGGATCATCAGAAACGCAGATGCGGCACCCGATCGAAGTAGCAAGCCGAATATTACCCGAAAAAGCCTAAGCGAACGCGGATACCATGCTTTAAGAAAATTTGACTTGTGCATCGACCCGTAGCTGTCAAATCGAGCAATTGCTGTTATCAGAGTGTAGGCTAGGAAGATCGCGATCGGGGGAGGCGATGCCAACTGTAATTGTACCCGGCGCCAGCACTGAGGTTCGAACTCGGGTAGAGTCCCTCTTGGCCTCCCTCTTTGAGCAGGCATTAGGAATTGAGAGTCTAATCCTCAGCCCGATATGCGCCCACGTCCTGCTCGAATGCGCGAGGTATTTGCCGGAGAAGGTCAGAGAACGCGAAATACTTTCCACGTCGACTGTATTTTTGACAACCCTCCTTATGGCCCGCAGGCTTGCCACTACTGTTTCTGACGATGCCGAACGGTTGAGCGACGAGTTCGATCAATTACGCCGTTGGGGCGAGCTCGTTCGGGGGGGCTTCTCCAGTCGCCTCGACGCCGCGGCCGAGAGTTTCTTTCAAAAAATCCCTGTACCGGACATTGAGTTGTTCAGGGGGATCGCGCCGGCAACTAGCCTCGTGGGCGTCCGCCTTGGTCCCGGGTTGACACATGTCTTCCAGGCCTGCGGCAGCAAGCGAGAAGTAAGGCTAACGGATATCGTCCTGCGAAGTCTCGATGACCCGGAAGCTCGCCTGCCGACGCGTATCGAAGAATGGCAGTTGGGTGCCCTGGTGAGGGGGATGAAGGGAGTCGCGAAGACTAAGGCAGGGCGCATCCCAAGGATGGTCAGGGAGGCAGATGACAAAGAGTTGTCGCTTTTCGTTCAAGATTACGCAGAAGCTCTGGCAACAATCCTGCGCAGCGCTGAGGACGAATTCACTTTTGCCCTCTTTGGGCCATGGGGCAGCGGAAAGACCACGCTCACGCGGCTGCTGAAGCCTTTGCTAGAATCCCCGGAAGACTTCGTCACACAGACTGGAGCACCCCAACAACCGTTTGCTAAGCTGCGCTACGAGGTCGTAGGCCACAATGCCTGGAAGTACCGTCAGGCGCCTGAAGCATGGGTGTACCTCTACAAGAGCCTCGTCGAGCGTGCGGGGGCCAGCCTGCGCAGTTTCGATAGGATGGCTCTGGCGGCCAGAGCGTCCCATTTTCGCTATGGGCCATGGCCGCTCGTCGGCGCGCTGATGTCGCTCGCCCTATTGGCGATCCCTCTCAGCGCAACTTTGCAACTCGCAGCTGTACTGGGAGCCCTGATCGGGACAGGCGCGCTCGCTCACATGGCCGTAATCGCTCCCAAGGTGCAAACCAAGGTCAGAGCCATTTTCGCGAAGAACGCCAGGCTGAGCACTGGGCCGGAGCGGCTCGGTATGCTGGCACTGGTCGGGGAGGACGTGAAAGCGTTGCTGTCGGCTTGGACGAAGAAACCGCCCGACGTTCCGTCGGAGGGTGACGGAAGGAGCGAGTTTCCATCGACCAACGGGCAGAGGCGGTCCGTGCGGACCACGCTGGTGTTCCCCCTACTGATATTGGCAGCCGTGGCAGTTGGCTGGGCCTACGGTCTGTGCACATCGCCCCAGCCCCGAGAGGGTGGCTTTCTCATCCGGAGCCTTGAGGCGATCGCCCAAATCCTCGACGGCGGCGTTGGCGAAGGATTGCATAATGAAACCGTGGGGCCCAAAAGCGCGCACAACCAGAAATCCGAAGAGCGTGCGGCAACCAATCCGGAAAACTGGATACTCTTGGCCTGGATTGGACTTGTCTTGGTCACCATCCTGGGCCCCTGGTGGATTTCCGCGCCCGGACCAGACCGTGTGCTGTTGATCGTCGACGACCTAGACCGATGCAGCCCAGACGACATGCTGACTGTAATTGAGAACATGAAATTGTTGGTCGACGACCCGGTTCTCAGGAACAGATTGCAGGTGCTGATGCTGGTCGACGAACGGGTTCTGGCGTTTGCTATTGCCAAGCACTACACGGACATGATCGACGAACGCGCCGCCGACATTGTCGGAGCTAGTGCCGCTAACGCCAGGCTGATTGCGAAGCAAGAGATCGTTGCCGAGCAGAACGAAAAGCTGTTTGCCTGCCACCTCCGCTTCCCGGCGCTGAGTGATCGCGACGTAGCGGCCTTAGCCGTGAAGCTTTCCTCGCGCGAGCTTGAGGAAAGCGAAGAGCAGGAAAAGCAGGACGCGGAAGGGCGGCGAATTGACGAGCTGCAAAGGGCGGAAAGGGTTCTGCAAAATGCGGTAGCCGCCAAAGCCAGTGCGAAGTCGACCATCGAACTTGTGCGTGAAGGGCAGAAACGACCATTTGTCGATATCGATGCACCATCCTCAAAGCCGGTGCCAAAGCACTTGCGGGATATGGGATTGGCGGATGCCTTCTTTCCCCCATCGGAGCAAGAAAAGACCGTCAGGATGCGACAGAACGCAGCGGCCGAGGAGTTTAACCGCAAGCTCGAAGCCCTGTCGGCTGAAGAGCGACTTGCCCAGAACCCCGACGTGATCAAGCGCTACGATCAGACCGTCGCGATGGAGGAGCAGGCCCGAGCGGACCTGGAACGGGTTCGGAAACGATCGGCTCAGGCCGAAACCATTCAGGCAGACGCGCCGACGTTTCCCTTCAACGAGGGCGATGTCCGCTTCACAAAGGATGAGGTCGGCGAGCTGGGGCAACTTGTGCCAGGCTACTTCCGAGCGATCAACAGGCGCCCGTCACCACGTGCTATCCGCAACCTGCTCTTCAAGATCCAGCTCTTCCGTTTGTTGCTGCAGGTCCGCACGCCGAATCTGCCATTGGAAAGTCTCTCGATTGTTAGCATCTTGGACGCGTTCAAGCAGGCGGCGCAGATCGAGCCGACGGCAACGCAAGACGAAGAGACCGTCTCGATCGCGAGCCAGGTAATCTAATGCGACAATACCGCAGATCCCGTGCTCGCGGCCGTGCCTCCCGCCACTAACGACCCATCAGCCGAACCGGACGGCTTGCGCTTCCGTGCCCGTGCTGCGGCGGACGCATGATCATCATCGCGATGTTCGAACGGGGAGGCAGTTGCTCAGACCGCCACACCATTTTGTGATGCGATCTTTCAAAGAACGGCAAGTTGAAGCGCCATAGCCGACGCCTCCCGCGAGATTCTGACCTTCCTATGCATTGCACCCACAGGTGAAGAGACCGTCGAGATGGATCTTTCGTTCAGAAGGAAACTGCCATGCGAACCACCGAACGTGATCGACCGCCTTCCGGCTGGTTTGTGGTCGACGTGATGCGCCGCGAAGCCCGGAAGTGGGACTGGACGGCGCTTATGACCGATACGCATCCTGATGACGATCTAGAAGCTCGGATCTTTGCGAAGCAGTGCTGGGTCCGCATTCCCGGCAAGCACCGAAACCGAGATGAGGCTTGGGATATGTTCGAGGCGATGTCAGCCACGCGGCACTGACTGACTTTCATTCCGCAGAAGAGAAACGAACAGCCCGCTGCCGCTGGTGGCGGTGTTTCATGTCGCCTTTCATGTCGCGCACCATTAAAAACCGTTGAAAACCAAGGATACTCAGTTGCAACATGAAACGCGGACATTTCTGCATTTGAGGGTACGTTAAGATGCTAAATTCACTACAGAAAGAAGTTGTGACCAGAGGCAAATGAGGAAATATGTCTGTGCCTTCAGGTGTTACCACTCTCAAAGAAACCAAGAAATACAACAATATATTTCTGTGGCTTATTTCATTCCTCCCGGAATGTCCGACTGATTTGGTCCGACAGCGGCTTCACAAAATAGGAAAGCGCCGTACGCTCGCCCGTCTGGACCATCGCTTCGGCCGGCATGCCGGGCACGAGCGTCAGGTCCTTGAGCTTCGTCAGTTCCGCATGCGGAACCGATAGACGCACCAGGTAATACGAAATGCCGTTTTTTTCGTCCGTCGCCAGATCTGCTGCGATCCGGCTGACATATCCGTTCAATTCCGGCGTGGTTCTCAGATTGAAGGCTGACATCCGCAGCACGGCCTTGTGACCAAGCTGGATTTGGTCGATGTCCTTCGGGGTGATCCGTACTTCCAGCGCAAGATCGTCGCCTTTCGGCACGATTAGCATGATCGGATCGGCGGGCGTAATCACTCCGCCGACCGTATGAACTGCGAGTTGTTGAATGGTGCCTGACTGCGGCGCGACGATATCGATCCGTCGCAGTTCCTGTTCAGCCGCTACCTTGCGCTCACCATACTCCCCGATCTGCGCCTGAACCTCTCTGAGCTCCTGGCCGACTTCGGTCTTGAAATCCTGATCGATCTGCGGGATCTGCAGGCGCGTTTCGGCTATGCGGGCTGCTGTCTGTGCCTGATGTGCGATCTTCTCACCGCGTTCACCACCGAAAGTGGCAACCTGGATCTTCAGGCTGTTCAACCGTTGGTCCGAGACAATGCCTTGGTCGCGCAGCCCACTCAGAACAGCAATTTCCTTTAGGAGAACCTCGATCCTTTTTTCACAGGCAATTTCCTGCGCCTCGAATCCTTCGATCTCGTGGTGATATTGAGTAATGTGTTCCGCCAGTTGCGCCTGCTTTCCGTCGCGGGATTGTCTGCGGAATTCGAACAGCAGCGTCTCGCTATGTATTGCCGAAGCTACGTCCGGAACATCTCTTCGGGCGAGCAGCCAGTCCGGGAAGGCGATCTCCGCGAGATCGTCACGTTCAGCATCGAGTCTTGCCTGGTAGGCGGCGAGCTCATCGAGCCGCTTGGTGACTATGGCGAGATTGGCGCGCGTCTGGGTGGCATCGAGCCGCATGAGGATGTCGCCGGCTTTCACTTTATCGCCTTCGCCCACCAGGATTTCTCCCACCACCCCGCCGGTCGGGTGCTGCACCTTCTTGACATAGGAATCGACGACAAAGTGTCCGGACGCGACAACCGCACCGGAGAGATTCGTGAAGGCCGCCCAGGCTCCGGCTCCTCCCACAAAGATTACGCTCGCCAGAAGGCCCGCCACCAGGTGGCGGCGAATGGAGCTGGAAACGTCATTGTTCTGATGAATGCCGGACACCGGGATCCTCCATGTCAGCGCGCTCTCCCACTTGATCCTGTGTAGACTCGATGGCGTTGACGCCAGCGCCTCGTGCCATCGCTGTCCCCTTCAGGACTTTGGAAAGCGCTTCATCACGCGCACCGAATGCTCGCTGCCGTCCACCTTCCATCACCAACACCAAATCCACGGCGCGGATGGCGCTGGGCCGATGGGCGACGACAACCGCAATGCCCTTGCGCTCGCGCACGGAGGCGATCGCCTTAATGACCGCAGCCTCGCCTTCCGAATCGAGATTGGCATTGGGTTCATCCAGCACAACAAGGAAAGGGTCTCGATAAAGAGCACGGGCAAGACCGATACGCTGGCGCTGCCCGGCGGAAAGTGCCGATCCGGCCTCACCGATCGGAGTTTCGTAGCCGTGCTCAAATCGGAGGATCAGTTCGTGCGTGCCCGCTGCTTTCGCCGCGGCGACAATAGCCTCAGGGTCAGGATTATCTTCAAAACGAGCGATGTTTTCGGCAATGGTGCCGTCGAACAGTTCAACACCTTGCGGCAGATAGCCGACATGACGGCCTAGTGCTTCCCGGTCCCATTGATCGAGGCTTGCGCTGTCGATGCGAACCTTTCCGGCGACCGGCGCCCATGCGCCGACGATGGCGCGCGAGAGTGTCGACTTGCCCGAGCCCGATGCACCGATGATCCCGAGTGCGCTTCCCGCCTGAATGGCAAACGCAAGGCCGGTCACGGTCGGCTTCCTTTCGCCGGGCGGAACGATTGTCACGCCTTCGAGGCGCAGTTCGCGTTCAGGTGCAGGCATTGGCATAACAGCAGCGGATTCAGGAACCTTTTCCAAGAGGTCCTCCAGCCGCGCCCAACCCTGCCGCGCCATGAGGAAAGGTTTCCAGCTTGAAATGGCCAGATCGACCGGAGCCAGCGCACGCCCCATCATGATCGAACTGGCAATCATAACCCCGGCCGTAGCCTCCTGTCTGATGACAAGGTACGCGCCGACGGCAAGAATGGCCGATTGCAGCAGCACGCGCAGCGATTTTGAAAAGGCACCCAGCCCACCTGCCACGTCCCCAGCTTTCCGGTTGGCGGCCAGAAACTTGGCATTGGCCTTTTGCCATCGGGCAGCGATCCGCTTTCCAAGACCGAGAGCTTGCACGACCTCGGCATTGCAACGCGCTGCTTGCAGCAGACCATTGCGTGCCATGTTGTGGGCAACGGTATCGCTTATCGGCCGTTGCGAGAGAGTGTTGGCAAGGAGTGTCAGAGATGTGAGACCGACCGCCCCGACAAGTGCCGTCATGCCGATCCAGAAATGAAGGAGGAAGCAAATGCCAAGATAAAGCAGCATCCATGGCAGATCGAAGAACGCTGTCGGACCGTTTCCACCTAAGAAGCCGCGAACATTATCGAGATCGCGAAGCGGCTGCAAGCCGTCGCCCGGCATGCGCGTTGAAAGCGGAAGGCGAACGATCGCATCGTGAACGCGTCCGGAAAACTCTCCATCGAAACGCTCGCCAATCCGCAGCAGCACGCGGGCGCGCAAAATGTCGAGCAGGCATTGGAACGCATAAAGCCCCGCAGCAAGCACGACGAGCCCCACCAGCGTCGATACGCTGCCACTTGCCAGAACGCGGTCATAGACCTGAAGCATGAACAGCGGCGAGATCAGCGCAAGCACGTTGACCACGCCGCTGATCAACACAATGCCCCAAATGGCGGAAGTCAGAGGGAAAGGTCTCAAAGCTGAATCCTTCAAGGAATGGTTACTCACGTAAGTTCCGGAGGCTGGCGACTCAGCCCCATATTGCTCCCCGACCGGCGACCGACTGCATCCGCTCGCTGGGTCAGGATCAGTGCTCCCGCCGAATATGTTTAGTCCCGGCATTTAATGGAGCGGGTCAACAACACCGTCCGGCTGAAGGTTTGGAAAGGGATTCATCGTGGTCGGCCGCAAGGGCCCGAACAGGCTTCCGCCTCCACACCTTCAGGGAGATTTCGGTGCACCGACCAGAGCGACGCGCAGGGCTTCGTCAAGCTATCCACGCTGCGACTGCTCCCGGGCGCCCCGGCCCATGGCAAGTAGCGGAAACGGGAAAGCGCCCGCCCAGGGGGGCGGGGCGAGGCGCTGTTCCGTATGGGTTTTCTGGATCAAACGAAGGTGAAGTCCGACGCGGTCAGGCCTAGGTCGGCCACGGTGACCACACCGCCCAAGTGGGCGAACTCATGCGCGCTGTTGTCGGCGGTGACATAGGCCAGAGTTGCGACTCTGTCGGTGTAGCTGCTTTGGTAGACAATGATGTCGCCGGCGTGCTCGCCGGAGATCGCACTCGCGGCTTCAGAAGCAGAGTTGAAAGATTCGCCAGTGATTACCACGACGTGTTCGCCGTTCGCACCTGAGGCCGCACCACTGTAGAAGCTGCTCACCGGGTAGCCGGACTGTATGCTGGCGTTGTTGACGAAGTTCGCGCCAAAACCGTCATTGTAGAGGCCCACCGCATCGAAGGCGAACTTGTCCTCCGCCGGGTTGAAATCGGTGATAGTGGTAATGTCCGACTTCGACCCGACAACCCCAGGCACCGGATTGTGGAACTGGAACACGAACGTGTCATTGTCGGTGCCCCCGGTCAACGTGTCCTGGCCGTCACCCACGTAGAGGACATCCTGGCCGGGACCGCCGCTGAGCCTGTCATTGTCCTCACCGGAGATGCGCGCGTTGAAGCGGCCGTTGTCGCCGGAGAGATCGTCCCAGCCATCTCCGCCGAAGATGCGGTCATTACCCTCGCCGCCAATGGCTCGGTCACTGCCCGGGCCACCCGAGATCTCGTCGTTGCCGCCACGACCGTCAATCCAGTCACCGCCCTGGAAACCCTCTATCCAATCTTCACGCTCGGTGCCGATGAGTGTTTCGGCACCCGGGCCACCCTCGATAATGTTTGCCATCGAAAAATACTCCTAATGATGCACCCTGCCTGACGCGTTCATATTCGTCATCGGGCAATTGGAGAAATCGATTGCTTGGATAGGCATACATCTACGAAATGGATGCACTCACGTTCACGTCGCCCTTCCGCTGAGCAGTAGCGGGCTCGCAGGCGGCGGGGACGCGCCCAGACGATCGACCCGAACATTCACACTCAAACGGACGAGGAAAACTTGGTAACCGGCCGCCCTGGTTGGGCCCAAGCCTCTCTCTGTTTGCTCGACGCCGGCATACCCGCACCGTAAGCGCGCTGGACGTGGACAAGTTCCGGTGGCGGCGGGTACGGCGCGGCCTCAGCGATGAATGGGGGGCCGGAGACGGTTCCATCCCCGACACGCATGCTGCTACCGCGCAATAAGAGGAGGGCAATTTGCCGCCAATGGCCTCGTGATGGCGCCTTTCGCCGACAGGCTGTCGAAGTTGACCGAAGCCGAGCTGAAACGACAACTGGCGGGTCCTCACAGCTGCGTTACGCATTCGCTCGCTGTCAAGCCGGCCTCGGAAGAACAGGCATGGGGCTGTGTCGCCGAGTATCTCGCCAGCACTGCCCATTGCGAGCAATGGAACATTAGGGAGTGCGTTCGCGCGAGCCGAGAGTTCAAGGATCTCGGAACCGACAGCTTCCGCACGTCGGCCGCACGGACTCTACGCGACGCGGACTACGCCAAGCTAACAGAATTACTTTCATTCCTCCTGGAATGCCCGACTGATTTGGTCCGACAGCGGCTTCACAAAATAGGAAAGCGCCGTACGCTCGCCCGTCTGGACCATCGCTTCGGCCGGCATGCCGGGCACGAGCGTCAGGTCCTTGAGCTTCGTCAGTTCCGCATGCGGAACCGATAGACGCACCAGGTAATACGAAATGCCGTTTTTTTCGTCCGTCGCCATATCGGC
Source organism: Mesorhizobium sp. M1066 (assembly GCF_040318635.1). Lineage (NCBI taxonomy): Bacteria > Pseudomonadati > Pseudomonadota > Alphaproteobacteria > Hyphomicrobiales > Phyllobacteriaceae > Mesorhizobium > Mesorhizobium sp. M1066. Next base: position 558,392 of record NZ_JAMYMR010000001.1, read on the forward strand.
TGCGATCCGGCTGACATATCCGTTCAATTCCGGCGTGGTTCTCAGATTGAAGGCTGACATCCGCAGCACGGCCTTGTGACCAAGCTGGATTTGGTCGATGTCCTTCGGGGTGATCCGTACTTCCAGCGCAAGATCGTCGCCTTCCGGCACGATTAGCATGATCGGACCGGCGGGCGTGATCACTCCGCCGACCGTATGAACTGCGAGTTGTTGAATGGTGCCTGACTGCGGCGCGACGATATCGATCCGTCGCAGTTCCTGTTCAGCCGCCACCTTGCGCTCACTATACTCCCCGACCTGCGCCTGAACCTCTCTGAGCTCCTGGCCGACTTCGGTCTTGAAATCCTGATCGATCTGCGGGATCTGCAGGCGCGTTTCGGCTATGCGGGCTGCCGTCTGTGCCTGATCTGCGATCTTCTCACCGCGTTCACCACCGAAAGTGGCAACCTGGATCTTCAGGCTGTTCAACCGTTGGTCCGAGACAATGCCTTGGTCGCGCAGCCCACTCAGAACAGCAATTTCCTTTTGGAGAACCTCGATCCTGTTTTCACAGGCAATTTCCTGCGCCTCGAATCCTTCGATCTCGTGGTGATATTGAGTAATGTGTTCCGCCAGTTGCGCCTGCTTTCCGTCGCGGGATTGTCTGCGGAATTCGAACAGCAGCGTCTCGCTATGTATTGCCGAAGCTACGTCCGGAACATCTCTTCGGGCGAGCAGCCAGTCCGGGAAGGCGATCTCCGCGAGATCGTCACGTTCAGCATCGAGTCTTGCCTGGTAGGCGGCGAGCTCATCGAGCCGCTTGGTGACTATGGCGAGATTAGCGCGCGTCTGGGTGGCATCGAGCCGAATGAGGATGTCGCCGGCTTTTACTTTATCGCCTTCGCGCACCAGGATTTCTCCCACCACCCCGCCGGTCGGGTGCTGCACCTTCTTGACATAGGAATCGACGACAAAGTGTCCGGACGCGACAACCGCACCGGAGAGATTCGTGAAGGCCGCCCAGGCTCCGGCTCCTCCCACAAAGATCACGCTCGCCAGAAGGCCCGACACCAGGTGGCGGCGAATGGAGCTGGAAACGTCATTGTTCTGATGAATGCCGGACACCGGGATCCTCGCGCTCTCCCACGTTATCGATGGAGTTGACGCCATTGGAACGCATAAAGCCCCGCAGCAAGCACGACGAGCCCCACCAGCGTCGATACGCTGCCGCTTGCCAGAACGCGGTCATAGACCTGAAGCATGAACAGCGGCGAGATCAGGGCAAGCACGTTGACCACGCCGCTGATCAACAGAATTCCCCAAACGGCGGAAGTCAGAGGGAAAGGTCTCAAAACTGAATCTTTCAAGGAATGGCTTCTCACGTAAGTCTCCGGAGGCTGGCGACCCAGCTCCCTATATTGCTCCCCGAACGGCGACCGACTGCATCCGCTCGCTGATTGAGGATCAGTGCTCCCGCCGAATATGTTTGGTTTGGCACTAATGGAGCGGGTCAACAACAACACCGTCCGGCTGAAGGTTTGGAAGGGCAACGTCATCGTGGCCGGCCGCAAGGGCCCGGACAGGCTTCCGCCTCCACACCTTCAGGGAGATTTCGGTGCACGACCAGCGCGACGCGCAGGGCCTCGTCACTGTACACGCTGACTGCTCCCGGGCGCCCCGGCCCATCGCAAGTAGCGGAAAAGGAAAGCGCCCGCCCCGGGGGGGGCGGGGCGATGTACCGTATGGGTTTTCTGGATCAAAAGAAGGTGAAGTCCGACGCGGTCAGGCCTAGGTCGGCCACGGTGACCACACCGCCCAGGTGGGCGAACTCATGCGCGCTGTTGTCGTTGCCGAGGCGCACCGCATAGAAAGCGAACTTATCCTCCGTCGGGTCGAAATCGGTGATAGTGGAAATGTCCGGCTCCCACCCGACACCCGGGTCGAACCCAATCACCGGACCGAGGAAATGGATCGTGTCATTGTCGGTGCTCCCGGTCAGCGAGTCCTTACCGTCACCGTCACGACCGTTAATCCAGCCACCGATCTCTCCAGTATGATCGTCTCCCCACCACACGTAGGGGAGCGTATAATCGGCTCGGATCTCGGGGGGGAGCAAATCGTCAAAATCGGGGGGGGGCACTTTGGAACCCGGGCCACCCTCAATAAACTTTACCATCGCAAAATACTCCTAATGATGCACCCTGCCTGACGCCTTGATATTCCTCATCGGACAATTATAGAAATCGATTGCTTGGATAGATACACATTTACGAAATGGATGCACTCACGTTCACTTCGCCCTTCTGCTGAGCAGTTGCGGGCTCGCTGGCGGCCGGGAATCTGGTCGCCCAAGCAATCGATCTGAAGATTCGACACTCAAACCGGACCAGGACAACACTTCGTAAGCCGTCCTAGTTCTGCCCCAAACTTCTCTCTGTTTGCTCGACGCCGGCATACCCGCACCGTAAGCGCTGGACGAGGACAAGTTCCGCTGGCCGCGGGTGGAGAACGGGGTGATCCGGCTTGCCGCGCCCAACTGATGGCGCTCGTCGAAGGCATGGACTGGCGCGTTTGAGCCGAACGGAGACGGCGTCCGACGTCGGCCGGATAGGCCGTGGCGAAGTGACTCAGGCGCAAAAGGCGGGCCTCTGGCCGTGCAAAATAAGCTTCTGTCGGCGTCATGACGAGAAGCGCTTTGGCCCGTCCCCACGAAATCGTTCCGCTCAAGGCGATATTGGTCGCCATGGCGGCGGAGAAGGCCGAGCTGCAACAACTCCGGAGCGAACACTCAAGGCCGAGATCGTCCGGATGGCGACACTCAACGGGCGTGCCCAGGAGAGGATTGCCGACCTTCAGGGATCGTCAAGCAGCTGGAGCGCGCCGCTTCGGTCGCAGCTCCGAGAAGCTCGAACGTGCCCAGCAGGCCTTCGCCTTCGAATCCAGACCGGGCTCGGCGCGATTGAGTCCGAACTCGAGGCCGCAACACCGCAAGACCGACAGGCGAGCCGCGACGTGCTGCGCGACCGCGGAAGGCGTTCCCGGCGCATCTGGAGCGGGTCGAGATCGTCATCCGGCCCGAGCGGGAAGAAGCGCTCCCGCAGCCAATCGTCCAGTCCGTCAAACGCCGTCGGCCGCACAGGCTTGCGAAACGGAACAGTCCCGCCCTCGCTTAGACACCGACGCACCGTGTTGCGCGCGCACCCGAATTCCTTCGCACGTCGGTTCCCCAGCCAACCTCATGCCGCCGCAGCATCGCTGCCATCTCTTCAGGCTGAAGGATCTGCTCTCCCTGCATCGTTCTCGACAATGCAGGAATCGCCCAATCCCGGTCGCCATCCATGCCTCCTCTCATAACCGAGAGGTCAGTTTCTCAATTCGGCCGACAACTGAGACGTCCGGTGCTCTTAGGCAGGGTAATCATACGAGATGCCTCCTGCAACATCATTTCCCGCATCCATAGGCTTGCCGGATCATTATTGTGAAGCGCAGGCCATTGGACGGCCTCCGTGAATGCGGCAGGAAGTGGCGGCGGAAGTTCGACAATCCGCAGGGGTGTTAATTTTGCGAAGTGCTGCGCCAGCCGTAACGGCATGGTCCCGATGCGGCTGGTGCCTGATAGAAGGGGCGGGATCATGCTAAAGCCGTGTACGACGACCTCGATACGTCTCTCGAAACCGTTCTCGAGCAAATACCATTCCTCGATGGAGGGCTGCCGGGTGTCGCCGAATTTAAGCACAACCTGCCCCATCGACAAGTATCGGTCGAATGTAAGTGGCTCTGACAGCTGCTTGTTCGTGCCACAGCCTACGCATACGAGCATATCTTCGAACAGGGCTGCGCGAGGATGTTTCGACATGAACACTTCCGGCATAATCAGAAAATCAACGTCGCCGCGCCGGAGAAGCTCCTCGGGGTCGTCGGAAATAGGCAGACATTCGAAGCGGACGGCGGGAGCTTCCCGCGCAGCACGCTTTACGATTTTCTTAAAAAATACGAGTGTGAGGTAATCGGAAAGGATGATGCGGAAGCGACGATCCGATCGGACCGGGTTAAAGGCGTCCCAGGAAATAATCGACAGCTGGATGTGCAGCAATGCCTCCCGGACTGCTGTGGCGAGCCCCTCCGCGCGCGGTGTCAAAATGAGTTCGCGGCCGTTCATCGTAAATAGCTCATCGCTGAAATAGGCGCGTAACCGACCGACGGCGGCGCTCATGGCCGGCTGGCTCAGGTTAATACTGCGAGCCGCGGCGGTGACTTTACGCTCCCTGATCAAAGCGTCCAGCACAACGAGGAGATTTAGATCGAGTCCCTTAAAACGCATGCATTGACCTATCCGACGCGTGGATGGGTATCGCCCAAACAATCAATTTCACGAGGTGAGAGCGTCAACGCATCAGCCGACGACGAAACAGAGCAACCGATAGGAAGAACGGCAAAACCGTGTATATGCAAAGCGCGCCGATATGCAGGCCCATGCTGCCGGCGGGACGGCCAAGCATCGCCGGACGAATGAGGTCAATTGCATGTGCGAGCGGCAACAAGGAGGCGACGTCCTGAAAAGCGCCGGGCAATTGGTTGACCGGAAACATCGCGCCGCAAAGGAACAGCATGGGTGTTATAACAAGCGTATTATAAAATATGAAATATTCATAACTGGGCGCAAGCGCCGTGACGACCATCGCTAGACTCGCGAAGGCGAGGCCACTGAGAGCGATGACTGGCAGCAAGCAGAGGATGGATGGCCACGATGCGTAGCCTAGCGTGGTGGCAACAATAGTGATTGCTGTGCCCGCCATCAGGGCCTTGGTGGCTGCCCACGCCAATTCGCCGAGTAAGATATCGCCGAGCGTCAGCTGAGTGCATAGCATTCCTTCCCAGGTGCGCTGGTCGCCCATGCGGCCGAAACTCCCGTAAACCGTTTCAGCGGTCGCCGATGCCATCGCGCTTGTGGCAACCATGCCAGCCGCGAGAAACGCAATGTACGAAGTGCCCTCAACAGGACCTATCATTGTTCCGATTCCAAAGCCGAGACCGAACAGATAGATCATCGGATCGGCGAGGTTGCCGAGCACCGATGCAAGCCCGATTTTCTTCCATCCAAGATAGTTGCGGCGCCAAACCGCGACCCAATTCCACGCATTGGCGGGCATGCCCGCCGCATAACGTTCGCCCATTGTTCAGTCCTCCATCTCGCGCCCGGTTAGCCGCAAAAACACATCCTCGAGATTGGGGGGACGCTGCAGAAGGCGTAGACCCGCGCGCCCGCGTAGCTGCGCCAGCACCTGCTCCGGATCGGGTGCATAGCAAAAAAGCGTCTCACCGCTCACCTCGATGCGCTGTGCGTACGGCCGGATCAGCGCACCCAGTTCATGCGGATTGCCGCCGTAGACCTCGACCACGTCACAGCCGATCTGCTCGTCAATGAGTGCGGACGGGCGGCCTTCGGCGATCTTGCGCCCCTCCTCCATAACGCACAGCCGATCGCACAGCCGCTCGGCCTCTTCCATGAAATGGGTAGTCAAAAGAATAGTCTTGCCCCGCGCCAGCAGCGATCGCAGCCGTTCCCAGATCAGGTGGCGGGCCTGCGGATCGAGGCCGGTGGTCGGCTCGTCCATCACCAGCAAGTGCGGGTCATTGATCAGCGCACGCGCGAGCGTCAGGCGCCGCTTCATGCCGCCGGACAGTTCGGCGACGCGCGCATCCGCTTTGTTCTCGAGGCGGGCGAACTCAAGCAGCGATGGTATGACCGCATCGATCTGGCGTCTGCTCATCCGGAAGTAGCGCCCGAACACCAACAGGTTCTCGCGTACAGTGAACGCGGTATCAAGATTGTCGAACTGCGGGACCACGCCGATGCGCATACGTGCCAAACGCGCGCGCGCCGGCACTGGAACGCCGAGCACAGTAATCTTCCCCGCATCGGGCGATGTCATGCCGAGGACCATACGCGCAATCGTGCTTTTGCCCGCGCCGTTCGGTCCCAAGAGCCCGAAGCATTCCCCCGCCGCAACGCGGAACGACAGCCTGTCGACAACGAGCTTGTCATAAGTTTTGCTTACGTCAGTAAGATCGATCGCTACCATGGACATGGGTTCATTTTACCGAGAGGGACGCCAAGACTGGCGGTTGCTTGGTTGCCTGCCGGACCTGAAACTGTGACTCGTCTTCGCCATCCCAGCCGTCGATAACGAACTGATCGACATCACAAGGATTTAGTCCCTGTTCCGGTAAAGCGGCGACAATTGCGTCAAGATTATCGATGGCTTGGTAACGCGGATCGTTGTGCCGCTTTTCCTGGTCAACGCAGAAGACGAGCCGTCCATCCTCGACCAGGGCGATCGCCCCATCATGGGTCAGCTTGGTACCACAGATGCGCATAGTGTCTCCAGGTTAACGGCGATAGATTCGATTCATCAGGAAGCGGAAAGCGGGTTCCGGAAACGGACGAGCAAGCAGTCTTCGTTGACCGACTCGCCCCGACACTCAAGACGCTCTACCTCGATCAACGTTTCGTTCAGCATGGCGATGACCGGCTCAGCACCAGCGGCGTGACCCCAGCGACGGCAATTAGCATCCCTTGCCGATCCGAAGATCAGATGCCCGCCTGGCGCAAGCACCCGCACCAGGTTTTTGACGGCCGCGCGCATCTCGGCTATGTCTTCGAGATAGTAGAGGACCTCCGCCACAACGATCAGGTCAAACAACTCGTCGGTCGAAAACTGTTGAACATCGGAGACTATCCAGTTGATGCGCGACGGCTCGTTTATCCGTTGACGTGCTCGAGCAATCGCTTGCGCCACGACATCGATGACGGTGAGCCCTTGGCAGTAGGGGGCTAGTTTTTCCGTGAATGCGCCGGCAGCGCACCCGACTTCGAGGGCATTTGAAATGGAGCCTTGGGCAAGCGCGAGCTGGAGCATTTGCGTGTGGCGCTTCCGCTCGAACGGATTGCCGTCGAGAAGCCACGGATCGTCTGCGGCCAATTCCCGATCAAGCAACTGATGATTCACGTTCTGGGTCAAACTCGTGCACCTCTCGTCCACTAGGTAATTAGCGATCACTCGTCGCCGCAAATGTTGCCCGACAGCACTAATTCCGAAGAATCCCGCGCAAGATTGAGCCTGCGAAGCGGAGCCGCATGCGGCGAGAATTCTGCCCTGCTGGAACCAGTGATCGGAGTTTGGGTGGGGGCCTGTTTTCCCCCAGTGTTCGATGTAGCGACAGCAGAGCCTCGCGACAGCCAATCGCTATTGCTCAATGTACACAGCGCGTAGGCCTTCACCGGAAGCAAGAGAAAGATGTTGATGAACGTGTGCAGCGAAAAGCCCAGAAATCGAAACTGTCGGGCACGAAATGCTACCACGCTGCATCGGAGCATGGTCATGGACACAATCATCAGTCCTGTCCACCAAGGCACAGAGCCTGTCAGTGCGAAATGTGCGAGGCCCGTTAATACCGATAGGGCGAGGAGTAGCGCGCCGAGATTCTGTCCGACCACGTCCAACGTGAGATAGCTATTCAGGCTGGGCAGCAAGCGCAGCCCAAGCAGCGTGTCCCGGAATGTGCTTCGTGCCCAACGGAGTTGTTGGCGCAGATACGGTCCTAGTCTGTTCGGGACGACTGTGGCCGCGATGGCGCTCGGAACGTACTCGGTTCGAAAGCCTGCTTTCAGCATCAGGATAGTAAGATGGCGATCCTCACCGAAGTCGCTTGGCTTGCCCCGAAAAAACTGCGACTCGTACTGGTCCAGTAACAAAAGGAGCGCAGACCGGCGGTACATGGCACATGGGCCGCAACAGCACATAACGGCACCGAAGCGAGCCTGCGCCGCGCGCTCCTCGTTGCAAGCCAGCCAGTACTCCATGTCTATCAGCCTGGTCAGCCAGCTCTCGGTCCGGTTACTGGCCGTCAACTGACCCATGACTGCGCCGACCGCTGAATCTCGCATCTTCGGTACAAGCTTGGCAATGACGTCGGACGCGAGTAACGTGTCTGAATCAACGTTAAGCACCAGATCCCCTGATGAGCGGCGTATCGCGGCGATCTGCGCCTTGCGCTTTCCAACATTCTCGGGAAGCAAAATGATGTCGAACCTAGGGTCGCGCGCGTAGGCTTCGTGGACAGTTCCTAAGGCTTCGCGATTTCCAGAACCGTCATCAACCACATAGACCCGAAGTCTTCCGGCATATTCTTGGTCGGCAATGGAAGCCAGGCACTCTGAAAGCGTGCGCGGATCCTCGTTGAAGCAGGGGACGATGACATCCACGCTGGGCAGTTGATCGGAGCCGACGAGAACCTCCAACGCCGATGAGTCGTTTGTCGGCAGAGCATAAAGCCCCTGCATGCTCTTATAAGCAGTCGAGAGCAGCGCATAAAGCGATATGGCCACAGTGCTGGTTGTACCAAGAAGAGTCATGGGATCTCGTTTGTTCAGTGATGTTGAGGAAGTGAGCGGATTACAAATCCGCGCTCACGCAATGCTGGAATCAGCCGGGACAGCGCCGTGACCGTCTGGTCGCGCAGACCGGCGTGAGCGCCCCGGCCCAACTCGCCGGGAGGGCATCCGTCGTGCAAGAGTACGATTGCGCCCGGCCGGACAGAGGCGAGCACTTTATCGACAATCGCGTCGACCCCAGGGCGAGACCAATCTCGAGGGTCGACGGACCAATGGAGGGCCGCCAGCCCGGCGATCTGTGACGCTGTGAAGACTTCTTCGCTCCAGGCGCCGTAGGGCGCGCGAACATAGCGCACCGAGGCCTGCGGGCACGCTCTCATGATGGCGTCGTTCGCTTCAAAGACCTCACGTTGCACTTCGCCGAAACCGCATTGGTACAGATCCGGATGAGACATCGTGTGGTTGCCTACCTCGTGCCCTTCTGCGATCATCCGTTGGATTAGATCTGGGTGCTCTAAGGCGTAGGCGCCGATGACGAAGAAAGTCGCCGGCACCCGCTGCTCTGCCAGCACATCGAGAATCTCCGGTGTGAAAAGTCGATTGGGACCGTCGTCAAACGTCAGATAAACGCTGCGACGGCCGGTGCCGTCAGAGCACTCACGGCGCAATTCGTACAAGCAATCGGGACGGCTCATAGCTCTGGTCCGTTCCGATCTATCATCGTGCCCGTGGGCCATTCGCTGATCGGCCGTCCAACCGGCAGAACAATGGTGAGTGCGTCATCGATGCGTGTGGGCGGCAGGTCGAGGCGGGCCTCTGGTCGGGTCGAGCGCACGCGAATTCCCGACAAAACGGCCAAAGGCCTGTATCGCCGCCCGAACCTCTCAACATGATTCCGCAGCGCGTCCCGGACCGTTCCGAAAGCGAATGGAACGCCAAGCTCCTGCAGTATTGGAAGCATGACATGGATTGAATGGGCGATTCCGAGACCCTCAAGGTCCGGGCGTACCCCGTACAGGCCCAGCTCAGCCACCAACAGGTCGACCGCGTCAACCTTGATGAAACGGCGCAGTATGCCCATGTGAGCCGCTACACCACTTGAATCATAGGCGATCACGCGGAGTTCAGGCCTGGCTCCGGCCCAGCTTCGACTACCTTCGAACGGTTCTGCGTTGGACGCCCCAGTCGGCCCGTACGTATCACGAAAGAACTCGGCGAGCTCAACGTGATCGGAGAGCTGCAACTCGTTTTCCCAGCACAACTTCCACTGCACCTGGTGGCGCATTCAGGACCTCTCTTCATATTAGTTTTTTGCGGCCGCATTACCCGACCAAAGCGGCGCTGTTGGCTGCATTCAGTCGTTGTCGTTGGCGAAGGTGAGCCAGACGCTCTCTCGAAGTTCCGGCCCGTGTCGTCGATTTGAGCTTGACGTCGCTCATTAACGTTCCTCTAATGCATGGCTCGTAAATTCGTAAAATTGATTGTTTGAATGATACGCATCCACACGTTGGATAGAACATGACATGCGTTTCAAGGGACTCGATCTAAATCTCCTCGTTGTGCTGGACGCTCTGATGAGGGAGCGTAAAGTCACTGCCGCGGCTCGCAGTATCAACCTGAGCCAGCCGGCCATGAGCGCCGCCGTTGCTCGGTTACGCGCCTATTTCAACGATGAGCTATTTACGATGAACGGCCGCGAGCTCATTTTGACACCGCGCGCCGACGGGCTCGCCACAGCAGTCCGGGAGGCATTGCTGCACATCCAGCTATCGATTATTTCCTCCGACGCTTTCAACCCGGCCCAATCGGATCGTCTCTTCCGAATGATGCTTTCCGATTACATCACGCTCGTATTTTTTAAGAAGATCGTAGAGCGTGCTGCGCGGGAAGCTCCCGCCGTCCGCTTCGAATGTCTGCCTATTTGCGACGACCCCGAGGAGCTTCTCCGGCGCGGCGACCTTGATTTTCTGATTATGCCGGAAGTGTTCATGTCGAAACATCCTCGCGCAGCCCTGTTCGAAGATATGCTCGTATGCGTAGGCTGCGGCACGAACAAGCAGCTGTCAGAGCCACTTACATTCGAGCGATACTTGTCCATGGGGCATGTCGTGCTCAAATTCAGGCACACCCGGCAGCCCACCATGGAGGAATGGTATTTGCTCGAGCACGGTTTCGAGAGACGTGTCGAGGTCGTCGTACAGGGCTTTAGCCTGATCGCGCCCGTCCTGTCAGGCAGCAACCGCATCGGGACCATGCCCTTACGGCTGGCGCAGCATTTCGCAAAAACAACACCCCTGCGGATTGTCCAACTTCCGCCGCCACTTCCTCCTCCCGCATTCACGGAGGCCGTCCAATGGCCTGAGCTTCACAATACTGATCCGGCAAGCATGTGGATGCGGGAAATGATGTTGCAGGAGGCATCTAGCCTGGCGCCTTTGCCTGAAATCAATGAGCGTCTCGGGCACGCCGATCCGACCTTGCGGTTGTTGGTACCGACTGCCACCTCGATTTCGCGTGCGAAGTCCCGGAAGATGTTAAGCCCCACTTAAACACCGGGCCTTTGCCCAGCAGAGCGGCGCAGTTGATTGTCAAGTACGAGGGCCAGGAACGAGCAGAACACACGCCCGGGGTTGCTACTGAATTGACTGCCGCCTCCGATTTTGCTTGCGGAGTCCCAGAAGATGCTCAGCCCCACTTAAATGCCAACGTCGCAGGCCTTGCCGCGGCTTTTCACGCGCGGCCAGGCGAGGAGATGGCGGTCCACGTGGTCGATCATCTGTGCCAGCCTCGCTCGGCTACTGGCGTCGACGACAGTCCCCTGCACCGAGAAAGTCGGGCACTTGGCAATGAAGCCGGTCGAGCTTGACGCTGCGGACCCAGGCAATTGACCCCGCGCTTCTGCCTGAACGCGTGGCCGATCCGTTCATCTAATCGGCGCTACATTCTGCCCGGCTGAGGTCCGTGGGTGCGGCCACCCCGCGGGATGGGATCATCATTCAACTTTCTCTCGTTTATGAAAGGAAACTCCCCGCTCACGATAGAGTCCATGAGTTTCATATATTTTCCGGCAGATGGATGTCGAACGGGAGAAATGTCTGTCCGGGTGTTTCAGCGGTGCCGGTCTCGATAGCCCGCGTCATCAGCATTATCAGCTCCTGGCAAAGTCGGCGCATTGGCGTGGCGACCGCCATCGTGACAATATTATCTGCGAGCGCCGCCCGAGACTCCGGCGTGATTTCATTCACGATCGCGACGAGATCGCGACATTTGCCCTCTTCTCGGAGCGCGGAGATGGCGCCCTCCATGCCGCCGCCGGCGACATAGAAGCCGACGAGCTCGGGCTCTCGCTGCATGAGATCAAGCGTTGCCTCGTAGGTGATCTGCCGTTTCTCGAGGTTCATGACTGGATCCAGCACCTCGAACGTGGGCGCGTTCTCACGGCAATAGGAGCGAAAGCCGACGTCACGGAGCTCGTGCCCCTGAAAACGATGGCTGCCGACAAAAACCGCCACTTTGCCGGGCCGTTTTGCGACCTTCGACACCATCCAAGCGGCCGTGCGCCCCACCTTGCGGTTGTTAAGGCCGATATACCCCTGTCGCACGCCGGCGGCGAAGTCGGAAAGCAGCGAGAAAACCGGAATGCCTTTGGCCTTGAGGTCCTCAACCGCTGCTGTAATTTTCGGGTGGTCCGGTGCCACCATCGCGATCGCATGGCAGCGTGCGCCCAAATCCTTGAGCCGCGCGATCAGGTCGCTCGGCATATGTGACGGGGCGAATTCGACGAGCGGAATGCCGTGGAAGGACTGGGCCAAATTGACCGATGCTTCGACCTCGCGCGCAAAATCTTGGTAGAAATGCTGAGCCGGTTTTCTCAAGATGAAGCCCAGACGGTAGTGCGGTAGGTCTCGCCGCAAGCGCTGCTTGATTAGCCCGGCAGCATGATAGCCGATCGCGTGGGCGGCGTCGTGGACCCGCCGCGCGGTCTCCTCGCGCACCGGATGGCGGGCGTTCAGAACCCGATCGATCGTTGCTACGCTGACTCGGGCTTCGCGGGCGAGATCGGCAATTGTGGGGCGCTTGGTCATAGGTCCTATTCTGATCTTTTTGACGCCGGCCGGCTCTCTGTCGCCTAACGGGTTTCGGTTTCGGGTGGCAAAGTGAAAACGTCCCATACGAACGGCCAACAGCGTGTTGGACGAACATCATTCCAGACGTAAACCGGCCGGGTATACTGAAAGGCTCATTCGCTTAAAGGGCGGTGACGGTTTGCACTCACACATTTAGCGCTTCGGCTACATGGTCCGTGAGGAGCCGTTTAGAGGCTGCGGGTCGGTCGTTCAGTTCATGTGACCAGCTAGGCGACTTAACAGGTCGTGGGCCGCCCACCTTACTTGGAGGAGGGTAGCCGGTTTGATGCCTTGGCAAGCTGATGACCGCAGAAGGCGGCTTTCATCTGTGCTCGGTCCAATTCTCCTTCCCAGCGGGCGACGACGAGGGATGCCACTGCGTTGCCGACGCAATTCGTCAGCGCCCGGCATTCGGACATGAAGCGGTCGATGCCGAGTATCAGTGCCATCCCAGCAACGGGAACACTCGGAACTACGGCGAGCGTAGCCGCCAGGGTGATGAAGCCCGCGCCTGTGACACCTGCAGCGCCCTTGGAGGAAAGCATTGCTACGAGCAGCAGCAGCACCTGATCGCCGATGGACAGATCCGTGTTCGTCGCCTGCGCGATGAAGAGGGCCGCCAGCGTCATGTAGATATTCGTGCCGTCCAGATTGAATGAGTATCCGGCCGGGATGACGAGACCCACAACCGAACGCCTGGCGCCCGCCTTCTCCATTTTCTGCATCAGCGAAGGGAGCGCCGCCTCCGAGGAGGACGTTGCGAGGACAAGCAGCAGCTCTTCCTTGATGTAGCGAATGAGAGAACAGATCGAGAAGCCGTTGTAGCGACAGACCGCGCCGAGAACCCCGAACACGAAGAGGAAGGCGGTGAAATAGAACGTCGCGACCAGCATCGCGAGGTTGACCACCGAACCGATGCCATATCTGCCGATGGTGAAGGCCATTGCGCCAAAAGCGCCGATCGGCGCGGCCTTCATCAGAATTCCAACGAGCTTGAAGACAGGCGCGACGAGCGCCTGAAGGAAGCAAACGACAGGCTTGCCCGGCTCGCCGGCCATCGCAAGCGCCATGCCGAACAGAACCGAGAAGAACAGCACCTGCAGGATGTCGCCTTCGGCGAAGGCTCCGACGATCGTTGGCGGGATGATGTTCATCAGAAAGCCGGTGACCGACTGCTCGCTGGCTTTTGCGGCATAGGTATTCACGGCCTGGACATCGAGCGAGGCCGGATCAATGTTGAGGCCGGCGCCAGGCTGGACGACATTGGCGACGATGAGGCCGACGATCAGCGCGAGCGTCGAGAAGGTGAGGAAATAGACCATTGCTTTACCGGCGACCCGGCCGACCTTATGAAGATCGTTCATGCCGGCAATGCCGGTGGCAATTGTCAGGAAGATGACAGGCGCGATGATCATCTTGACCAGCTTGATGAAGGCATCACCCAGCGGCTTCAGGCTCTCGCCGGTCTCCGGATAAAAATAGCCAATTGCGACGCCGAGCGCGATGGCGGCAAGCACCTGGGCGTAGAGCTTGGTGTAGAAGGGTTTGCGGGGCGCGGGACTCGCGCCGCGGACTTGTGCAGCTGACACTGTTTCTCTCTCCCTGACCGGATCGAGGTGGCGTGACTTCTCCCGGGCTTCTCCCTATCGCGGCGCTCCGGTCGAACGCTGCACCAACGCCGCTGCAATACCCATGCCAGATGAATCCGCATGACCTGAACTGACGTGGGCTCGCCAATGCTGGAGGAATGCGGTGTCAGACCAGCGGGATAGGCCGCGGTCCGGCACGCCCTTGATGGTCTCTGGCAGAGTGCTGCCGGTCGATCCCTCTGGCTAGCGGTTTTGCTGCACAGAGCGTGCTGGGTTCCTCGTTTTAGCCGGCTTTGGACCGCGCCGCATCGCTGGCGCCAGCGCGTACCAAATAGGTCGCCTGTTCATAAGCCCTTCCAGATGACAGGCTAACTTACCCCTGTTCGGAAGCGCTGTGAGAGGCGAGTTCCTCTCGCCGGAACGCCTGCGCCACATGACGAAATCCGTTGGTCTAGAGGAGGCCGAGAGCTTCGCTTTCCCTGACTAGCCGTGGCACCCATGATGGAATGAATGCGCTGGCACAAGGCGGGAACGACGAGGGTCCAGCACGACCCGTTGATGTTCACTGACAGAGTGCTGCCAGTCGATCCCTCTGGCTCGCGGTTCATCGGTGGCATCAGAGCCGAGAATGCTGCGCTCTTTGCAGCGCTCCCGCTGCATGAAAGCCACGTCGAGACGTAGAGATTGACGCCGTTGGCGCTGACCACGACGATGCGATCTGGAAATTGCGAGCACCGGCTACCAAGCCGTACTCGACGCCAGCTTCGCGCCTTCACACGCGACACCGCCGCCGCATGATCAACTCGAGCAAAATGGCGGTTGCCGCAAACGACCAGTGCCGTTGGCGGTTATTATCACTTCCGCCCCTCCTTCGCGGGCGCTGGTGAATGGCACGGCCCGGCTTTTACACTCGGCGCGGTCAGCCGCTCGGGCACCGCATCGCCGGCGCAAGTATTTCCGTCGTTCAACGGCAAAAACAGAATTGATGAATTCTATCATATGCCGCGAGGTTTCCTTTCACGAATGAAAGAAAGCTCGATTGACTATCCCGCCTCGCTCCAGTCTGTTGAAAACAACGTGTGGTTGCCTTGGTGCAAGCCGAGACCATGGCCAAGCTTCGTGGAGGGGAGAGCCAAGCGATGCATCAGGGTTCGATCCGCTTTGCACTCGACCAAACGGCGGCGGCACGAGTTCACGTCGGAGTATTTTCGCGCTTGCTCGCGACGTCGCGGGCGCACATGCCGCCGGCCTACGTTTGATGGCGCGAGATCGAGGATCACATGCACCACAACATTCGCAAATCAGAACAAAATGCCAGCGAGTGCGGCATATCGCTGCCGGATGCGATAAGGGGTTGTCCAACGTCCGAGACGAATCCTGCGAATGGGGCATTGCACGAGCGCGCCCTCACCGGAATCTTCGAAATATCGAAAATACTCACCGGTCCCGCCCGGCTCGAACTCACGTTGGCCAAGGTCGTTGATCTCCTGCACTCGTTAGTGCAGATGCGGCACGGCATCATCACTCTCTGCGATGCCGAGGCCGGACTGGACATCACCGTGGCCAGCGACTGCGACACGAACAGCAATGAGCCCTCCCGGTCGCGCGTGCCGCGCAACGCCATCGATCAGATTGTGACGACGGACACGCCGCTCATCGCCGAGGACATAGCGATGCATCCGGCCTTCACTGCCGCTGACATCGAGGTGCTTGGGGCCTCCGACACCGTGTCCTTCATCGGCGTTCCCATTCGTGTTGATGGAAACGCCGTAGGCGCGATGACTATGGACAGGGCTTTGGAAAGCAGGTCGAGCTATCGGCTCGATTACGATGTCCGACTGCTCACCATGATTGCCAACATGGTGGGACAGACAGTCAAGTTGCACCGCTTCTGCGCGGGGGACCGCGAGCGACCGCCGGAGTTGGAAGATCGGCTGCAAACGAAATTTTCAGATGTTAAGCACCCTGCACCCCGGCGCAAAAAAGTTCATGTCGAGGGGATGATTGGTGACAGTCCGGCGATAAGCGCGCTGCTGGAGAAGATCGCGATCGTAGCCAAGGCAAAAACCACGGTTCTGTTGCGAGGCGAGTCCGGTACCGGGAAGGAGCTGGCTGCCAAGGCAATTCACGAGTTGTCGCCGCGCGCCAAGCGGCCCTTCGTTAAACTCAATTGTGCAGCGCTCCCAGAGACAGTCCTGGAATCCGAATTGTTCGGTCATGAGAAGGGTGCCTTCACAAGCGCATTCAATTCCCGCAAGGGGCGCTTTGAGCTCGCTGACAAGGGGACGTTGTTTCTGGATGAGATTGGCGAGATCTCGGCCTCGTTCCAGGCAAAGCTACTGCGCGTGCTGCAGGAGCAGGAGTTTGAGCGCGTCGGCAGCAATCAGACCATCAAGGTCGATGTTCGCGTGATTGCCGCCACGAACAGGAACCTGGAAGAGGCGGTTGCAAGGAATGAGTTCCGCGCCGACCTATACTACCGCATCAACGTGGTTCCCTTGCTGGTACCAGCATTGCGCCAGAGGCGCAGCGATATTCCGCTGCTCGCAGCTGAGTTTCTCAAGAAGTTCAACGACGAGAACGGCTGTACGCTTACCTTCGATCCGTGTGCGATTGAAGTGCTGATGAAATGTGAGTTTCCCGGCAACATTCGCGAGCTTGAAAATTGCGTGCACCGGACAGCGATCCTGGCCGAGGGACTATCAATCGGGAGAAACGACTTTGCCTGCTCCCAAGGCCAATGCTTTGCCGAGGCGCTGTGGAAGTGCAGATCGGGCAAGGCCGCGCTGCAACCAGCGCCGATCCTGCCGGAGTCAGTGAATCCGGCCACGCCGCCGGATGCGGCAGCCTCTTCGGCCGCGACCACAGTCCCGCGTGCCGGCGCAACACACCCAATTGGTGCGAGGACCCCCGACATAGAGCGCGTCATTGCTGCCATGGAAAGATGTGGCTGGGTGCAGGCAAAGGCAGCGCGCCTCCTTGGACTGACCCCGCGCCAGATTGGCTACGTGCTGAGGAAATACGGCGTCGAGATCAAGCGTATCTGAAACCGAGCAGATGAGCTGAGCTGCTTAGCGCCTTGCGGCAGCGATGCAGGTCCGCGTCCGCTTCCACTCGATTCATCGAGGACAGCCTGGCCGAATTCCCGTGTCTGCGTTGCGACCATCGTGTGAGAGGCAACGCTTCCATCGTCAATCCTGTCCGCCATGTTGCTCTCGTTGCGAGCTCATACGGATGCCCCTGGTGAATGAAACGGAGTTAAAATATGTCCGATGCAAAACTGCAAACTGTGCTTTCGGCTCTTCCGCCAGTGACGCGACAGTTAGATGCTCTGCCGTCCAACGGACCGGCGCCGGACGGAAATTTTGTCAAGCTGAATACGAATGAAAACCCGTTTCCGTTGCCGCCAATCATAATGCAAAGTGCAGTGGCGGCTCTCAAGTGCCAGTATCTATATCCGGATGACGATAACATCAGCTTGAGGGAAGCGGCGTCCAGCACCTATGGCGTTTCCAGGGATCAGGTCATCGCAGGCAACGGGTCGTCTGAACTGCTCGGACTCATCTACAGAGCTTTCCTCGCGCCTGGCGATAAGGTTGCGATGATGTCGCCAGGGTTTTCGTTCAACCGCAAACTTGCCATGATTCAGGGCGCCGAGTTTCTCGAAGTCGGATGTCAAGCTCATTCCCTGCCAATGGAGCAATTGCTTTCCGGTCCGGCAAAAGACGCCAAGTTCATTATGTTGGCCAATCCAAACAATCCGACCGGAACATTCCTCCCGATAAGCGATATCGAACGCCTCGTAGCACAATCGGACCGCTTGGTTGTCCTTGATGAAGCCTACGTCGACTTTGCACCCGATCATGGCCTGCGCCTCATCAACCAGTATCCGAACGTTCTGATCTTGAGGTCATTCTCGAAAAGCTATGCCGCCGCCGGCATTCGCGTCGGTTTCGGTTTCGGTCACCCTGAAATTATTGGCAGGCTGCGAAACATCCAGAACGTCTTCAACATGAACGTCATCGGGCATGCCGTTGGTATCAGCGTGCTTGCGCATCGCGGCGCCTACGCAGAGAACCACAAGCACATCAAGGATGAACGAGAGCGAGTGACAGTCGCGCTGTCGCAACTCGGATTTTCCGTAACGCCCTCCCGCGCAAATTTCTTGCTGGCCCGTGTGCCCGCGGGACAGGACGGCTCATGGTGGCAAGCAGCATTGGAAAGGCAAAAGATACTTGTCGCGTTTTTTCCGGACAAAGGCTTGGAACACTGCATCCGCGTCAGCATCGGCACAAAAGAGCAGATGGATGCATTTCTTGCTGCCGCTGGCGACATTGCTGGAAGCTTAATGGTGCCAAGCTCCAAGGGCAGGGAAGCGTCAGGCTCTGCTTCTTCGTTACGCTGACGCAAATCGGCGATCACACACATCTCTTCCGACTTGCTTGGTCATCCCAGCAAGAGAACAGCCTGCCTTTTAAAATCGGGGACTTATCGAGTGACAAACGTCTTTCCTTCAAACCTAGCGTTCGGCATCTTCGATCATCTGGACGAGGATGGCCGCGACATCGGTCGGCAATACGAAGATCGCCTGATATTAGCAGAGGCGTGCGATCAGCTAGGGTTCTATGCCTATCATCTCGCAGAACATCACTGTACTCCCCATGGGAGAGGTCCATCGCCGAATCTGTTCTTATCGAGCGTCGCCCAGCGCACCCGGCGCTTGCGTCTCGGACCCTTGGTGATGCTGCTTGCGCTTTATCATCCGCTGCGTGCGTTCGAAGAGATCTGTATGCTGGACCAGTTGAGCGGTGGCAGGCTCGAACTGGGCATAGGGCGCGGTGCTCTCCCGATCGAATTGGGCTACTTCGGGATTGGTGCGGACGCGGTGCCGGGCCGTTATGCCGAAGCCAGCGAAATCCTCATGGAAATACTTGTTAATCCGATGAAGGTCGGCACGCTATGCTATCAAGGCCGCCATTTTGATCTCAATGACGTTCCTTTGACGTTAAGACCTCATCAGCGTCCACATCCGCCGACATGGGTTGCTGCCAATCGACCCGAGTCCGCAGCTTGGGCGGCTGCGAATGGAACCAATATCGCGTGTGTAGGACCTTCCTCTTCTGTTCGCAAAACTACTGATGCGTTCCGCGCCTATCGAGAGGACAACGCTGGCGCGGGGGATCAGGCGCAATTTATCGGATTGCTCCGCATGGTCGTGGTTGGGCGTTGTGACACACATGCCTATTCGCTCGCGGCACCTGCTTACGAACGCTGGCTCAAGAGCTTCCAATTCCTTTACGAGCTTAACGCTATCCCCACTCCACCAAACCTGCCGCTGACCTTCGATGCGGCAGTCGAGAGTGAATTGTGCGTGGTAGGATCAGCAGAATCTGTGCGAAAAGCTCTGTTAGGTCAGTTGGAAGTGGCAGGTGCCAACTACCTGCTTTGTCAACTGGCATTTGGAAATCTGCCGCTAGATGCTTCCCTGTACACTGCGACGAACATTCAATCCGAAATCATGGCTCGATTTGGCTGACCATGAAATTCGCAGTCTGAGGTTGAATCGTTGTACAGCGCTCCCTCACATCCACGTGCTCTAGCGTGCACGTGGTGGGGACGGGCAATCGGGAGGGAGGCCAAACTGACGACGAGCCGGCGGCACAGAATACCAGGTTTGTGCGTTGGCTGGCGTCTGGGCCATCTTGTGAACCTGCATGATCCTAAGGAGATGATGGCCGAGCGCGTCACAATGCAGGCACGCGTCTGCTCGTCGCGCTCGCGCTAGCCGTTGCCCATAGCCCGCCGCAGAGGTTCTTCTCGCCCGGGGCGGCGTCGGTGCGGCGCCTCCAGCTTCATCAGCGGCCCGGCGGTAGCAAAGCCGCCACTCGCTTCGGCGCTGTTGAGGGCGCGCTCGCGAGCGGCTTTGCTACGCCCAGCCACCACCAGGAGCGAGCTCGCCCGATGATGGGGTGCACCGCGGTCGGGATACGATGCTGGAGGAAATCGTTCGCAGCCGGTCTTCACGAACTGCGAGGAGTGCTTGTCCTTGAATGCTGCCTGCTGGCCGTCTGCGGTGCCTGAGTGGTCCGCCGACACGCCCGAAAGTCAACGCCACTACCACAAGGCCGCCAAAAACTCAGGTCTGGGAGCCAGCTTGGACGGTGGTCTCGTGTTCGGGGATGTCGTCGAAGGAGGCGTAGTTGAGATAGTAGAGTTTGGAATACAGGCCGCCCATAGCTATTAGCTCATCGTGGTTGCCAGTCGCAACAACTTGGCCATTCTGAAGCACGATGATGCGGTCGGCCCCCCGGATCGTGGCGAGACGGTGGGCGATGACGAGGCCAGTCCGCCCTTCAAGCAGCTTGATCAGAGCCTTCTGAATCTGCAATTCCGTATAGCTGTCGATGTTGGCGGTCGCTTCGTCGAGCACGAGGATCTTGGCGTCAGCGACGAGGGCGCGGGCGAAACTGATAAGCTGGCGCTGGCCGAGAGATAAGTTGTCGCCGCGTTCGCCAAGTTGGGTCTCATACCCGTCGGCGAGGCTCATGACGAAGTCATGCGCGCCGACCGCCTTCGCCGCCTCGATCACCTTGTCGCGCGTGGCTTCCGTCTTCTGGTATCGAATGTTCTCGAAGACCGTCCCGGTGAACAGGAATGGCTCCTGCAGCACCATGGCGACCTGGCGGCCGAGCGATTCCTGGGTGAGGTCGCGCACATCATGCCCGCCGACCAGCACCTGACCCTGCTGAACATCATAGAAGCGGTGGACCAGGGCCATCGCACTCGATTTGCCAGAACCGCTCGGTCCGACCAGTGCGACCGTCTCGCCGGGATTGACCCTGAAGGAGACATTTTTCAGAACCGAACGGTTCGGATCGTAGCCGAATGTGACGTCCCTAAACTCGACCGAGCCGTCCATTTCGGGCGAAAGTACCTCGGCATTGGGTTTGTCCTGAACATCGATCTTGACATCGAGCACATCGGTCAGGCGCTTGCCTGAGGCCATGGCGCGCTGCATGATCGAATATTGCAAGGTGAGTGAGCGGATCGGGTCAAAGAAGCGCTGGATGTAAAACAGGTAGGCTACCAACACGCCCACATCTATACGGCTATTCACGACCATCGAGCCGCCGACCACAATAACGGCGGCCAAGGCGAGGCCCGTGAGGCCATCGACGATAGGCACCATGACCAGTGCATATCTGGCAGCGATCAGTTGGGTCCTGAGGTTGGCATGGGCCCGGTCGTCGAAAAGAATGAAATTCACCTGCTGGCGATCCATCGACTGTATGGTCCGCACGCCGTGAATGGCTTCGGCCAGCGCGCCATTGACGACTGAATTGGTTTCGTGTGCAGCCATGAAGGCGTCGCGGGCACGCGGCAGCCAGACAATGCGGACGATCACCAGGATCGGCAGAACCGACAGCGTCAGGAGGCCGAGGCGAAAGTCGAGCCACAGCATTACGAAAACGATGCCGAAGAGAAGCGCAACATCGCCTAGGGAATATACCGAGGTTTCCAGGAACTCCTGTATGGAGTTAACGTCGCCTTGCAGGCGCGACATCAGACGTCCGACCTCAGTCTTGTCCATGAACGAGAGCGAAACCTTTTGCAGATGGCCAAACATGGCGCGGCGGATGTCGAACAGGACAGTTTCGGCAATTTTCCCATCCAAGGTTTCCTGCATGTAACCGGCGGCGAAATTGACCAAAATCGCCGAAAGGAACGCGCCGACGGCCGCAAGCTGGGCTGAGCGATCGCTCGCTACCGGGTTCATGCCCTGGTCGATCGCGTAGCGGATGATCAAGGGGATGAGAAGCTGCGTCCCGGTGAAGATCAACATCGCGACAATCGTGACAAATACCTTTGCCCGATAGGGATGGACGAAGCCCCAGATCCGGCGGAGGATGCTCTTGTCGAAAGCCCGGCCGAACATCTCCTCCTCGATCCGGTGCGAGCCGACGACCGCGCGCGGAGGGCGTCTGCCGTCGTCACGTTCGGCTTCGAGTTCGCCGGGGCCCTGGTCCATCAGCGGGCGCCCCCATACTGGGTCATATGCTATCACCTGGGCGCGTCTGGAGATCGTAAAGGGCCCTGTAGCGTCCCCGCTTCGCCAGAAGCTCTTCATGCGTGCCGCGTTCTACGATTTCGCCGTTATCGACAAAAAGGATCTGATCGGCATGCAGAAGCGCACTCAGCCGGTGCGCGATGATGATCGTCACCCGATCCTTGGCGAAGCGCCGCGTCGCCGCGCGAATGCGCTGCTCGGTGCCGGCATCGATCGCGGCCATCGAGTCGTCGAAAACGACGACAGAGGGGCGCAGCATCATGGTGCGAGCAATCGTGAGACGCTGGCGCTGGCCGCCAGAGAGAGAGACGCCGCGTTCGCCCACGACCGTCTCATACCCTGCTGGGAGCCCGAGGATGTAGTTGTGGAGCTGGGCGAATTCGCCAGCGCGTTCAATTCGCTGTCTCTTCGCCCAGGGGTCGCCATAAGCGATGTTGTTCTCGATCGTGGTGGTGAACAGGAACGCATCCTGCTGTACAACGGCAACCGCCTTGCGAAGGCTCTCGAGGGTGACATTGCGTATGTCCTGGCCGTCCAACGTGATGGCGCCACCGGTCACGTCGTAAAAGCGGGGGATCAGATGAGCCATCGTCGATTTGCCGGAACCCTGCGGACCGACGATCGCGATCGTCTCGCCTCTCCGGGCCTCAAAGCTGAGGTTCTTCAGAATGGCGCGGTTTTCGACATTGGGGTACGCAAATGAGACATTGTGGAAGCGCAGAGTGCCGTCGCTTATCTCAAGCGGTCTGGCCTCGAGAGCATCCCTGATCGTGATCTCCTGATCGAGGAGACCGAAAAGCCGCGAACCGCAGCTGGAAGCGCGGGCAAAGGCATTGACCATGAGGCCGATCTGGCGGACTGGCATTTGCAGGATGGTCATGAAGGTCAGGAAGGTCGCCATCGTTCCGACGCTGATCTCGCCAGCGATGAGCTTGTTGCCACCGATCCAAAGCACCAATCCCATTGCGAAAAAGAAGGACAAGGTCATCGCCGACGTGCTGGGTACGTAGATGTCAACGAGATCGTTGGCGAGGCCGAGCGCGGTCTTGGAAGCGCGGTCGAACTTCAGCATCTCATAGGATTGAGCCGCAAAAGCGCGGACCACGCGGATGCCTGCGAGATTTTCCTTCATCACGCGGCTTAGTACCGAAAGGCGCTCATAGAGGTCGAGCCAGGTGGCGCGCAGCCTAAGCTGTGTGGTCGATGAGCGCCAGGCGACAAAAGGCACGAAGCTCAGCGCGACCAGGCCGAGCATGAGATCGATCGAGATCATCATGTAAGCGCCGATCCCGATCAGCATGGTGAGCAGGACCACGCGAACGAGCGCGGTGGAAAAATACATCCGCACGCCTTGGAGATCGAGCATTCCGATGGTGATCAGATCGCCTGAATGGACCCGATCGTGAAAGGAAAAGCTGAGACGCTGGATCTTGTCGTAGTAGGCGAGCCGCAGTTCGTACGCGACATGATGCCCGACGGCTTCGGCAAAATAGTTCTGCGCCATCGTGAAAAGGCCGCGTAGCGCGCTGACGGCGAGCAGCAGGAGAGCCGGGGTCCAGAGCGCTTGTCCTGCCGCGCTCCCGGCGACACCGCCCCCGATGGCTGTCTGGGCCTGGTCGACAGCCCGGCCGAGAAGCTGGGGAATGAGCAACTGGAGGATTGCCGCCATGATCGTCGAGCCCATAGCGAAGGCGACCTGCCAGGGATGCCGAAAATTCATACGCGTTATGCGCAACAGCGTACTCAAATCCCGGCCCCAGCGCGCCGCTTCAACATGGGTCAACGAATTCAGAGCGTCCGTTGCGCTGCCGACAGCATCACTGTTCACGGGTGTATTCCCGACTGCATTTTGCGCCTTCGAGGAAAGCCGAAGGACGCATCATCAAAGGCGACCGCCATTTTAATCCTGTCCACAACCTGCAGCCTTGCCCGTTCCCAGAAGCCGAGCCGCCGCTTGACTAAGTGGCATGTCGATCACCGTGATTCCGCTTGCCGCAAGGAAACGCGCTTCGTTTCTGGTCAGGGTTTCCGCGTCCATTACGGTGCAATAGGGACCGCGGGAGCGCTTCATGATCTGTCTGGCGTAGGTGCGCAGCATTTGATCGTTGAAGCGGCAGCCAACGAAGAAAAATCCACGGGTGATGCGCCGTTCCTTCACCACGTCAGGGATAGGTGTCTGGATATCAATTTCGGTCAGGACTTCGACATAGTCGGAATCTGCGACGAGAAAGTTTTGCGAGGGCCTACTACTCCCGTGAGGTGCATAGAGGACCGTCTTTGCCCCCGATCGGGCGTCGAGCTCCCTCCCGGACAAATCGTAGGTTTTTGTCCAAATGTTGCCGATTTCGTTCGCCCGCGTGACGCCTTGTATCTCAACGACGTCCGTTCGGCCGGTCTCCACGAGAGCCGTGCGCATCGCGCTGTCATACCAGCTGTCGATGATGAGGGAGAGCGGCAGCCTTGCGAGCCAGGCGTGGAGGAGGGTTGGCCTCACCGGCGCTGCGAATATCTCGGTCATCCAAGCTTGAAGCGTCCGGCGATGCCGGCGCTGTTCGATGAACTGCGCAACCGACCACATATTGGTGCGGATCCTGGAAGGGGCGGGCGCCCGTGCATTGAGTGCCGCGGCAACGACCTCCGGAGTATGCGGCACAGGCGGTTCCGCACAGTTGAACCCAAGAAGACCCGGACCGAGATAGGGGATCACCTCATCGGCGGCGAGCGCTGCCTTCGCCAGGTCAAGCAGCTTATCGGCAAAACTGTCCCGCACTATGACAAGGTGGCCCGATGTCAGGATCGTATTCATGCTCGTTTCCTCGCGACGCACTTAGCGGCAGCATCAGTCCTCTTCGGAAACCTTCCTTGCCTCGACAGTGATCGGCAGACGCGTATCCCGTGGGAGATCGGGTAAGACGAGCCGCCACCCGTTCCGGAGCGTGATAGTTCCGCCCCACAACTCTTCCTTCTCAAGCTTGATGATCGGCTCTTCGAGGTCTTTTTTGGGGACATACGCCGACAAGCCAGCATCGGTCCTGCGGATCATGACTTTCATCTGGCCGTCCCTTCATTGGAATTGCTTTCAGCACTGCAGGACTCGGCTTTCTCGAGGCTCATCAGTTCACGCGCTCGCATGCCGACGACGGTGCCACGGTCGATCCACTCGACCGCATAGATGAAGAACTGCTGGAG
This sequence comes from Mesorhizobium sp. M1066, assembly GCF_040318635.1. Lineage (NCBI taxonomy): Bacteria > Pseudomonadati > Pseudomonadota > Alphaproteobacteria > Hyphomicrobiales > Phyllobacteriaceae > Mesorhizobium > Mesorhizobium sp. M1066. The sequence goes on from NZ_JAMYMR010000001.1 coordinate 583,739, forward strand.
AAAGGTGCCGATGTCGCGCACATATCCCTCGTCGCCCTTGCGCACGAGATTTTCGCCGATCTCCCTGCCAGGATAGGTGCCGTCATTCTTTATGTGGCGAGTGGCACGTACCCGCTCTCCCGGCATGAATCGTGGAGGCCTGCGGATTTCGATCTCCTCTTCGCGTCCGAGCGACATGTCCGTTCCCTGATTTCTCTTGCGGCTGCAGGTTGTGAACAAGGCGTTGCAGGCGTCCTGCGTAGGCAGCCCCGCCCATGTCGGCAGCCCATGTGGTCACGCAGGAACGCAGGTCTTCGGCACCGGACATACCGAGGCACATTGCTGCGCATCGAAGACCCCCTCGCATTCGGTGCACTTCTGTGACTCGATCACGTAGCTCTCGCCTTTGAACTTGATCGCGCCGGAAGGACATTCGAATTCGCAGGCGCCGCATTGGGTGCATTGGGATGCGATGATCTTGAAAGCCATTTTAACTCCTGGTCCGAATGGATGAGACAGCTCAGGCCGTCGCCGCGAGTGCGGGGGCCCCTGACGCGGCGGTGTAAATCGCGCTGATTGCCGTCTCGATATAGTCATGGGCACAAGCGTCGGTGGCTCTGATTCCAGCGTCCGCGAGCTGATCCTGCGGGCAAGTTCCAATCCTGGCGCACAGCACGATATCTATGCCTTGAAGGGCTGCGACGATGCCACCGAGGGCGGCTTCCTTGCCCAAGCCGCCGAGGCAATACTTCTCCACCTTGCGATGCCCGACAAAGCTGATCCCTCTCGGCGAGGCTTCGTAAACCTGGAATTCCTTCGCATGGCCGAAATGTTCGTTGACGCGGCCGCCGCCCTTGGTCGCCACCGCGAAGAGGACGGCTTTGCCGGGCCTCGCTGCCTTGACCAATCCGATCGCTTCACTTCTGGCCGCCACGTGATCACGGCGCTCCTGCGCGACCAGCTCCCGATAGGCGTTACGCTTGCTGGCATCGTAGGTGACCTCGCCGGGAATCCGGTCGGCCCTGAATTCCTGGCCACGATCCTCGCCAAGCATGCCGACGGCATCTGCCCGGCACTGCCGGCAGTGGCGCATCAACTGGGCGCCGCCTTCGAGACGATCCTGAAGAGCCTTCAGCTCCATTGCGTTTGGGCCGCGCTGCCCACTCAGTCCGTAATGCGTGCCGTGCGCCGGGTCCGAAATCAGCGGCATGAGGTTGTGCAGGAACGCGCCTCGCTCCTTGACCCATCTATTCACCTCGATCAGATGCTCATCGTTCACGCCAGGAATCATCACCGAATTGATTTTGGTGAGGATGCCGCGCGCGGTCAGCATCTCCAGGCCCAACATCTGCCGCTCGTGCAGCATCCGGGCGGCTTCGAGGCCGACGTAGCGGCGATGGTCGTAAAAGATCCAAGGATAGATCTTTGTACCGACCTCAGGGTCGACCATGTTGATGGTGATCGTCACGTGATCGACATTCATGTCGGCAAGCTCATCGACATGGTCCGGTAGCGCGAGCCCATTCGTGGAGATGCAAAACTTGATGTCTGGGATTTCCCTGGCGACCCTGGCGAAGGTCGCCTTCGTCTTCTTCCAGTCGTAACAGGCATCGCCCGGTCCGGCGATGCCGAGCACGGAAAGCTGCGGCACCTCGCTGGCGACCGCGATCACCTTGCGTAGCGCCTGGTCGGGCGTCAGCTTTTCAGAGGCCACCCCAGGCCGGCTTTCGTTGGCGCAGTCATATTTGCGATTGCAGTAGTTGCACTGGATGTTGCAGCCCGGCGCGACCGCGACGTGCATGCGCGCGAAATAGTGATGCGCCTCTTCTGAAAAGCAGGGGTGATCCTTGATCTTCTCCCAGACAGCCGGATCCGTGTCGTCGGGCTTTGTCGACGAGCCGCAGGATGACGCGCAGCCACCGGGTTTCATGGTGCCAAGCAACTGGTCACCGAATGTCGTGCTGAGGCTCTCAAGCGAAATTGCCGGTGCAGACATGAACGGCTCCGTTGCTGCGTGATGTCGCAGTTCAAAGCGCAAGAGCTATGCCAGCTCAAAGAGCTGTTTCGGTTCACGAATAGGCTTGTCGTGTCAGATTCCTTCGGATTGCTCCGACACACCTTTGTCGGGCTTACGACAGTGGACACGCAAATAGGGTCGCGAGGCTACCAGCCTTGGGCGCGCAAAGTGTGAACGAGACCACTCCGGGCTGCTTACGGTTGACGTCATCACGACGTCTAGAATTTCTTCACCACGATACCATGCCGGCGCAGGGCGTAGCCGACTTGCCGCGGCGTGAGCCCGAGGATACGAGCCGCCCTGGCCTGAACCCAACCGGCCTTGTCCATCGCGTCGATCACCCGGTCGCGTTCCGCCAGACGCGGGGGACAAGTGGGATCGTTCGGATCGCCTGCCGTAAAGGGAGATATCTTGCCTGCGGAGGCACCGATGCAACTGGCCGGCAGCCGCAATCCGACCGGCGCTGCGTTGACCCGTGCGAGATCGTCGATGGCATTGCCGCCATTCGAGCGGTCGGCTCGCTTCCAGAGGAGCCAGGAAAGGCACTGGCCCTTCTTACAGGCGAAATCGGATGGAGTGATCGTCCTTGAGCGCGCAAGTGTGGCCGTCCTTTTGACGCAGTTCTCCAGCTCGCGGACGTTACCAGGGAAGTAACATTGCGAGATCAGGTCAAGCGCCGGCGCCGCGAAGGCTAGTGCGCGATCGTTCTCCTTGTTGAACCGGTTGAGGAAGGCGTTCGCAAGGCGTGGAATATCGCCGGTTCGCTCTCTGAGCGGAGGCAGGATAATTGGCACGACATTGATGCGGTAATAAAGGTCGGCCCTGAACTCCCCTTTTATGACGGCCGTCTCCAGGTCCTTGTTGGTGGCGCATATGAGGCGCACGTCGACCTGTAGCGTTTTGGTGCCGCCGACTCGCTCCAACTCGCCTTCCTGCAAGACACGCAACAGCTTGGCTTGAAAGGCCGGCGAAATCTCGCCGATTTCATCAAGTAGCAGCGTTCCCTCATTTGCCAATTCAAAACGACCGGCGCGCTGGGAGATAGCACCCGTGAAAGCGCCCTGTTCATGCCCAAACAGTTCTGACTCCAGAACGCTTTCAGACAGTGCGGCGCAGTTCAATTTGACGAAAGACTTCTTCCTCCGACGTGAGAGCTTATGGATGGCCTGCGCAAAGAATTCCTTGCCGGTGCCGCTTTCACCCCGAAGAAGCACGGTGGAATTGGTCCCTGCTACGACCGAGACGGTTTCGAGCACCTGCTTGAGTGCGGGGCTTTCCCCGATGATCCCGTCGATTTTGGCATCCGCATGCCGGGCAGGGTCGTAGGTCCTCCCCTCGTTGGGCGATTTCTCCGGTCCCGATTGCTCATGGCCACACCGCTGACGATCTGTACTCAGGGCGCGATGGAGGCGGATGGTCCGGCCGACAAGGTTGGCGACCATCGTCAGGAAATAAATGTCCTCGTCGTCGCGAAAGTCGGTGGCGCCGTCTCCGGCGCGGTCGATCGACAATGTCCCAAGGATATCATGATCAGCCTTTAGCGGGATACCGATAAAGGCAATTGGGATGGTTCCGATGCTCGAAGACGTTTGAAGGTCAGCCTGAAATAGTTGGGACTTGCGCACGTCCGGTATGAAGAGCGGCGTCCCCGTAGCGACGATTTGATCTGTTACGGCCTGTGGTATGACGCGGCGAGTGCCTGATTGACGTACGTGGGTATTGCCGGCAGTCGCGGCAATCTCCAGCTCTCCTTCAGCGTCCAGGACGACGATTGCTCCGTGACGCATCTGCAGAAATGAAGGCAGGACGTTCACGACATTGGCGAGCGTAATCTCCAGCTCGCTGGGGGCGGTCAGCACCTTCGATATCTCGTAGAGTCCTCTGAGCGCGATATCTGATTGGGGCATGCTTTTGATGGGCGGTTCAGGGCGGGTCTCCCGAGGTCCAACCTCGTCGACCCGATCTTGCGGTCCGTGGGTCATGGAAACACCTCAGGGGTTGTCGTCCAGAGTGCTCCTCCTTTTTTATCTGAATTCTGAAAGCACAGTATTCATGAGCTTCTCTTCGTCAAAGCGACGATCGAAGCAAAGAAAATAGACTTGGCGTTGGGCGAGACCTAAACTGTATCAAGATCAACCCTCTTAATACGTGCGTGCGTCGGTCATCCGAATTTGAAGAGGACTCCGAAACCGCCGCGTGGATAGTTCCACTCGATCTCGCCACTGGTCTCACACAAAATCCGGCAGGTGCCGCACTCCATGCAGCCGTCAGCAGTGATCTCCACTTGACCTTTGTCGTTCAACTCATAACATTTCGCCGGGCAGACGTGGGTAAGCGCGAGCAAGTTCGCGCTTGGCCTCTCGTGCGGTCGCACTTTGATATGCGGGCGGCCGGAATCCACCAAGTAGCGGTTCTGGTAAAGCTTGTCCTCGACACGTGACTTTGTCACTGCGATCGTCATTTCGTCTCCCTTCAGCGCCACGCCAATGCAAGGCGGACCGCGTCGCTGACCAGCCCCCAACGCGAGCGCGCCTTGATGAAGGCCGCCGTGGTCGCCTTTTCCTTCTCGATCTTCGGCGTGCCGTCGACACGCATGAAGTTCTGCGCGGCTTGCGACATCAACCGCGGATAAGTTGTGAAGTAATTGCAGGAATTGGTGTGGAGCAAGGCCGGCATATCTTTGTATTTCTTTAGGTCCTTGACCACGAAGGACTTGTCCAGCATGGCTTTGTAAAGAGCGAGATTTCGTTTGGTCATAGGAGCGTTGCGGCTGTTGACCTCGATGATTGCCTCAGCCGCGATGCGGCCGGAGGTCATGGCGAGGTTCGAACCCTCGCGGTGAATGGCGTTGTTCAGTTGCGCGGCATCGCCGACCACGACCCAACCATCGCCAAACAGCTGCGGAATAGCCTTGTAGCCGCCTTCGGGAATGAGGTGTGCGGAATATTCTTTCACTTCCGAGCCGGCGATCAGCGGCCGGATCGAAGGATGGCTCTTTAAGGCATCAAGGAGAACGTAGGGGCTCTCGACCATCGCGGCAAAATCGGAGACGAGGCAGCCAATGCCCAGTGAGATCGACTCCTTGTTGGTGTAGAGGAAGCCGAGCCCGGCCATGCTGCGGGAGGTCGTGCCCACCGCCTCGATCACGCAGCCTTCATCGCCCTTGACGCCGAACCGCTGCTCAATGACCTCTTCGGGCAGGAAATGCATTTCCTTAACGGCGAGCGCCACGGTTTGTGGCTTCGGCATCTGGCGCAGGCCGGCTCGCGTGCCAAGCAGTCCGCAGACACCTTCTGCGAGAACGACCACGTTCGCGTAGATGGCTCCGCCGGCCCGATCTGTGCGGACGCCGACCACCCTGTCCTTGGCGTCACGGATGAGCTCCGTCACGGTCGTCTCGCACAGAACCGTCGCGCCGGCCTCGCGCACCTTACGCGAAAACCATTTGTCGAACTGGGCACGGATGATTGTGTATCGGTTGGGCTTGGCCTCATTGAAGTCGTCCGACCGATAGTGAATCCCGGTATGGGATGTGTCGTCCATCACCCAAAGCCGCTGTTCAACCAAATGCCGCTCGAGAGGCGCATCGTCCCTGAAATCCGGGATGATCTTCTCCAGCATGTTCGCGTACATGATGGCACCTTGGACATTCTTGGAGCCCGGATATTCACCGCGCTCCAACTGCAGCACCTTTAGGCCATGGCTGGCCATGGTGTAAGCAGCTGCGTTTCCGGACATGCCTGCCCCAACAACAATGGCGTCGAAGTTTTCCTCGATCATGTCCGTCCCTTAGCTCGCAAGCTTATCGCGACTGTGGGGCGACAGCCGCCGCGTGAAGGCTTCCGTCAGTGCGGGCAGGAAGCGGATCGCGTCGGTGACGATTCCGAGGTGAGCGAAATCGAAAATCGGCGCGTTCGGGTCGGTGTTGATGGCCACGATGAGATCCGCCCCCTCGACGCCAACCCGATGCTGGACGGCGCCGGAAATCCCGGCCGCTATGTAAAGCTTCGGCCGGATGGTCTTGCCAGTCTGGCCGATCTGCCGATCAGCTGGCATCCAGCTCTTCTGGACCAACGGGCGCGAACAGCCATGCTCGGCGCCGATTGCTCGCGCGAGGTTCTTCACAAGCTGCAGGTTCTCCGCCGCGCCAAGACCAAGGCCTCCCGCAACCACGACGTCGGCATAGGCAAGGTTTGCCTTTGCCGACTGATTGTCCGGCAGGAAGCCGAGGACTTTGGTAGCGATCTCGTCCTCGGCAAGCGAGAGCTTGTGCCGGATGACACGCCCGACCGGTTTATCCGTCCGCTGCGGCATGGGCATGACCCTTGGCCGCACTGTCGCCATCTGAGGGCGGAAATTGAGCGTATAGATCGTGCACAACAAGGAACCGCCGAAAGTCGGACGCGTGGCGGCGAGCGAACTGTCGGTATCCACATCGAGTTCGGTGCAGTCGGCCGTGAGCCCTGTCTGCAAGGTCGTCGCCACGGAGCCGGCAAGATCCCTGCCGAGTGTGGTGGCACCGAGAAGAAGGATTTCGGGTTTGTGGGTATCGACCAGATCCGTCATCGCCTTGGTGAAAGGCTCGTTCCGATAGTCGGCGAGCAGGGGCGCCTCGGCGATGTAGACAAGGTCAGCACCATAAGCGAATGCTTCGGCAACGGCGTTCCCGACGGCCTCTCCCGGCGGTCCGAGCACGACGCCTGCAAGCTGGACCTGAAGCTTGTCTGCTAATTTGCGGCCTTCGCCGAGCAGCTCGAATGATACGGGATGGACCTGGCCGCGTTCGAGCTCGATGAAGACCCAGACGTGCCGGTAGTCCTTGAAATGGGTGGGCAGCTCCTTCTTTATGCCGGCGCGGCCGGCGGCAGGGCGAGGGGTTTCTCGGTTCGCGGTCGACATCGTTTTGCTCCTTGCCGTCACGCGCCGCCGTTAAAGGCGAGCTCATGTTCCAGCGCCGGCTGGCGGGTGAAGATTGCGGTGATGAGTTCGTCAGCGACATCGCGCAAGGCCTTCTCGGCGGTGTCGATTAGTGCCGCCTTTTCAGCTCGAGCAGGAGGGGCGAAAACACGCTTGACGACGGTCGGTGAGCCGCGCAGGCCGCATTTGGTGAGATCCTCAATGCCGGCGTCGGCCGCACTCCATTTCAAGACCTGGCTGCGCGCGGCGCACAAGGCGTCGTGGATCGAGCCCCGGCGGATCTCGTTTGTGCCTTCTAGCATGGTGATGAGACAAGGCAGCCTGCTCTTCAGCATCTGTGTGCCGCCTTCGGAGCGGCGCTCGACCTTGATCTCGCCTGCAGCAAGGTCAATAGAGGGGATCTTCGCGACATAGGTCAGTTGCAGGAGTCCGAGGCGCTTGGCGATGCCGGGCCCGACCTGGGCGGTGTCGCCATCGATCGTCTGCTTGCCGGTGAAGACGAGGTCTGGCGTGCCGAACGTCTCGCCGACCTTCGCGATTGCCTGGGAAAGGGCGAACGAGGTCGCCAGCGTGTCGGAGCCGGCAAAATAGCGGTCGGTCAAGAGCACCGCTCGGTCGGCGCCGTAGCCGAGCGCCTTGCGCAGCGCGTCCTCTGCCATGGGCGGACCCATGGTGAGCACAGTGACTTCGCCGCCATAGGCATCGCGCAGTCTGAGCGCTTCTTCGAGGGCGAACAGGTCGTAAGGGTTGATGATGGTCGGAACACCCTGGCGCATGATTGTGTTCGTCACCGGATGGACCCTTATCTGTGCCGAGTCCGGCACCTGCTTGATGCAGATTACGATGTGCATTGGCGGTTTCTCTAGGCTCCTGTCCGGGTGCGGGCATTGCGGTTATCTCCTTGATCCGCATAATTCGTGCCAAGTCTCTTGCGCTGCCCCCTTCCTACAACTTCGGCTGGTTGCTTCTGACGGCGCTGTGGTGATGACCGGATTTGTCGGCTGCTCGACATTGTCGCGTCGCAACCCTTGTCGCCGCTCATTCCCGTCCGAACCGCTTCAGTACCGAGTCGAACGGGACAAAGGTGTGACCCGGCGCGGCAGGTCTGTTCGGATCGTGGTCTTTGAGCACCTTGAAGACCCGATGCGTGAGCGGCGAGGAAATCGCAAAGTCCTCGTAAGCGCGTTCGAGCGTCGCGCGCACCCTCGCGGCAATCACCTGGTCGGGTAGACCGGAGAAATCTTCTTCGGCAAGGTATTGGCCCACGCGCTTCATTATATGGAGCCGCGAGACATTCAGCACCTTGGGGTCATAGGAGACGCCAAGGACTGAGAAGAACTCCTCCGCGGCCGACAGGCGCTTCAGTCGTGCGAGGATGTCTGTGACATCGATGGGGCGGCTGTCAGCAGAACAATTCATTGCATTCTCCCTGGTCGCAAAACTGTGGCCTTTGCGCGCGCGCGCACGGCTGACCTGGACCCGCACAGCTCGAAGACGGACGCCTCGCTGCACATTTTATCGTAGAGCTCGACCAGTTGAGTTGCAGTGAGCGTCGATTTGGTCTCGGCCGCCTCGCGCCGGACGCGGGCCACCATCGCGGCTGCCAGATCCGGGTCGAGATCGCGACCGCTTTCGCTCAGCACATGGGCAATCGCAGTGGCGCCGGAATGCTTGCCGATGACGATCCGCCGGCAGCGGCCCACGAGAGCCGGATCAAGCCCCTGATAAGTACGCGAGTCCTTCAGCAGCCCTGCGACGTGAATGCCGGATTCGTGGGTGAAAACATCGGCGCCGACGACCGGCTTGGTGGCCGCGGTCTGCCGGCGGGCGGCCCAGGCCACCTCGGCGGCGAGGCCGGGCAATGCGGTCAGCTCGATGCCGGTATCTGCGCCGCCGAAGACCGCCATCGCGGCGGCCACCTCTTCCAGCGCGGCATTGCCCGCACGCTCGCCGAGCCCCAGGACGGTAACGGAGGCATGGCGCGCGCCTGCGCGGATCGCGGCTAGCGTGTTGGCGCCAGCAAGTCCGAGATCGTTGTGCGCATGAAATTCAAGGTCGATTGGAGACTGCACCACCAGCTGGGCGACAAGTTCGAAGGTTGAAAACGGGTCGAGAACACCGACTGTGTCGGCCAGCCTCACGCGGCTTGCGCCGGCGCGTGCGGCCGTCTCGATGACGCGGGCGAGATGATCCCGATTGGCCCGCGAGGCATCCTCGCACCCCACCGCGACGAAGAAGCCGGCGGCGGCGGCGCGCCTGACCATATCATCGATGACCTGGAGCGCTCCCGCCTTGTCGAGGCCGAGCTTGGCGGCAAGTTGGATGTCCGACGCAGGCAGCGACAAATTGACCGCTTGGACCCCGCTCTCGATCGCTGCATCGAGATCCAACGACGTCATCCGGCACCAGGCCATGAGCCGAACCGGAAGACGCCGCGCGACCACGGCGCGAATTGTTTCGATCTCGTCGACGCCCATGACCGGCGTGCCGATCTCGATCTCTGTCACGCCGGCCGCCGCAAGAGACTCAGCGATCTCCAGCTTTTCCGTCGTGGTAAAGGCGACGCCCGGCGCCTGCTCGCCATCGCGCAACGTCGTATCGTTGAGAGAGACATGACGGGTCATGACCGGTAGCCTGTTCTTCTGCCGCTCACGCATAGACCGGATTACCCGGCCCAGAACCGAAAAAGCTGCGCAGCTTCCCCACGATTGCCGGCATGACCTCGAGCACCCGGTCGATATCCTCTTCGCTGTTGTCCCGCGCCAAGGAGAAGCGGACTGCCGCGTGCGGCGTTTTCATCGCGCTTAGGACATGGCTTGGTTCCTGAGAGCCGGAGGTGCAGGCCGAGCCAGAGGAACACGCGATGCCAATGCGGCTGAGGAGAAGTGGAATTCCATCACTGTCGACATGTTCGAAGGAGATGTTTGCGGTGTTGGGCAACCGTTGCAGGGGATCACCAGTGACACAGGTGCCTGGGATGCGCTGGAGGATCCCGCCCTCCAGACGATCGCGGAGCGACTTTACCCGTGTGGTCTCGTCGTCCATGAATTTCAAGGCGAGTTCGGCCGCCGTGCCGAGCCCGGCTATGCCGGGCGTATTCTCGGTGCCAGCACGCCGGTTGTGTTCTTGGTGACCCCCCTTGATCAGCGAATGGAAGTTGACGCCACGTTTTACGAAAAGCGCACCGATCCCTTTCGGCCCGTGCAGCTTGTGGCCGGAGAGCGACAGCATGTCGATTGAGGTCGACTTCAGGTCCATCGGAAGCTTGCCGACCGCCTGTACAGCATCGGTATGGAATAGGGCGCCCACTTCCTTGGCCAACTCGGCAAGCCTGGCCACGGGGAAGATCACACCAGTCTCGTTGTTCGCCCACATTATGGAAACGATTGCCACCTGTGGGGTTAGGGCGGCCATATAGGCGTCGAGGTCGAGCCGGCCACGGCAATCCACCGGGATCCTGTGCACCTTGACGCGGCGGGTCTTCTCAAGATGCGCACAAAGCGTCAGCACGGCGGGATGCTCGACCGCGGACGTAACGATCTCGGTTCGGTTGGGCGCCGCCTCGAGCGCTGAAAGAAGCGCTGCATTGTCGCTTTCTGTCCCACCCGAGGTGAAGGTGATCTCATCGTCGAACTCCGCGCCGATCAGCGCTTGCAACTGCCTCCGCGCCTTTCTCACCGCCGCACTGACTGAGGCGCCAAGAGCGTGCGCCGACGAAGGGTTGGCGAATTGATCCCTAAAGAGCGGCAACATCGCTTGCAGGACCGCAGGATCGACCCGTGTGGTTGCGTTGTTGTCGAGGTAGACAGGCTTCATAGGTGCGATCCTCAGTTGACCAGAATGACGCGGCGCGGACCGACTCGTTGAGCCTCTGGCGCATGCCGTTGATGATAATGGGCCTGAACTGGCAGCCCGCGCAGACGCCCGGTGTGTTTGACGCAGACCGGATCTCCGTCGAGATGGACATGTTCGCAGTGGCCGCCGTCAGCCGTAAGGACGCCCGAACGCGATAACGTTATCGATGAGCCGAATTTGGCACAGCAGCGCGATCTGTCCGCAAGCAGCTCGGGTGACACCAGGACCCGAGCTGTTTCGGGAGGCGGCGTTCTTTGCACCCTACCGGAAGCGAATGGCGGTCCCGAGATCCGTTTTCCTTGGTCTTTAGGACGGGGACATCTGTCGTGCCGGCCATATAAGTCTCCTCTGCCGCAAAATGAGTCCGACGGCCGCATAGGCGCTTCGGGCGTTTAACTGAAGGACTTGCCGCAGCCGCACTTCTCGCGCGCATTGGGGTTATCGAAGACAAAGCCGGAAGATTCGAGCCCGGTGAGGAAGTCAACGGTCATGCCGGCGACATGGGGTTGGGAACCCGCGTCCACGAACAGCTTGATCCCATTTGTGCCAGTGATCGCGTCGCCCTCGCGCGACACGCTCTCCAGGCCCATTAAGTATTTGAAGCCGGCGCAGCCGCCGGCCTCGACCATGATGCGAAAGCCTTCCGCCGGCTCGCTGGCGCGGGAAAGAGCAGTCTTGAAGGCAGCAACAGCGTTGTCGGTGAGCGTAATCATGGCTCCATTCTCCTCAGTCCGGGACCTGCTTGCGCATCACGTCGCATGCACCGTGCCAAAGCGAAAAAAACGTTTCAGCACAGCGCGGCATCTCTGACACTGCCGTGCTTCTTGTGAGTGCATTGCTGCGAAGCTGTCGGCCAACCGACACGTGCTGTCGGGTTTGTCGGGTCTGCCACGAGGGATGTTGGGCCTGAGTTCTTGGTTGAACTCACATCACCAAATACAGAACTTCTTCTGAGCTTGCTTCGGCGCAGTTGGCACGGTTTTTGAACCTCCGTTTGGCGGACGGCAAGAGCATGCCGATCCGCAATCATGCCGTGGGTGCCCGCGCGATGGATGGGGCGAAGCAAGGGAGCAACATGTCAGGACCGGGTCAGACACGCGTTGTTTGGCAAAGCAGCGCCGCCCGTGGCATCCGAATGCCCGCTTGGCCGATTGCGACAACACGCACACTCGCTCACCACCGCCCAGTAGCCGCCGACCGGCTCGATGAGATGCCATCGGCATGTGCCTGCTCGCCGGTTTTCGCACGGGTGCGACGCCGTGCGCACGCTGTCCAGACACCTTGTTCATGGGCCAGCAGCAGATCAGGATCGAGCATTTCGGCGCGCCTTATCGGCTGAAGATTCCCGGGCAGGGCAGATGATCCTCACACGTCGGTAGAAACAGGGGTAAGCATGGACCAACGCGAGAAACCGTCGCCGGACGAAATCCGGCGGGCGTGCAAAGACAATCCGAAGATCCGGGAGCATGATCTCGCCGCTCGATTGGGCATTTCGGAAGTCGAGTTGGTCGCGGCGCATTGTGGTCATGGCGCGGTGCGCATCGAGCCGCGCGTCGATGATCTGCTGACCGGCCTCGAAGCGGTCGGCGAGGTGATGGCAGTCACCAGCAACGAAAGTGCCGTGCACCAAAAGATCGGCGTCTACGGCAAAGTGGTCACCGGCAACCAGCATGCCATATTGCTCGGCGACGGGATCGACCTGCGCATCTTCCCGAAAGCGTGGGCGTATGGCTTCGCCGTCGAGAAGCGCGAGGGAGCCGAGATCCGCCGCAGCCTGCAATTTTTTGATGCCACCGGCGAGGCGATGCACAAAGCTCATCTCAGGCCCGCCTCGAACCTGCAGGCCTATCAGGATCTGACGGCAGAGCTTGTATCCTCCGATCAGGAGCCGATCATATCCCTCGAGGCGAGCGGGGCGCGCGATAACACAGTGAGTCCAGACCACGCCGCCACGGTCGACGACCTACGCGAGCACTGGGGCCGGCTAAGCGACGTGCATCAGTTCTACCATATGTTGAAGACACTGAAGCTCAGCCGCTGCCAGGCTATGCGTATGGCCGACGAGGACAACGCCTGGCTGCTCGACAATGATGCCGTTGGCGCCCTGTTCCAACAGGCGGCCGAAGACGAGATGCCGATCATGTGCTTTGTCGGCAATCGTGGTTGCATCCAGATCCATTCCGGCCCGATCAAGTCGGTCAAGCAGATCGGGCCGCGGATCAATGTGCTCGACGAGACCTTCCATCTGCATCTTAGGACCCATCGCATCCGCGAGGTCTGGGCCGTGCGCAAGCCGACGAGGGACGGTCACGTCACGTCCATTGAAGCCTATGGCGCGGACGGCAAGATGATCATCCAGTTCTTCGGCAGGCGCAAGGAAGGCGAACGCGAGGGCAGCGACTGGCGGTTTCTGGCCGAGAGTCTGCCATGTGTTCCCGGTCCGGATGTGGAGAGTGCCGACAGGCCCTCGGATTGAACAGGCCGCCATAGGACTCGGCACCACGTTCCGACACCGGCTCGCGAGGAATTTAGGTCCATGTGCGGAAAGGCTTGCCTTCATAAGCGCATACGGACGGTTGGGTGTGCACGCCGGAATAGACCGCGTCGATACAGTCAAGCTCGTCGCGGCCGGACTGCTGCGCACGAGTGCATCGCCGTCTGACCGAAAATCCTTGCAGCGCCTGCGAGCGATAAAATACGCCATCAGCGCCGAACCGAAGCGCGCCTCGACCTTGTTGATATTTCCGATCAAACGCCGTCGGGTCTTGTCGGATCGCACCCGATCCTTGCGCTGGATCGCATCGTTGCTCAATCCGGGCCGTGCGAGGCGAGCTCCTCGTTCGTGGACCGGAAGGCTGTGCAGCAGCAGCCAAGCCGAACAGCCCGACGTCGCGGACTCGACAAAACCGACCACGGATGTCGGTTGTCGGACGGTGTCCTAAGAATGATGGACAGGTGATCATCAACTTAGCGGCGGCGGCCCAGTTCAGGCTGGCGTCGCTTGGTGCAGGCCAGGGGTACGCCTATCCGGCACGCGACTTGCTTTGACAATTTGGCCAGCGGGGTGTCAGCAGTGCGTCACGGAGCTCAGCGGTGATTGATCGCCTCTCAACCATAACGGGATAAGCGGCGGCTTTGCTTCTGACCGCAGCGCGGCGGAGATGCCCTTCGGATTGACTTCGCAACCGATCTCATCGCGCTGGCAGTGGGCTGATCGGGCGACAGATCTCGAACGCGCCCGACAAGAGACGTGCTCATGCTGGAAATCGACTTTATGAACAGCGGTGCAATCTCAATCGAGCCATGAACGCCAATGTAGAGAAAACAAAATGGCGACCAACCCCGTTCCAGATCATGTCCCGCCCGAAATGGTGAGGGACTTCAGCCTGTTTACATCGCCAGGGATGCCACCAACACCCAACGGGGATCCACACGCAGCTGTCGCTTGCGTACATGACGGGCCTCCGATCTTTTACTCCCGCTACAACACTCAAGATGGCCGGGGTACCTGGGTCATCACCCGCGCCGCGGACCAGCGTAGGGTGCTGCAGGACGCAGAGACTTTTTCCAGCCATCGCAGCATCTTCTCCTCCATACTGGGTGAAAACTGGCCGACGATCCCGCTTGAGCTCGATCCACCGGCCCATGGTGTCTTTCGCTCACTGCTCAATCCGCTGCTTTCGCCAAAGCGGGTGTCGGCTTTGGAACCGGCTGTCCGCGAACGGGCGGTCGAGCTGATCGAAAAGATCGCCGCGTCGGGCACAAGCTGCGACGTGATGAAGGATTTTGCCTTTCCTTTCGCGGTGAGCACCTTTCTTCGCTTTCTGGGGTTGCCTGATGACCGACTCGATACATTCGTCGGCTGGGGGAAAGATCTGCTCCACGGCGACGATAAGGAACGACCTGTGGCTGCCCGGACGATCGTGGCATTCATCGACGAACTTGCAGCGATGCGCCGCGACGAGGCGGTTGACGATTTCATGACCTTTATCGTGCAGGCACAGGTCGAGGGCCGCCGGCTGACGGACACCCAAGTCCGCGGCATCGGCGTGCTTGTCTTCGTCGCTGGGCTCGACACGGTCGCAGCAGCTATAGGCTTTGACTTGGCGTACCTCGCACGCAACCTCAAAGATCAGCAATTGCTGCGGAGCGAACCGGACCGCATCCCGCTCGCAACCGAAGAATTACTGCGGGCCTATCCGCCCATTCAGTTGATCCGCGTGGCCACGAAAGATATCGACTTCGAAGGCGCGCCGATCCGGAAGGGGGACTATGTTTCCTGCGCCACGATGATTGCCAATCGTGACCCGGCGGAATTCGAATGCCCCAACACGATTGATTTAGAGCGGGAGGACAACCGCCACGCAGCGTTTGGCTATGGTCCCCACCGTTGCCTTGGCTCACACCTTGCCCGGCGGGAGATTGTCATTGGCCTGGAGGAGTGGCTGGCGCGCGTCCCGGCTTTCAGGATCAAGCAGGGTACGGCACCGATAACTTCTGGCGGCCATGTGTTCGGGATCGAAAATCTGATCCTGGACTGGTCTTAGATCCACCCCGATCCGAGGCACAGACAATGGAGGCAGCGCCATGCGCATCATCGTCCAAAAGGCCAAATGCCAGGGTCACGCGCGATGCGCGGCGCAAGCGCCGGACATCTTCAAGCTTGATAATGACGGTTACATCCTGCCTGGTGACATTGAAGTTGCGGAAGGGGAGGAACTGCCTGCATCACGAGGCGTGCGATCCTGTCCTGAACGTGCGCTGGAACTCACTCCGACGCTCTGAATCAGACGTCATTCAACCGTGAGTCTGGCGGCATGGCGCCGGCCATGTGGCCGCACTCAGCACGCGACGTTTGTCCTGCACGGTCCACGTCCAATTCTGCGGGGGCATTTCCGTCGCCAGTGTTCCCGGTGAGGCGCAAACGGCAGGGCAGGGGTTCGCGAACACCTCTTCCAATCACACAATTTGCGTCAGAGCCGATGGACCAGACGAGAATTGCCGAACTATTCGACGCGAGGCGACACGGAGTGCCACACCGATGAACTGCCCGACCCATGTTGCGGCAGGCCGTGTCTCTGCATGATTTGATAGGACGAAGCCAGGAGAACGCACCATATTTGCCCAACATTATGCCCGGCTCAGCACCGGCCAACGGCCGCAGATCGAGCTGGAGAGGAGGTTCGACCAGCATGTGCTTGCCTGTGTGCTTTCACGTGCGCTCGAGGAGATCGAGGCCGGCGAGGCGACGGCGACGGAGGCAACCGGACTCTCGCTCGCCGAGCTGCGCGATGTCCTGGCCCGCTGTTTCCCTGCTATTCCTATCAACGCGTTTGCCTTGAAAGAGGTAAGCGAGCCCGAGCCGGATCCGGAGGAAGAACTTCTGCATGGACTGCTGCTGGCGCATGCCCGACCTGGCGACCCGACGAGCGCCCGCTTCGCCAGGATCATCGCCCGGCGTGCCATGCGCAATGACCACCTCTGGCAGGACCTTGGCCTTGTTAATCGAACCGACCTCGGCCGCCTGCTCGCCTCGCATTTTCCGACGCTGGCGGCCGGCAACACCCAAAACATGAAATGGAAGAAATACTTTTACCGCAAGCTCTGCGAGGCCGAAGGTTTTTCGCTGTGCAGCGCGCCCAGTTGCCGGGAATGCAATGATGTCGAAAGCTGCTTCGGCCCGGAGGAAGGCGAAAGCCGCCTCACAGGGATCAAGGACGGCATCGCCTCGGATTGAGAACCGCTTTCGTCTGTCGTACAGCCGCAGCTTTCGCGCCGCGCCATATGTCTCTTGTCGAATGTCGACTGCCCCCTTCGGGTGCATGCTGTCCGATTACCCGCCATGCTCGGTTCGGCGGGCGCCGTCATGATGGCGGTGCAGGATGCGACCCGCACCATCGCCGCCGAGCAACTGGTGTTCTCCGGGCCGTTGCTGCTCGCCTGCCTGGCGGTTGCGGCGCCTGGGCGGCCGCTGTTTACCGCCGTGATTGTTCGCGCTGGTGCACAGTTTCGCCTCGATCGCCCATTGGGGCGGCCAGATTGTCTCCGGCGTCGCCCTCAATTTCGTTGCTGCCGGCTCCGCCATCATTCTCGGCCAGGTTCCGGCAGGGCGCGCGCTGGAGTTCCTGGAAGCTTTTCGAACTTTCTGGATCCGCCTCAATGCGAATTGCGTGTGCTTGTTAGACAAATTAGGTCACTAGATGCGGATACGCTCGCGACCTCGCAGGTCGTTCACGTCAGCACGAAGGCGTCTCTACGTGTGTTATTAGCAGCTATGCGCCTGATATGCGTCATTGAAAATTGATGGCCACCCTCTGAAAGCGGACGTCGATCGCAACCAACCATGACGTGACGAGCTCACCCGTTTTGCTGGGCCCTATGCCTCAGCGCCTCGACGACATCGACATCGCTGGCGACAGTTGCCGCCGACTTTGATAGGTGGTGCCAAGGCATTAGGGGGGAGCAGACCAGTTCCTTGGCGACCAATACCCCGGCCCCGGTGCGGGTGTTGCATTCAGCGACTCTAGGGGTTAATCCGGGGGCGAATGAAACCACCGGCTGAACACATCACCGACGCCATGGGCTCGATCGATAGACACGGAATTTATCTCGACTACCAAGCGACGACGCCGCTGGACCCTCGTGTCCTAGAAGCCATGCTGCCGCATCTAACTGCCTTGGGGAATCCGCACTCCAGTCGACATCACCACGGCATCGCGGCGATGGCCGCGGTCGACACGGCGCGGGCGCAAGTCGCCGCCCTGGTCGGTGCTGAACCGGACGAGATCGTCTTCACCTCGGGTGCCACGGAGGCCGACAACCTTGCGATCAAGGGCCCGCTCGCTTCGTCCAGGCGGGACGGCGTCGTCACCTTGGCTACCGAACACCATGCCGTATTAGATGTGGTGCTGGCGACTGGCCGGAGAGGCGCCCGGTCGACGATCATCGGCGTGGACGGCGAAGGCCTTGTCGATCTCGATGCACTTGCGCAGACTGTGGACGAAGGGACGGCCGTGGTCAGCGCCATGGCCGCCAACAACGAGATCGGCGTCCTGCAACCCCTCGCGGAAATCTCCCGGATCGCGAAGCGCGCCGGCGCCTTATTCCACAGCGACGCGGCGCAGGCGATAGGCAAAGTTCCGTTCGACGTGGCCGAAACCGGTGTCGACATGGCTAGTATCTCGTCGCACAAGCTGTACGGACCGATGGGCGTTGGCGCCCTCTATATGTCCCGTGACGTGGGTCGACGCATCAGCCCGATCATCGAGGGGGGCGGTCAGGAGCGCGGCTTCCGCAGCGGTACGTTGCCGGTGGCGCTATGTGTCGGCTTCGGCGAGGCCTGCAGGATTTCCGGGGAAGTGATGACGAAGGAGGCTGGGCTCCTGCGGGAGTTGCGGGCCGCATTCATGGAACGTCTGCGCGATATCGGCGTGCGGTTCACGATCAACGGTACGATGGGCGAACGCTTGCCAGGAAATCTCAATCTCAGCTTCGACGGTGTGGACGCCGAGGCGTTGCTAATGCGCCTGCGCGGGAAAGTGTCGGTAGCTTCGGGTTCGGCATGCACTTCCGACAGCCTCGATCCCAGCCATGTCGTGATGGCACTGGGGTTTGGCTTGGAGCGCGCCGAAGAAGCCATCCGCATCGGCTTCGGACGGTTCACTACGCTCGACGAGGTGTTAACAGGCGCCGGGACGATGGCGGAAGCGGTGGCTAAACTGCGCCGAGTCGGCTACAACCGGACTAAAGGAGCTTAAGTCGATGAGCCTGTTGCCTTTAGCTGCCCAGATGGATGAGGACGCGCTCGAGGACAAGCTCGAAGCGGCCAAGGCTGATCTGGCGGATGAGTACGGTCAAAACCACAAATATCCCTGGATCATCGGCTTCTCCGGCGGCAAGGACAGTACCCTTGTCCTGCAGCTGGCGATGGAGATGCTGCTCGAGCTCCCGCCCAGCGAACGAAAACGCACGGTGCACGTCGTCTCGAACGACACCCTCGTCGAAGCCCCGGTTGTCGCCGACCTGGTTGACCGGACCTTGCACCGCATTTCTGACGCTGTGACGGCAATGCGCTTGCCCATAGTCGTGGCGAAGACGGCGCCCAAGGTCGACCAGACTTTCTGGGTCAACTTGATCGGACGGGGCTATCCGGCCCCAAGCAGGACCTTCCGCTGGTGTACGGACCGCATGAAGATCCAGCCGACATCCCATTACATCCGGAGTCGAGTATCTGAAAACGGCGAAGTCATCCTTTTGCTTGGTGTGCGCCGTCAGGAATCAGCGACTCGTGCGGTTAGCATGAGCCGCTATGATAACGGCGAGAGGCTGAATGACCACAACGACCTCAAAGGCTGTAAGGTGTTTCGACCGATCGTGGATTTCTCCACCGACGAGGTCTGGACAACCCTGTTGCAACGTCGCCCACCATGGGGCGGCAGCCACCGCGATCTGGTGGCACTCTACAAGGATGGTCAGGGGGGCGATTGCCCGCTGGTGCTCAGTAAGGATGATGCTCCGTCATGCGGTACGTCGTCCTCGCGATTCGGCTGCTGGACCTGCACCGTCGTCGTGAAGGACCGGAGTATGGCCGGCTTCATCGAGGCGGGCCACGAGAACCTCGAACCACTTATGGATTTCCGCGACTGGCTTGCCGAAATCCGGAACGATCCGGCTCGCCGATCGGCGCGGCGCCGCAACGGCCAGACGACGTTCCTTGCCGACGGCTCATTGGTCCCGGGACCGTTCACGCCGACCGCGCGTCGGGAAATTCTCGATCGCCTGCATCAGGTCGAACGTGCCACCGGCCGCACCCTGATCACCGCCGCCGAGATCGAGGCGATCAACCGCATCTGGGCCGAGGACGCCGCCGCCGTCGTCGCTTCTGTCGAGGCTACCGCTCTTGAGGCGGTTTCGTGAAGCCGGCGCTGCTCCGTACGCCCGCCGGTCGGGAATTGCTGCAGCGACTGTCCACCGAACGGGGTGTTGATCCCTTGATCGTGGATGACCTGTTGGACGCCATCGATGAGCATGCCGGTATGCTACGCCGCCGCGGTCTCTTCCAGCGCTTCGATGCTATTTTGGACAAGGCCCGGGAATAGCATGCGCCTTAACGCCATCGGGCTACGCAACTGGAAGTCCTATCGTCGCTTCCGGTTGGACATTCCCTACGATCGCGAAAAACCAGTCGCGCTGATCGAGGGTAACAACGGATCAGGGAAGACCAGCCTGCTCGAGGCCTTCGTGCTGTGTCTCTACGGGCGGCTTGGCATTCCGCTGCTGGCCCGCGCTAATTCGGTCAGCCGTGTAGACCGGTCATATGAACGCTTCATGGAGCGTGCGCTGAACTCAGGAGCGCGCCAAGGGCGGGCGCAAATCGCGATTGAGATCGCTTTCCAATCGGACGACAACGAGTACGTCATCGAGAGGATCTGGCATTTCGTTGACGGCGCCCTGCGCAAGAACGACGAGGAAGTGCGCATCTTCCAAGGGGCCGACCGCATAATCCTTGCTTCCCCCGATCCCGAAGACGACGAGCGGTTCGTCCGGGACTTCGTCGATCAGAACATCCTACAGGACAATCTTGCGGGCTTTTTCATCCTAGACGGTGAACACCTCGAGCGCATGGCGAGCATAAATATGGACGGCCAGGTCAAGACGGCGCTGGAAGCCGCGATCGGGATTGACCGGCTGCATCGCGCCTCGGCTGACCTTCGCGCCTATGCGCGGGAGCGGCGCCGCAACCTTCCCGACAACGGGGCTGCCACGGCCGAAGCCCGACTCGCGCTTAACAATCTGGGGCGCGAGATCGAGGAACGCGCGACGTCGGTGGAACTGCTTCTGGACGTCATCGGGCCGTTGCGGGAGCGGCGTGATGACGTAGTCAGCCGTATCGGCCGCCTGCACGGCGACAGCTACCGTGCCTTCAAGACGCATTTCGAGCAGCGCGAAAGCGTGATCCGGGAACGAGACGCTCTCCGCGATGAACTGCGTCGTTTGCTGAGCGGCGAGCTCGCACAGGCGCTGGCCGGCGAAACTCTCAGGACTGCCGCACTAGAGCGGATCGAGGCTGAGCATAAGGCCGCGCAAGTCAAGGGAGACGAGGAGCGGAACCTGAACCGAGCCTCGGAATTCGTGGACCGTGTCTCGCGCCACACGACGGTGACGGACGATGTCGCCCGTGCTCTCGCTCTGGCGTGGCGGGAGATGTGGGGAAATCGCACCTCGGATGCCGGCGGCCCCCTGCTCTCGCATTTGGGCGAGACAGATCGCCTTTCCGTGATGGAGCATCTCCGTAAGTTGTCGTCGGTCAGTGCCTCCGACATCCGGGATCTTGCCCGCGCGGTTTCTAGGGCCGACGAGAGAATTGGCCAACTCGATCGCGCCTTAGGCGAGCAGAAGGGTACGGACAACGAGTCCAAGTCGTTGGCGGAGGAGTTGAACGGAATCCAGGAAGAACTGGCCCGCGCGGAAGCCCGTCACGCGATGGAAGCTGCCGCGTTGCGGGAGTTGGAGAACAGGCGTTCATACGAGGAGCAACAGTTGGCGGCGGTCTCGCTGGGCGAGAGCGGCAACGCGGTGGCGCTCAAACGGAGCGCCGCGGCGGACCGGGCCGCCGATCTGATCGACGCTCTTGCCGACGCTGCCGTTCCGCAAAACCTCGATGCGCTGTCCGCCGACATTACCGACGCCTATCGCTCGATGGCGCACAAGACTGTGGTCGAACAGATCAAGGTCAACGAGGAGGGACGTGTTACACTGCTCGACCGGTTCGGACGGGATCTGCATGAACTCGACGCCAGCGCCGGCGAAAACCACATCTTCACGCTGTCGCTGATGTCCGCTCTCGCCCGCCTAGCCGCGGACTTCCCCATCATCATGGACAGTCCGTTCGCGAGGCTCGACGCCGAACATCGCCGTAGGGTAATCGGCCATTTCACGGAAATGGACCGACAACTCGTCCTTCTTGTTCATCCGGCCGAGCTTCATCCCGGCGAGCTGGCGCTTGTGACACGACGGAGCGGCGAATCGCTGAAGCTGCCTTCAACCGAACGCCTTCCAGTAACGGGAGCGGCATCCTGATGTCGGCGACAATGGTAGAATTCACGCGCGGCGACTTCAGAACGTCGCGCTATGCCGACGAACTGAACAGCCGATTTCAGGGCTTCCTAGGTCTGCCGCATCGATACGGGCCGGCAAGGCTCGCTCTGGGTCGGTCGCTAAGTATTCCCCAACTCCCCTCCTTTGAATTGGGCAGCATGGGTTACGGCAAGCCGATCAAGGGCGAGCAGCTGTTCGGCCAGGGTATAGAGTTGGCAACGTGGATCACCCTGATCTCGGAGCATGACGCGAGGTCGGGCGAAGCGATGACCCGCAAGCGAATGCAGTCCTTGGCGGCATCGCATTGGCAGCGCGGCATAACGCTGCTGTGGGAAGACTGGAGAGCCAGCACCTGGGACTTCGACACGTTCGTTGGGCGCTTGGTCGGCATGGCCCGTCTGTAATCAATTCAGGCGGCCACCAGGATTTCGTTGATGCGCTTCTCCAACTCCTGAGGCCGCCGACCGGACTTCTCCATCATGGTGGCGAGGAACCAGCGGATGTCGCCCACCGTGTCGAATCGCCTGCTCAGCCTGCCGATGAGCCGCTTCGTATCCACGAACCTGAGAAGCCAACGCCACTTGTCCTCGTCCGGACCTGGGGACGAGTCCACGATGGCGTCGAGAAGCGGTCGGACAGCCGCGGCAGCCGCCAGGCCGTTCTCGTGCGTGAAAGCCTCCAGCTCCTTCTCGCACTCGGTTTCGAGCTCTTCGGCGAGCTTGTGCACTAGGTGGTTCGACGCGCGATTGATGCCGGCCACATGACACGCCACGAAAAGCCGCTGCACGAGCAGGAGGTTCTCAATCTCTACCAATGCACGCTCGAGCGCCGCCCTGCATTCCGCCTCGGTCCCTTTTCCCGATCGTGTGAAGGACTTCACTAGATCGGCCATTAGGTCGGGCTCCAGCAGATAGGCTTCGATCTCCCAACGGCGGGTCGTATAGAACTCCTCGTTCCACGTCGCCGCCTCGAAATCGGCATCATCGAGCGCGAAGAGGTTATCCCAGTCGCGGTGTCGGAAAAGCCAGTCCCGGTCCACGAAACCGAACGCAGGTATCTTGTCCACCTCACGACTCTTTTTGACCGCGGCGGCCACCGCGGTGCATCCTGAGCCCTGCACGAGGTCGTTGGCCTGGACGAAATCGACGCGGTCCATGTAGCTAGCGAACCAATACCGCTCGAACAGCCGCAAGTCGTCGACGCCTTCGAGCACGATGCGTGGCAGGCCTAGATGGGTAGCACCGATCTGCCGTTCGTCGTCGAAATCGTCGAACATGACTACATTGTCAGTCATCGTCCGACCTGAACTTGGGTTTGACAAGACAGCCGCTCTTGAAGAGCCCGTCCTCGACGGTCTTCGGAGCCAGAAGCCGCATCGAGTCCGTCTGGTGCGAGGTCAGCACGAAACTCAGACCGTCGCGCTCTTGCGCCCAACTCTTGAGGATGTTGATGAGGCGACGGCGCATCACGGTATGCAGATGCTGTTCGGTCTCGTCGATCAGCACGATCGTTGAACCGGTCATGTGTGCGGCGATACGGACGGCCAACTGGACCAGTTGCCGTTCGCCGCTGCTGAGCTGGTCGAGCCGATGACGGTCTCCGCTCGCGGTCTCCACGGGGATCGACAGTTCATTGCGATCAACGGTGCCGAGACGCTTCGTTCCCTTGAACACAACGTCGTTCACGATCTCCCGGCAGATCTTTCCCCGGTCGTCGCCGAGCCAGGCGAACCAGACGAGCAGGTTCTCGATGGACTCGGCCCAGTTCGTGCCGTCTGGACCGATCAGATGGGCGGGCGAATAGCCCAGGGATTTGGGACGCACGATGGAGCGGTTTTCATGCGGCGGCCGACGCAGGCCTCGGTCGGAATGGAAATACAGCACCGTCGGCAGGGCCATCGAGGTGCCCCAAAGCGACAGCGGATGCTGGTCTAGGCTCTGGATTATCGCCTCGGCGAATTCGAGCGCCAGCGGGGAGGACGAGTTGGATCGCTCGACAGGGCCGTAGCCGAGCCGTTTGCCGAAGAAAAGCAGTTGCTGGTCCTCGTACACTCCGATGCGCTCGCACTCCGCGGAAGTCCAAAATTTCAGCGGTTTGTCCGCCCCCGCCACCATCGAGATCAGGTGCATAACCGACCGGCGCCCGTCGTCAAGCTGGACCAGCGCGTCGAGCTGGATCGCGCCTTTTCCGCTATCGAGCGCCTCGTGGCCGTAAGCCTCGCTTGTGCGCGCCCGCAGCAAGGACATAGCGCAGTAGATGGCGTCGAGAATGGTGGTCTTGCCCGCGCCGTTCTTTCCCATGATCAGGAAGACGTTGGTGGGGTTGCCTGTCGGATCCAGGAACGGGACGAACGTCTTTCCCCGCAAAGGGCCGACGTCAACGGTAGAAATGCCCACCAGAGAGAATTTGGTCGGTCTGTTCATGTGTGCCTCGAATTGGCCGCGGCTACGGCTCGCTTCACATCGGCGACGTCCACACGCGCGCCGTGTGCCCGGAGAAGCGGTCTCCCGGCCAGCTTGATGAGCATGTCGCCACGCATCATCAAGTCTTCGGCGCCGGACTCGTCAAGAATGATCCTGGAGTCCGAGGACTTTTGGACCGTCAACGCGATGCGACTGGGTATGTTGGCCCTAAGCAGACCGGGGAAAGTAGCTGCTTCCGGTCGCTGGGTCGCCAGCAGGAGGTGGATGCCGACAGCCCTGGCCTTCTGGGCGATGCGGACCAGTGGCTCTTCCGCGCCGGTGCGCGACATCAGAAAATCGGCGAGCTCGTCCACAACGACCACGAGCCGTCTCATCGGACTGCCGGCGGCACGTGCCTCCGCGATGTTCCGGGCGCCGAATTCTCTTAGACGCTCCTGTCGCGCGTCCATCTCCTCGACGACGGCACGCAGCATTACCACGGCAGCCCCCATCTCGGTAACGACCTTTTCGCCACGCAACAGTTTGAGCCCGTCGTACTCCGCAAAGTCTACGCCTTTCGGGTCGATCATGAGCAACTCGGGCGGGTTGTCCGAAGCCAGCATCGACAGAAGGATGGCGTTCATGCAGACTGACTTGCCGCTGCCGGTGGCGCCAGCCACGAACATGTGCGGCGCCTCGACGAAGTCGAACACGACGGGTTCGCCGATAACGTCGACGCCTGGGCATACCGCCAACGCCGCATCGGAGGACATGAACGCCTCAACCAGCGGAGGCCACGGCACGTCGCGCCATGCGCCGGACGGCCGGGGAATGTCGAGCACGACCCGCCGCTCGCCGGGTTCGCGGCCGAAAGCGATCGTACCCGTACCCAGACCGATGGCGAAGGCCAGATCCTCGAGGCCGCGGCGAAGTCTGTCGTAGTCCTCGACGCCGCCCAAGGTCAGCCTGTGACGAGAGAGGCGGGGTCCTGAAATGGGCTCGCCGATCGGGTTCGCGTCCACGCCGATCTGCTGTAGTCCCTTCTTGAGGATATCGAACTGTACGTCACCCTTGTTGGTCGAGTGATCGTCGTCGACCGACGGCCGGAAGTAGAGGCTGTCTAGGAGGACATCGTGGAAACTAGTACCCGGCAACCAGCTTTCATGCAGCAGTTCCATACCACGACGCGCGTGGCGCTGCAGCACCTCGACATACAGGTCGTGGTTCTCGAACAGGTCCTCGTCCCGGCGAAGGGACAATAGCAGCGCGAAAGCGTCGTCGTAATCGGGTTCTTTCGCGCGACCGGTTATCTGCTCCAGATGCAACTCGCTCGGCGACTTCGGCATGGCCTTGTAGCGCTCGTCCGGTTCGTCGCTCTCCTGTAGGGAGCGGGCGATGGCGATGCGGACAATCCACCAGTAGACGCCGCGCCTGCCGTCCTGCATCAGACCGTCGTCGATAATCCGCTCGAAAAACGCGCGCTCCTCGACGGTGAAATAGATGCTGTCCTTCATAGCTCTACCGGCATCAGCTTGGCAGTCTCGCCGCCCTCGTTGTCGATGCGGTATCGGCGCAGGATATGCTCACCGAGCAGATCGTCGGCCAGCTCAGTGAATTCGGTGTCGGTTGGCAATAGGATGAGAGGCGCGCCAGCCTCCGGAAAATAGTCACGCATCAGGAGGTTGCGGTTGGTGGAGTCAATACGGCCCAGGGGTGTGTCGACGATCACCGGGATGGATCGGGCGGCCTCCTCCTTCAGCGCCCAAAGCATCGACATGGCGATAAGTTGGCGCATGCCTGCCGAGATGCTGTGGCGCGAGACCTCCTCGCCGTCCTGGTCGAAGTAGCTCATGATGAATTGTCCGTCGAGGCGGACGCTTTTCACCAATTCACTGGGCGCGAGCAGGATGGCCACCTTTTGGTTCACTCGATCCTCCACGGACTGTCGGATGCGTGAGCGCCGCAGTTCCAGATAGCGTTCGAGGGCGCGCTTAGCCCGGAGAGCAAACCGATAACCTTCGTCCAGCTCCATGGAGACTTTGTACTCCTTCATCTCCTGGGCAGCGCGTTCGTCGTGGCCAACGGCTTCGTGGGCAAAGCCCTTTTCGTCCACCAGTGCCTTGGCTGACCGCTGCATCGCGTCGCGAATCGCTTCTCCGATCCTAGTAATCTCGGCGGTGATTTCCTCATACCGAGCTCGAGCCTCGTCGGTGCTCAGCTCCGCTTCGTCCAGCTCCTTGCGCAATCTACGCGTCTCGGTGACCAGTTCGCGCATGCGACGAAGTTGCGCACGTTCCTCGGCGAAGTCGGCGGCTCCGCGGCTTCTCCAGACTAGGAACCGGTCGCGCAGCGCCTTGGTCTTCTTGGCGCTTAGCGACGCCAACACCGGATGCTGATCGCCGGACACAACGCCGAGCGTTCGCAACGATTCCCTAATGTCGTTCTGCAGGTCAGTCTGCTGCTTGGCATTCAGCGTCACCGGATCGTCGATCGTGGTGAGGCTGCGTACCGTCATGGCCGGTAATTCCGCATGTAATCTCCCGGCCAGGCTCGCGTCGGCCGTGGTCTGGCGGTCCAAAACGGCGAAGGCCTCATCCACAAGGTGTGGCTGGGTACGGAAGACGATCTCGAGCGGCAGGCGTTCCGCTACTTCGTCTGCCAGGGTCTGACGTTGGGTTGCCAGGACTTCCAACCGGTCGTGGAAGCGCTTCGCCTCGCTTTCCGAAAGGGTGCCGCTGCGCAAACGTTGCCGTTCCCCATCGAGCCGAGCGCGCCTCGCCTCCAGATCAAGCAGTTCTTCCTCGGCAGCCACCCGTGCTCGCGCCTGGACGGCCTCGTTGGCGCGAGCCTCTCGGGCGGCGTTTTCCGCCTCAACGACGCTTTTCATGACGTCGACAGGCAAACGCGCCCGGCTTCGGCGGTTGGCGTCGTCGTTCACCTTATCGATCAGGTGTGCTACGAAGTGCAGCCCCAAAAGACGTTCGATCTCGCCGGCCTCGCGTCCGATCTCCGCGTCGGCGAGCGACTGCACCTGTTCGCCGTCAAAAAAGAAGAAGGGCACCAATTCGCGCGGGAGCATTGCCTGCAGCGCGTCTTCCGCAGCGTTGCCATCAAGCGGCGAACTTACCGGGCCGAATTCGACCAGTTCGGAGTATGCCGAAAAGCTCTTCTGGCCAACGAAAGTGCGGCGCGCCCGATGCACCACGCCGCCTTCGGTCCAGCACAACGACACGCTAGCACGGTTATGCCCCTGCTGCCGCGCGGTCTTGTTGAACACCCCGGACCAACGTCCAGGCTGGCCAAGAACATATTGTTTATCTGTAAGCGCGGTGCGCGAGAAGCCTACCCGCCGCAGAGACTCGTCCTGCGCGCCCGCGAAGAGGAGTTTCGCGCTGTTGAGCAGGCTAGTTTTTCCGGCGCCGTTGCGCCCCTTGATGAGCACTATGTTGCGCTTACCACCCTGCGTCTCGGACAGGTCCACCGAGCAGGTCCCGTTATAGGCGAACATATTCTCGATATCGAAGGAAACGAACTTCAATCCTTCGACCCCAGCCCGGCTGAAATGACTTCTTCGACCCTTCGGGTCAAGCGCGACTTGGCGCTGCGGGCGGACATGTTCGGGAATTCGCTTTCCAGATCCAACAACGCCTGCACGGTCACCGGCGGTAGCTCGAACTCGCGGGACACCCGCTCGATCAACTTGTCCTCTGCTTCGGATATGTTAGACATTTTAGCCCCCGTAGCACCCAATACCACGAAATCCTTATGTTGTATGAATTTTCACACCGAGGGCGTACAATGGCTTCAATATTTTTCTGATGGTTAGCGGCTTTCGTCGGCCGTTTCAGTGTCCGGTGACCGGCTGACGCCACGAGTTCGCCTGTGGCCTGCCAGGCTTGCTCGAGGAATTCACCCCTCATGCACGAACATGACGTAATCGCGGGAGCGGTGGCCCCACCAAAGCTGTGGCGGCGATGTTCGGAGCTCTAGCCGGCTGGCTGTCCCCGATAGGATGAAGACGGGCTCACGATTGACACCGGGCCTAGGCATCGAACGGAGGACAGCCATGGAGCAGTATATCGGTCTCGACGTATCCATGAAAGAGACGGCAATATCGATCCGGCAGGACGGCAAGAGGATTTGGCGAGGCAAGTGCGCGTCCGACCCGCAACTGCTCGCGGCGGTGATCCGCAAGCGCGCACCGTATGTCCGGCGGGTCGTGTTCGAGACGGGGCCGCTGTCGGTGTGGTTTTACCATGCGCTGACGGCAGAGGGCCTGCCCGCGATCTGCATCGACGCAGGCATGCCAAGGCCGCGCTGGACATGGCCGCGAACAAGACAGATGCGACCGACGCCGATGGCCTGGCACATCTGGCCGAAGTCGGCTTCTACCGAGAGGTTTGGGTCAAAAGTTTTGATAGCATGTTGATTCGCACGCTGATTACCGCGCGGCGCCAGCCTTCTCAAGATGCGTTTGCAGATATCCAACCAGACCGCGGATTGATGAAGACGTTCGGCCTCGTCGTGCCCAAGGCCGGCAGCGTATTCGAGCGCAACGTTCGCAGCCTTCTGCAGGGCGAGGAAAAGCTGGCGCGCATCGTCGTGCCAATGCTTCGGGCATGGAGTGATATCCGACATCAGACGGCAGAGCTGAGCAAGCAGCTGGCCGCGATGGCGCGTAACGACCAGCACTGCCGACCGCTCATGTCGGTGCCTGGTGTCGGCACCGTCACAGCCACCGCCTTTGCCGCGGCCGTGGAGGATCCGGCGAACTTCAGAAACTCGCACGCCGTGGGCGCATGGGTAGGCCTGACCCCGAGACGCTACCAGTCCGGCGAAGTCGATAATGACGGCCATATCTCGCGCCGTGGCGACATCAGTTGCGCGGACTGCTATACGAAGCGGCCGCGGTCATCCTGAACCGGTCGACGGATACCAGCACCCTGCGAACCTGGGCGTTGGAGCTCAAAGAACGGCTCGGCTTCAAACGAGCCGCCGTGGCCCTGGCGCGCAAGCAGGCAGTGATCATGCACGCGATGCTCCGGACGGGCGAGCTGTTCGATTCGCACGGAGGAACGCCCGCCGCCGCCTGATCGTGCAGACGCTCGACCACGACGATTTCTTCAGGCCATTCAACACGTTCGTCACGTCCGGCGCTTCGCTGTGTTCGTTGGCCGCTCGCCCGACACGGCGACGGCTGAGGACATCCGTCGATTCCAGCTGCATCAGCATGAGAGCGGCGTCGGCCCTGCGACGATCAATGGCGCGGGGTCTCGGCACTGCGGTTCCTGTTCCTCGTGACGCTGAAGCGTCGGGATCTGGCGCGTGGCTGGTGATCATGAGGTATCAGCGCAAGCTGCCCGAGGTGCTGAGCGTGGAGGAAGCGGCGCGGCTGCTCGAAGCCGAACCCGGCATCAGCACAAGGCTGCCCTTGACGTCGCCTATGGCGCGGGCCTGCGCGTGTCCGAAGTCGCGCACCTCAAGGTCGATGACGTTGACTCGCACGCATGTTGATCCGCGTCGCACAGGGCAAGGCACGCAGGGACCGCAACGCCATGCTCTCGCCGCAACTTCTGGAACTGCTGCGGCTGTGGTGGCGCGAAGGCAGGTGGCGCGGCTCATGCTCCCCCATGGCCGGCTGTTCCCGGCGCGCAGCTTCACCGCGCCGGTCTCATCGAGGCAATTGCACCGCGCAGTCCAGGAGGCAGCCGAAGTCACCGGCATCCGCAAACGCGTCAGCCCTCACATGCTGCGTCACAGCTTCGCCACCCACCTGCTCGAACAGGAGGTCGACATCCGTGTCATCCAGGTGCTGCTCGGGCACAGCAAGCTCCATACGACCGCGCTCTACACCAAGGTCTTGACCCGGACGATCCACGCGGTTGCAGGGCCGCTCGACCGGCTGATGGCGCTAATGGAAGGCAAGACGCCGCCCGGCTGAGCCGTGCACATCGCTGTTGAGGTCGCCGACATCTTCCGTGCTGCCGGCCCCGCCTATCGGACCGCCCATGCAGGTCACCTGAGCCTCATCCAGCTCAGGCGATCGAGCATTGCCGCACCGCGGCGCTCGGCGGTCACGTCGAGGCGTGCGAAGACTGTGGCCAGTGGCGCATCGCCTCCGGCCGCGCGTATATGGCTCGCCGATCGGGAGGCCGACCTGCTGCCGGTCGGCTACTTCCATGTGTCGTGTTCACTCAGCCCGCCGAGGTCGCGCCATCGCGTTCGGCAACAAGGCGCTGGTCTATGACCTGCTGTTCAAGTCCGCATCGGAGACGATGCGGACGATCGTGGCGGATCCCAAGCACCTCGGCGCGCGCATCGGGATCACCGCCGTGCTCCACATATCGGGATCGGCAATGACCCACAATCCCCATATCCACATGATCGTGCCGGGCGGCGGCATTGCGCCGGACGGACGCCGGTGGATATCGTCGCGGCCGGCCTTCCTTCTCCCAGTGAGAGTACTGGGCCAGCTGTTCCGCCGTCTGTTCCTGACCCGGCTGGGTCGCGGACAAGAAGGCCGACGCCTTCGCGATGGGTTCTGATCCCGGGGGTTCTTCCTCGTTCAACCTCGCCGTGCTCTTTTTGCGAACCAGCGGGTTGCCGGTCACCTACATACAGTAGTCAGGGGCGAAACAGGGTCAGCGGGAACGAAGCGAATCAAGGCTTAGGAACCCATTTTAAATAAAGGCTCTTCGAGGCCGTGGGAACCGTCTTGGCGTCAACGAGAGCGATGAGAGAGCGGAACCGCTTCTCGCAGCCGCGGTTCGAGTTGATGCGACTTGCGACGAGGGTCGAGGCCTTCGGTAGATC
Source organism: Mesorhizobium sp. M1066 (assembly GCF_040318635.1). Classification (NCBI taxonomy): domain Bacteria; kingdom Pseudomonadati; phylum Pseudomonadota; class Alphaproteobacteria; order Hyphomicrobiales; family Phyllobacteriaceae; genus Mesorhizobium; species Mesorhizobium sp. M1066. Next base: position 614,819 of record NZ_JAMYMR010000001.1, read on the forward strand.
CAGCATCAGCTTGACCTCGTTTGGCGAGAACGACTTGACCATCTCATTGTAGGATGGCGACGCCGCGTTCGAGACGCCGTATGAGTTGCCAGTTGCTGCCGTCACGACTACCTCCACAAAAGTGGCCTGCGCTGTTTCCGGAACGCGGTTTTTCCGCGACAGCTTGAGGAGCCGATCGGCGAAGGGCGGCTCGTTATGGAAGTTATCCCAGCCATTGTGCACACTTAAGAGCTTCCTACTCGCTGATGTAAAGATACTGTGGACCTCGGCTTCGCTCAGCAGCGACAATTGGCCCAGTGTCTCGAAGAACTGCAGCGAAGCCTTCTGACGGGCTTCGTCGCCTTTTGCCTTATAGTCCTGGTGTCGATCCACCAGCGCCGACCTGGTCCGGGGGCTCAGGTCGTTGCTGAACGATTCGCAGATTGCGATGGCGTTCAGGCGGGCTTCCTCTCCCGACGCTGGGTCACAGTAGATGCCATGTAACATGACGAAGATCAGCTCGCGCTGGGCCTCGAATGTTTCCTGGATACGGCGTTCCCATTCTTGTCGTTGATCCTTCTTGAACTTCGTTGCTTTCAGCGCGGCGAGCAGGGACTTTGTGTCCACCCCCTTAGGGTTGTGGGCGCTCGAGAGCGCATGCTTCTGGCAGCGGCTTAGAAAGCTCAGGAACTCGTCTTCGTCGACCGTCCCCGCAGCTGGGTGTGCGATAGAGAAACTGTTGCGTGTGGCCCTGCACTGGTCGAGGAAGAAGAAGTCGTCGTCACCGATCAGGTTGAGCTTACGGCAGAGGTCGAGCAGCTCGGCGTCCTTGAGGTCGAGGAGCGTGTCCTCGTCGAAGGACTTGTCGTCGAGGATTTGAGGGACGACGTTGATGCCGAACCGTCGCACCTTGTCACGCAGTTCCACCACGGCCGCGTTCCAAACATAGTTGATGGCTGCGTCGAACAGACCGCTGGCGACGGCGACACACATTTTGACGATCCGCTCATCGCGCAGGTGCGGAGGGATCTTCTTGATCAGGCGTGGGAGCTGGGACCAAGCATGGGCTATCTGGTCGTCCTCGGCGAGCACATTGCGGGGGACTCCCAACGCGGCGGTAAGTTGTGCTAGCATGGGCGAGGAGAGAGGGGTCACGTCGGGCAGTGTGACGGCGGGCAGGTCGGTCTTTGGCTTAACTAGGACGTTGCTCATACCTACTCCTTGCATCGACGAGACCATCTCGCCCCATCGGTAATCTTTAGCCGAAACAGAGTGAGGTCAGCCGACGCGTGCGGCCTTTGTACGATTACGTCCGCCTGCCACTCTTTTAACGCTGCGCACGGAGACGGCTTTGGGAGCCACGACGTCGCCGAGCCGCTCTATACGGAGGGCCGCGCGCGAGGGAAGGCGAACGACGAGTTCGAGTTGCCCCCCGATCGCCTCGACGTAGCTTTTGAGAGTAGACAAGTACATGTCCGCTTGTTTCTCGATCTTCGAGACCGAATGCTGCTTGATCTTGAGGACCGAAGCGATTTCGGCTTGGGCCTATCCAGCGGCACGCCGCAACTCACCGAGACTCTCGACTTCTCCCCTTAACTCTTCGAAACGCGCGTCGACCCGCTCCCGACGATCCTCGGGGAGCGCCGCGATTAGGTCGTCAAGCTTGCGTGCCATCACTTCTTCTCCTTCTTCGCCGCCGCCAAACGGTCGAGATGCCCTTGATAGCTTGTCCGCTTGGCGATCAGACTTTTATAGAAGCGCTTGTCACTCACGCCCGACTTATCGCCGGCGACGAGCAGGATCGCCTTCCGCTTCGGGTCGAATGCGAACGCAACCCGCCGGACACCATCATCAGCGTCGAAGCGAAGTTCTTTCATGTTCGCGCACGACGAGTCATTCAAGGTATCCGTCATGTGGTCGCCCCAGCTGGGGCCCGAACGCACCGACAGCTTAGCCGAGGCCAATAGCTCATCTTGGACTGTCTGGGGCAACGCCTCGAACTCCCCACCGAACTCATCGCCAAAAACGACTTCCCAAGTCATATATAGCTCCTAGGCTATGTGGTCAAACATCATCAAGCTGCCAAACGATAGTCTGCGGCCGAAACAAGGTACGCGCGGTCGAGGATAATCCGGCCGCCGTTGACAGGACTGGCAATTCGCGACCTGTCTGCGCTATCGAGCGGCATGGTCACCGGCGTTCTGACGGGCATGGCCGGCGCGTAGCTGTCGCTTGCCCAGAATGCCGGCTTGTCATGAAGGATATGACCGCCGGCAAGGGTTCCATTGCGCCGGCAGCGCTCACAGTCGCCAAATGGAAACCGGTGCCGGCGAGGTTCGCATGTTTGGCGGCGAAGGTCGCGTGGCCCGGAGGTGAAGCCGGCGAGGCGCTTGCGCTGGTCCATGCGTAATCGTGCGGAGGACCGCGCCGCGCCGTGCATCGCATCTCTCGTCCCGCTGCGCTGCTGAGGCCTCTTCTGCCAGGCGGTCTAGGTTTCGCGCTTCGGGCCGAGCAGGAACACTGTCAGGGCGGCGGCGAACGTGGCAATAGCACTGTAGGCAATGGCACTGGTAATCCCGGCATTGTCCACCAATACTCCGCCGAAAATCGCGCCGGCTGCGATTGCCACTTGGAACGCTACGACCATCAGCACACCGGCGCTTTCGGCGTGCTCGGGGACGGCCCGCCGCACCATCCACGTCTGCAATCCTACCGGCACCGCGCCGAAGGCAAAGCCCCACGCGGCAACCGCAATCGCCGAGGCCAAGGCCGATGCTCCCGCCATCAGCAGAGAAACAGCGGCTATCGCTATGAGCAGCGGTGCAAGGGCCGCGACTGCCTTGAGACTGTACTCGGCCAGAAGCCCGCCGGCCAAATTGCCGAAGAATCCGCCGATGCCAAAAGCAAGCAACACAAGCGAGATCGTTTCTACATCCAGCGCGGGAATCTTCTCGAGGAAGGCGCGGATATAGGTGATTCCGGCGAAGTGGCCGGAAGCGACCAGCAGGACGACCAAAAGCGCAATTTTGACCATCGGAATCTTGGCCACATCCAGCATGCTGCGGAAGCTAGCCACTCCAATCGGAGGCAGTCTCGGAATGGTTATGAGTTGCACGAGCAGTGTAGCGGCGGCGCCGGCTGCGGCGAGCATGAAGGCGCTTCGCCATCCCCAGATATCGCCGACATAAGCGCCGATTGGAGCTGCGCAGACGGTAGCTACGGAAACGCCGGTGAGGATGATCGACATGGCGCGCGGCAGGAGGTGGCTTGGAACGAGCCGCATCGCCAGTGCTGCCGACATCGACCAGAAGCCTCCGAGCGCTATGCCGAGCACGACGCGTGCAGTCAGGAGAGCCGCCAGCGACCACGCGCCGGCCGCCAGAACGTCCGACAGGATCAGCAGCAGCGTCATGGTCCACATGACGGTCCTGCGGTCCAGGCGCTTTGTGATAATGGCCACCGTCGGCGCCGAGATCGCCCCGACGATAGCTGTCGCCGTCATCGCCTGTCCAGCGGCTCCCTCGCTGATACCGAGATCATGCGCGAGGGGCGTGAGCAGGCTGACAGGCAGAAACTCTGCCGTGACCAGCCCGAAGGTGCCCAAGGAAAGCGAAATGACCGCACCCCATGCGGGACCAGACGGTGGGACGGGCTTTTCTGGGTCGTGCAGAACAGCGTCCATGACACCTGCTGCAGATTGGGTCATGAACGAAGTCTCCACTTTGATGCAATGCAACGTGATGTTGGCTGCCTTGACCCAAATCTAAAAACACAAGCGCATTTCCCGGCGGCGTTGCACGGAGGAGGGGATGTTCATTGCTTCGCGATATTTTGTGACGGTGCGGCGCGCAACATCGATGCCGGTTTCCTTCAGCCGGACAGCGATGTCCTCATCGGAAAGCACGTCGCCGGGAGATTCTGCGGCAATGATCGCTTTGATCCGATGCCGGACAGCTTCGGCGGAGTGCGCGTCGCCGCCTTGGCAGGACGCGATCGCGACGGTGAAAAAATACTTCAGTTCAAAGACTCCGCGCGGGGTAAGCATGTACTTGTTCGAGGTCACCCGGCTTACCGTCGACTCGTGCACGCCGATCGCGTCAGCGACGGTTCTAAGATTGAGAGGCCGCAGGTGGGCGACGCCATGTTCCAAAAAGGCATCCTGCTGACGCACGATTTCAGCCGCAACCTTAACAATGGTCTTGGCGCGCTGATCGAGGCTGCGGATTAGCCAGTTCGCGTTTTGCAAGCATTCGTCGAGAAATGCTTGATCTTTCGAATTTTGGGCAGTTTGACGCGAGACTTCGGCATAGTAGCTTTGGTTGATCAGCAGCTTTGGCAGCGTGGCGGGATCAAGTTCGATCTGCCACCCGCCTTGAGGCGAGGGCGTGACCCAGACGTCGGGTATGATTGATTCAGACGCACCGGATTGGAATCGGTTCCCAGGCTTGGGATCGAGCGCCCGAATCTCATGCATCATGTCGAGAAGGTCTTCTTCATCGACGCCGCAATGCTGCTTCAGTGCCTCAAAATCGCGTCGTGCAAGCATTTCAAGATGGGCAACCAAAGCTGCCATTGCCGGATCGAGCCGGTTTCGCTGGCGCAATTGGATCTCGAGGCATTCTCTGAGACTTCGCGCAAAAACTCCCGGTGGATCAAATTGCTGCAAGGTTCCGAGAACCCGTTCCACAACAGCCTCACGGACATTCAGGCTCTCGGCCAGCTCCAAAAGGTTTGCCCGAATATAGCCAGTGTCTTCCAGATCGGCGGCAAGCTGGCCAGCGATCAACCGCTCCTGTGGTGTGAACGCAGTGAGGGCGATCTGACGAGCGACATGGTCGTGCAATGTTTCGGCGAGGGTGGCAAACTCGTCGAGGGAAGGGCCATTGCCCGGGGGGTTGTTGGTCGTGTTGCCAAGTGATTTCCATTGCCCGAGCCGTTCAGGCGACCCTGCCCCGGTCGGTCCTTCAACGGCGTTTGTGCCAGGGCCGACAGGCTGATCCGCTCCCGAAATCGAAACGTCGTCAAAAGGCCCGCCATCGTTTGATGCAGATTCCAAGAGCGGGTTCTTCTCGATTTCCCGCTCCACGAACTGATGCAGTTCAGGATGCGCCAGTTGCAGCAAGCGAATCGACTCAATCAGTTGAGGCGATGCGACCATGGATTGCTTCTGGCGCTGAAGCAGGCTTGCTGAGGATTGCATGGTGAGCGGGATAATCCTGTCGAGGAGCCCCTTGGGGCCGGCAATGGCACCAATGGGACGTTTGCTAGGTCATGCGGCGGCTTTCAGCGTTTCGAGAACGTTTTGCGGGGATGAGACGCCATACGGGTCGGCCTCGCAGTTGTCGGAGAAACCTTCCTCCTCGAACCACTGCTCCACCACGCCATTGTTGATCAGGGCGGCGTAGCGCCAGGAGCGCATCCCGAAGCCGAGATTGTCCTTGGCGACCAGCATGCCCATTTTGCGTGTGAACTCGCCTGAGCCATCGGGGATGAGCTCGACCTGCTTCAGGCCCAAGGACTTCCCCCACGCATTCATGACGAAGGCATCGTTGACTGAGACGCAGTAAATCGCGTCAATTCCCTGCTTCGCAAACTCATCATAGAGCTCTTCGAACTTGGGCAATTGGTAGGTCGAGCAGGTCGGGGTGAAGGCGCCAGGCAGCGAGAACAGGATGACCCGCTTGCCGGAAAAGTAGTCGTCAGATGTCTTTTCTTCCCAGCGATATGGATTTGGCCCCTGGACTGACTTATCGTGAACACGCGTGAGAAAGGTGACGAAGGGAACTTTCTTTTGAACTGTCATTAATTTGCTCCTGCAAAAGTAGAAACTGGCGCGCTGAATTCTGGCAGAGGCTGGCGCAATACCGAGCTAAGGCTCGTATGCCGGGCATGGAATGAGGGCCTCGCGGCTCGCAACCTCCTTTATCCCTCCCGACGTATGGGAACGTCTTGGCGGTGTCTTGGCCACCCGAACGCAATCGATCTGAGCGAGATGGAGACGTCGAGCCGCTTGCTTTCCACGGCTATGGCGCCGCAAGCGGGATCGGTCACCCACGATCGTGCGTTTGGAAAAGGGATAGCGGCCGGAAGTAGCCAATATCGCGAGCATGTGGGGGCCTGAAATGTCACTTCACGCAGACTCGGGTCACTAGACTGGTTCAGCGTCTTGTCGATATGTGGCAGTGACCCGCCGGCCTTGGCTTGGGTGACCCTTTGACGGGGCCCTTGGGCACTCACATGCTGAACCGAACCGGTAAACGGCATTTGCGCGAGCGGCCCGTGTTGGCGTGCCGGCATCGGACCAGCCATGCGCGAAGCAGCCACCGAGAACGGCCTTCCGGAGGAGACGATGTCCCGATGTTCAGCGGGAACGGGCACCGTCTCCTCAGACCACTGTCTAGAGCTTCGCGCGTCGGTCATGGTGCAAGTCGCTTTCATCGTGATTTGATGGTGCTCTAACCAGGAGCAGCAAGCGGCGTGCCATTTCAAATAGAGGTGCTGTTGGACCGCCCCTTCTTCTCGGAGGCCGTGTCTTAGAAGATCGGGCGCGCGCTATGCCGCCTCGTCACATAGGCAACAACGGCGGATATTCGGCGCTTCAGCCCCGGCTGGGCAAAGAAGAACCGGAAGCCGAGCCGATGCACTACCTGAGGCTGGCGGGCACTCCAGTCGTAGCGTGTGCCGCTAGCGTTCATGGGTGCGCAGGCACGGCTATCGCGAACACGCGCCTGTCGCAGCAACATGAGCGCGCGCTCTTGGGCAAGCGCCTTGGCGCCGTGAGGATCGAATTCCCCAATCCTGTCTGTTTGCCGCCCTCTTATGTTCGAAACTGGACCAGAATGTCGCAGGCCCGACCGAAAGGTCGACCAGCGCGTACTATCCGACACGTTCTGTCGCCTTCGTTTCGTCCGCGACGCCGGCCTATTTCGCCGAGCTCTTCTCCGGCCTCAGGCTAAGCCGCTGAGAAGCTGCCACGATTTTTTTCTGCTGCGGCCAAATTGGCACGAGATTTGAAGCACCTTCGTTGCGGGCCGGGAGCCGCCGACCGACTTTCATTTCGTGGGTGACACGAATGGAGCGAAGAAAGAAAAGCAAAATGTCAAATCCGCGTCGGATAGCGTCTAACAGCAGGGGGCCTTCGGCGAAACCGCCCTACCAAACAGCGCGTTGGCCTTGTCGACCCTTGCGCAGGAAATCTTGGCTGGCGGCGAGTCAAAGGCCCACCACACCGACTTTATCCTGACCTGGAAGGTGCAGGATAATGTTCTGCATCTCGCCGCGTGATCTGCCTAGACAGTTACGCGTTAGCCGATCTTGATAATCGGTCTGCCTCCGGACGACGTCGTCTACATGCCGTCTTAGGTCTTCGCGCCGCAGCGTCCGCCGGTCACCTTCCGCCCTTCCATCTCTACCGAGTGAAGTGCCACCATGCCCGAACAATCTTTGCCGACGCTGCCGATGTGGCGCGTCGATCACATTGAGCCCTCGCCCGAGATGTTGGCGCTACGGGCCAACGGTCCGATCCACCGCGTGCGCTTCCCGTCCGGGCACGAAGGCTGGTGGGTGACAGGCTATGACGAGGCCAAGGCGGTGTTGTCCGACGCGGCGTTCCGGCCCGCGGGAATGCCGCCGGCGGCATTCACCCCCGATTCGGTGATTCTCGGTTCGCCAGGATGGCTGGTCTCGCACGAGGGGGGCGAGCATACGCGGCTACGCACGATCGTGGCGCCGGCCTTCAGCAACGGCAGGGTGAAGCTGCTCGCGCAGCAGGTCGAGGCGATCGCCGCGCAGTTGTTCGAGACGCTGGCGGCCCAGCCCCAGCCCGCCGATCTGCGGCGCCACCTCTCCTTTCCGCTTCCCGCCATGGTCATTGGCGCGCTGATGGGCGTGCTCTACGAGGATCACGCCTTTTTCGCCGGGCTGTCCGACGAGGTGATGACGCACCAGCATGAAAGCGGCCCGCGAAGCGCGTCGCGCTTGGCCTGGGAAGAACTCCGCGCCTACATTCGCGGCAAGATGCGGGACAAGCGCCAGGATCCGGGCGACAACGTGCTGACGGATCTGCTCGCGGCGGTCGACCAGGGCAAGGCGACCGAGGAAGAGGCGATCGGCCTGGCGGCGGGCATGCTGGTTGCGGGGCACGAGAGCACCGTCGCGCAGATCGAATTCGGCCTGCTGGCCATGTTCCGCCATCCGCAACAGCGCGAACGCCTGGTCGGCGATCCATCCCTGGTGGACAAGGCGGTGGAGGAAATCCTGCGCATGTACCCGCCGGGCGCCGGCTGGGACGGCATCATGCGCTATCCGAGGACCGACGTGACCATCGCGGGCATGCATGTTCCCGCGGAGAGCAAGGTGCTGGTCGGCCTGCCGGCGACGTCGTTCGATCCGCGCCATTTCGACGACCCGGAAATCTTCGACATCGGACGTGACGAAAACCCGCACCTTGCGTTCTCCTACGGGCCCCACAACTGCGTCGGCTTGGCGCTGGCCAGGCTGGAACTCAAGGCGGTGTTCGGTTCGATCTTCCAGCGCTTTCCCGCGCTGCGCCTGGCCGTGGCGCCCGAAGAACTGAAGTTGCGCAAGGAGATCATCACTGGCGGGTTCGAGGAGTTCCCGGTGCTCTGGTGATACGCGGACGCCACCAGGAATCCCGATGTTCTCGAATTGCCGGCGCGCCTGCCGCGCCGATCAGATCAGCCAGCCAACAGGTGACCAAGATGGACGTGCAAGACACCATGGCATCATGCCGGGACGCCTTCGCCGAACTGGCGTCGCCAGCGTGCATTCAGGACCCGTACCCATTCATGCGGTGGTTGCGCGAGCACGATCCGGTACATCGCGCGGCGTCGGGCCTCTTTCTGTTGAGCCGCCACGCCGACATCTACTGGGCGCTCAAGGCCACGGGCGATGCTTTTCGGGGGCCGGCGCCAGGCGAACTGGCGCGCTATTTCCCGCGTGCGGCGACCAGCCTGTCGCTAAGTCTGCTGGCGTCCACTTTAGCGATGAAGGAACCTCCAACGCATACGCGTCTGCGCCGGCTGATCTCGCGAGATTTCACCATCGGCCAGATCGACAAGCTGAGGCCGACCATCGCTCGCATCGTCGCGGCGCGCCTGGACGGCATGGCGCCCGCGCTGGAGCGCGGGGAGGCGGTGGACCTGCATCAGGAATTCGCGCTGGCCTTGCCCATGCTGGTTTTCGGCGAACTGTTCGGCATGCCCCGGGAAGACATGTTGGGGCTCGTCGGCGGCATCAGCGCCATTCTGGAAGGCCTGAGCCCGCACGCCAGCGATCCCCAGCTCGCCGCGGCGGACGCGGCCAGCGCCAGGGTGCAGGCCTACTTCGGCGACCTCATACAGCGCAAGCGTATCGATTCCCGCCACGACATCGTGTCAATGCTGGTCGGCGCACACGACGACGATGCCGACATGCTGTCGGATGCGGAGTTGATCAGCATGCTGTGGGGTATGCTGCTGGGCGGCTTCGCCACCACTGCTGCGGCCATCGGCCATGCTGTCCTGGCGATGCTGGCGTATCCCGAACAGCGGCACTGGCTGCAGGGAGATGCCGTGGGGGTGAAGGCATTCGTCGAAGAAGCCCTGCGCTACGACGCGCCCGCCATGTTCAGCTCCATTCCGCGTATCGCCCAGCGCGACATCGAAATGGGCGGCGTGGTGATCCCGAAGAACGCGGACGTGCGCGTGCTGATCGCGGCCGGCAATCGCGACCCGGACGCCTTCGCCGATCCCGATCGCTTCGATCCCGTGCGGTTCTGCGGCACCAGTCCTGGCATGTCGATCGACGGGAAGATCATGCTGACCTTCGGCCACGGCATCCACTTCTGCCTTGGTGCGCAACTGGCCCGGGTGCAATTGGCCGAAAGCCTGCCGCGGATCCAGGCGCGCTTCCCCACGCTGGCATTGGCCGAGCAGCCGACCCGGGAGCCCTCCGCGTTCCTTAGGACATTCCGCGCGCTGCCGGTACGGCTGCATGGGCAGGAGAGCTGAGATGCGCGTCGTGGTCGATCAGGATCTGTGCGGAACGACCGGGCAGTGCGTGCTGACGCTGCCGGGCACCTTTCGCCAGCGCGAACCGGACGGCGTGGCCGAAGTGTGCGTGGCGACGGTCCCGCAGGCGCTGCACGCCGCCGTGCGGCTTGCGGCCAACCAGTGCCCGGTCGCCGCCATTCGTGTCACCGAAAGCGACGCTGGCCATGACGAGCGCGCCAGCGCCGACCCTGCGCCTTCTCCGGAGCAGGCCCAGCGGCATGCTGCGAAAGACCGATGCAATTCAGGAGACACGATGGGACGGTTTGAAGGCAAGGTGGCCGTGGTGACCGGCGCTGGCGCCGGCATCGGCAAGGCATGCGCTCTCGCCATCGCGCGCGGGGGCGGCAGAGTGGTGGTGGCCGACATTGATGGCTCGGCGGCCATCGCCTGCACCGCGCAGATCGCGGCCGAAGCAGGCCACGCGCTGGCCATAGCCATGGATATCGCAGATGAGCAGGCTGTGGCAGCGCTGTTCGAGACGGCGGAGCGGCACTTTGGGGGGGTTGACCTGCTGCTGAACAATGCGAGCGCCATGCATCTGACCCCGCGCGACCGCGCGATCCTCGACCTGGACCTGGCAGTCTGGGACCAGACCATGGCGACCAATCTGCGCGGCACGCTGCTCTGCTGCCGGCAGGCCATCCCACGGATGATCGCCCGCGGCGGTGGCGCGATCGTCAACATGTCGTCGTGCCAGGGGCTCAGCGGTGACACGGCGCAAACGTCCTACGCCGCGTCGAAGGCGGCGATGAACATGCTCTCGGCTTCGCTCGCCACCCAGTACGGTCATGCGCAGATCCGCTGCAACGCGGTTGCGCCGGGTCTTATCATGACCGAGCGTCTCCTCGCCAATTTGGACGAATGCATGCAACTGCATCTGCGCCGGCATCAGCTCCTGCAGCGCGTCGGCCGCCCCGAGGACGTGGCCGCGCTCGTGGCGTTCCTGCTCTCCGACGATGCTGCGTTCATCACCGGCCAAGTCGTGTGCATCGATGGCGGCATGCTGGCGCATGTGCCGACATACGCCGACGGCGGCAACAGCTGCGCCGCGCGCCCTGTCGGCGACACCGAATCGGCGGCGGCGGCGCGCTGCTGATGGACATGCTGCTCAACCCGCTGAACCGTCGGCACCGGCTGCGGTGCGACATCCCGGTCATGCCTGGCGCTTTCCCCCTGGTCGGGCATCTTCCCGCCATTGTCTGCGACCTGCCGCGCCTGCTGCAGCGAGCAGAACGGACGCTGGGCAGCCACTTCTGGCTGGATTTCGGCCCTGCCGGACATCTGATGACCTGTGTGGATCCGGACGCTTTCTCACTGCTCAAGCACAAGGACGTGTCCTCGGCGCTGATCGAAGAGATCGCGCCCGAATTGCTTGGCGGAACGTTGGTTGCCCTGGACGGCGGCGCGCACCGGCAGGCGCGCGATGCCATCAAGGCAGCGTTCTTGCCCAAGGGACTGACCCAGGCCGGGATCGGCGACCTGTTCGCGCCCGTCATCCAGGCGCGGGTGCAGGCGTGGCGCGCCCGCGGCGAGGTAACCATCCTGCGCGAAACCGGGGACCTGATGCTGAAGCTCATCTTCAGCCTCATGGGAATCCCCGCGCAGGATCTGCCGGGATGGCATCGCAAGTACCGGCAATTGCTGCAATTGATCGTAGCCCCCCCGGTCGACCTGCCCGGACTGCCCTTGCGGCGCGGCCGTGCCGCCCGCGACTGGATCGACGCGCAGTTGCGCCGGTTCGTCCGCGATGCGCGCGCGCATGCCGCGCGCACCGGGCTGATCAACGACATGGTGAGCGCCTTCGACCGCAGCGACGGTCCGCTCTCCGATGACGTCCTGATCGCGAATATTCGCTTGCTGCTGCTTGCCGGTCACGACACCACTGCCTCGACGATGGCCTGGATTGTGATCGAGCTGGCGCGGCAGCCTGTGCTGTGGGACGCCCTGGTCGAGGAGGCGCAACGCGTGGGCGCGGTGCCGACCCGGCACGCGGATCTGGCGCAGTGTCCGGTCGCCGAGGCGCTGTTTCGCGAGACACTGCGCCTGCATCCGGCGACCACGCTCCTGCCGCGTCGCGCGCTGCAGGAATTGCAACTCGGCCAACGGCGCATTCCCGCGGGCACCCATCTATGCATCCCGCTGCTGCATTTCTCGACCTCGGCGCTGCTGCACGAGGCGCCTGATCAGTTCCGCCTGGCGCGGTGGCTGCTACGCACAGAGCCGATCCGGCCCGTGGACATGCTGCAGTTCGGTACCGGCCCACACGTCTGCATCGGCTACCACCTGGTATGGCTGGAAATGGTGCAGTTCTGCATCGCCTTGGCGCTGACCATGCACAAGGCCGGGGTGCGGCCGCAGTTGCTGAGCGACGTCGAAAAGGGCCGGCGCTATTACCCGACCGCACATCCGTCAATGAAAATTCGAATAGGCTTTTCATGAGCTGGCATCGCATGCCCTGTGTGGCAAGGCAGCGGCGCCGGCGGGGCGCGGCATTGCTGCACTCAGCGCACGCACTCGTGTGACGCCGGCAACACCGTGACGACTTGTGCTCGCCGTGGCCGTCTCAGCTACAAGGACATCAACAACATGCAGACCGGTTCCACTCCACGCGACCGAATTGGCGTTTCCGCATTCGGCGGATTGGGCGCGCAGGCGCGCGGCGCCTCTGGCGGGCTGCTCCCGGAGATCTGGATGCAGGACGGCGCAAAGCGGGTCGAACAGGCTCTGGGGCGTCTGCTCTGCGCCGAAGACGACGGTAAGACAGAGCTGATGGCGGCCATGCGCTACGCCACCTTGCATGGCGGGAAGCGCACCCGCGCCTTGCTCTGTCTGGCTGCCGGCGCACTGGCGGGCACGCCGGCGCACATGCTCGACGACGTCTGCGCCGCCATCGAGATGATGCACGCCTGTACCCTGGTCCACGACGACCTGCCCGCGATGGACGACGACGTGCTTCGCCGCGGCCTTCCGACCGTGCACGTAAAGTTTGGCGAAGCCACTGCGATCCTGGTCGGCGATGCGCTGCAGGCCCACGCCTTCCTCACCCTGGCGAGCCTGGATGCGCCGGGCGACAACCGTATCGCGCTCGTGCGCGAACTGGCGCAGGCGGTGTCCGCCGAGGGTGCCGCAGGCGGGCAGGCCATCGATCTGTCGTTGGTCGGAAAGCATGCCGGGCTGGACAGGATCCTGGCGATGCATGGGATGAAAACCGGAGCGCTAGTGCGCGCGTCGGTTCGCATGGGCGCGCTATACTCCATCGCGGACGATGCCGCGCACGCTGCGCTGTATGCTGCGCTCGATCGCTACACCGCCTGTTTCGGCCTGGCGTTGCAGGTGGCCGACGACATTCTCGACGCGACGGCGGATACCGCGACTCTTGGCAAGACCCCCGGCAAGGACGCGGCGGCGCAGAAGCCGACCTGCGCGTCGATCATGGGGCTGCAGGCTGCGCGCCAGTTCGCCCTGTACTTGTTGCACGACGCCGGGGAGGCCATCGCCCCTCTGGGGCCGCGTGCGGAAGGGTTGGCGCAGATGCTGCAGCGGGCCAACCTCTATCTGTCCGCGCCATACGCATGAGCGTGCGCATCCGTAAGGACTCGCCCCTGTGCTGCTGCGATCGGCCGGCGGGCGCTGCATGCTGCACTGTGTCCGTGTCGGCGGCGACGTGCGCGGCGTCTGCCCGTTTCTGTTCTCGTTAGCCCTCTGCAGAAGGAACATCCCGCGTGAACGCGCTGTCCGAACAGATCCTTTCCGAATTGCGCCACCTGCTGAGCGAGATGAGCGACGGCGGCAGCATCGGTCCGTCCGTCTACGACACGGCGCGAGCTCTGCAGTTCCACGGCAACGTCACCGGTCGGCAGGACGCATACGCGTGGCTCATCGCGCAGCAACAGGCCGATGGCGGATGGGGAAGTGCGGACTTCCCGCTGTTTCGCCATGCGCCCACGTGGGCGGCGTTGCTGGCCTTGCAGCGTGCCGATCCTCTTCCCGGCGCCGCCGACGCAGTCCAGGCTGCAATCCGGTTCCTCGAGCGCCAGCCCGATGCCTACGCGCATGCGGTGCCGGAAGACGCGCCCATCGGCGCGGAGCTGATCCTGCCGCAGTTGTGCGACGAGGCCGCATCCTTGCTGGGCGGCGTGGCGTTTGCGCGCCACCCGGCGCTGTTGCCGTTGCGGCAAGCACGCCTGGCCAAGCTGGGGGCTGTGGCGACGTTGCCGAGCGGCCATCCGTTGCTGCACTCCTGGGAAGCCTGGGGGACGTCGCCGGCCACCGCATGCCCGGACGACGACGGCAGCATCGGCATCAGTCCGGCGGCCACCGCCGCGTGGCGTGCGCACGCCGTGACACAGGGAAGAACGCCGCAGGTCGGGCGCACCGACGGGTATCTGCAGGCGGCATCGCGGGCAACGCGCACCGGCATTGAAGGTGTCGTTCCCAATGTCTGGCCGATCAATGTATTCGAGCCATGCTGGTCGCTGTACACCCTGCATCTGGCCGGTCTGTTCGCGCATCCCGCGCTCGCCGAGGCGGTGCAAGTGATCATCGCGCAACTCGACGCCCGCCTCGGAGTCCGCGGTCTGGGCCCTGCCTTGCACTTCGCGGCCGATGCGGACGACACCGCCGTTGCGTTGTGCGTCCTTCGCCTTGCAGGCCGCGACCCGGCGGCCGACGCGTTGCGCCAGTTCGAAACCGGCGAGCTGTTCGTCACCTTCCCGGGCGAGCGCAATGCCTCGGTGTCGACCAACATCCATGCCCTGCATGCGTTGCGAATCTTGGGAAAACCCGCGGCCGGCACCAGCGCCTACGTCCAGGCCAATCGCAACGCCCACGGTGTATGGGACAACGAAAAATGGCACGTTTCGTGGCTTTATCCCACCGCGCATGCGGTCGCTGCGCTCGCGCAAGGCAAGCCTCAGTGGCGCGACGAGCGCGCGCTGGCGGGGCTGCTGCGGACGCAGCGCGACGACGGCGGCTGGGGCGCCGGTTGCCCGTCCACATTCGAGGAAACCGCCTATGCGCTGTTCGCGTTGCACGTGATGGACGGGAGCGAAGAGCCGGCAGGGCGCCGGCGCATCGCGCAGGCGGTAGGGCGTGCGCTGAAGTGGATGCTCGCCCGCCACGCGGCGCATGAATTGCCCCAGACGCCGCTGTGGATCGGAAAGGAACTGTATTGCCCCACTCGGGTGGTGCGCGTGGCCGAACTCGCCGGGTTGTGGCTGGCGCTTCGTTGGGGGCGGCGCGTCTCGGCCGAGGGAGCAGGAGCGGGGCCATGATCCCGACCGATCGCGCGCTGCAGCAGGTGCTGGAGTGGGGGCGTTCCCTGACCGGGTTCGCCGACGAGCATGGCGTGGAAGCAGTCAGGGGCGGCCAGTATATCCTGCAGCGCATCCATCCGAGCCTGCGGGACACCAGCGCCCGCACCGGCCGCGATCCGCTCGACGAAACGCTGATCGTGGCGTTCTATCGCGAGCTGGCGCTGCTCTTCTGGCTCGACGATTGCAACGACCTTGGCCTGATCGCGCCGGAGCAGCTCGCCGCGGTGGAGCAGGCGCTGGGGCAGGGTGTGCCGTGCGCGCTTCCCGGATTCGAGGGCTGTGCTGTGCTGCGCACTTCGCTCGCCGCGCTCGCCTACGATCGTCGCGACTATGCTCAGCTTCTCCACGATACCCGGTGCTACTGCGCGGCGCTGCGCGCCGGACACGCGCAGGCGGCAGGGGCGCAGCGCTGGTCGTACGCCGAGTACCTGCACAACGGCATCGATTCGATCGCCTACACGAACGTGTTCTGTTGCCTGTCGTTGCTGTGGGGGCTGGGCATGGCGACCTTGCGCGCGCATCCGGCGTTTCGCCAGGTCCTGCGGCTCATCTCCGCGATAGGGCGCTTGCAGAACGACCTGCATGGACGCGAAAAGGATAGATCGGCCGGCGAGGCCGACAACGCGGCGATCCTGCTGCTGCAGCGGTATCCAGCCATGCCTGTGGTGGAGTTCCTCAAGGACGAGTTGGCTGGCCACACACGCATGCTGCACCGGGTGATGGCGCAAGAACGCTTTCCCCCGCCGTGGGGACCGCTGATCGAAGCCATGGCGGCCATCCGCGCGCAGTACTACGAGACCTCAACCAGTCGCTACCGCAGCGACGCTGCGGGCGGAGGCGAGCGTGCGCCGGCCTGAACGCGCGGGAGACGGCGGCGTCCGCGCGCTGCCGTCGGTCCGATCCGACGCAACGCCGTCGCCCGATGACGCGGAAGGAGCGAGCATCAGCGACACCAAGTTGAGCCGGCGCAAGGACGACCACCTGGACATCGTGCTGGATCGGCGAACGGCACGGGCCAAGGCCGCTGGCTGGGAGTACATTCGTTTCGAACACTGCGCATTGCCCGAGTTGGACCTGACGCAGATCGACCTGAGCGCCTCGCTGCTGGGCAAGACCATGCGCGCGCCGCTGCTGATCAGCTCCATGACCGGCGGCATGCCACGCGCCGAGGCCATTAACCGCCATCTGAGCGAGGCAGCGCAAGCCTTGGGGATCGCCATGTGCGTCGGTTCGCAGCGCGTGAGCCTGCGATCCCCCAACTCCCATGGGCTGACGCGCGCGCTGCGCCGCCTGGCCCCAGACGTTCCATTGCTGGCCAACATCGGCGCCGCGCAACTGCGCGAGGCCGACGGCCTGGACCTGGCGCGCCGGGCGGTGGATGCACTGGAGGCCGATGGACTCATTGTCCATCTCAATCCACTGCAGGAAGCGGTACAGCCGGAGGGCGACCGCGACTGGCGCGGCGTCCTGGCGCAGATCGCTCGCGCCGCACGCAGTGTCGGCGTGCCGATCGCGGCCAAGGAAGTCGGGTCGGGCCTGTCCGCCTCGGTGGCCTGTGCACTCGTCGAGGCGGGGGTGGCGGTGATCGATGTCGCCGGCGCCGGCGGCACCAGCTGGGCCGCGGTGGAGGGCGAGCGCGCCCCCGATGCCGCCGACCGCGCAGTGGCAATGGCATTCGCGGATTGGGGGATTGCGACCCCGGCCAGCGTGCAGGCGGTACGTCGGGCGCTGCCAGCGGTGAAGCTGATCGCGTCGGGCGGGATCAGCGACGGCGTCGACGTAGCCAAGGCCATCCGCCTGGGCGCGGACATCGCCGGGCAGGCAGCCGGCGTGCTGCGCGCGGCTACGGTATCCACCGAGGCCGTTGTCGCGCATTTCGAGATCGTCATCCGCCAGTTGGCCGTCGCCTGCTTCTGCACCGGCTCGGCTGATCTGGTGGCGTTGCGTCAGGCGCGCTTGTTGCCCTCGGCGCATCTGCCCGCCGGTTGATGCAGGCGTCGCGCGCACGTGGCGGCGGGCGCCTAGTTTACTGAGTGAGAAAGTCTCGGAAGCGGGGGATTCGCGCTGGTCGCGGGCTTGTTCGGGTGCTGCTTCGTGATCAGGGAGGCGCCCCGCCATGCTCGAACGGACAGCCGAGAGCAAAGGGTATTCGACGGCTATGTCGATGCTTGATCCAGTGATCGGTCACGCGAACCGCGCTGAGCCCCTGAAAGGGCCGGAACACCAGGTGCGGCGGGAGGCCGGCAGGAGCAGATGGTACAAAGCCATTGCCATCAAGGAGTGGCGATCACATTGACCCCCAGTCAGCGCGGCCGGCCGTATGAACAGAAGAGACGAGCGATTTCAGCCGCCGGACCCCTTGATTTAACATTCCGATGATTTCGGAGCGCTGATCGGGCGTCAGCTTCGGACGGCGTCCACCGTCGGGGGCGCCAAAAGGCAGGATGATTGATCTTTTTACGTATCATTTGTCTGATGCATGATACGCGAACAGATCCTAACACGTTGACCTCGATCGCTAAATAAGATACGCTGCCATATCATCTGGCATTGGAATGGATCTTTTACATATCATATGGACTCTCAATCGGAAATTCTACGGGAAATCGGTGGGCTTTTCAGGCAGGCGAGGCTGGCCGCTGCGATGACGCAAGAGCAGGTCGCTGATTTGGCGGGTATATCCCGTCCCCGATATCGCGACATCGAAAAGGGAGCCGCAGCCGCGCGTGCAACAACGCTCATGAATATCGCTCGCGCGCTCGGTCTGGAAATGATGCTGGTTCCGCAAGTCATGGTGCCGGCTGTCCAGGCTCTATTGCGTCCGCATGATGATGACGATCGACCCGCCTTTGTTTCTCAACCTGACGATGACGATCATGGCTCCAGTCTTGCTCGCACCTAAGACGATCCCGTCGCTGGACGTGCTCTTGAACGCAGTGAAGGTCGGCACACTCGTTAGGACGCCGGGCGATTTCAATGCATTCAACTTCGATGAGGCCTACCGCGCGACGGGCGGCTTTCCGGTTCTCAGCCTGTCGTTTCGGGCAGCGACGGGAGGATTGCGGAAAGATCCGAAGCCTGTGGCAAGCGCCTTGCCCGCTTTCTTCGCGAACCTCCTGCCGGAGGAGAAATTGCGCGAGGCGATGGAAAGGCACCACGAAGGCAATGTGCGGCCAGGCAATGATTTCGACCTTTTAGCGGCGCTGGGCGCCGATCTGCCGGGAGCCGTACGGGCGTTGCCCAGTGACGGCGCGATAGCGGTTTCACAGGACGCTTCAAAGGATCAGCCCAAGGCACGGTTCTCGCTTGCCGGCGTGCAGATGAAGTTGTCGGTCATGAAGAACATTGGAAAAGGCGGCGGCCTTACCTTGCCAATGGACGACGAGCAGGGCCGGTACATTGCCAAGTTCCCTTCGACGGCCTTTCCGGGCGTTTCCGAGAACGAATTCGCCAACCTGGCGCTGGCAGCAGCAATCGGCATGGAAGTTCCTGAATGCGAACTGGTCGAGAAGTCCGATTTTGAGGGCGTTCCCGAAGAATTCAACACGCTGTCTGACGGCAAGGTCCTTCTCGTCAAACGCTTCGATCGCGGCGCCGGTGGCGAGAGGATACACATCGAGGATTTCGCTCAGGTCTTCGGTGTATACCCCTCGCGCAAATATGAGGGGGCTGCTTATCACGACATAGCCTTGGCTCTTGGCGTGGCCGTCTCGCCTACGGCGGCTCTCGAGTTCGTCCGCCGCCTGGCACTGACCGTCATCACCGGCAATGGCGACATGCACCTGAAGAACTGGTCTTTGATCTATCCCGGTAACGGCGACAAGCCGGCGCTTTCACCAATCTACGACGTCCTGTCCACCGTGCCATATATTCCCGCCGACGCCATGGCGCTGTCGCTTGGAGGAGAGCGCTCGTTCAAGGCGCTAGCAGCACCGCGATGGAAAGCATTTGCGAACCGTGCACGGCTTCCGGAGCCAGCAGTCCTGAAGGCAGTGGTCGAGACGGTCAAACTCGTCAACGAATACTGGTGGCATCTGCCTGAGCGTGATGTCGTCGCAGCGAAAGTGCTCGAGCGGATCGACGAACATGTGAAGGCGATGACGCCGATACTGAACTCCTGCGCCGAGAAGTAAACCGAGTCCCTCGGGTTGATATAGCGGAACTATTCGCCCGTGCCCCGGATGAGTGGCCGTGGATCGGTGGCATGCTAGGATCGCGCGCAAAGTCGGCGGAGTGTCCACTTGGACACGCGAGACGAAGCACGTCAGCTCGCTGGCACAGAAAGTTTCGCAGCTTCCCGCAAGTAGGTTGAGATGCTGTTCGTCCACTTCAACATAACGACGCGGTGCAAACGAATTCGGTGACTGAGGATCGCGATCCGACGCTTTGTGTCGCCAATGTCGCGTCCGCTACACGGGCTGTTCCGACGATCCTTTCTTGGAACTCAAGCTAAACCCCTGAAAAGCAACCATGAAATTATTCTTCGGTTGGATCAGCCAAGTTGGCACGAGTCTTGAGATCCTTAGGTGCGAGGCGGCTACAGCTGCCCGACCGGCATTCATGTCGCGGCAGCCGCGATGAATGGAACGAAGGAAGGAAAGCTACATGTCAGGTTTGCGTCAGATCGCCTTTTACGGCAAGGGCGGCATCGGCAAGTCCACCACGTCCCAAAATACGCTCGCCGCCCTTGTCGACCTCGGGCAGAGAATCCTCATCGTCGGCTGCGACCCCAAAGCCGACTCCACCCGCCTGATCCTGAACGCGAAGGCGCAGGATACGGTCCTGCATCTCGCGGCAGAGGAAGGTTCGGTGGAAGACCTGGAACTCGCGGACGTGCTCAAGGTCGGCTACAAAGGCATCAAATGCGTGGAGTCGGGCGGACCCGAGCCGGGTGTCGGCTGCGCCGGCCGCGGCGTGATCACCTCGATCAACTTCCTCGAGGAGAACGGCGCCTACGACGACGTCGACTATGTCTCCTACGACGTGCTCGGGGATGTGGTGTGTGGCGGTTTCGCGATGCCGATCCGCGAGAACAAGGCCCAGGAAATCTATATCGTCATGTCCGGCGAGATGATGGCGCTCTATGCCGCCAACAACATCGCCAAGGGCATCCTGAAATACGCCCATTCGGGCGGCGTGCGGCTCGGCGGCCTGATCTGCAACGAGCGCCAAACCGACCGCGAGCTCGACCTCGCCGAAGCGCTGGCTTCCAGGCTCAATTCCAAGCTTATCCACTTCGTGCCGCGCGACAACATCGTCCAGCACGCCGAGCTCAGGAAGATGTCTGTGATCCAGTATGCGCCGGACTCCAAGCAGGCCGGGGAATACAGGGCGCTGGCCGAGAAGATTCACGGGAATTCGGGCCAGGGCACCATCCCGACCCCGATCACCATGGAGGAGCTCGAGGACATGCTGCTCGACTTCGGCATCATGAAGACCGACGAGCAGATGCTTGCCGAGCTTCAGGGCAAGGAAGCGGCCAAGACTGCCGCACAGTAGCGACTGCTGCCGACATGAGGCGCCGCCTTACCTGGTGCGCCTTTCAAAGAACGGCGCCTCGTCGGTGAGGCGTCACCCTGAACCTTGAAAGGGGTCCCATGAGCCTCGAATACGAAAATGACGGTGCCCTCCATGCGAAGCTTATCGAGGAGGTGCTGTCGCAATATCCTGACAAGTCGGCGAAGCGCCGCAAAAAGCACCTCAGCGTTGCAAAGAGCGGCGACGAGGCTGGCGAGGAAAGCGAGGTCCTTTCCGAATGCGATGTCAAATCGAACATCAAGTCCATCCCCGGCGTGATGACGATTCGCGGCTGCGCCTATGCCGGCTCGAAAGGCGTGGTGTGGGGTCCAGTCAAGGATATGGTCCATATCTCGCACGGGCCGGTCGGCTGCGGGCAATATTCCTGGTCTCAACGCCGCAACTACTACGTCGGCACGACCGGCATCGACACGTTCGTCACGATGCAGTTCACCTCCGATTTCCAGGAGAAGGACATTGTTTTCGGCGGCGACAAGAAGCTCGAACGGATCATCGACGAGATCGAGGAACTGTTTCCGCTGAACAAGGGCATGACTGTGCAATCCGAATGCCCGATCGGCCTGATTGGCGACGACACGGAAGCCGTGTCCCGCAACAAGGCCAAGCAGCACGAAAAGACAATCGTGCCGGTGCGCTGCGAGGGCTTCCGCGGCGTGTCGCAATCCCTCGGCCACCACATCGCCAACGACGCGATCCGCGACTGGGTGTTCGAGAAAAAGGCCATCGAGTTCGAGGCCAGCCCGTACGATGTCAATGTGGTCGGCGACTACAATATCGGCGGCGACGCCTGGGCTTCGCGCATCCTGCTCGAAGAGATGGGTCTGCGCGTGGTCGGCAACTGGTCGGGCGACGCTACGCTGGCCGAAATAGAGCGAGCGCCAAAGGCGAAACTCAATCTCATCCATTGCTACAGGTCGATGAACTACATCTGCCGGCACATGGAGGAAAAGTATGGCATCGCCTGGATGGAGTACAATTTCTTCGGCCCCTCCCAGACTGAAGTCTCTCTGCGCAAGATAGCCAAGCACTTCGGGCCGGAAATCGAGGCCAAGGCCGAGGCGGTCATCGCCAAATACCGGCCGCTGGTCGATGCGGTCATCGCCAAGTACCGGCCGCGCCTCGAAGGCAGGACGGTGATGCTCTATGTCGGCGGGCTGCGCCCCCGTCACGTCGTCACGGCATATGAGGACCTGGGCATGGTGATCGTCGGCACTGGCTACGAATTTGGCCATAACGACGACTATCAGCGCACCGGCCACTACGTGAAGAAGGGCACACTGATCTATGACGACGTGACTGGTTACGAGCTGGAGAAGTTCATCGAGGGGATCCGTCCTGACCTCGTGGGCTCCGGCATCAAAGAAAAGTACCCGGTCCAGAAGATGGGCATACCGTTCCGTCAAATGCATTCCTGGGATTATTCCGGCCCGTATCATGGCTACGACGGCTTCGCCATCTTCGCGCGCGATATGGATCTGGCCATCAACAACCCGGTCTGGAACCTCTACGACGCCCCCTGGAAGAAAAAAGCCGAGCCGTCGGCGGCGATCGCAGCCGAATGAAACCCTGGCCTTCCGGAAGCCGGGAGGCCGTGAACGCCTGTGGCCGCTTGTCCGCGGGATCTGAAAACGTTTCGACGTCCCTGTGCCGCCGTATGGCGGGCCAGATGGAAAGAGGTAACCACCCATGCCGCAGTCGGCTGAAAAAGTTCTCGACCACGCGCCCCTGTTCCGCGAGCCGGAATACAGGCAGATGCTCGCCGAGAAGAGGCTGAATTTCGAATGTCCTCACCCGGACCAGATCGTTACCGACCAAGGCGAATTCACCAAGACGTGGGAATACCGCGAAAAGAACCTTGCTCGCGAAGCGCTTGTCGTGAACCCCGCCAAGGCCTGCCAGCCGCTCGGCGCGGTGTTCGCGGCCGCAGGGTTCGAGCGAACCATGTCCTTCGTCCACGGCAGCCAGGGCTGCGTCGCCTATTACCGCTCGCACCTGTCGCGCCATTTCAAGGAGCCTGCTTCGGCGGTTTCCTCCTCGATGACCGAGGACGCGGCAGTGTTTGGCGGCCTGAAGAACCTGGTCGATGGGCTCGCCAACACGTACCAACTCTACGACCCGAAGATGATCGCCGTCTCGACCACTTGTATGGCGGAGGTCATTGGCGATGACCTGCACAGCTTCATCGAGAACGCCAAGGACGAAGGCTCGGTCCCGCGCGACTTCGATGTGCCCTTCGCCCACACGCCGGCCTTTGTCGGCAGCCATGTCGACGGCTATGACGTTACGGTCAAGGGCATTTTGGAGCATTTCTGGAAAGGCGAGGAGCGAACGGAAGCCGAGGGGACCATCAACGTCATTCCGGGCTTCGACGGATTCTGTGTTGGCAACAACCGGGAACTCAAGCGCCTGCTCGACCTGATAGGCGTGTCCTATACCTTGATCCAAGACGCCTCTGACCAGTTCGACACGCCGTCGGACGGCGAATACCGCATGTATGACGGCGGCACGAAGATCGGAGACGTGAGGAAGGCACTCAACGCCGAGGCTACATTTTCGCTACAGCATTACAACACCCGAAAAACACTCGAGTATTGCCAGGGGGTAGGGCAGGCGACGGCCTCGTTCCATTACCCGCTCGGCGTCCAGGCGACCGACGACTTCCTGATGGAGGTCTCCGCGATTTCCGGCAAGCAAATCCCCGAGGCAATCCGCCTGGAGCGCGGCCGACTTGTTGATGCCATGGCGGACAGCCAATCCTGGCTGCACGGCAAGAAATACGCCATCTACGGCGATCCAGACTTTGTCTACGGCATGGCCCGCTTCATCATGGAAACGGGTGGCGAGCCGACCCATTGCCTCGCCACCAACGGCACCTCGGCGTGGGAAGCAGAGTTGAAGGAGCTGCTTGCATCATCGCCCTTCGGCAACGGTGCTCAAGTCTGGGCGGGCAAGGACCTCTGGGCATTGCGCTCGCTGCTCTTCACCGAGCCGGTGGACCTGCTGATCGGCAACTCCTATGGCAAGTATCTGGAGCGCGACACGGGCACGCCGCTGATCCGGCTGACGTTTCCAATCTTCGATCGCCACCATCACCATCGGTTTGCGCTGATGGGCTACCAAGGCGGGCTGCGCGTACTGACGACGATCCTGGACAAGATCTTCGACAAGCTCGATCGCGAGACAAGCGAGACGGGCGTGACGGACTATTCGTATGACCTCACCCGCTAAGCTTGACGGTCGGCTTTGGCCGATCGTCTTCCCGAGGGACTTTGGAGACCGACGCAATGTCCTCGCTCAGAGCCAAAATCCAGGATGTCTTCAATGAGCCCGCCTGCGAGCAGAACCGCGACAAGGTTGCCAAGGCGCGCAAAAAGGGCTGTTCGAAGCCACTGACCCCCGGAGCGGCGGCCGGTGGCTGTGCCTTTGATGGCGCCAAGATCGTACTGCAGCCGATCACCGACGTCGCACACCTGGTCCATGGGCCGCTCGCCTGCGAGGGCAATTCCTGGGACAACCGCGGTGCGGCTTCGTCCGGGCCAACGCTGTGGCGCACAAGCTTCACGACCGACCTCACCGAACTCAATGTTGTGATGGGGCAGGGCGAGCGGAAGCTCTTCAAAGCGATCCGCGAGATCAAGGAAGCGTATGGGCCGCCGGCGATCTTCGTCTATTCGACCTGCGTGACGGCGCTGATCGGCGACGACATCGAGGCCGTGTGCAGGCGCGCGGCGGAAAAGTTCGGCTTGGCCGTTGTGCCGGTCAATGCGCCGGGCTTCGTCGGCTCCAAGAATCTCGGCAACAAGCTTGCCGGCGAGGCGTTGCTCGAGCATGTCATCGGCACGGCCGAGCCCGAGGATGCCGGCCCTTACGACATCAACATTCTTGGCGAATTCAACCTCGCTGGCGAATTCTGGCTGGTGAAGCCGCTCCTTGATCGGCTCGGGATCCGGGTGCGCGCCTGCATTCCGGGCGACGCGCGTTACCTCGACGTTGCTTCCGCGCACCGCGCCCGGGCGGCTATGATGGTGTGCTCGACCGCGCTCATCAATCTCGCCCGCAAGATGGAGCAGCGCTGGGACGTCCCGTTTTTCGAGGGCTCCTTCTACGGCATCACCGACACCTCGGAAGCGCTCCGACAGATCTCTCAGCTGCTCGTGAAGAAGGGTGCCGATCCGGAGATCCTCGGCCGCACCGAGGCATTGATTGCAGAAGAGGAGGCGATCGCCTGGAAGAAGCTCGCGGCCTACCGGCCGAGGCTCGAAGGCAAGCGCGTGCTGCTCAACACCGGCGGTGTGAAGTCCTGGTCGGTCGTCCATGCGCTGATGGAGATCGGCATCGAGATCGTTGGCACCTCTGTCAAGAAGTCGACCGTCGAAGACAAGGAGCGCATCAAGCAGATCCTCAAGGACGACAACCACATGTTCGAGCAGATGGCGCCGCGCGAGCTTTACGCCATGCTCTCAGAACACAAGGCCGATATCATGCTGTCGGGCGGGCGCACGCAGTTCATCGCGCTGAAAGCCAAGACACCCTGGCTCGATATCAACCAGGAGCGCCAACATCCTTACGCCGGCTATGACGGCATGGTTGAACTCGTACGCCAGATCGACCTCGCCATTCATAACCCGATCTGGCACCAGGTGCGGGAGCCGGCACCATGGGATTGCCAGCCTGCGGTGAGGGAGGAACTGCCGCGCACGAAAAGCGAGACCGCGACCTTGCGTGTTGTCCAGGAATTCGCCGGCACGATGGCCGGCAATTTCGGCGAGTGTTGAGGAAGCCAATGGGCCGGATCCTTCCCCAGACCAAAGCGGCGGCGGTCAATCCGCTGAAGTCATCGCAGCCATTGGGTGCCGCCTTGGCCTTTCTTGGCGTCGACGGCGCGATGCCGTTGTTCCACGGCAGCCAGGGGTGCACCAGCTTCGCGCTCGTGCTCTTGGTGCGACATTTCAAGGAAGCCATCCCCTTGCAGACGACGGCGATGGACGAGGTGGCGACGATCCTCGGCGGGGCAGACCATCTGGAAGAGGCGATCCTCAATCTCAAGGCCCGCACAAAGCCAACGCTGATCGGGGTCTGCACCACGGCGCTGGTGGAAACCCGGGGTGAAGACTGCGCAGGCGATATCGCCAATATCAGGCTGAAGCGCAGGGAAGAACTCGCGGGTACGGAGGTGGTGCTGGCCAACACACCGGATTTCGATGGCGCGATCGAAGAGGGCTGGGCCAAGGCTGTCACCGCGATGATCGAAAGGATTACGCGGCCCGGCGAGCAGGCGCGGCAGTCGAAGAAGATCGTGATCCTGCCTGGCTGGAACCTCACTGTGGCTGATATCGAGCATTTGCGTGAGATGGTTGAAAGCTTTGGACTGAAGCCGGTGATTCTGCCGGACGTCTCCGGCTCGCTCGACGGTACGGTGCCCGACGGGTGGGTCACGACCACCTATGGCGGCACCAGCGTCGAGGATATCCGCGAGCTTGGCATGGCTGTGCAATGCGTCGCGATCGGGGAGCATATGCGCCGCCCGGCCGAGCTGCTGCAGAGGTTGACCGGCGTGCCTTACGTGCTGTTCCGGTCGCTGACTGGATTGAAGGACGCCGACCGGTTCGTCTCGCTGCTATCCGCAGTTTCGGGCGCGGCAGCGCCGGTTGGGGTGCGCCGTCGCCGGGCGCAGTTGCAGGACGCGTTGCTCGACGGACATTTCCGCTTTGGAGGCAAGAAAATTGCGATCGCTGCTGAACCAGACCAACTCTACCAACTCGCGAGCTTCTTCATCGGAATGGGCTCCGAAATCGCGGCGGCGGTCACAACGGCCGCTATGTCGAAAATTCTGGAGGAAGTACCGGCGCAGTCGGTTCAAATTGGCGATCTCGGCGATTTGGAAGCTCTTGGCGCCGGCGCTGATCTTTTCGTTACTCATTCCCACGGCCGCCAGGCGGCGCAGCGCCTCGGCATTCCGCTCATGCGGGTCGGCTTCCCGATCTTCGACCGGCTCGGGGCCCAGCACAAGCTCACAATCCTCTACCAGGGGACCCGCGACCTGATCTTCGAGGTTGCCAACATTTTCGAAGCCAACCGGCACGCGCCGACGCCTGAGGCGCTTGATCCACTCCGTAAGCGAGAAATCCCAGATGAGCTCCGTTCGTCGCCTCTCGCTCGTCACTGACGAGGTTCGCGCACCGGCGCCGAAACGCCAAGCCGGCGCATTGCGCGTGGCAATCGCCACGCAGGACATGAAGAACCTCAACGCCCATTTCGGGTCGGCCAGGCGCTTTGCTGTCTACGACGTGATGCGCGAGGAGTGGAATCTCGTCGAAGCCGTGGCCTTCGACGACGTTTCCGACGAGAGCGGGAAGCGCCGAACTGAGGGCGATGACCGCATCACCCCGAAGGTGGAGGCGCTGAAGGGCTGTCATCTGCTGTTTTGTCTGGCGATCGGCGGACCTTCGGCAGCCAAACTTGTTTCCGCAAAGATTCATCCGATCAAAGTGCCGCAGCCCCAGACCATCCAAGAGGTGCTGTTGCGCACGCAGATGATGCTCAGAACGTGTCCTCCCCCTTGGCTGCGCAAGGTGCTGGCGCAGGCAGGTGTCGCCGGACAGAAACCCTCCTTCGAGGACGAGGACTGAAATGAGGAGTGAGCGAAATGTCTGATGCCGAGGTTAGCCCTGCCGCCACCGAGGACGAGGCGGCCCTTGCCACCCCGTTCGTCAAATGCCTCGTGCGGCTGATCCGTGCCAATGATTCCCACGGGTCATGGGAAGGCAAATCGGACGCCGAGTTGCTGGGCGACTTCATCATCACCAGGGAACAGCGCCGTGCAATTCCAATCATCGGCGATCCCGATCCGGACGTGCTGTGGAGGCTCGATAAGTTCTACACCGCCGTCGGGCTTGCGATTGAGGAGCGCACGGGCCTGATGGCATCGCCGATGATGGAGATGAGCCATGAGGGCTTCGGGCGCGTGCTCTTCACAGCCGGGCGGTTGGTCGTTCTGTCAAAGACCCTGCGCGACGTCCACCGGTTCGGTTTCGAGACGTTCTGGAGGCTCGCCGCGGCCGGTACCAAACTGGCCGGCGATGCCACCGCAGCCATTGAGGCTCATCCCGAGGTGGCGCGGGCGTGATGCAACCGACTTTCGATCGAGGGGATCATGTCAGGTCTTGAGGACATGCGGTGGCCAGCCCTCTCAATTGAGGCGGTCCGGGCCGATATGGTTCTTGGGGTAGCGCTGATGAAGCCAGGGGTACTGATCTGTTCGCAAGATGCGGAGTTGTATCTGTACTACAGCCACATTCTGGGGGTGGATGGCTTCAGGATTGAACTGGCCAGAAGCGTGGAGGAAGCGCTGGCATTAGCCAGTGAACGGGAGCCGCAGGCCGTGGTGCTGGACTGCCAGCCGGCAAGCTCGACAGGGTCTACCATCTGTGCCCAGCTCAAGGCGGAGTTCCGGAACAGAGGCCTGCTGGTTATTGCGCTGATCGCGCCCGGCGCCGAAAACCAGCAGCTCGATCTCTTGAAGGCAGGTATTGACGAGAGCTTTGTGCGGCCCTTCACGCCGGCGATGCTGCTCGACTATCTACGCACGAAGCTGGCGCTACCGAAGCCGGGTTCAAACGGGATCGAAAATGGCAGCTGGCTCTGCTGCGGCAGCCTTGAGATGAAGCTCGATGCCCACCGAGTTCGCGGCAATGGCCACGACATCCACCTCGGACCTCTCGAATTCAACCTGCTGCGGCAATTTCTTGAGGCTCCCGGCAAGGTCTTCAGCCGAGACGAGCTGATCGACGCGGCCTGGCCGGACAATATCCATGTCGGTGAACGCACTGTCGACGTCCATATCAGCCGGATCAGAAAGGCGCTGAAGGCGGCCTCGCCAGGTAGCGTCATTCGTACTGTCAGGTCTGCCGGCTACTCGCTCGAGAAGCTGGACGACTGAATCGCGAACGGATGGTGTGCCACTCTCCGTCTTCGTTGGAAGGCAAGTCTTGCGGTGCGAAACGCGCTACGGGCCCGACATCTCAGGGGGAAGCAGTCAGATGGCCTTCAAGAAAATACTCAGTGTGACGGGAGCTGACCATTCCGATCAGGACGTCGCAATAGCTGCTCGCTTGTGCGCCGAGGTCGGCGCGTATCTTTCCGTACTAATTATATCGCCTCCGCCGCTCCTGATGTCGCCTCCGCTTATTGGGTCCCCTCCGCCGTTGGGCGGTGGCATCCCCGAGTGGTCTAGACATCGCACACACCACATTCCCGCACGGGAACAATTTTCACAGGAGATGGCCAACCTGGAAAAGACATGCAGGGAAATTCACAAAGTGCTGAGAGCCACGTGGCGCTGCTATGATGTCGACACCGAACACTGCGACAAGGCTGGCGTCGGTGACGCGGTGCGACAGCGGGCGCTCTGCACCGACCTGACAATCGTCGGCCCCGCACTTCTCAACGAGACTAGTCTCGGACCCCTTGTTATCAACGGCAGCTTGTTCGACACGGGAAAGCCGGTGCTTGTCGTACCGGAGGGCGCTGAGGCGACTCTGTCTCCACGGCGCGTGCTGGTCGGCTGGGATTCGCGAGTCGAGGCGTCCCGTTCGATTCGAGAAGCGCTGCATCTGCTAGCCGGTGCTGAGGAAGTTCGTGTCGCAGTCGTCGATCCGGAGGCGACCTGCACCGGAAACGGCGCCGAGCCGGGAGCCGACATCGCTGCCTATCTCACTCGGCACGGTGCTCGGGTTTGGGTCGACCGGCTGGCGAGCCGCGGCAAACCGGTGGCCACGGTGCTCGCGCAGCACGCAATCGACACGTCTGCCGACATGATAGTGATGGGCGCTTATGGCAGCCACGGCTGCGCGAGCGGCTCTTCGGTGGCGTAACGAGGTGGATAGTGGGGAAGCCGCCATTGCCGCTGTTTTTGGCTCGCTGACGGGCTTTGAAGCAGACGATGCTGTTCGAAGCTCTACTCCCCTGGGTCAACTATCCTGATGCCAAGTCGGAGAGAAAGGCCGCGGCAAACGCGCAAGTTTCGCGAAGCTCCTCGGAGCCAATCTGCACGCGCCGTCGCCGAGAACATCGCGGACGTCTCGCGTTCGGGGTTCTGCTCGACCGAGATGATCCGTAACGCGGAGACCGACGGCCGGCAGAGGTACAGGCGCTCCTCAATGCAGTCAAAACCGAGGCTTCGCAGGTCGGCGTCAGGTCGAGAAAGAGCGTCGTTTCAGCGCGGCAGGGCGAGTTCGGACCCGTGCAGGGGCCAAGGTACCGACCTTCGAGTCGGAGGGTCGGGCTCTTGCCGGCCTCGGCGCGAACGATGGCATCAATCACGTTGTCATCGCTTGGAAAGGTAGCCGGGTCAGCGGCGAAGGCGGCCGCATCTTCAGCGTTTTCAGTCGGTCCGGTTCGGCCCGACCCGACCCGACCCGCGTGGCGACCGAGCGGCCTTTGGGGTTGGTCAATCCCGACAACGCTCACATTCGAACAAGGTGGTCCCTGTAGCGCCTGAGCACAGCGGAACACAGAAGATAACGAGCCCGCAGAGTTCACCGGCCGGCACACGCCGGTACTCATCCTGGCCTTTTTTCGCCACTATCATCATCGTCAATCTGACGATGGCGGTATTGGCGAGCCGCAGCTGGACCGGCTTCGTCGTGAAGAACTCCTATGTCGCCAGCCAGGAATTCGCAAGGCGCAAGAGGGCAGGGCGCAGGCGGCGCTCGGGATGGAGCGCCTCCCTGCAGTCGCAAATGGCGAGATCCGCTACCGCCTGAAGGACCGGAATGGCAAGACGCTCAAGCCGGTGGCGTGAAGCGGACGATGATGACGGGCCTGACGATAGCCAACGCAGTCATGATGTCCATCGGCCTCGTTCCTCGGCCCGAATGCATATTGAGTCGTGCGGGCCACGCTTTTCTGCCGACGCGAAGCGCATGATGCTTGTCCAAGATCTGACAGCAGCAGAAAACATGTCGGCTTCAATACAACCGGCCATCTTGGCATTTTGAGGTTTTTCTAGCGATTCATGCGCTTACTGCCCGCTGAGCGCGCTGGCACGGCATTTGCTAATTGACCTTTGCGAATTGAGATTCAGCAACACTGAGTCAAGGCTGACTGCACGCAGATGCGCAACACGACCGATGCTCTCCCTTCCTTGAACCCTCGTGCTCCGTCTCAAAGGGGGAACAAGCTCGCGCATAAGGTCACGCGACCTTTGGCAACAGCTTTGGAGAGCGACATGGTGTTGCAGATGGGATCACCGGCTCCTCCAATCAAAGTGGAGGACTGGCTGCGTGGCGAGCCCCTTGCGAACTTCCAGCCCGGCAAAGTCTATATCGTCGAATTTTGGGCAACTTGGTGCGGACCATGTGTGGCGGAGATGCTCCATCTGGTGCAACTGCAGGAGACATACAAGGACAGCGTACTTGATGTCGTCGCAGTGGCCGCCGACGAAGACGCACCAACGGCCGTTGAGGCCCGAACCAAGTTGGACGCATGGTTGACCGAAAAGTGCCCGAATCTGAATTACCGGATTGCGTTCGACTGCACTTGCGAAATGAAGAAGCTTTGGAGGGAACCCAGCTTTTCTGTCGGGATTCCGGCCTCCTTCGTGGTCGACCGAGACGGCTGCATCGCCTTTATCGGTCATCCGAGCAAACTCGATGAGGTTTTGCCGAAAGTGCTCAACGGCAGCTGGCGCATCAGCGATCAAGCGAAAGCCGCCGATACGGAGCGGATCGCCACAAGCGAACCCATGACGCGCCCACAAGCGTTGAAGAAGCCGATCGATGACAGATTCTGGGCGGCGGTGAAGTTAGAAGATTGGAAGACGGCGCTCTGGGCGATCGAAGAAGGCATCGCCTTGATGCCGGACGACATCAATTTCCGTCTGGCTCATGCGCATCTGTTGCTTCACAAAATTCAAGACATGTGGACCGGCTTGCCCGTGATGAGCCAATTGGTTCGCGACGCGATCGGCAAAAACTCTGAGGACTGGATGGTTTCGGCGCTAGACCAACTTTTCCATCCGGCGAATGACCATTCGCGGCTTCCCCCTGCTGAGCGCTTCGCGATGGGCAAGGAGCTGTCCGAACACATCCTGGCGCTGAATCCCCCGCAAGGCGACAGCCCTAAGTTCCGGTCCTATCCCGCGGTCGCCCGGTACTATCACGAGAACGGCAACAATGATCGCGCGATCGAGTTGGTCGAACTGGCACTGACGTCGCTGGACGGTCCGGAGCCTATCCCGGCCGAATTGAAAGAGCAGCATCTGCCGGATTTGCTGCAGGCCCTCGCCACGTACAGGGGTGGGAAGGTTTGTTGCGGCGCACTCTGTGCGGCTCCGCAAAACCATTTCCCGAAGGTGCCAAAGCGCGGTCGGCCGAGGAGGAAAGATAAAAAAGGGTAATTGGTCGAAATGGCTTACTGGGGAATTCGTCCATTTCCCTGGTGCGGCCGCAGCAAGGAGGGTCCATGCAGCACTTGGTCGATCGTCTGCAGCAGGATCGAGGCTCGAATCTTCATGACCTCCGGCCGCATTGCGGCGGAAGTGATGTTCCACGCGAATCAGCGTGGAGGACTTCGCAGTCGAGGAGGTGTTCAAGGTCCGCCACGGGGACATCAATTGCGTGGAATCGGCCGGCCCGAGCCTGGCGTCGGCTGCGCAAGTGCGCCCGAAGTAAGCGTCCCCGAAAACAGACATCGTGCTTCGAGGAAGAGGACTAAAATGAGGAGAAGGCGAAATGTCTGATACCGCGGTCAGCCCGGCTGTCAACGAGGACGAGGCGGAGCTTGCCATGCCTTTTGTCAGATGCCTCATGCGGCTGATCCGTTCTCAGGATGCCTCCGGGTCACGGGAAGGCAAATCGGACGCCGAACTGCTGGGCGACTTCATCATCACAAGAAAACAGCGCCGTGCGATCCGATCATCGGCGATCCCGATCCGGACGTGCTGTGGAGGCTCGATATGTTCTACACGGCCGTCGGGCTTAGGATCAAGGAGCGCTCCGGCCTGATGACATCGCCAACGATGGAGATGAAACTCATGGGGGCTTCGGACGATTGCTTTTCACGGCCGGGCGGTTGATCGCTCTGTCGAGACATCCACCGGTTCGGCTTCGAGACGTTCAGGAAGCTCGCGGAGGCCGGTACGAAACTGGTCGACGATTCGACCGCAGCCACTGAAGCAGGTCCCGGTGTGGCGCCGGCGTGATGAAACCGATTTCGAGGAAGGATTTATGTCAAAGCTAGATGAGATGGGGAAGAAAGTCCGAAAGCTTCAGCTGCGCGCGGCAATTGCCAAGATGAAATTGCGCGACCTTGCAGAGAATCTGTCGGGAAAATGGACGGAGTTAGAGGAAGTTGCCGAGGAAACGTCGGCCGCTTTTGCCGAGTTGGATGGTGCCAAGAGAGCGCTCGCTGCAATGAAGAAGTTACGATGACGAGCACATTCACCACCCGCGACGGCTCCGGATGGGTGCCGGAATATCTCACCGCTATAGATGGCACGACCTGCATCGGCTGCGGCCGCTGTTTCAAGGTCTGCTCGCGCGAGGTCATGCATCTTTACGGCGTCGATGACGCGGGTGAAATCCTCGGCGCCTGCGACGACGAGGATGACGATTTCGATGGCGAGCTCAATCGCATGATCATGGTCGTCGATCATGCCGGCCGCTGCATTGGCTGCGGAGCCTGCGCCCGCGTCTGCCCGAAGAACTGCCAGACCCATGTTGCGGCCGACCAGGTCGCAGCATGATCTGAGGAGACAAAACCAGGAGAACGGCGTTGTCCTTTAGAATGTTTTGTCGCGTCCTGGGGCTGGTGCTGTGCAGCACCGCACTGACTGTCTACTTCGCTTCTCATTCCATCGGCACAGTAGTCGTCACGACGCTGGCTTGTTCGCTGCTCCTTCAGTTGGCCTATTTCGGTAGCGTGCTCTTTCTGATCTGGCGATCGGGTTTCGCTCGTGAAGCTGGGCAAAGGCCTGAGCATTTCGGCAGTTGCGAGGACGTTGGATGCCAATCGCCAGACCATTATGAGGTGACGAGTGACTCGGCAGATTCGCTCCAAAATCAAATGCTAGCTATATCGCTGCTGCTCCCTTGAGGCGCGGCCGTGACAAGATCAGAGCTCGGATTCCCGCCACTTTCGATGAACCACGGACATTGGGCTGATCGTTGAAGAATAGGTGTGCTTGACATGGGCAGAGGTGACCGCATTCCGGTCGTTCTAATCTCGGGAGATGCAGTTTTCGCTTCCATAGGCATCGGTAGCCTATCACAGCACGTCGGCATGCGCTTGGTCTCGATGTCGAACGAGGCGCTGGAAATAATGGTGGACCTTTCTGGGCCATCGGAGAACGCAGCTGACCTCAAATCAAACACGCCCTGACTCGTGCAAGCTAACCCGTCTTATGCACGACGATGGGGCTTTGACACTGGCGGATGTAGCTTAAGCGATTGATTTGGCGTAGGATTCGGTTGCTTAGGCCAACCCTTCCACCGCATCTCGCGAGCCACACCCGCCATGACCGAGGATACGTTGCTGCCGCTGTCCTTAGCGAAATCGCCGATCGCATGAATGGGAGAGATGGCTTTCTGCTTTGTAGGATGTGCGAATATGCCCATCCAACGGCGTCCGAATGCTGATTGGAGGTCGGCGAACCGCCTGAAAGCGGGGCCGGAGCGAATGTCGATCCTCTTGAGACTGCATCAGGCGGGCCGCCTCCTTCTGCCTCGCGTGAACCCGGTCGATGGAGTCTAGTTGTTTGATCCCTGGCTTTAATGGTGCGATCTTTTCCACGGAATGGAAGGAGGCACTATGGGTCAGGTTCTACACGGCCGCGCCACGACGACGGAGGCGATCCGTCGAGCAATACAAAATAGTCAAGAAAGCCTGAAGAAGCTCGCCAAGCGCTATGGCATCGATCCCAAGACGGTCGCGAAGTGGCGCAACCGGACCTCGACCGCCGATCGTCCGACCGGCCCCAGAGAGCCGCACTCGACGGTGCTGTCGCTCGAAGAGGAAGCCGCCATCGTCGCCTTTCGCAAACATACGTTGCTGCCGCTCGATGATTGTCTCTATGCCCTTCAGCCGACGATCCCGCATCTGACGCGCTCGTCATTGCATCGTTGCCTTCAGCGCCACGGCATTTCGCGGTTACCGCAGACGGGCGCCGACAAGCCGGCCAGGCAGAAGTTCAAGGCCTATCCGATCGGCTATTTCCACATCGATATCGCCGAGGTGCAGACCGCCGAGGGCAAGCTGCGCCTGTTCGTTGCCATCGATCGGACGTCCAAGTTCGCTTATGCGCAACTGCACGCGACCGCGGACAAGATGACGATGGTTCAGTTCCTTCGGGATCTGATCGCAGCTGTGCCCTATGTCATCCATACCATTCTGACCGACAACGGCATCCAGTTCACCAATCGCAGCTGCGACCGCCATGCCCCCAGGCATGTCTTCGACAACGTCTGCACCGACCATGGCATCGAGCACCGGCTCACCAAGATCAATCATCCATGGACCACTGATGTGATCGACAAGAGCTTTTTGATCGGATTTGCGATATTCTCCTGTTGCGCATGGGTGACCGCGTGGCGAAGAGCAGGGTCCGAGGTGAGAGCCCTGCCGCGCAGCCTCTACAGTCGCTTCTCATTTGCGGCGCCCGTGCGCGCCCTCTTCGGACCTCGTGGGTTCCAGCCGGAGACAAAGCGGGCATAGGCGGTTTCGGCCTGTTCCACCCAGCGCCTCTCCTCGTCCCGGTGACTCTTGATGTTGTAGGCGTGGGGGGGGGGCCGTTGGGCGGGGGCCGCCGGGGAGCGGGGGGCGGGGTTGAACAGACGGCGCCGTCTTGGGTGGCGGGGGGGGCGGGCCCCGCCGGGGGCCGGCGCCGCGGGGCACAACAGGCACGGAGACG